>DASRDU010000063.1:0-128334 GCA_035652435.1 Blastocatellia bacterium
GGTAGTGGCTCAAACGGGTGAGAGATGATAGGCTCACCCCGTATGGTCACCAAAATTATCAAGTGCTACCACTGCGGCAGCGAGAACATCGTCAGGCACGGCCTGACGAAAAACGGGAAGCAGCGTTATCTGTGTCGGGACTGCAAGCGGAGCAGCCGTGCAGACCCCCAACCCAATGGCTACACCGCGGAACAACGCGAGCAGATCCTGCGCGCCTACGAGGAGCGCAGTTCGTTGCGTGGCCTGACTCGCACCTTCCGCGTGGCGCGCAACACCGTCAGCGGCTGGCTCAAAAAAAAGGGGCGGCGCTCCCGCCCCTGAGCGAGACGCTGCTGGAGCCTGACCCCGACGACCCGGAGTCAACCGCGCTTGAACTGGATGAGTTGTGGTCATTCGTCCTCCGGCGCGACCACAAACGCTGGGTTTGGGTCGCGCTGTCTCGGGCGACTCGGCAGGTGGTCGCCTGCGTCATCGGCGACCGCAGCGAGCAGACCTGCCGCAAGCTGTGGGGAGCGATCCCGGCAAGCTATCGCACAGGCCATTGCTACACGGATTTCTGGGAGGCCTACAACAAGGTCATCCCCGACGCACAACACACGGCCTGCGGCAAGGACTCGGGTGAGACGGCTCACGTCGAGCGCTGGAACAACACCCTGCGGCAGCGGCTGGCGCGCTTCGTTCGCCAGACTTTGTCTTTTTCCAAGTCGGATGTGATGCATGAGATTTGTCTGCGACTCTTTCTGCATCGCTACAATCTCTCGTTTGTCTCACCCGGCTGAGCCACTACCTCAGCAGCAGCGCCAAGCCGACGGCCTGTGGGTTCCCAGCCTGATTCGCATGAACGCCGGGGGACGTTCAGACCTGTTCGATGGGTTGAACTGGGATGTGATTTTTGAGTTCAGCAATTATCAGCGGTTCGACACCAACGCGGGCGAGATGATCCTCAACTCACCGGGCAAAGCGCCCTGATCGAGCTGAAACCGAACCGGCCGCCCGGGTTATGTGAGAAGAAAGCCATGACCTTCCCGATTCTGCTGCTGAGCTGTGCTTTTTACAGCCTGACTCTTCAAACCTTCACTATCATCGGCGCGGTCAGGAATGAGGGCGGACAGCCGGTATCAGGAGTGCGAGTGTCGGTGACAGATGAAAGTCTCCAGCCGATTCGCACGATGTTTGTTGATTCTTCAGGGCGATTCCAGATTCAAGGGCTCCGCTCAGGCACCTACCTGTTTCGCATCGAAACAACGGGAACACCTTACGAAGAGCAGACGCAGCGCCACGAACTGCAAACTATCCGCCTCAGTGGAAGAGGCAGTGAGCCTTACCTGATTGAGTTCGTCCTTAAACTTAAAAAGCGTCAGGAAAACACCGCGCAGAGAGAGCTTGTCTTCGCGCAGACTGTCCCCGAAGCCGCACAGGCGGAGTATGAGCATGGCCTGAGCAGCATCAGGGGCAACAGGTCGGACCAAGGGGTTACCGCGCTCAGAAAGGCGATTGAAATCTTTCCTGATTACTACCTCGCCCTGGAGCTGCTCGGAACTGAATACGTGAAGCGCGGTGAATTCGAGGCCGCGTTGCTGGTGCTGACACATGCGGTGGAAGTGAATCGTGCCGCGCCCAGGAGCTTGTACTCACTCGGCGTTGCATACTTGAAGCTTGACCGGTGGACGGAGGCCATTGATGCGCTCAGGAAGGCGGCTGAGTTGGACCCCGGTAACGCCAACGTCTATATGATGCTGGGCCTGGCTTATGGCCACACCCCGGCACTCGAACAGGCTGAAGCCGCATTCAGGAAGGCTTATCAGTTAGGTGGAAGACAGGTGGCCGAAGCCCATTTCTATCTGGCCGGGATTTACAATAAGCAGGAAAAGTATCATGAAGCGCGGCAGGAGCTGGAGCTGTACCTGAAGGAGGCGAAAGACATTGATCGTAATCAGGTCAGGGAAATGATCGAGAAGTTGAGGGCCAAAGAGAAGGCGAAGAAGTAATCAACCATTTCGGACTGTCAGGCTGGCGGAAGAAGCCAATCAGTTTAGGTGAAATCAGCAGAGGTAAAAAAACAGGCTGCTCACTCTCCGGAATGAGCAGCCTGTGCATTTTACCTTACAGACTTAAGTCTGTTCGGGGACAAGCTTAGAACGTGAGGTGCATGCCCACGCGGATTTCACGAATCCCCTGATATGCCGAGGGGAGGTTGTAAATGACATTCTGCGCTGGCGAGGCACCGGTCACCGGATTGATGAAACTCAATGCATCAAAACCGGTGAAGAACTGCTGGTCAGTCACTTTGGCGCCTGATCCCGGAGGGCCTACTGTGATCTGCCCATTCCGGTTAAGGCGAACTGTCCTGCCAGTCACTATCCCCTGATTAAAGAGGTTGGTGATGTTGGCATCGAGTTTCAGCTTGACCCGCTCAGACAGTGAAAATGTATGAGCGAGCAGAAGGTCAGTCTGCGTGAAGGTCGGTGTCCGGCCAAGATCACCACGTCCATTGATGAAGACGGGGACGAAAACCACGACTTCAGTGGTCAGTGGTGTACCACTGTAGGCAAGCTGTGACAGTGACAGGCTTGTTGTTCCTGCCTTCCACTTGTAATCATAGTTGCCGAAGAGCTTGAAGATGTGCGGACGATCAGTCGCGAGCAATCCGTAAACGTTATTGCCCTTCGAGTCGAAGTTGCCATACGGCTGGTCAAACGCCCGGCTCACGTTCGGCTGAGAGCGCCCGGCCTCATCCGAGTTGGCCAGACCCGCATAATTCCCCCAGATACGGCTGTAAGTGTATGACGCCTGATAGGTGAGATTACGCAGGATTCCCTCGGAGAACCGCTGATCGAAGCGGATTTCGAGACCGTCATAGTTACGCACAGCCTTGGGAAACAGAGACTGACCTGATTTCAGGTTGATGGTATTCCCGTTTAAGGTGTTGACCTTGTCATTCTGGATCCCGTAACCAGGGTTACTGATAATGTAGACTTCGCTTTCACTCGCATCAAGGGTGCCGACGTCTTCAATCGCATATCCCAGCCGCTTGCGGGTGTAGCGTGCCGAGAAAACCATATTCGTGCGGAACTGGTGTTCAGATGCGACCGTGAATTCGCGCGAGCGCGTAGCTTTGATACTCGGATCAATGCCTTCAAGATTACCTTGGGCATCAACCGCCTGTGTACGATTGTCAATATCAATGATCAGCGCACCCAGCGCATCGGGCTTGGCTTTTGACACCTGACTGAGATCGGTGCCGTCCAGTTTGTAAACACGCTCGTGCCAGTAGTCGCCGCCAAAGGAACTGCGCGCCAGTTCATACTTCATGGTGTCGAAGAAGACACCATAACTCGCGCTGACCTTCCATTTGCCATTGCCGAGGACATCCCAAGCGCCGCCAAAGCGGGGGGCAACTTTATCACCCCAGCCGAAGCTGATCGGATTCCCAATCTTTGCTCCGTTTGAAGCTGTTTTGGTAAAGGGCGGCAGGAATTCGTTCTCGATCCGCAGGCCGGCGTTAACCGTGATGCGGCGAGTTACTTGCCATTGATCTTGGAAGTAGACTCCCTGATTGCGGCTATTGGCGCCGTTATTGTGGCGAACGCCGTCTTCCCAGATGTAGTAGCCGTACGTCCCGCGGCTGTTGATGGTGCCACGTGTGAAGGCGGATCCCCAGTAAAAGTCGAAGCGACCGTTGGGGTAATCATCTATCACTTCATTGGCTATCCGATTGAGCGCATAGCCAGCTTTGAAGGTGTGCTGCTGACCGAAGAGACGGGCAACATATGAGCCATCCAGATAGACATTGTGACGTGTCGTCACGTCCTTGATTACCTGGAATGGGTTACTGATGTTCTGGAATCCAGCCGGCCCTGCCACTGAAGCGGGAACTGCCGGCCCGACATAGCTTGCCCCTGAGGTCGGCTGCTGATAAAGGATGAGTACCCCACTGGGAAGCCCGTAAGTGTTGCCCTTATCGTTGAGATACTTGTAGCCGTAGCGGGCGCTCAGGATCAGTTTCGAGGTCGGGGTGTAGTTGAATGACGCCGTGTAAGCCTTGGCCGGGGTGTAGCCGCCACCGATGGAAAGATCATTCGTGGGCGGTGCCACGCGGCCATCCGTACCGGTCAGCAGCCCCGCATTGCGGATCGGGGTCCACAGGAAGGAGGTGTTGACCTGAATCTTCTGAGTCGGTGCATAGTCGAGCCGGGTGATACCGAAGTGACGAATTAGCCGATTCGTGGTGGTCTTGTTTCCGCCGGAAACGAAATTGATTGAGCGTTCGGTCCGGTTGACTTCCGGGAAGTAGCTGGCAAAGAAGTGGAGCCGCTCTTTAAGAATCGGGCCGCCGAATGAGAAGCCCGGATAGAAAGTCCGGTACTCGTCTTCTTTCTGGCGGAAGAATTCAGCCGTCGTCGCTGAGGACGGGCTCCGCTGCCAGAAGCCACGCGGACGCGAGTTCAGGCCGGCGTTGGTAAACATCAGTGCTCCTTCGCCGTGGAACTGATCGCTCCCGCTCTTGGTGACGACGTTCACCACGCCGCCAGTCGCACCGCCGTATTCAGCCTCGAACCCGCCGCTCTTGACCTGAATCTCACGGACGAATTCGAAGGGGATCGCGCTCTCACGCCCCAGTGCCGCATTGCGGATATTCGAGACCTCGACGCCGTCAATAATGAAAGCGTTCTCTGAACCGCTCGATCCGTTGACCGAGTAACCGCCGACGCCGCCGCCGGGGTTGTTACCGGAAGTGCCGCTCACGCCGCCGCCGATGCTGCCGGCCCTTGAGTCGAACACCACGCCGGGCGCGACCTGCAGAAGTGAGTTGAAAGTGCGCCCTTTGGGGGTGGTATCAATAAATCTCTCGCTGATACTCGTCGCGCTCTTGCTTGAGGTCACGTCAATCGCTTCGGATGAAGCGCTGATAGTCACCGATTCGGTGACGTTACCCGCTGTGAGTGCGATATCAAGCCTGATTTCGTCGCCGAGCTGCACTGCGATATCTTCATTCTTGATCGTTTTGAATCCGCTTTGCGAAGCGGTCACGGTATAAATACCAACCGGCAGTTTGGGGAAGCGATAGACTCCCGTGCTGTCAGAAGTTGTATCGAGTGGGCGCACCAGCGCCGGGCTGGATGCCGTCACTTTGGCGCCGGGGATCGAAGCGCCGGTTGCATCTTTTACTGTTCCCTGGATGGCTCCGGTGTTTTCCTGGGCAAACACCAGCGAACCCAGTGAGAGTAGTAAAGTGCAAAACAGTACGCTCAGGATACTTCTGAGAGTGCCTGTTGATTTTGCTTGCTTCATTTGTATTCTCCTTGGGATTGGCAACATGCGGGCTTTGGCATACTTACTTACTGGCCGAAAAGCATGTTGGACTTAATACGACAAAAGGAATTTCCTGAGTAAGGACTTGCAAATAATTCAGAAGCCGTGAGAGATCAATATTTTTGGAAATATCCCTCCGGGCTTTGAAACTGAATCAAGCAAATGACATGCCAGCAGACAAGGTGAGGGATGTGGTTTGGTAAGTCTTCAGGATTCAGCGCTTTGAACCTTACAGAAACTGGATGGGGGGTCGCTGCCGTTCATAAATCTGGATTGATATTCAGATTTTCGGATTTGTCTCTGGGAAAGAACCTGATGGTTGGAATGAGGCCTCATGGCGGGAAGAGGGCCAAGAGGTGGTAGACAGAAAATTGTTATGGCTTCATCAAAGTGGATATCTTGGCTGTTCCGCCGCCTTCCTTCAAGGTGATCATCTGTCCGGCTGAGACATCCCTGACCACATCAGTCTGCCCGCTCGGCCAGTAAACCTCGACACGGTCCGCTTTTGTGTTCTCGCCGAGGCCGAAGTGCAGGCGCAGATCATTGTGCGAATAGTAGCCTGCCTGACTCAGCACCGTCTGAGTCTGCCGGCGCTCGCCGGTCGTGACCACGACGCGCGCGCCCAAGCCGGTGCGGTTGGATTTAACTCCGATTGTCTTCACCTTGAGCCAGTTGTTTTTGCCCGCGTAATCGTTCCTCAGCAATGACGGCGGCTCGTTCATATTCATTACCAGCACGTCAATGTCGCCGTCGTTGTCGAAATCGCCAAATGCACAGCCGCGGCTCGAATGCGGCGTGGTGATGCCGGGGCCGCTCCCGCTGCTGACGTCTTCAAACCTGCCGTTGCCGAGGTTGCGGAAGATGAAGCGGGGGCTGCGGTGGGGGTACGGCTTGAAATGCTTCTCGACTTCCGGGTAGACGTTACCGGTCACGAACACGATGTCGGGCCAGCCGTCGTTATCAACGTCAGGCATCCCCGCGCCCCAGCAGACGTACTTTGTGGCCGTCCCAAACCCGGCGGCGAAGGTCGCATCCTCAAACAGCCACTTGCCCAGATTGCGATACAGCACGGGCGTGTCATCGGCGAAGTGTGTTTTGAAAATATCCAGCCTGCCGTCGTTGTTGTAATCGCCGATGGCCAGCCCCATTCCAGCCTGCGGCTGCCCGTCCTCGTTGTAAGCGACTCCGCTTTCGAGGGCAACGTCGGTGAAAGTGCCGTCCCGGTTATTGCGATAGAGAATGCTCGCGGTCGAATCGCACGCGACGTAAATATCCGGCCAGTCGTCTTCGTTGAAATCCGCCGCGACTGCCGTCATCGGGTAACGCTCGAAGACTCTGCCGATGCCGGATTTTTCGGAAACGTCCGTGAAAGTGCCGTCGCCGTTGTTGCGGTAGAGCCGGTTGCGCGCGAAGGGCAACCCCTTCGGGCCGCAGTTGACGGGAATGCCTTTCCACAGGCAGTTGGCCGAAACCCCGGGCACCGGCGCAGTTTTCAAATCGAAGGTCAGGTAGTTGGAGACAAACAGATCGAGTCTGCCGTCGCGGTCATAATCAATGAAGGTGCAGCCCGAACCCCAGCGAATGCCTTCGAAGTCGAGCTTCGCCTTCTTCGTCACGTCGGTAAAAGTGCCGTTGCCGTTGTTGCGATACAGCACATCCTGCCCCCAGTACGTGATGAACAGATCGTCGTAACCGTCGTTGTCGTAATCGCCGATGCACAGGCCTGAAGCCCAGCCCGTGCGGACGAGACCGGCTTTCGCCGTGACATCAGTGAATGTGCCGTCGCGATTGTTGCGGTAGAGCCGGTTGGTGGGTTCCTGACCTTTGGGGAAACCTTCGAGCCGCGTGCCGCTCAGAACGAAGACGTCCATCCACCCGTCGTTGTCGTAATCGTAAAAGGCCACGCCGCAGCCGTTGGTTTCGATGATGTACTTTTTGTTTTCGAGCCCGCCGTAGATGACCGGCTGGGTGAGGCCGGCCTGAGCGGCGATGTCGGTGAATTGCGGGACGCCTGATTGTGGATGGGCGCCTGTGAACAGTCCGGACAGGGCGGTGATGACGAGACCGGCAATGACTAAACTATTTTTTCGCATCTTCACCGACGAACTCTTTCAGGTAGGTGTTGCCCTTGTATTCAAGTTCGGTGTGAATACCAATCTTTGAAGTGTAGTATGCATGCGCCGTGCGGCGTTTCAGCTCAACGAAGAATTTTTCTTCCGGTTTCTGCGGGTTCTCTTCATTCCCGGCGATGCGCGAAACCACCGCGATGCGTTCTTCCGGCGCGGCCTGCATAAAGGTTTTGCCGTGCATCTGCTGCGAGATTTCATCAACCAGCTTCAGCCCTTCGCGCCACCGCTTTTTCGGTTCATCTGTGAACGATTCGGACAAGCGGTAGTCAATGTATTCGGCCGCCCGGGCGGCGCGCGCGCCCGGCGAATGCTCGTCGGCAGGGATGATGATCTCAGTCAGCTCATCAACCAGCGCAAACTCCGCCGGAGTGAAAAAGAGCGGGGCTTTGGTTTGTAATGCGGTTGCCATTCCATCGGCATTCAGCAGAGGCACGGCGAGCAGCGCGCCGGCTGTGGCCTTGAGCATTTCGCGGCGGCTGACATCTGTTTCATCGTCGCGGGCTGATGCATTCGTCTGATCGTTCGCGCTCTTTTCATCTGCCATCACAGATCCCCTTTTTTGAGTTGATCGGCCAGGTAATCGCACGAGCGCCAGCAGAGCGCCATGATCGTCCAGGTCGGATTCTGGCACGCCGCGTTGACGTGGCTGCTGCCGTCAACGACGAAGAGGTTTTTGACGTCGTGCGACTGCTGGAACTGATTCAATACCGAAGTCTTAAGGTCGCTGCCCATGCGCGCCGTGCCGAGTTCGTGGATTGACCAGCCTTCGGTCAGCACCCGGCGGTTGACGTCGAGGATTTCGATTCCGGCGGCCTCGAACATCTCCTTCGCCGATTCGGCCATGTCGGTGGCCATCTTCTTTTCGTTATCGCCAAACTTGTAATGAAAGCGCAGCACCGGGATGCCCCAGCGGTCCTTCACCTCCGGATCAATGTCTACGTAATTTTCGTAACGCGCCAGCACCTCGCCGAAGGCACCCATCTCGATGAACGCGCCGGCATAATCGCGCACTGTCTTCTTGTAGCCTTTGCCGAAGCCCGGCATTGAGATCGCTTCGCCCGGAAACATTGTCGTGCCGCTGCCGCCTTCGAACCCGTAGCCGCGAATGAAGTCCGGGTGGCGTTCGGCGAGGTTGCGGAAGCGCGGGACGTAAAAGCTGCCGGGCCTGCCGTCATCGAGCGTGCGCGGCTTGCCGACGCGATCCTTCACCAGACCGGTGACGCCCGGCCCCATAATGTGTTCGCAGAAGTTGTGTCCGACGTGCCCGCTCGAATTGCCGATGCCGTTCGGGTGCTGGCGCGATTTCGAGAGCAGCATCAGCCGGGCCGATTCGAGAGTCGAAGCCGCAAGGATGACAACCTTCGCTTTCGCTTCGTAAGTCCTGCCGGTTTCGGTGTCAATGAATGCCACGCCGCGAGCCCGGCCGGTGTTGCTGTCAACGAGTACTTCGGAAACGGTCGCGTTCGTTCGCAGCGTCAGGTTGCCGGTCTCCATTGCCGGGTAAATCAGGCCGGTCGGCGAATCGAAGGCCGCATGAATGTCGCACCCGCCGGCGCGACGGTTACACGCGCCGCGACCGTAACAGCGATTGCGGTACTTGTTGTGGGCGAGCTTTTCGGTCGCCACCCCGGCGCGGTAAGGCGTCAGCACGCGGCCCATCTTCGCCAGCCCGTTGCGCAATTTGATCTCGGAATCGGTGAGTCTGATCGGGCGCTGGAAGATGCTGTCGGGCAGGTACGGCAGATTTTCCTTCACGCCGGAAATGCCGAGCAGCAGGTCAACCTTATCGTAATACGGCGCGATGTCTTTGTATGAAATCGGCCAGTCTTCGCCGTAACCGTCGCGCGACTTCGCTTTGAAGTCGTAATCCGAGAGCCGCAGCGCCAGCCTGCCCCAGATGTTCGTCTTGCCCCCGAGCAGGCGCGCCCGCACCCAAGCGTAATTCGTGCCGGTGTAGGGATGATCCTTCTCATCCACGACGATGTTCTTGCTGTAATCCGACCCGCCCCAGGCCTGCACGTAGGAATGGACGTTTTTATACGGCGAGTTGGCGGCGTAGGGCGGCTGGCGGATCGTGTATTCGTTGAATGAAATCGCGTGGCGGTCCGGCGGCATCTCGCCGCGGCGCGGGTGTTCGTAAGGCCACTCGGTGGATTTGAGTTCGTTGTCAATGTCGAGCTTCCTGCCGGCTTCGAGCAGCAGCACCTTCATCCCGCGCGCTGTCAGCGTGTGTGCGGCCATTCCGCCCGCCGCGCCCGAGCCGACGACGACCGCGTCGTAAACTTTGCCGAGGTCAACTTCCCCGGCCTGCGGCGCGCTGAGTTTGAAGAGAATCATGACTCACCTTTCGCGTGTGATTTGATGGCGACTGTATTCAGTGATAATGCCACAGATCATAGCGCAGATGCGGTCTCGCGGCGAGTCATCACCCGGGTATTTTTGTAGTATGATAGCGCTGCATCTCTTAATCGCTTCAGGAGCCACAACGTGAGAGTCAGGGGATGGGTCGAACAAAGCGTGTCTTTGCTTGTGGGGATTTTTGTGTCCCTGACTTTGTCATTTGCCGGCGGCACGATGCCGGGGCAATCGCAAGTCGTGGATTTGAACGGGCGACGTGTCGAACCGCTCAAAGTCTCCCCTGCCAGGGCACTCGTTCTCATCTTTACGCGCACTGACTGCCCGATTTCAAACCGCTATGCGCCGGAATTAAAAAAGCTGCACGAGAAGTTTGTGGCGAGCGGGGTGAAATTCCAGCTGGTCTATCCCGGCCCTGACGAATCGGTGGAATCAATTCGCCGGCACATCAGGGATTATGAATATTGGCCCGACGTGCTGCGCGACCCGCGGCACGAACTGGTGAAGTTGACCGGAGTGCGGGTGACGCCTGAAGTCGCCGTATTCGTCCCCGACGGGTCAGTGTTCCGGATGGTTTATCGCGGGCGCATTGATGATCGTTATGTCGCGTTCGGCAAAATGCGCCCTGCCCCGGCGACGCGCGATCTGGAGCAGGTGCTTGAAGCGATCAGCAAAGGGAGATCTGTCACGAAGAGAACCACTACCGCGATTGGGTGCTTCATTCAGTAATGCCGATGGGTCGAGTCAGAGCTGTCATCTCGTGTCTGGTTACTGCCACTGTCATTGCCTTTTGTGCAATGGCCTTCACTCCCTCCCCCCGGTCGGCTTCAACCCTCGAACCCACCTTCAATAAACACATCGCTCCGATCATCTTTGAATATTGCGCTGCCTGCCATCATCCGGGCGGTTCGGGGCCGTTCAGCCTGATCAGCCTTGCGGATGTCAGAAAACGCGCGAAGCAGATTGCCACTGTCACGCGCAGCCGCTATATGCCGCCCTGGCTGCCGGAACCGGGTTACGCCGAATTCATCGGCGAGCGCCGGCTGGGCGATGAGCAGATCCGGCTCATTCAGCAGTGGGTAGACGCCGGCACGCCGGAAGGTGATCCGAAGGATTTGCCGCTGGCCCCGCAATTCAACGAAAGCTGGCAGCTCGGCAAACCCGACCTGATCGTCAGAATGCCTGAAGCTTACACTGTGCCGGCTGAGGCATCGAACTCAGGCAATGATGTCTTTCGCAACTTCGTCATCCCGATCCCGGTCGCGTCAACGAAGTATGTGAGGGCCGTCGAAATCCTGCCGGGCAATAAACAGATCGTGCATCATGCGAACATCCTGATTGATCGCACCGGAAGCTCCCGCGGTCTCGATGAAAAGGATCCCGGCCCCGGCTTCGGCGGGATGGAAGTCGCGATTGAATCCGAAACCTTCGAACCGGACAGCCATTTTCTCTTCTGGAAGCCGGGGACTGTCCCATGGGTCGAGCCTGACGGGATGGCTTGGCGCTGCGATCCCGGGACCGATCTGGTGTTGAATATGCACCTGCAACCGTCGGGCAGGCCGGAGAAGATTCAGGCGGAGATCGGCCTTTATTTCGCCGACAAACCGCAGACCGTCTTCCCGATGTTACTGCAACTCGAACACGACGGCGCGCTCGACATTCCGCCGGGTAAAAAGGATTTCGTGGTGACTGATGACTTCACGCTGCCCGTTGATGTTGATGTGCTGGGCGTCTACCCGCACGCGCATTACCTTGGCCGGGACATTCAGGGGTTCGCGACGCTGCCCGACGGCACGAAGCAGTGGCTGATCCGGATCAGGAACTGGGATTTGAACTGGCAGGCCGTGTACAAATATTCGCGTCCGATCTCCCTGCCAAAAGGCTCAGTGATTTCGATGCGGTACAGCTACGATAATTCAGCCGAAAATCCGCGCAACCCGAATCACCCGCCGAAGCGCGTCGTGGCCGGCAACAAATCAACCGATGAGATGGGACATCTGTGGATTCAGGTGCTGCCGCGCGCAAAGGAAGACGCGAGGCCTGTGTTGCAGGAGGCGCTGATGCGGCAGAGGCTGAGGAAGTACCCGGCTGATTTCACCGCGCATTTCAATCTCGGCGCCGTCCTGCAGGCTTCGGGCAGGCGCGAGGAGGCGATCAGCTTCCTGGACAAAGCCCTGCAGGTGCGGCCCGACAGCTACGCGGCGCACACCAACCTCGGCGCGGCGCTTCAGGAACTCGGCAGGGCGGACGCGGCGATCGCTCATTACCGCGAGGCTCTGAGCCTCAAGCCTGATTACATCAACGCACGTTATAACCTTGGGAACCTGCTCCTGGCGCAAGGGAAGACGGAAGAGGCGATCAGGGAGCTGCGTGAGATACTGCGCGTGAAGCCGGATGACGCGGGAACTTACAACAGTCTGGGCAGCGCATTCGCGATGCAGGGAAACCTCGTCGAAGCCGCGAGCAATTACGAACAGTCGCTGCATTTCAATCCCGGGAGCGCCGATGCACACAGCAACCTGGCTTACGTCCTGGCGCTTCAGGGGAAGCTCGGTGAGGCCGTGAGTCACTATGAGCAGTCGTTGCGCCTCAACCCAGGCAACGCCGATGCTCACAACGAACTCGGCGCCCTGCTGGGGCGTCAGGGAAAACTCGCTCAGGCCATCGCACACTTCGAGGAGGCGTTGCGCCTCAACCCGAACCACGAAGGCGCGCGCGAAAATCTGAAGCGTGCGCGGCAGATGAAATGAGTCCGGTCGGAGTCCTGATTATTTCTCAGGCTGCTCCAGATTACCCTGCAACTTCTCAGCCGTCGCAAATTCGCGCTTCGCGTCTTCGGCCCTGCCGGTCTGCTGATAGACCTGACCGAGCAGGTAGTGCGCCGACTTGTTGTTCGGGTCGAACTGAATCGCTCGCTTCAGCATGCCTTCGGCGTTGGAAAGCTGTTTCTTCTTCAGATAAGACTTGCCGAGCAGGATGTACGGGCCGCTGTAGTACGGGTTGAGCCAGATGGATTTTTGCAGCGGCGCGATGGCCTCGTCCCATTTGAGTTGTCGCGTGTAAGCATCGCCGATCTTGTACCAGGCCATCGCGCTGCCCGGATTGACTGCCAGCTCCTTCTCCATCAGCGCGATTCCTTCATCCAGTCTGCCTTTATAGATCGCCGTCTGGCCGAGCAGGTAATTGGCCTGCGGCAGTTTCGGATCTTTGGCGAGCGCCTGTTTGAGTTCGGCGTCAGCGAACTCCTCAAACTCGACGCGGATCATCATCTGAGCCGTGATCAGGTGGGCCGCCGGAGAGTCGGGCGCGACGCGAAACATCCGGGCGAATGAGTCGCGCGCCTTGTCAGGCTGGCGCGTCTGAATCGAAGCCATCCCGAGCGCGTAAGCCAGTTCGTTATTGTTCGGCAGCCACACGCGCGTCTGTTCGAGGAAGGGAACCGCTTCGGCCAGATGGCCAAGGATGTAATGTGACAGGCCGAGAATCTGCACCGCCTCGCGCCAGGGCGCGGAGTCTTTGGGCAGCTTATCAACTGCCGCCGTCAGGTTCTGAATGGCATGCACGTGATCATTCGCCGTGTAAAACGCCACGCCCAGAAGCTGTGCCACGCGCGGGTCAGCGCTCTGCGGCAGCGCCTGTAATTTCGCGATGGCCGCCGCCGGGTTGCCCTGAGTGATGAGCGCGCGGGCTTCAGTGAGAGTCGCCGCAACCGGATCGGGTTGTCCCTGGGCGAGGGCGGTGGTCATCAGCGCGATACACACGAGCAACACGAGGGAAATATTCGTCAGCAACTTCATACCGCGGATGTTCCTCCCGTTGAGGAGCGAAGGATAGCACAAAAAACAGGGGAGCCTGAATCGGCTCCCCATGATGGTTGTCAGGCTGGTCCTGTCATCAGCCTGTGTTCGTTGCCCTCAGGGCTCAGAACTTGATCTTGAGCGCGAACTGGAGGTTGCGTTGTGGGTCGGCCCCGAAGTAGGCGGTCGAGTTGATCGTCCCTGCGCCGCCGCTCGGGTTGAGTTTGCCGCCCGAGAAGCTGCCGATGAAGCCATCGGGGTTGCCGAGGTTGACGTGGTTGAAGAGGTTCACCGCCTCGATGCGGAATTCCGCTTCAGCACGTTCGGTCAGCTTGAACTTCTTGAAGAGCGACGCATCCGTGCGCCAGTAACCCGGCCCGCGCAGTGCGTTGCGCTTCTGGTTGCCGAACGTCCCGACGGCCGGGGCGCTGAAGACGCTCAGGTCGGTGAAGAACTTGATCGTCCCGTTGCTGGTGCGGGAAGTCCCGGTCTTCACTGAACCGTTAACGTTCGGTCGGCAGGTTCCCGTGTCGGAGATGCCGCCCGTGTCGAAGCAGTTATCGAACGGCAGGCCGCTCTGGATCGTGGTGTTCGAGTTGAACTGCCAGCCGCCGACGAACAGGTCGGCGGCGCGTGAAATGTTGCCCAGATACTTCTTGTCCTTGCCGAAGGGCAGTTCGTAGACCTGCGACAGGACGAAGTTGTGGTCCCGCTGCCAGCCCGCCGGGCCGCGGTTCAGGCCGGAGTCGAAGAAGAAGTAACCGCCATCCTCCTGAATCTGCCGCTGCCAGGTGTAGTGCAGCAGCACCGAATAACCATCCGAGAAGCGCTTGTCCAGTTTGAGCTGGAGCGAATCGTAGTGGTTGTCGGCGCAGTTGCAGAAGAAGTCAATGCCCTGCGTCCAGCCGAACTTCTGGAAGAAGGGTTTGGCCAGCGTCCCGTTGCGCCCCGGGGTGAAGCCCGCAATCGGCACCTGATTGGCGTCGAACGCCGGGCCGTCGCCCGCGAAAACGTGCGTGCCCTTGTTGCCAACATACGCGGCCTCGACCGACATCTTGCTGGTCAGCTGGTATTGGACTGTGACGTTGTAAGCGTCCACGCTCGGCAGCCGCATCTTGTCCGGCAGCACGCGCGCGAAGACGTTGTTCGGGAGGAAGAACTGGCCGCTCGCGGGCAGCGACGTGTTGGCCTTGGCCGTCGGATCCTTCGGCGCCTTGTCGAGCCCGAAGAACTGTGTGAAGGCGGGAGCGCCATCAGCCAGATTGAAAGCGTTTCTGAACTGGCCGTTGTCAATCCGCTGCACCGCCAGCACCGGCAGGTTCTGCGTCACCGAGTGACCGAAAACTGAACCGAACACGCCGATGTCATAGCTGCGGCCATAGCCCGCACGGATCACCAGCCTGTCCGTCACTTTGTATGCCACGCTCAGGCGCGGCGCAAAGTTGACGGTGTTATCCACATTGCCGTTGAGGTCGGTCGTGCCGACGCCGGCGGTGCTGATCTGACCGGTCTCAAGGCTCAGGAAGCCCGCGTTACCGGCCTTGTTGATTGACTGCGGGTTGATGACGTCGAGGCGCAGGCCGTAGTTGACCGTCAGCTTCGGAGTCACGCGCCACGAATCCTGGCCGTAGTAGAAATGACGCCACTGGCGCTCGCGGGCATCCGTGATGGTGCTGATGTAGCGACCGAAATTCGTCACTTCGCCCAGCAGGAATGTCGCCAGGCCGAGTCCTCCTCCGGTCGGGCTGGCCGTGCGGCCATTGTTGAAGGTGAGTTCGCCGGCGCGGTGAACGTCGCTCGGCACGCGCAGGTTGTAAGCGCGGCGCACGTCCACGCCGAACTTGAAGGTGTGGTTGCCCACGAACTTCGTCGTGTTGCTCACGAACTGGAACTGGTTCTCGTCCTGATCGAGCGGGCAGTTGCAGCGGTTGACGCCAAGGCCCGAACCAAAGTTGATGTCCGGAATGCCATTGCCGTTGATGAATCCGCCGAACAGGCCGGAACTGAAGGAGTCAAGGTTGAGGCCTTTGATCCCGGCATCAGCGGCAGTGTTCTTGCCGAAATCGAACGGCAGCACGTTCACCTTGTAACGGAAGAAGCCGAAGCGGAAGTCCGTCACAAGCGTCGGATTCCAGGCGTAGTCGAAGCCATAGGCCACGCTCTGGTTCCGCACCTTTGAGCTGCCGCCGAGCGAAACCAGTTCAGCGCCACCGCCCTGACCGAACGCCGTCGGGCCGTTGCGCGTGAAATCCGCGAAGCTGTAGCGGCCGAACATGCTCAGCTTCTCGGTCGCCCTGTAGTCAGTGCGCACGTCGAAGCTGTTCTTGTCGAAGCCTTCAATGCCCGAAGCGACGTAGTTGTCAGCCGTCCCGTTCAGGCGTCCGGGCGCGTTCGGCAGTGGGATCAGTTTCAGGATGTTGAGGGCCTGCTGTGACAGACGGGCAGTCGGAATCTTGTTGCCGGAGAACTGCGTGCGGCTGGTCAGGGCCCCGTTGGCATCAAAGACCGAGGTCGCCGGGTCAAAGATGTTCACGCCGTAGGCGCTCACGTCGCCCGTGCGCGCCGCCGCCGTCGGCACAGTCAATAACTTGCTCCCGCCGGTCTTGCTGCGGAGCCCTTCGTAGTCGCCAAAGACGAAAAGCTTGTCCTTGATGATCCGCCCGCCGAGCGAACCACCGAACTGATTCCTGAGCGTGTCGGGAATGAACTTGCCAGTGAGTGGGTCCTTCTGGAATTGCGAGAAGGGATTGCGTGCCTGAAAGACATCGTTCTGGCGGAAGAGGAAGGCCGAGCCGTGCAGGTCGTTGGTTCCCGATCTGGTAGAAACGGAAACCACGCCGGCGATGGCCTGACCGAATTCGGCGTCGTAATTCTGCGAGGTGATCTTCGTTTCACCGATTGATTCGAAGTTCGGGTTGATGACGATGATGCCGAGAATCGGGTCGCGGTTCTCGGTGCCGTCGAGCTGGTAGCCGGTGCCGCTGAAGTGCTGGCCGTTGACCATGATCTGCGTTGACCCCTGGGGGTTTTCGCTCGCGGCGTGCTGCCACTGGAGCTGCTGCGTCCCGGGCGTGAGCAGGATGAACTTGGTGAAATTGCGGTCGAGGATCGGCAGGTCGGTGATCTGTCGTGACTCGAAGGTCGTCGCCACGTCGGCGCGATCCGTTTTGAGTAACGGCGCATCTGCCGTGATCGTGATCTGTTCGGTGACGGCCCCGGCCTGCAACTGGAAGTTGACGGGAGTCGCAGTGTCCACGTTGACGACGACCGATTCCTGCACCGCCGCCTTGAAGCTGGGCGATTCGACCCTGACGCGGTAAGTGCCGGGGATGAGGCGCGACTGGTTGAAGTTCCCGTCGGCGTTGGTTTCGACGGTGACGGTGATGTTTTTGCTGACTTCAGTAATGGTCACCTTCGCGGCGGGGACGGCCCCGCCTGACTGGTCGGTGACCGTGCCGAAGATGCTGCCGTAGACCGCCTGCCCGGGCGTCCTGCCGGGCGAGAAGGCGACGAGCAGCAACAGGCACAGCGCGAGGATAGAGAATTTCTCAATGGTCCTCATACACATAATCCCTCCTGTGACTGACCAGAAAGACTGGTCTGCTGGTGTCGGATAATTAAATAAGCAGCGCGGAAGGGCGGGCCGCAAACCGGAAGCAGTGGTTCGGCTGCCCGCAGACTAAAACAATGTTCAGTTGATTAACTGAGCAGAGATGACTTCCGACTCGGTGATCAGAAGCTCGTACTTATCCCAGCAGAAAGCTGCAGCGTCTTCAGGTCAGAGTTGGACTGAGACGTTTCGGGGTCGTGCCTGAAGATCGTTCCTGTACAGGGGATGCGGCGTTCTCAACGCCGGGCGTGTCTCGTAAGTTTACCGGACGCGAGAAATTCTACTTCCCCCGTGAAGCAGGGTCAAGCGGCCGACACCGGCAGCGGTCAACGGCGACCGCCGGAAATCCAAACGACGAGGAGAGGCAACACCCGGATCAGTCTTCCGGCAGGAGGAGTCGGGCAACGAAGTTTTATGTCCTCCGGGTTCCTGACCCTTAATTAACCGGGGAACTCCTCGTGAGAGCAAAGCCAGCCTGAACTGTAAATCCTGAAATCAGGGTATGAACATCCGGAGAATACAGTAGCGCTGGCTTGCTTTGGGAGTTACGCAAAGTATAATACGGTTACTTCCTTGGAATTCAGCGTGTTAAGCAAAGCCATTTCCCGTTACATACATGCTATGTAACACCCCGGTTCTCAATGAGTGTTACCAGAGAGGAAAAGGTCGAGCAGTTGGACAGGGTGCTGCAGGGGCGCACACTCCATGGCTCAGAAAACCTCAGGGCCTTCCTCCGCTTTGTCGCGCTCAGGGCCATTGACAACGATGAAAGCCAGCTCAAGGAATACGTCATTGCCACGGAAGTCTTCGGGCGCGGGAATGACTTTGACCCGAAAATTGATTCGGTCGTGCGCGTTCAGGCCGGCAGGCTGAGGGTCAAGCTGCAGGAATATTACGCGACGGAAGGGAAGGCTGACCGGATTCTGATTGATCTGCCAAAGGGTCAGTACACCCCCGTCTTTTCATACACCCAGATCACTGCCGCCTTAAAAACCAATGGCGTCACCCACGCCGTGGCTGAACTGACCACGAACGCGTCTGCCGCCCACGAGGATTCCGACGCCGAGATCGTCACCCCGGCAAGCGAACCAAAGCTCCCCAGCCTCCGCCGGTTGAAACTCGCCGTGGCCTCCCTGTCTGTCCTCTCACTTGTTCTGGCCGTGCTGGTTTTCAGCTACCGTCGGGAATCGCTCAGGGCCGAAGGGACCTCAGGCTCAGGATTAACGGAGCCGGCCGCGCGCGAGGAGATCGCCCCGCTGTGGGGGGAATTGTTGCGCTCGCCGGAACCGGTGCTGGTCGTGTTCAGCAACACGCTCTTTCAGGGCACGGCCGAAGAGGGGATGAAACTCTACAAGTCTCTGGATTCCCCCGGCGGCAGCTCCGGCTCGCCGGCGCTCAACCAGAGCATGGAGGCCGGCGAGAAGAGCCGGGAGCCGCTGCTGGATCATTACACCGGCATCGGTGAGGTCATGGGGATGTACTTCCTCGGGGATCTCTTCGCCCGGGCGCAGCACCCCTACCGGGTCAAACGCAGCCTCCTGCTCAACTGGGACGACACGAAATCCGAGAACATCGTGGTGCTGGGGTCTCCCGCCGAAAATTTCTTTCTCCGCGACCTGCCACAGAAACAGGATTTTCTCTTCCGCCCGCTGAAAGACGAACAGCAGAAAAATACCTTCGGGATCGTCAACACGAGGCCACAGGCGGGAGAGCAGCAGACTTATCTGGCGAAGCAGGACGGCCCCTCACGCAGCCAGATCGCCGAGGATTACGCCGTCATCAGCCTGCTTCAGGGACTAAGCGGGAAAAACCGGCTCCTCATCCTCGCCGGGATCACCACCTACGGCACCCAGGCCGCGGCGGAATACGTCAGCAGGCCGGAATACATCAGGGAGCTGATCGCGCACCTCAATACCGCACCGCCGGGCCAGCCGCCGAAGCTGCCAGATGATTACCAGATCCTGATCAGAGTGAAAGTCAATGGTGGAGTCCCCATTCAGGTTTCCTACGTCAGCCACCATGTTCTGAGTCAGTGAGCAACGGCCATCACCGTTTGGGCAGGGGGCCGAATTCCAGCCTGATTGTTTGCTTCGTGTACCCGCCGCGTTCATTGCGGGGCATCACGAAGCGCAACTGATATGTTCCGTCAGACTGGAGGGACAGTTCGGCATCTGTAGCTCTGGTAATCAGCCTGTGACTGGTCAGACGCAGCAGGTAAGAAGTTTCGCTTAACCCTTCGACATTGATCTGTAGTTCATTGTCGGCGGGAACCACACTGAGCAGTTTGAGGGCGCGTGAGTTGTCACCGACCCCGGCCGCAATCCGTTCGACCATCACCTCAGTGCCGGGGAGGTATTCAAATTCGACGACGGCCCTGTCGCCGAGGCCGGCTTTAACCTGACAGGTCAGATTGTGGAGGTGGCGGATGATCTCAAACTTCGCCTCGCGACCGTCAACACGGACACTGCGAATTTCGGCGTTGAGTGGGAAAGCCGGGGCGAAGGTTATCTCGGTTGTTTTGCCCTCAGCGCCTGCCCGGGATTTTCTGCCCGCCTCAAGCCGCAGGAGGCGGCCACGAATCGGGACGGCGCCGCTCCGCGCGAAAGCCAGAGCGTTGTTCATCACGCTGAAGTCCCACTGCTCCTCACCCAGCCGCACGTTTCTGATCTGCACATTGTTCCATCCCGCCGGAAGCTGCGGCGCGAAGGTCATCTGGTGCTTCACCGCGTCCGCTTCCAGCCCGAGCATCCCGCGCACGAGCGGCGTGACCACCATCGCGCACGACCACACCTGATGATGGCTGCTGCGACCGAATGCCTGATTGAAATCGCCCGACAGCAGCTCGGTGACATAACCGAGCGCATTGTCGTAAGTCAGCAGCGCGTTCGCCATCAGGTAGTCGTAGCCGATGTACGCGCGATGATATTTATACGCCGCCATCGAGGCCCAGCCCGTGAAGAGCGGCCAGACCGAGCCGTAGTGGTAACTCAGCGGGTCGTAAATCGGGCTCCGGTTTGAAATGATCCGCGCGCCCCAGTCGGCGCTGATCTCCGCGCCGCCGATCCGGTCGAGCATCTGGTCGGCACGGGCCTCGTCAAGCACGCGCCACCACATCGGCACGGCGGGCAGCACGGTCACCTCGTCAATCAGGCGCGACTCGCGCAACTGCTTCATCCGCGCTTTGACCGCCGGATTCTTCTCGTTGCGTTCCTCTTCGCTTTCTTCACTGCGGGGCAGGTTGGTGGCGAAGGCGTAAACCTTCTGCGCTTCGACCCAGTAGGTCTCTTCGATCTTTTGCCGCACCGCTTCAGCCCGCTGGCGCGCTTCGGCGGCAAACTGTGCGTCGGTTCCAATCGCCTCGGCCATCGCGGCCATCGAGCGCAGGGCTTCGACCCAGACGCCCTGCTGATAAATCTCTTCGTGCGCCGGGTAGAGTCTGCCGCCTTCGACCCAGCCGTGGCCGAACTTTGTGTTTTCGATCAGGCCGTTGCCGTCCGTGTCCGTCGAAGCTGCGAAGCGGTACGCCTTGAGAATCGAATCCCAGCCGGCTTTGATGAATTCGCGGTCGCCACTCCAGCGCAGGTAATCAGCGCAGCCGATCAGGTAGAGCGGCGTCGCGTCGGCGCTGGCCCAGGGGTAGACGTAATCCCTGAACCACGGGATCAGACTCGCCGCCTGTGAAATCTCGTGCGGGATTTTGCCGTCTTCGCGCTGGACTTTTTTCAGGAACTCAAGAGCCGTCCGCGCGGCCGCGAAATCGCCGTAAGAATTGAACGCGAGCGACGACCACATCGCGTCGCGCCCGAAGAACCAGGCGAAGCCGGGCCGCTCGCTGTTGCCGGAAGTGCGGAAGCCCGCGACCAGTCCGGTGCCGAGCAGCGGACTGGTCGCGAGGCCCTTATCAACCCCGACCTTCGCCCAGGCGAAAGCCTTGTTCAGCCGCTCATCGGGCGTAATCACGCTCAGAGTTTCAGTCTCCAGCCGCCGGTAATAAGCCACATTGTTTTCGTAAAGCGACCGCGCGTTGCCTAGCAGCTTCTGATAAGCCTCCCGCGCTCTGGCCCGCCCTTCGACGCTGCCGGCAATGACGATCGGAATGAAGCGGCTCTTCAAAGTCTCGGCCGGAAGGTCAATCACGAAGCGCGTCGGCACGTCGCGCGGCTCTTCCTGATAAGGCATCACCGAAACGTCTTTGGCCGCGGGCGAGCCGACGACGCCGACAAAGCGGTTTGATTCCTCGACGATGTAATAAGCGCGCTCGGCCCTGGCGTAATCCACGCCGCCAGTCATCAGCCCGGCGGGCCACATCAGCCGCAGGCTCGGGCGGAACGAACCGATGATTTGCAGCGGCAGCACGGTACTCACGTCGAGCAGGATCACCAGACCCGGCTCGTCAATCGGCGCGAAGATCGTTTCGCGCACGGTGAAGGCAGCGTGCGAGTAGGTGAAGGTCGTGGCCTCGGGGCGGACGTTAATGCGCACCTGAATGTCGGCGCCGTCAAATTCCAGCGGGTAGCCTTCGAGCCTGAATGAGAGCCTGAAATCGTCGGCCACTTTCAGCGGATAAACCCACGCCTCCATCCCGCGGTTCTCATAACCAAACATGGCGGCGCGTCGCCCGACGACGTCGAAGAACGACCCCGACTGGGTGCGGCGTTCCAGCTCAAGGCCGCCGGCCGGGAAAGTGAACTTCGGCGGCAGCGACGCTGTTTCCGGCGGTTGGGCTGGGGCGACGGACATGAAAATCAGCAGTGAGAGAAGCAACGCGACGTGTGTACGGACACCGAAGAAGGTTGATTGCTTCAATGTGGCCTCCGCGATTTCTGATTGCTGGTCTGACGAGTGATGACGGCCCGAGATTCTAGTCACGCATCCAACGGATGTCCAGACTGCCCTGATCTGCTGAATTATGAGACCTCCGCCGCGCTGAATTTCGGACCGGTTCCACTGAATTGGATAACGTAAATACTGCCTATCCACACAAACACCGTTCCCATTCAAATGCGCTTCCGGGCCCGTAAAATCAGGCTGTTTTTTGCCTCGAATCCCTCACTACCTGCCCTGCTTCGCGGAACATCAACCCGCGGGTTGAAGTAATCCACGGTGAGTCGGCTCAGCAGCTTTCCGGCCCTCACCTTCAAGCTGACTCGGAACAGTTTCCTTATCGGAGGTCGCCATATGTTCAGTCGAGCTTCAATCACTCGCTTCGGCCCTTTCATCAGACTCGCCATTAACGCGGCCCGGCACGGTCGGCAATCGGTCAGTATGAACGGTTGCGTGCTGCTCATCTGCGTGCTGGTCGTCTGCCTGCTGACAGAGCTTTCGGTGGAGGCCGCGGATCCCGGCAACCCGGCGGGCACTCCGGCGGCGGGAGCGCCGGCCAGTAGTGCGCAACGTTATCGCGCGGGCCTGCGCAACAGCATTGACGGGCACCCGCTCAAGGCGCAGGAGCAGAAGGCGATCCTTGAGAGCCTGCGCAACAAGACAGGCTTTATGGAACTGCACTTCGATGAGGCCGGCTTCCTCGTGCCGGGCGATCAGTCGCGGATTGCCGGGGGCTCGAAGGCTGCACGGGAACTGCTGCTGGCGGCAATCGAGGGGCGCAAATCCCTGATGCTGCAAAGTTACGATCATTCGTCGGAGATAGCTTTTGCCCGACTGGGGACGTCGGTGGTTTACATCAGCTACCAGAC
Organism: Blastocatellia bacterium; assembly: GCA_035652435.1. Taxonomy (GTDB): domain Bacteria; phylum Acidobacteriota; class Blastocatellia; order RBC074; family RBC074; genus DASRDU01. The sequence continues at coordinate 22,898 of DASRDU010000063.1, forward strand.
CAGAGTGAAGATTGAAACGCAGCCGATAGAGATTGATTTCGCGGATTTCAAACACCTGCGCGGGGAGAAAGAAGTGCTGGCGGCCTTCGACCTCGGATTCGTGCTGCTGCACGAATTGTGTCACGCGGCGCTCGAACTGCACGACCCCGAGCCGGGCGCGAAGACGGCCGGTGATTGCGAGGAATACGTCAACCGGATCAGGCGCGAGATGGGCCTGCCGGAGCGACAGAATTACGTGGCCAGCACACGGCAGGTCATTACCACGCCGACCCGCGGGGCAGACAAAATGGCCGAGCTGGTTTTTGCCCAGGTGCAGCAGGAGGAGAAGGACGGGACGCGGGGCAGGCAAAAGACGTTTTACCTCACCTGGGAAATTCACCCGGTCGGGGAAGTCAGACCTCATCAGGTGGCGAAAGCCGAGCCGGTGAAGACCGGGGCCGTAATGGCTTCCGCGCCATAATCCGGGATGACGACGAAGGGTCGGGGGTTCAAACGCGAGCGGTGAGGCCTCACGTTTGAACCCCCGGCCCTTGTCAACGGGTGAACAGTTCAGGGGCTGGAGCTGACGATCTCAAACCACGACTCATTGAGCCGGGTGCGTTTGGGCTTGACCTTGACGATGCGGCAACTGACGCGAGCGAAGTCGCGGAAGATGGCCTCAATCGCCCTCCGCTCCAACTCGCTGCCGCCGATCAGCGTGTCTTCCCGGCCGGAGAAGATGCTGTCAATGACGCCCACATAAACATGACCGCCCTCGCGGTGGATGACGAGTTCGCTGCGGCTGCCGACGAAAAGGTGTTTATGACGCTGCATCGCCGACATCGCGAGGCGAATGCGCAGGGGGCGCGGCAGGAAGCCGAGCGCGCTTCCGAGCAGGCGCATCTGCTTCCTGAGCGTGTCAGCCAGATTGATCCCGCACAGGCCGAAGATGTCGTACCCGTGGGGGTCAGTTGTGATCAGGCGGGAGAGCCGGATAGCCGGCCCGGCGCTGATCACTTCGCCGCGTGCGACGAGCGCACGCGCCCGCTCGAGGGTCAGCCCCTCGCGCGCGGCACGTTCGTAACTTTCCGGCGACAGCGCCGAGGTCGCCTGAAGCAGTTCAAATTGCAGGATCGGCCCGCAGGTGTGTGCGCCGACATGAAGCTCGTGATCGGGGGCCGGCGTCACAAGGCGGGCAGACCTGGTGATGGACAACGGGGCTGGCATAAGTGGCCTCCTCCTGGAGGGGGATGGAGAAGAAAGTCCGGGCAGGGATGCGACAAACCTGCAGCTTCATCCTCTTCAGGATTTCGATTGAGTTGTTGGTAACAAAAGGAGAGAGTGAACCTGATCAATCTCACGGACTAATCAGTAGTTCGATCGCCGGCAGGGCAGATGACCGCTGTCTGCACAGGTGCCTCACATTGGATTATTGATCGTCAAGGGTGGGCCGGGGCCACTCAGAGGAAATCCAGGAGAGGCGCAAAGGTCAGCCAGTGAAATAGTCAAATGACCGGGTGATGTTTAGGCCAGTCACTTTCCCACGACTACTCAGCCTGCTGCTACTGCTGAACCGACCTTTGACCGAACCGCCGTAGAACTTAGCGCAGCCGGCATAGTCTGTCAATCATTCGGGCGAAAATCTTCAATATATTTCGGGAAAAACTACTCCGAACCGTAATCGCCGCGGGAAATCGGAATGTGGTGGGAGTGAAACGAGGCGACACCGGGCCTGCAGGCAGGCCCGGTGTTGCTTGATGAAGTGATCTCACGCGCTCATTTCGGGAATACGGCGAAGACGCGCGAGAGCGTCGAAGTGACGCCGTCAGGGTTGACCACCGTGACGTGGCGGCGGCTGGTCAGGCTGGAGCCGAGCGGCGCGTTCGGCGCAATCGTGATCCTCACGACAAGTTGCGTGCCGGTGACGGACGTGACTGTTTCAGTGATGCCGTCACCGCTGAAGAAGACCGTCGCGCCCTGCTTGAAGCCGGTGCCAGTCAGCACCACGTCAATCGTCTGCCCCTGCCGGCCCGAGGTGGGGCTGATCGAATTGAGCGAGAGCGTGGACGGCCCGGAGCCCTCGACGTTGACCGTCTGCGTCGCCGTCCCGGTGCCGCCCTTGCCGTCGTTCACGGTGAGCGTAACCGTGTGCGTGCCGACGCCAAGGGTGGTGTTGATTATCGCCCCGGTGCCGAGCCCTTTCGCGCCTTCAGACCACACATAAGTGAGCGAGTCGCCGTCAGGGTCGCTCGACCCCGTGCCGTTGAAGGTCAGCTGAGCGCTCGGGTCATTCGTCGTCACGGTCACCACGCTGCCGCCGGCAATCACCGCCGTCGGCGGATTGTTGACGCCGGTGTTGTTGACCGTGATCGAGAAGGCATTGCTCTGGCTCGTGCCGTTCTTGCTGTCGGTCGCCTGAACCTTCACGTCGTTGAAGGTCCCCGCGGCGCTCGGTGCCAGATGCAGCGTGGCGGTGCGGGCCGCCGGGTTGGCGTTCGTGAGCGTCGCGAAGGAAGGCGCGTTGATGAGGCTGAACGACACGGAATCGCCGTCCGCGTCGGTCGCGCTGATTGAAACATCCAGCACCTGACCTTTGTTCAGCGTCTGATTCGCGATCGCGGCGACAACCGGCAGGTTGTTGGGCGGTGGCGGCGGGACGTTACCCGTCGCCAGCTTGCGCACGCGCAGGTTGCCCGTGTCGGCGACGAAGACCTTATCGCCGGTCTCATCGCTGACGACGCACCCCGGCATATTCAGCATCGCGTCGAGCGCCGGGCCGCCGTCGCCGCTGAAGCCCGGCGTGCCATTGCCGGCGACAGTTTTGATCCTGCCCGTCGCCTTCGAGATGCGGCGGACACGATGGTTGTTCTGGTCGGCGATGAAGACGTCGCCCGCGCCGTCAACCGAGACGCCCGACGGGCCGTCGAGCAGACCGCCCGTGGCCGCGACGTCTTCGAGGCCGACGCCGGCCCCGCCGGTTCCGGCAATCGTCGTCATCTTCTGGGTCGCGGCGTCAACTTTGCGGATGCGGTTGTTGTCCTGATCCGCGATATAGAAGTTGTTCTGGGCATCCACCGCCACGCCGGTCGGATTGTTCAGGTAGAGCGTGGTGGCCGCGGCGTCGTCACCGTTGTAGCCGGCATTGCCATTGCCCGCGACTGTGGTGATGACTCTGGTGACGGCGTCCACCCTGCGGATGCGGTGGTTGCTGGCGTCGCAGATGTACAGGTTGTCCTGCGCGTCAACGGCGAGGCCGCGCGGCCCGCGCAGCTTCGCACTCGAAGCGCTGCCGAAGTCGCCGCTGTAACCGGCCGCGCCATTCGTGTCGCCCACATAGTGCCCGATCTTGCCGTCGGGCGTGATCCGGCGGACGCGATTGTTGGCCGTGTCGGCGACGTAGACGACGCCCTGCGAATCAACCACCACGCCGGACGGCGAACCGAAGGTGGCATTGAGTGCGGCCTTGCCGTCGCCGGTGTTGCCATTGGTGCCGAGTCCCGCGAAGGTCGTGATCACGCCAGCCGTGTCTACGCGGCGCACCACATGACTGGTGGCGTCGGCGATGTAGACGTTGCCGGCCTTGTCGCGGGCCAGCCCGCCGATCTGCCTGAGTGCGGCCGCCGCCGCCTGACCGAAGTCGCCGCTGTAGCCGGAGAGCCCGTTGCCGGCGAAAGTCGAGATCAGGTAAGTCGGATCCCCGCCGGAGCCCTGTGGCAGGACGGTCACCGTGAACGACTGCATGGCGCTGTTGTTCGCGGCGTCGGTGGCCGTGAACTTGACGGTGGTCGTGCCGACCGGGAAGGTCGAGCCTGACGCGTGATCGGTCATCACCTGGACGTTGCCGCTGACCAGATCGCTGGCCGTCGGCATCGTGTAGTTGACCGCCGCGCCCGCCGCCGAAGTCGCCGTGACGGTGATCGGCGCGGGTACGCCGCTGATCACTGGCGGCGTCGAGTCTTTGACGAGGACGGCCTGTGCCGGGGTCGTCGCCGACCCGCCCTTGCCGTCAGACACCGTCAGCGTGATGCTGTGGTTGCCGAGGGCCAGCGTGACTGTGGCGTTGGCGGTCGCGGCAATGACATTCGCGCCGTCCTTCCACGAGAAGCTCAGCGTGTCGCCGTCCTGATCAGTGCCGGAGCCGCTCAAGGCGACGGACGCGCCCGCGGGCGAAGTCGCTTCGACCATCGCTGCCAGAGCGCCGGCGCTCGCCGTCGGCGGGTGATTGCTCGGCGGCTGGTCGCTGACCGTGATGCTGAAGGCCGCGCTGAGCGCCGTCCCGCCCTTGCCGTCGTCGGCCTTCACCTGGATGCCGGTGAAGGTGCCGGCCGCGTTCGGGGCCAGATGCAGCGTGGCCGTGCGCTGCGGGACGTTGGCATTCGTGATGGTCGCGAAGGCCGGGCCGTTGACGAGTGTGAAGGTCACGCCGTCATTGTCCTCGTCCGTGGCGGCCAGTTGAATGTCCATCGTCTGACCTTTGGTGATCGTCTGATCGCCGATGGCCGACGTGATCACCGGCGGATGGTTGACCGCCGCCGCCGTCGAGAGCTTGCGCACGCGCAGGTTGCCCGAATCGGCGACGAAGATGTTGTCGCCGGCCGCGTCGCTCGCGAGCGCCACAGGGCCGGACAGGGCCGCCAGCGTGGCCGGGCCGTTGTCGCCCTCGAAGCCCGGCACCCCCTTGCCCGCAACCGTCCGAATCTTGCCGGTCGCCTTCGAGACGCGGCGGACGCGCTGGTTGTTCTGATCGGCAATGAAGACGTTGCCCAGGCCGTCGGTGGAGACTCCGGTCGGATTGTTGACCTGTGCGGCGCCGGCCGGGCCGTCATCGCCGCCGAAGCCCGGCACACCCGTGCCGGCCAGCGTCGTCATCGCCTGAGTCGAGCCGTCCACGCGGCGGACGCGCTGATTGTTCGTGTCGGCGATGTAGAAGTTGTTCTGCGAGTCAACGGCGACGTCTGACGGGTTGTTCAGGCTGAGCGTGGTTGCCAGCGCGCTGTCGCCGCTGTAACCGGCCGAGCCGTTGCCCGCGACGGTAGTGATGACTTTGGTCACCGCGTCAATCTTGCGGATGCGGTGGTTGCCCGAATCGGCGATATAGAGATTGTCCGCGGCATCAACGGCCAGGCCTTTTGGCTGGCGCAGCCGCGCGCCAGCAGCCGTCCCCTGGTCGCCGGTCGAGCCCTGCGCCCCGTTCACATCGCCGGCGTAATGAGAGATGACCCCGTCGGTGCCGATGCGGCGGACGCGGTTATATGTCAGGTCGGAGACGTAGATGACGCCCTGTGAGTCAACCGCGACGCCGGAAAGCGTCCCGAACGAAGCGCCGGTGGCCTGTTTGTTATCGCCGCCGTTCCCGCTCGAGCCGTTCCCGGCGATTATGCCGATTGTGCCGTCCAGTTCGACCCGGCGCAGTGTGCGGGTGCCTGAATCGAGGATCAGGAGGCGACCCTGCTTGTCACGCGCGACCGCCACAATCTGCTTGAACGAAGCCGCCGTCGCCTGACCGCCGTCGCCGCCGTTGCCGTAAAACCCGTTGCCCGCGAACGTCGAGATCGAGTAATTGACGTCGGCCAGCACCGTGACGGTGAAGGTCCGCGTCGCTTTGTTCTGACGCGAGTCCTGAGCCGTGAGCGTCACGGTCGTCGTGCCAATCGGGAAGAGCGAGCCCGACGGGTGGTCAGTATTCACCGTCACCGCGCCGTCCACCGCGTCAACGGCCGTCGGCATGTTGTAATTCACGATCGCGCCCGCCGGTGTCGGGGCTTCGGTCGTGATGTTCGGCGTCGCGCCGTTCAAGACCGGCGGGGTCGTGTCAACCACCGTCACCTTGAACGTGGCCGTCGTGGTGAGCGAGAGGTTGTCGGTGGCCGTAAAGGTGACCGTCGTCATCCCGAGCGGGAAGGTGGTGCCCGGCGGATGCGTCGTCTGCACCGGCAGCGCAGCCCCCTGACCGCTGACCGCCGTCGGCATCACGTAATTGACCACCGCGCCGGCCGCGGACGTGGCCTCGACAGTCACGTCCGCCGGCACCCCGTTGATGGTCGGCGGCGGGACCGTCACGACGGTGACCGTGAAGGTGGTCATCGCCTTGTTGCCGCGCGAATCTTGGGCGGAGAAAGTCACCGTCGTTGTGCCGACCGGGAAGAGCGAGCCGGAAGGCGGATTCGCCGTCACCGCCACTGCGCCGTCCACCGCGTCGGTCGCGGTCGGCAGGTTGAAGGTGACGTTAATGCTGTTGTTTGAGCCGCCGGTCGCGACGGTCTTGTTGGCCGGAACGTTGCTGAAGACCGGAGCCGTCGTGTCCTGCACCGTCACCTTGAAGCTGGCGGTGGCGGTGTTGTTGTGCGCGTCCTTGGCGGTGAACGTCACCGTCGTCATGCCGATCGGGAAGGTCGAGCCGGATGCCTTGTCCGTCATGACCGTGACGTTGCCGTCCACAATGTCGGTCGCCGTCGGCAGTGGGTAATTGACCACCGCGCCCTGGCCCGAAGTCGCTTCGACCGTCAGATTCGCCGGGACATTGCTGATCGTCGGCTTCGTCGTGTCGGTCACCGTCACGGTGAATGAAGCCGTCGCCGTGTTACCCACGCCGTCCGTCGCGGTGAAATTCACGGTGGTCGTGCCGACCGGATACTTGTTGCCCGCCGGTATTCCACTGGCGACCACGTTGACGTTGCCGCTGACCGTGTCGGTCGCCGTCGGGTTGTTGAAGTTGAAGACCTTGCCGCCGAGCGTGTCGGCTTCAAAAGTTACCGAAGCCGGCACCCCGCTGATCACAGGCTTCTGGGTGTCGTTGACTTTCACGGTGAATGACCTGGTCGCCTGGTTGCCGGCGGAATCGCTGGCAACGAAAGTCACGGTGGTCGTGCCGACCGGGAACTTGTTGCCCGCCGGGACGCCGATCACCTGAAGCGTCGGATTCTGATCAATGTTGTCGGTGACGGTCGGGTTACTGAAGTTGAAGACCTTGCCGCCGACGGTGTCGCCTTCGAACTCCTGGTTGGCCGGGATGGCGCCGATCACGGGCGCCACGGTGTCTTTGACCTGCACGAGCTGGCTCGTCGAACTGTTGCTCCCGCCCTTGTTGTCGCTCGCCTGGAGGAAGATCGAGTGGAAGCCGATGCTGAGCGTGACTGTCACATTTGCCGTGCCGCCGGTCCCGCTGGCCCCCTGGATCTGGTTGGCGCCGTCGAACCACTGCCAGGTGATCGGATCCCCGTCGGGGTCGAAAATCGTGCCGCTCAGCTGCACCGAGGCGCCGCTCGCAGAAGTCGCGCTGATCGGCGAACTGAGCTGATTGACGGTGATGACCGGCGGACGGTTGCTGTCATTGACCGTGAGCGCGAATGACTTGGTGTCGGTCAGAGCCCCGTCGCTGACCATGATCATGATGTTATAAGTCCCCGAGTCAGTCAGCGTGGGGGCGAACTGCAATGTCGCCGTCCCGTTATGATTGTCAGTGAAAGTACCGAATGAAGGCTTGCCCGTGATGGTGAAGGTCAGCGGGTCACCATTCGGGTCAGTCGCGTTGAAGGTCAGCGACAGGTTCTGGCCTTCGGTCATCGTCTGGTTGGAAATGGCCGCCAGAACCGGCGGGAAATTCTGGGCGCGCTTCAGCATGCGAACGCGGAAATTCTCCGCATCGGCGAAAACGATGCTGTCATCCGGCAGGGCAATGATCCCGATGTTATTCTGCGGGCTGGTGCTGGTGTCGGCGAGGCCCGTCAGGTTGACCTTGGCATCTGTCCCGAGCCCCCCGTCCCCGGAAAATCCGGCAGTCCCCGTTCCGGCGACCACTCCCGTGTCGCCGTTCGGGCTGATCTGCATAATCTGGTGCTTCTTTTTGGCCGTGCCGCTGGGGATGTCGGGGACGTCGGAATTGACGACGAAAGCATTCCCGGCGCTGTCAACCGCGACATCGCGGGGCCGGTTGATCCCTTTCGTGCTGTCCGCAATCACGCTGAAGGCCGCGCCGCCCGCCGCACCCTGGCGCAGCACGCGGTTGTTCTTCATGTCCGCGATGTAAATCAGGTTGGAGCGGATCGTGATGCCGGTCGGCCTGTTGAGCGTGAGCGGCGCGACATCGGGCTGGACCGACTGGCTGTTGACGATCCCGGTGGACGGGTCAACTGTGCGAATTTTGCTGAAATTCTGATCCACGATGTAAATCACACCCGCGCTGTCAACCGCCACGTCGGCCGGGAAGATGACGGCCCTTTTCGCCGTGATCCCATCCTCGGTTGAGATGATGACACTTGAGGGGGTGCCCGCCGGCACGCCGATGACTGTCGCAATCCCGCCGGGCGGGACAATCGCCTTGGACTCACCGCCGTTCGGGAACAGCGTGACATCACTGGCCGAGGTGTTGATGAATTTGATCACGCCCGAGCGTTTGCCGCTGGGCGTGTTGGGGAATTTGACGCCGTCATCCGCGTCAACAATGAACAGGCCGTTGCTCGTCTTCGTCATCCCCATCAGCCCGCGGCTGAGGCTGGCGTTGATGACCTGACCGTCATTCGTCCCGGCGTTCTTATTGAGCGTCACGATGTGACCCGCGGCCACGGTCTGGGCGGAAGGCGTGCCGGGGAAAAGGTCAATCGGCTGCTGGGTGCGATTGACAAAACGCAGCCGGGCGTTCTGCGAGTCGGCAATAAAAAGGTTCGCGTTCGCGTCCGCGGCCACGCCGAGCGTCTCGCCCAGAATGGCCGAGGTCGCCGGGGTATTGTCAAACGGGTTTTCCGAGCCGTTGCCGGCGATGGTGTCAATATTCTTCGACCCGATGGTTGTCCCCGCAATCGTCAGGCTGCTGTTGCTGACGTTGGCGTAGCGGACGTTGCTGTAAGAGAAGCCGGAAACAAAATACCCCGGGATCACCACGCCGCTATTGTCAGCCGCGATCTGGAAGGGAACGTCGTCGGGCGCGGAAGGCAGCGTGAGCAGCGCGCTGGTCGCCAGGCCGCCGTCGCCGCAACCGGAAGCCAGGTCGGTACAGGACTGGCCGTTGCCGCTGGGCAGTTTGGTGCCGCCCGCGACCGCCACCAGCGAATTGCCGTTCACTCGGCTGACCTGTTCGGCATTCCCCTCGGCGACGTAGATGGTCCCGTCAGGGGCGACCGCCATGCCGGTCGGGAAGTTGGCCAGGGCGACGAGCGTGGTCAGAGAGCCGCCGCTCACTTTGCGAACCCTCAGCCCGGGGTTCGCCTGACTCCCCTTGCCTTCTCCGATCAGGAGCGCGCCGGTGGAGTCCACCGCCAGACTGAGCGGGGAGATCAGCGAGATCTGGGTCGGGGGGAAACCGCTGCCCGTTTCCGCCCCGCCGCCCGCGAAAACGGTCGGATTGCCGGACGAATCGAGGCTGTAGACGAGATTGGTTTTGATGAAGTAGAAAATCTTCGTGACCGGATCCATCGTCAGCGCGCGGATGTCTTCAAACAGTGAGTTGGAGAAGACCGCCAGGATTTTGCCGGGGGCAATCGTCTTGTTGGCGATTACGAAGTTCTGCGCACTGACGTTTATCCCGACGATGGCGTTCAGCCCGGGGACACTGACATAGACGGCATTGCCGCTCGGATCCACCGCCATCCCGGTGATGGAATCAAGGTTGGATTCGGGGGCGGGCGTGTCGTCAAGAAAATCCACTCCCCCGCCCGCGATCAGATTGATGCTGCCCGGACTGATTGTGACCCCTGCGAGCGTAACCGGCTGCGAGGTGGTGTTGATAAAACGAATGAGGCTTGACCGTGTGACGCCGTTGATCAGCGCTTCGTCAACAATGTAATAACCGCGCCCCAGCGGGTCGCGCGCCGCCATCACGGGGCGGGACACCGGGGCCTGTTTCGCCGGCAGGTTGATCCCGAAACCGCCGCCCGCGATCGTGGAGATGTTCATCTGAAGCGCCTGGGGCGCCGGGGCGGGGGCCGGCGCGAGACTCAGGGCGGCATTCACCCCGGTCCTGGCGCGGCTGAACAACTGCGCGAGCCGGGAGCCGTAATGATCAGTCCCGGCGGCGTGACTGCGCTCGTTCCAGGCGAGGGCGCTCGCCGCGAGCAGCAGGGCCGCCGCCGCGATGATCATCAGACTCCGCCTGGAGCAATAATTGAATAATGAATTGTGTTTCTGCTGATGAAGTGAGGAAGCGTGAGGATTGTGCTTGAACTTGAGGGTGTTCATTCGTTGTTACTCCCGCGCCGGGCCAGGCGCATCTGTCACGGACAAAGATAAAGGTCACTGCGGCAGCGGCGCGCCCGCTTTCGGGCGCCTCCGGGCAAAGAGGACTGCTGGCAGTGCCCAACTGACTCTGGTCAGGCCAGGATTGGAAAGATGGCAGCGCGAAAATCTTCCGTGAGGAAGGCGCTCCGGACTACCTTGAAGTTATCCGCAGGGTAGTGAGGTTCAGGTTCTGATCCAGTGATCGGAATCCGAGTGTCTGGCGAAGCGGCGATGAGGTTCGCCAGAACAACTACCATTCAACAACAGTTGATCGGTCAAGTCAACATTATAAGAATCGCAAGTGCTGATTGAGGAATCGGTCTCCAGTACTTCAGCGGGAACCGACGGCAGCAACTGACAGCAGGAAATATCGAATCGGCGCTCTCTCGAAAAAAAAGGACAGGTTAGTCAACGCGCGACTTGTGGAAAAGTTCCGGGGCGTGAAGATTTATTTGGGGCGGGCCACGCGTGATGGAAGAGAACGGAGAGTGAAAACGCCGCCCCCTTCGGTCGCCCGCCTCAGTTACTTTGCGGGCGTGAAAAGATCAGTCTCGTAACTGACGCCGAAGGTGACGCCGCTACGGGCGCTGTGGCGGTTGAGTCCCCTGATGCCCGCGACATCCCAGACGAGCCCGGCGGCCCGCAGGCGCGCGCCGATTCTGGCTTCGCCGTCCGATTCGGTGCCACGCGGCGCGTTGCTGCGGGTGTTCTGGCGGCCGTTGACTTCGCCGACCAGCGTCAGCCGGTCGCTCGCCTTGTAAGTTGCCGCCAGCCCGTAAAGCACCACGTCGTTCTGCGTGAAGAGGTCAACCGGGGCCGTGAGGATGCCGAGGCCGAGGTTGCCGAAAAGGTTCACCCGCCCGAAATGTTTGCCCGCGATCGCGGTCGCAAAGAAATTGATCTGGTTGACGCCGATGCCGCGCTCCTGATTTGAATTCGGCAGCTGCACGCCGAAGCGAAATCCGAGGCTCGGTATCCGGCGGCCTTCGTTCCTGAGTTTGATCTTCGTCGCGAGGAAAAAATCCCCGGTGTCGCTGGTCGAGACGGGGGCTTTGGAGAGCCTGAGCGGAGTCGCGCTCGGCTGATACTGGCGATTGATGCTCAGGAAATTCTGGATCACGCCGCCCGCCTCGAATTCGACATTCGGCGCGAGGCCCGCGCGCAGGTTGACCACGCCGATGCGTGTCAGATCACCGTTGAGTCCCGAGAGCGGGAAATCCCTGCTCTGCACAAAGTCGAAACCGAAATCAACGCGAACCGCGCCCGGCTTGATGATGTCAACGTCTTCGGTGATCAGCGGTCGCTGCTGGGCGTGGACGGACGAGGAGTTGGTGGCGGCAGACGCAATGACGACGAGACAGATAACGATCAGTTTGAGTGCATGTGATTTCATCGGCCGGGGATTTATAGCACACCGACCGTGGGAGGATGAAGTGAACGGAGTAAAAACAGCAGGGCAGGCCGGGTCACCCCTTCACCATTTTGAGTCGCTGCGGGTCATTTTCCGAACGGGCGAAGAGGCGCCCGAAGAAGCCTTTCCTCTCCGGCTCGAGCTTCTGTTTGATCCGGTGCATGACTTCGCGCGCCGCCTTCTCGCCGGCGGCAATCATCTCGTCGGCCCTCGAGAGGTCATCGGGCCGGATGTGGCCGACCTGCGGGTTCACGACGACGTCGGCGTCCTGATAAAGGTAAGTCACCGAGCTGCGCCCCATCACCGAAAGCGACTGGTACATGATCGTGAAGATGTTGGTCGGCGCCGGGATCGGCAGGCCCTGTGAATGGACGTCAACGGCAATCACGATGTCCGCCCCCATCCCGCGCGCCACTGCCGCCGGCAGGTGCCCGACCAGCCCGCCGTCAACCATCATCCGCCCGTTGACCATCACCGGCGTGAAGTAGCAGGGGATCGCGCAACTGGCGCGGACCGCGAGCGCCACGTCGCCTTCGGTGAAGACGACCATCTTGCCTTCCTGAATGTCGGTCGCGACGACGCCGAGCGGGATCTGCATGTCTTCGATCCGGTGAACGGGAAAGATCGAGCGGATGTAATCTTCCATCCGCGCGCTGTTGAAGAAGCCGAGGCGCGAGACCGTCACCCGACCCAGATCGCTCCAGCGGATTTTGCGCGCGAGCTTTTCCAGATCGTCGGCCGAAAGGCCCCCGGCATAACCGGCGCCGATCAGCGAGCCGACGCTCGTTCCGGCGATCAGGTCAACCGGGATGTTGTTTTTCTCCAGCTCGCGCAGCACCCCGATGTGCGCCATCCCCCGCGCGACTCCGCCCCCCAGCGCCAGACCGACCCGCGGACGCCTTTTTCTGTTGATATCCCCATTCACGGCCATAACTGCACTGCCTCCTTACAAGCTCACCCGCCGCATTGTAGCAGAATGAAATGCCGGAGCGGCGTGCGAAAAATCGGTCGGCAGGCGGAAGGAAGGCCGGTCCGAACAGCCGACTCAAATAACTGGAGCGATAGCCACGGCGGCTGTGAAACGCCACCATTCGTGATGAATGATGGCTGCATTTTTCAGCCGGATGAAACGGCCCTCCCCAACCGGCTGCTTTCAAATACAGAGAGTTGCGGGCACCCGGCCGGAGGCACGAAGGTTGCCGATGATGCATCCCAGGAACAGGCAGTGCGCTGAAAACAGCAGTGCCATCTTACCGGACGGTTGAGCCTGAATTTCAGGACGACTTCTCACCTTATCCCAGGCTGTAATCCACGTCAGGGCAGAATTGTTTCAGACAGCCCTGCCCAGGTTGAAGGAATATTCAGTTATGTCGGCACGACCTGACGACAGGCTTTTCAGGCCGCATTGTCTTTCGACCCGAAAGAGCGGCATGATCAAACAGAATTCGAGCCGCGGCTGGCGCGGCTTCTCGCTTGTTGAATTACTGCTGGTGATTGCCGGGAGCGCGGTCATTGCGTCAATGGCGATGCCGGCCATCAGCAACGCCCGGGACACCTGCCGGCTCATCACGGCGCGCGATGAACTCATCTCAGTTCTCGAATTCGCCCGTTCGCAGGCCATCAAGCGTGACACCACCTCGCCGGTGGTCCTCGCCGGCGGTGCGTATTCCATAAATTATAACGACAACGGGACGCCAGTGACCTTTAACTATTACCTGCCGCCGGGCGTGACGTTCTCCCTGCCTTCCGGGGCGACGTCCATCACCGTCACGTACTCGTCGCCCGGGAGCGCCAGCGTGACGGGCAACGCCGACATCACGGTGACGAACTCGGCGGGCCAGCGGACCATCCGCGTCAGCATCGCGGGCAACGTCAGTCAGGTCGCCGGGTCATAGCTCCGCGGGCCGTCATCAGATCTGCACTGCCTCCCCGCAAGCTCGCTGGCCGCATTGCGGCCGGGTGAAGCGCACCGAGCGGTGCGCGAAAAAATCGGTCAGCCGGCGGCGAAGCTGACGGCCCCGATCCGCCCGGGCGGCGGCCCTGATTCATTCAGACTGACGGGCTTTCCGGCCTGCTTTGCGGCCTCACACTTGCCTCTACTCAATATAGAAGGTTTCACCGGCCCGGTGAACCGAGTCGGCAGGCAGGAGGACGAGATGAATTCATTCGCGGTTGCTGATTGCACTTCCCCGTCATTACGGGCCCGGTGTTTCGTCAGCATTAACGGGGCCCGGATGACAACTTTTTGGAGAAATGACCTGACAGGAGTTGTCGGTCGCGCAGGCGTCAAAATGACTGGATCGAACCACCGAAAGAGCAGGATCATGAGACAGAACACCGGCCGCGTCTGGCGCGGCTTCTCGCTCGTCGAACTGCTGCTGGTGATTGCCGGGAGCGCGGTTATTGCGTCAATGGCGATGCCGGCCATCAGCAACGCCCGGGACACTTACCGGCTCGTCACGGCGCGCGACGAACTCATCTCCGTGCTGGAATTCGCCCGCTCCGAGGCCATCAAGCGCGACACCTTCACGGACGTCGTACTCAACAGCGACGGCAGTTATTCCGTGAGCTACAACGACGTCGGGACGCCGGTGACGATCAACTACCACCTGACGCCCGGCGTGTCGTTCGCCATGCCCTCCGGAGTCACTTCGATCACCGTCAGGTATGCGGCCCCGGGAAACGCCACCGTGACGAACAACGCCGACATCACGATGACGAACTCGGCGGGCCAGCGGACCATCCGCGTCAGCATCGCGGGCAACGTCAGTCAGGTCGCCGGGTCATAACCCCGCGAATCGTCATCAGAGCTGGCATAAGGAGTAAGGGAAATGAAAAACGAGGTAAAGCACCAACATCAACCGGGTCGCCGCAGGCAGTTGCGGAGGGGTGAGCGCGGGTCGAGTCTGATCGAAGTCACCATCTCGATGCTCATTGCCAGCGTCGGGCTGCTCTCGGTCGCCCAGCTCTTCGGGGTCGCCACCGTGCTGAGCGGCACCGGGCGCAACACGACGGAGATGGCGCGCGCCGCGCAAAAGACCTTTGAGGACCTGCGGGCGCAGGATTTCAGCAGCCTCAGCGCCGGCACGACTACCAGCACTTACACCCCGGGGACGCACAACGGCTCCTACACGGTTTCGACTGAGGTTGAAAACGTCAATGCGAGCCTCAAGAAAATTACCGTGTCGGTCACCGACACCAGTAACATTACAGCCACCGGCGGGCATCGCAACACTTCGATTTTCGTGAGCTACCGCTCAAGCACGGCAAAAGGGAACTTCTATGGCGCCGGCCCGGCCCAGACAGCAAATACGGCGCCAACGTCGTCACCGACGCCGTCACCAGTGACACAGCCGACCGCGACCCCAACGGCAACAGCAACGCCGACCCCCACGGCAACGCCGACCGCAACACCGACCGCGACTCCAACGGCGACACCGACGGCGACACCGACGGCGACCCCGACCGCGACGCCGACGGCAACGCCGACCCCAACGCCAACCCCGACGCCAGCGTCGTCGCCAACGCCCTCACCGACGCCAGCGACGTGTACCAGCGGTCAGAAGCCGTCTTCAACCGGCTGCGTCTGCCGGCCGCCAATGCATGTCAACGGCGCTGGCAAATGCATATAGGTCGGAGTCAGAGCGGGTGACCGCAGGCAGTGAATCAACACTGCCCCGGGGCAATGATAACCATCGCCCGGGGGCAGTGGCCGGAGTGAAGGGTATGCGAATTAACGGGACAAGCGATCAACGGCGGGGATTACGAATGCCCGCGAAAGCAAAAGAGGCCGGATTCACTCTGGCGGAGTTCCTGGTCGGCACCACGGTCATGCTGATTATGATCGCGATGGGGCTGGGCCTGCTCGACAAGGGGCAGACGCTTTTCAGGTCGCAGAGCGCGGCCACGGCGGCGCAGGCGCGGGCGCGCAAAGGGCTCAACTTCATGGTCGCCGACCTCCGCTCGACCGGGGCCGCCCCGGTCGCCATCACCGGCGGCGCGACGCCGGGGATTCTGTCGGCGACCGCGACCGGCATTCACGTCGCCGCTGACCGCAACGGCAACGGGACGACGAACGTGGTGGATACGGACGTTGATGAGGACATCACTTACACCTTCGATTCCTCCGCCGGCACGATCACCCGCCTCGCGTCAAACGACTCTCGTTACCAGTCCGGGGGGGCGGCGCAGCCGGCGGTCCTGATTGATAACGTGGACAGCCTGGCGATCCGGTACTTTGACAATACCGGGACTGAACTGACCGCGCTGCCACTCAGCGCCGCCGACAGGGACAGGGTGACTCGTCTCCAGATCGTCATCGTCACGAACGTCAGGGAGAACGGGCAGACGACGGGGACCGTGACCGTTGATTCCACTCTGACTTTACGCAACCGGCAACTTGACAACTTCTGATCAGGGTTCCGGATAAAGGCAGGACAAAGGGATTACGCCAGCCGTCAGCGAGTGCTGATATTTGTCAGGAGGAGTATGGATCAAGGAAAAGTGAAGACGCCGAATGAACGGGGCAGCGCGATGATCATGGTCATGTTCTCACTGGTGATCATGAGCATCATCGGGCTTTCCATCGTCTTTACGTCAAGCCAGGAGATGCGCAGTTCGAAGAACGAGATGCTGGCGAACCAGGCTTACTATGCCGCCGAGTCGGGGTTGCAGGACGTCGTCAACGTGTTGCGCGGCAACCGTTGCCCGATCGGCGTGACTAACTGTGACCCGACGGTCGCCTCCAATCAGGTCAACTTCAGCCTCGCCGCGTCTGTCTCCTCATCGAACCGGAGTACCGACACGGTTGATTACCCCCGCCTCTCGAAGTGGCTCAATTACAGCTCGATGGACGATGACGGCGTGGTCGTCCTCAACTCTTCGCAGGGCCTCTCCTACGCTATTCTCGTCAACCCGCTGGCGGGAGGAAATCTTGAAATTGTCTCAACCGGGTTTGCGCCGCTCGGCGCGCAACGGACGCTGCGGCTGCGCGTGAGCAGCCCCGCCCCCCTGTTCACTCAACTCCCGGCGGCCATCACGCTGCTCGGCCAGAACCCGACCGGGACTGGCGGCAGCAGCAATGCGCACACCATCTCGGGCACTGATGCGGCGAACCCGTCAGACAACACGAAAGCGAAACCTACTGTGGCAACAGTCGGGGCTGCCAATCTGGCCTCTCTGCAGAGCGGCTCCAACTTTGGCGGAGACAAATCCGGCACATTGGTGACCACCAGCTCCGGCGGCCTGTATGCGGACCTCACCGGGGGAACTATTCCCTTCGACAACAGCGCTGACAAGGCCCGCCAGTTCATTGCCGATATGACCGCCGTTGCCGACACGGTGGTCAATTCCGGCGGGTCGCTGCCTTCGGGTGCGCTCGGCACTCCGTCCTCTCCGAAAGTCGTCGTGGTCAATGGCGATCTGAGCCTGAATGCCACGGACGGGGCCGGAATCCTGATCGTCACCGGGACGCTCACCATGAGGGGCAATTGCTCTTACGCCGGAGTAATCATGTGTCTTGGGGCCGGGAGGGTTATCCGTGATGGCGGTGGCGGCGGAGTCATCTCGGGCGGATTTCTCCTCGGCGCGTTCAGTGCCGGCAGCTCGACTTTTGACGGCTCGCCGGATTTTCACACGAACGGCGGCGGCAGTTCGGACATTTATTACAATTCCACGGCGGGTAATGGCGCCATCGGCCTCGTCCCGCCGGTCGTCATCAAATCTTTCTCCGCAGAGTGACGGCGCGTGTGGAAGTCTCGCGACGGCGTGTAATAAAATGCCGGCGGTTCTGATGAATCGCCGGCATTTTCCGTTTTGACTTTCAGTTCGGGGCCACTATTTGATTTATGTCCAACGAGAACACCGCGGCGGCAAACGACGCCCGACAGGGAGTGCTGGTCAGCGCCGCGTTTTTCACCCTTGCCGTCATCGTCGCCGCCTTCCTGCGCTTTTACCTGATCGGCATCAAGCCGTTTCACCACGACGAAGGCGTCAACTCCTATTTCCTGCTCGACCTCTACCGCACCGGGAATTACAAATACAACCCGCAAAACTACCACGGCCCGACGCTCTATTACTTCGCGCTCGCGGCGGTCAAAGCGCTCGGCATGAATGATCTGGCGCTGCGCTTCTGGCCCGCGGTCTGGGGCACCCTGTCGGTGGCCATCCTCTGGCCGCTGCGCCGGTGGCTCGGGCTCGTCGGGACTCCGGTCGCCGCCTTTCTGATCGCGCTCTCGCCGGGGCTCGTCTACTTCTCGCGCGATTTCATCCACGAATCATCTTTCGGCTTCTTCTCGCTCGGCATGGCGGTGGGTGCGTGGCGTTATGCGGAAACGAAAAGGTTCGGCTGGCTGGTGCTGCTCTCCGTTTCCGCCGGGCTGCTCTTTGCGACGAAGGAGACGGCCGTCATCACTGCCGTCGTGCTGGTGCTGGCTGCATTGTGCGCGGCGCTCTGGGAGATCAGCCGCCGGCTCATCAGGGCGGGCCGGTTTGAACTCGCGGCGGTGCGGCGGGAGATCTGGCTGGACTCCTGGGACATCCTGCCCTCACTCGACCATTTCGGCGCGGCGGTCGTCATCTTTCTCTTCATCAACGTGATTTTTTACTCGTCATTCTTCACGAACTGGCACGGCGTCATTGACGCGGTGAAGTCGGTGCTGATGTGGACGGGGCGCGGGACGAAAAAGGATGGCGACGGGCACTACCACGTTCCGACTTATTACCTGGGCATTCTGCTCAAGCTCGAACTGCCGCTGCTCATCAGCGCTGTCGTGGGCGCGGTTGTCGCGCTCTGGCGGGGGAGCCGCTTCGGGCTGTTCGCGTTCGCGTGGGCGGCGGGCGTAGGGCTCGGGTATTCGCTGATCCCTTACAAGACCCCGTGGCTGATGGTCAGCATACTCGTGCCGATGGCGGTGCTGGGCGGGTATGCGGCGGAGGACGTTTTTTCGCGCCCTGGCTCCTACACGACGCGGACGATCTGGCTGGCCGCGGTCGTTGCTCTGCTCATCCCTTCGGCGTGCGTCGCCTGGCAGCAGAATTTCCGGCACCAGGCGGACAATGACAATAACCTTGGCTACCTGCGCTCCGTCGGGCAGAGATATCAGCTGAGGCCGTGGACCGACACGCAGTACGGTTACGCTTACGCGCAATCGCACCTTGACCTGCTCGATCTGGAGCGGGCGATCCGCGAGGCCGCCGACCACATGCCGCTCGGGCGGGAGACTGAAATTTATATCGCGTCGCCGGAATACTGGCCGCTGCCCTGGTACCTGCGCGATTACCCGCGCGCGACCTTCGCGGGCACGCTGCCGCTCGAGTTGAATCAGCCGATCGTGCTGGCCGAATCGAACCAGCAGGCGCAGATCGAAAGCATGTTCCGCGAGCATTACCGCTCGGAGCCTTACAGGCTGCGGCCGGGAGTTGATCTGGTGCTGTATGTGCGCGAGCAGCCATGAAGCAGGACGGCCCGGCGATACAGAAAATCACTGCCACTTGTCAGGATGGGGGTCGCAACCAGAAAACGCAGAAAGATCGTGGTCAACGGGCGGAAGTTTGTCTGGCAGGTCATTGACCGTATGCCGGGCTATGTCCTGCAGGTGATCTCGGAGGATAAGCACTTCCTCGTTGAATACCCGCTGGGCAACCATGACCCTTACTGCCTTCTCGACGTCATGGGCGGAGAATTGCCGGGACTCCCGGACGCGGGGCATTGCACCCTCAGAATCCACTGCCCGCAATTCGGGGATGAAAGGTCAGCCACTTCCAGCACGGTGCGCCGTTTGATTGAATGGTGTCTTTACTCTGAGCGGAAGCTGATTCCTGTGGATGTCTCGGGGAAGCCTGTTTCACCCGAAGGTGACGAACTCAGGATCAGACAGGAGCAGAATTTTGCAGAACTCATGAAGAAACTGGAGAGTGGGGAGTCACCATCAGGAATGTGAAACCAGTCTCTCCCGGATCAGGCTTTCAAGATAACAGCAGAGGGGGAATACAGTCATGAAACATTCAACTGAATTTGAGCAATTGTGCGAAGATGCCAGATCAGGCATTCGTGAAATCACTGCCGCAGAGGTCAGGCGAAAACTCGACGCCGGCGAGAAGTTCCGCTTCATTGACGTGCGCGAAGATCACGAGTGGGAGAAAGATCACGCCGCCGGGGCCGAGCATCTCGGTCGCGGCATCATCGAGCGCGACATCGTCGGTCTGGTGCCCGACAAGCAAGCTGAAATCGTACTCTACTGCGGCGGCGGGTACCGTTCGGCGCTGGCGGCCGAGAGCCTGCAGAAGATGGGTTACACCAACCTCTGGTCAATGGCCGGCGGCATCAGGGCGTGGCGGGAAGCGAACTACCCGCTGGAAAAGTAGAAAGTAGAAGGTAAAAAGTGAAAGGTGCCGGACCGTTCCCCTCTTTTCGCTTTCCACTTTTGCCTTTCAGAAGATCGTGACTTTGACTGACAGATACTTCTTCGGGTTCTGTCGGAAGTCGTAGAGGAGTTTGGTGATCTCCGCCGAAGCGCTGTTGACGCTGCTGTAGAGGCTCTCGTCCTTGAGCAGTCTCCCGACCGTGCCTTCGCCGCGTTCGAGCCGCGCCGCAATCGCCTTGAGGTTGTCGAGCGTGACGCGCGTGTCTTCGTAGACCTTCTCGTCGTTGAAGAGCTTGCCGAGGTTGCCCTCGCCGCGTTCGACCTTGGCGATGAGGCTGTCGAGGCGCGCCGAAGCCTGGTCAACCCTGGCGATCACCCCGTTGGCGCGGTTGTAGAGTTCTTCGTCCTTGAGCAGTTTGCCGATCGTCCCCTTGCCCGCGTTGAGCTGCTCGTCAATCCGGCCGACGGTCTCCTTGAGCTGGCTGATGGTTTCGGTGGCCCGGTCGTACAGCCCCGGGTCGTTGATGAACTTCGCGGCAGTGCCGTTACCCCTGCGCAGCGAGGCGACCAGCTCATTCGCCTGAAGCACGGCGCGGTTGAGGTCGTTATAAAGCGTGTCCTCATTGATCAGCTTGCCGACGTTGCCCTTGCCTTCCTTGATCCGCCCGGTCAGGGTCTTGATGTCATCGGAGATGTCGTTGAAGTTCGCGACCGCCGTCTGCGCCGCGTTGATGATGTCGCCGACGCCCTTCTGCTGAATGCTCTGAATCTCAGCGCCATTCTGAATCGGCTTGCCTTTGGTGGTGCCGGGCGTGATGTCCACGACGTAATCGCCGAGTACGCCCGCGCTCTTCAGCACGGCGCGCGAGTCGGTGCGGATGCGCTCGGTGACCGGCAGTCCGTTGATTTTGCCGCTGACCTCCATGATGATTTCCACCAGGTTCGCGTCCGCCTCGGACCCGGGGATCTGCGGGTTGAAGTTGATGTCCTTGATGCTGCCGACGCGCACGCCGGAGAGCCTGACCTCACCCCCCTTCCGCAGCCCGTCAACGTTGCCCATGCGGGTTTTGATAGTCGTCTTCCGGTTGAAGAGCGAGATGTCTCCGGTCGCCGTAAAGAGCGCCAGGATCAGGACCGCGATGCCACCCAGCACGAGCAGCCCGACTCGTAATTCAGCCAAACCATATTGCTTTTTCTGCGGCATAATTCCTCCGGCGAATCAGTTGCGTTTCATGTTATCGCTGTCGAGGAACCTGATTATATAGGGATTCTCCGATTTTCTCAGCTGTTCGTCAGTCCCGCTGAAAATGACGTCGCCTTCCTTCAGCATAATGAATTTCGTGTTGATCAGGCACATCCGGTTGCCCTCCTTCTCGAAGACCAGATTGCCCATGTCGTCGCGGATGACGTATTCGCTCGACAGCACGTCAATGTCCTGCAGCCGGTGCGTGACGAAGATCGAGGAGACGTCTTCGAGGTCGCGCAGCTTGACGGCCAGCTCGCAGATCGTCCGCGCCGTGATCGGGTCGAGGCCCGCGGTCGGCTCGTCGTAAAGGATGATCTTCGGGTTGCCGACGAGCGCGCGCGCGATGCCGACGCGGCGGCGCATGCCGCCCGAGAGTTCGTTCGGCATCTTGTCCACCGCATGCTCCAGGTCAACGAAGCGGAGCATGCGCAGCACGACCGGCTCGATCTCCGACTCCGGCACCTTCTGCTCGCGCAGCCTGTAGGCGACGTTGTCGTAGACGGGCAGGCTGTCAAAGAGCGCGCCCTCCTGAAAGACCATGCCGATCTTCTGGCGGACGCGCATCATCTGCTCCTCGCTGTACGCGGTGATGTCCTCGCCGTCCACGAAGATCCGCCCCGTGTCCGGCTTGAGCAGCCCGAGTACCAGCCGCAGCAGCGTGGATTTGCCCGTCCCGGAGCCGCCCATGACGATCTTCGCCTCGCCCTGTCTGACCGCGAAGCTGACGCGGTTGAGGATCACGCGCTCGTCGAAGGCCAGCGAGACTTCCCGAAACTCAATGGCAGGGTGAATGGGTTCCATCAGGGGTCAGTAGTCTGTGATCGCTATTCCAGCAGCGTCGCAAGGATCAGTTTGGTCAGCAGCGTGTCCACCGCGATGATCAGGACCGAGGAGATGACGACCGAGCGCGTCGTGTTGCGGCCCACCCCGACCGTCCCGCCCTGCGTACTCAGGCCCATGTAACAGCCGATGATCGCGACGATGAAGCCGAAGACGAGCGGCTTGATCAGGCCGCCGATGATTTCGTTGTTGTTGATGGCGTTCTGCGCCGAAGACAGATAAACCGAAGTTGACTGATTCATCAACGTCGTGGCCGCCAGCATCCCGCCGGTGATCCCAACCAGGTCGCAGAAGATGGTGAGGATCGGCGCGGCCATCACCATGGCCAGGATCCGCGGCGTCACCAGCTTCTTGACCGGGTCAGTGCCGAGCGCGCGCATCGCGTCTATCTGCTCGCTCACGAGCATCGAGCCGAGTTCCGCCGCTATCCCTGAGCCGACGCGGCCCGCGAGCATCAGGCAGGTCAGCACCGGCCCGATCTCGCGAATCAGGCCCGTCGCCACCAGCTGTCCGGTCACGCTCTGCACGCCGAATTTCTGCAGCGTGTTCGCCGAGTTGAGCGCCAGCGCGATGCCGATGAAACCGCCGGCCAGCAGGATGATGGTCAGACTGCCGAAGCCGAGGCTGTCCATCTGCCGGACGACTTCGCGGAGGTAGAACGGCGGCCGGAACAGCCCGCGGAGAACTCGCCAGGCGAGCAGGGTGACTTCCTGGAGTTGAAGGATGCCGCGCGTAATCAGGTTCATCAGCAGCGATAGTCGGGAATCCGGCGTCTCTGATGGAGGGGACCCGAGTCGTAGTCTGAGCCTTGCACGACGAACTCTTCTTCTCCATATGAAAGCTGGCGACCTGGGGGTCTGTTATCACCACTTCCAGGCTGAAACTGTACGCCGGCACTTTGAGATAGCCGTTTGCAGATTGCCGTTTTAGTGACGGGCTTAATGATGCGGGTTTTGATCTGGCAGGTCAAGGAGAGTGGCCGGCAGCTCAGTGATGAAACACCCACGGGGCCGCCGACCTTGTTATTGTCTGCCGTCGGCCTTCGGCGGAAACAGCTTGGCAGTTTCACTGAGCTGCCTGGCCTTGGGCAGGGCCTCGATGGCGCGCTGCATCTGCTCGTCGCTCTCGCTCAGGAACTGGTCGGCGGCTTCGAGGCCGTAAGCGGCGGTGATCACTTCGGCGCGGATGCGGCGGCGCGCGTAATCGAGCTTCGCGTTCAGACCGCCTTCGAGCCGGCGCAGCTTCGGGTGATTGTGCAGGAAGTCGCGGAACGCGGCGATCACCTGATCATTCAACTGGTACTCGTTCCCGCGGAGTTTGTAGTCGTGTTCGATCTTCGCGACCTTGTATTCCGCGAGCCCCGGCAGGGTTCCCGCCGCCAGCTGACGCGCGAATTCAAAGCAGGCGTCGCGCCAGTAGACGTCCTCTTCTGATTTCTTCACCACGATGTCGGGCGTGATCCCGCCGCCGCCGTGCAGCGGGCGGCCGGTCGGCGTGTAGACCGTCTTGCTCGCCGGCGACACCTGCGGGACGGGGCCGTCCCCGGCGACGTGGTAACGCGCCCGGTAATAATCGTAGAGGCTGACGCCACTGTATTCGCGCTGGATCAGCCGGCCGCTCGGCGTGTAATACTTCGCCGTCGTCAGCGTCAGCCCGGTGCCTCCGGGGATTTTGAAGACCGACTGCACGAGCCCCTTGCCGAAGCTGTCTTCGCCGACGATCAGCCCGCGGTCCTGATCCTGGATGGCGCCCGCGACGATTTCCGAAGCCGAGGCCGATTCGCCGTTGATCAGCACCACGAGCGGGAAAGTTTCCGGGTCGTCGGATTCCGACTGGTAAGTGCGCGGCCGGCTGAAGAGTCCCTCGCGCCCGCGCACCGAAACGATGCCGGCGCCGCGCGGCAGGAAGGATTCGGCCACCTGAATCGCCTCCTTCAGCAGCCCGCCCGGGTTGCGGCGCAGATCCAGCACGAGCGAAGTCATCCCCTGCTTTTTGAGGTCGGCGATGGCCGCCTGCATCTCGTCGCTCGTCGCCTGATTGAACCCGCCTGTGAGCGCGATATAGCCGGTCCCGGGCCGGGCGATGAAATGGTTGCGGACTGACGGGTAAGGGACTTCGTCGCGGGTGATTTTGACCGAAATGGGTTGCGGCGCCCCGGCCCGCTCGACGGTGATTTCCACGGGCACGCCCTTCTCGCCGCGGACATGCTTGAGCGCGTCCGCCTGCCGCCAGCCGTTCGTGGATTTGCCGTCAACCGCGACGATCGCGTCGCCGTAACGCAACCCGGCGTGATCGGCGGGCATTCCCTTGCTCACCCCGAGGACGTAAATCCGCCCGTTGCGCTCGTTGATCGTCACGCCGATGCCATAAAAGCGGCTGCTCTGTTCTTCCTGCATCTCATTGAACTCGCGCCGGTCGAAGAAATTCGAGTGCGGGTCGAGCGTGTGCAGCATGCCAGAGATGCTCGCCTTGGTCAGCCGCTCGCGGTCCGGCTCGACGACGTAATTGTCTTCGATGAGCTGCACCGCCTCGTTGAAGTTCTGCGTGACCTCGCTGTCCGGCGCATCGGCCTTGGCCGTTGTCCGCGCCTGCCACCTGCTGACGACTCCTCCAGCCAGGGCACCGCTGACAATCAACAGCACCGCCACGCGCAGAAAACGACTTTGGAATTTCATCACGGTCATAACTCCTTTATTGAAGTGCGACGTAATATACCACAGAACGGCGGCGGCGCGCGTGAAGCGGGTTGGGGGGCGAAAAAACAGGGCCTGCTTCCCTGCTGCAAATCCCGGGTTTCAAATTTACTGTCTCAACTTCAAATTCCCTGATCCGTGGCCCCGCCCTCAAAACAGGGACGGCTGCGCGACGAGCGTTTCCGGCTCAACGACGGGCAGTCCGAGCAGCTTTTTGAACTGATTGGCTGAGGCCGGGGAGTGCCCCGCGTAATGATTGTTGAAATAACCGAAGGCCTGCGTGACGTGCCGGCGCAGGGCCCGGAAAGCCTCGGCCCACTCGGCCAGCTCGCGGTCGCGGTTGATCCGGATGCGCGAATAATCGGTCAGCTCGCGCGGCCCGAGCCACCGCGCGTAAGCGAAATCCGCCGTCGGACGCTCGACCAGCGGAAACATCAGCTCGCGCGGAATCCATTTGCTGTCAGTGAGCGCAAGCGCCACGCGATGCGCTGTGAGTAATTCAAGCACCCGTTCGACGGTGTCACCGCCGAGCCAGCCGCGGTCACGGAACTCGATGGCGAAGCGCAAGTCAGCGGGCAGCAACGGCAGGAATTTTCCGAGCGCTCCCATCGAGCGCGGCGAAAAATCCGGTGGCATCTGGATCAGGATCAGCGCCAGCCTGTCGCCCATCGCCCGCGCCCGCTCGCAGAACCGCGCCAGCACGTCTCCGCTTTCAGTGAGCCGGTTCTGATGCGTGATCTCCTGCGTCAGTTTGAGCGAATAAGTGAACCCTGCCGGCGCACGCGCCCGCCACGACTTCACCGACTGCTCCGAAGGGATGGCGTAAAAAGACGAATCAATCTCGACCGTATCGAAGGCCTTCACGTACACGTCCAGATAATCCGCGCCCCGCGTGCCGCGCGGGTAAAACGGCCCGACCCAGTCGTCGTAATTCCACCCCTGCGCGCCGATGTGAACCGGCGCATTGTGAACCGGAGATTCGTCCATCCCTGACCCCGCAAATGAGTTTGTCGGCGAATAGCGAATCAGGGATTCTGCGCGACCTTTGAATCCGCAACCCGCAATCCGCAATCCGCAATCATCACCGCCGCCCCCGCCGCGATGCCGAAGATGATCGGCGGCAGGCCCCACGGCCCCTGATGATCAGGCGTCAGCGCCCACAGCGCGAAAGTCACCGCCACCGACACGATCATCGTCGCCATCGCCCCGCGCGCCGTCACCCGCTCTGAATAAAGCCCCGCCGCGAGCGGCAGCAGCAGCGCCGCCGTGATCAGAGTGTAAAAGATCGCCAGCGCCGACAACACGTCCGGCAGCATGATGCCGAGCAGCGCGGCGAGCATCCCGCAGACGACCGACGCTTCGCGCGCCACCTGCATCAGCTGCTCGTCGCTGGCCCTTGGACGAATGAAAGCCTGATACAGATCCTTGCTGAGCGAGGTACTGAGCATAAACAGCACCGCGTCCGCGGTGCTGACTTCGGCGGAAAAGATCGCCCCGAGCAGCAGCCCGCCGAGCCACACCGGCAGTGATTTCGTCAGCAGCAGCGGCAACGCCAGCTCGCGATTCGCGGGGAGCAGGGCGGGGAACTGGTCGCGCGCGATCATGCCCATCAGCACGGGCACCACCGCGAAAGCCAGCAGCCCGGCGGCGTTAATGCCCACCCCGATTTTCACCGCCCGCTCGTCCTTCGCGCCGAAGACTTTCTGGAGCAGTCCCGGCGAAATCACGAATGACGGGACCAGAATCGTCAGCAGGCGCAGCACTCCCGCCGGCCCGATCCCGGTCGGGCTGAAATATGAATCGGGCAGCCCGTCCCCGCCGATGCTCAGGTGCGCTTTGTCGGTCGCGGGCGTCGTCATCATATTGCTCAGCAGGTAAGCGAGGACGAGGCCGAAGCCGAGAATCTTCACGAACAGCTGGAATACATTGACCCGCACCGTCCCCTGCAACCCCCCCAGCGCGAAATAAGCCGTCGCCACGACCGCCCCGATCAGACAGCCGACCGCTTTATCAATCCCGGCCACGACGTTCAGGATCCACGACACCGCGATGAACTGCCCGGCCAGGATCGCCAGCGAGCCGAACCACAGCAGCACCCCGACCAGCCCGCGCACGCTGCGGTTGTAGCGGAATTCCAGATAATCGCCGACCGTGTAGAGGTTGTGTTTGTGAGCGACGCGCCAGATTTTCGGGCCGACAGTGAAAGCGAGAATGATCGAACCGATCCCCGCCGATCCGACCCACCAGATCGCTGACAGCCCGTCCTCGTAGGCAAAGCCCGCCGCCCCCACCGTCGAACCCGCGCCGATGTTGGCCGCGAGCAGCGTCGAGACGAGCAGCCCCGCCCCGAGGCCGCGCCCGGCGACGAAGAAATCCCGCGACTCTTTCACGCCCCGGGAGGCCAGCACTCCGTAGCCGATCATCAGGACGGCGTAAGTAATGAGAATGAAAACGTAGGTCATATCTGACAGGGCCTCCCCTGCGATCAGGCCGGCGGTGTTTTATTGAAGCATGAAGTTGAAGGTCAGAATACCCGATACCCTGACCGGGTTGCCATCAAGTGTTGTCGGTTTGAAGGTCCACTTGCGGGCGGCTTCCAGCGAGGCCTGAGAAATAATGTCGGGCCCGCACAGCGGTCACCTGACCCGATTCATCAATTTCAACCCGGACGAGTACGGTGCCTGAAATCCGCATGGATTTGGCCGCCTCAGGGTATGCCGGCTGAACCCGCTTCAGCGCGACGCCCTGAAGCGCCCCGCCGGAAACCTCCGTGCGATCCACGCCGTAGTAAATCCGGTTGGCTCTCGACCACAGCGGCGTCGCCTGATCCTTCTGCTTGTTCTGTTCCATTGCGCAGGCACATTGTTCAAGTGCCTCGGCCACGTCGCGGTGATTTTCGCCCAGGTTCTTTTCCCTGATGGCGACGATCCGCTGCCAGAGGGGCACAGCTTTGGCAGGGTGGCTGTCCTTCTGGTAAAAGGCGGCGAGGTTCTGAAGTGAAATCGCCGTCTGAAGGCTCTCCGCGCCGGCGGCCTTTTCTCGAATGCTGATCGCGCGTTTGAAAATCTCCTCGGCCCCCCGGCTGTTGCCGTTGGCATAAATCACCCACGCCAGATGGATCAAGTGATCATGCAGCAGGGGGCTTTGCTCGCCGGAAATCTTTTCCCTGATTTTGATCGCGCGGCGAAAAGCCGACTCCGCATTGAAGTAGTCCTGCCTGGCCTTGTATATCATCGCCAGATTGACCAGCGAGGCCACCAGCAGTTCATGCTCCTTTCCCAGTTCGGTTTCCCGGAGTTCGACCACACGTCTGGCCAGTGGCAGCGCCTCGTCATACTTCTTCTCGTTGTAGAGTTTGACAACCGTCGCATGCAGCCGGGCCGCCTCTCCCTGTTGTGGCGACTGGTGGCCGGAGGACTGACTGTTCTGAGCCGGGGCGATGATGAACAGGCAAAGGCTGAAGCCTGAGAGCAGCTTCTTCATGGAAAGTTTTTCCTCTTCTGTATGGACATTGGCTGAGGTCAAAGCCCGAAACCGGAACCCGGGCGAATCAAAGCCTGCCCCCATCAGCCTGAATGTCAGGCGTCATTTCATCGCGTAATCCCAGTACACGCCCGCGCGCTCGATCATCGCGGGCGCATCTTCGGCGAGCAGGTAACCACCCTTGACCAGCTTCAGCACGGCCTCAGCCACCGCCCCCAGATAATGCTCGCGATTCTGGTAACGCTCTTCAATCGAAAGCCGCGGGTCGCCCGTGCGCTCGCGCTCGGCCCTGGTCTTCGCAAACGGGATGTACGAGCCCGCGAAGTCCACGAGTTGATCCGGCGCGCCCGTCTGCGGGTCGCGCGGATTCCAGCCCGTGTAGGTCGCCAGCGGCACCGCGACCTCGGGCATCCGGATGCCCCCGAGATCAATCCCGTCGCGGTCAACCTGCGGGATCATCACGGGGAAAGCCTTGCCGACGACCGGCGGCTCGTTGCCGATGATGCCGCGCGATTTGAACTGCGGGCCGTAATCCACGCGCCACGCCTCGTGCAGCGTGCGCACGAACTGGACGCCGGGAATTTTCGGGAAGTTGACAGCCGCCGGATTGACGAGCGAGCCGTCGGCGATGCGCGCATACTGGCTCGGCGGGGGCTGCGTGCCGTCCTTCGCCCAGCGGTCCAGCGCCACCAGCAGCGCGCGCATCCCCCACGAGTAATCGTTCGGGCTGAGCCTGTGCTGAGTCTGATTTTTCGCCGGCGGAAACTGCCCCGGCCCGTGCTGCCCGCCGACGAAGTAATAGATCCGCACGTTGTCCAGGAGCGGCGCATCGGCTTTGCCGTCAACCGTCGTGTGAATCAGCGCGGCCGCGCGGCCCCGGTATTCGTAGGACGAAAACGTGTAGAAGATTTTCGGCAATACCTTCTGCTTTGCCGCGAGCGCGAGCAGCCCGTCAGTCTCACCCGTTTCAGGATCGGTCTGCTCGATGTCGGTAAAAGGAAAGATGTCGGTCGGGTAAAAGAAGGTCGAGAACGCGCTCGCGTCGCGCGAGGCTTCGGCGAAACGGTGATTGAAGCTGCCATGCCCGCCGCCCGCGACGTGGGCGTTGACGGCATCAAAGACCTGCCGGTCTTTTTCGTCGGCATTGAAACCCTGATAGAGGAAATGCCGCAGGAAGCGTCCCGATTGCGAGATGCCGAAGGAGTAAGCGCGTCTGACCGACACGACCGCATCACGCTCGTACTTGAAATACGAAGCCAGATCGCGCACGGCGGCGAGCCCGAGGCCGACGACCGTCGGGTTCTGTGTCCGGTAGACGACCTCATAAATCTTCCCCGGCTCGAAACCATTCTTCAGATAGATGTATTTCGGATCTGGCGAGGGTTTGCCGTCAACGAGTCGCGCAAACTGCCATTCACCGCGCGGGATCACGCGCCGCTCGCCGAGGACTGAATCACGCACCGTCAGTTTGTAATCAGGATTCTGCAGTTCAGTCGCCGGCTGCGCCTTCTGCCCCCGATGGCCGAGCGAGGCGTCATAGACTTTCGCCGGGAAGACGAAATCAGACCGCACCCATCCCGTGATCGCTTTGCCGTTGTCTGTCGCAACCGGCGCATAGAGCCGCAGCAGTCTCTCACCGTCCGGCACATCGAACTGCCACCCGACCCAGACGAGCGTCAAGCCCTGCCGCATCAGAAAGCCGTCGCCGAATTCGGCTTCAGTAGTCAGGTCAGCCGAGCCGCGCGAGTGATTGAAGAAGCGCACCATCCCCTTGCCGCCGCGGTTCGGAATCTCGAACAGCACCGCGCCGTTGCCGCGACTCAGATCCTTCGGCTTGAGGATGTAAAGGTCAGCCGAGAACTCGACCATCCCCTGCTCATTGCGCGGGGCCTTGTCGAGGTCAACGATGATTTTGTTGTGCGGATTGTTCGGATCAACGGCGAAGTAAACTTTGCCGACGATCTTTTCATAAGCCCCGGCGAGGCCGAATCCTTTGCCGCCCAGCAGGTCAGCGCGGGAAATGATTTCAACGCGGGTGACGCGAGCCTGAGCGTTAATCGTGGCGAGTAAGAGCAGTGTGATCGTGCAAAGCAACTTGCAGGGGTGGGGCATATTCATTCCTTTCCTCAGCGCCAGATTCTGCCCAGCGGCAGAACAAAACCGGGTAATTCAGGATCGCCGCTGACAGTGGAGGGGTGATCGAGACATTCGACTGCGGCATTCGGGCGATAAACCC
This sequence comes from Blastocatellia bacterium, assembly GCA_035652435.1. GTDB lineage: Bacteria > Acidobacteriota > Blastocatellia > RBC074 > RBC074 > DASRDU01. Next base: position 53,358 of record DASRDU010000063.1, read on the forward strand.
AGACCTTTCTTTCCAGCGGATCAATCAGCCAGCCGAGTCGTGCGCCGTTCTCAATGTACTCCTCCATCTTCTCCTGCAGCGGGCGCAGCCGGTCAGTTTTCGAGCGCAATTCGATGACGAAATCAGGGCACAGCGGCGGGAATTTCTCGCGCTCCTCGGCCGTGAGTGCTTCCCATCGTTCGCGTCTGACCCACGAGACATCCGGCGAGCGGTGCGCGCCATTGGGCAGGATGAACTCGGTTGATGAGTCAAAGCCTTCACCTGTCCTGTCAGTTTCCACCCAGTTACCAAAGTAAGTCGTCAGTTTGAAATTACTGCGTCCGGTTTCTCCCCCTGTGGGCGGCATGATGATCAGGTCTCCTTCACTGGTGCGTTCGATGCGCAGGTCGGGATGCCTCTGACAGAAATCAAAGAACTCGTTATCACTCATATGTTGGATGATGGGGCCGAAGTGCAGGATCAGGGCATCGGGCGCAGTGTATTCGAGTATCGGATTCATTGGCTGGCCTCCTTGTATTGATGAAGACGAGCGAAGTTTACCATGACAGCTGGTCCTGTGTTTCCTGTTGCGACGCGCTGGCAATGCTGTAATCCCCGGCGCGGATTCAGGCAGGTGAAAAGTACAGGCACCAGTAAGACAGGAATGATCCGGGACGACGGAGTTTTCATGACCTATTGAAGTGTGAACGTGAAAGTCAGGAAGCCGGCGAATTTGATGGGCTGGCCGGAAACCATCGTCGGCTTGAAGCGCCATTGCCAAGCCGCCTGAACTGAGACGTCAGTCAGATACGGAGGGCCGCACAGCGGTTTTACTCCTGTGACCGCTCCGCTTTCGTCCACCTCGACGATCAGCAGAATGGTTCCCATAATATGGGCTGATTTAGCTTCGGCAGGGTATCGCGGTTGTACTCTGGTAATCGCCTTCGTCAGGATGTCATCGGCAGGATCGGTCGAGTCGGGATTGAGCCCCAGCAGGATTTTTCCTCCGCGGTTGACGAGTTCTCTCACCTCCTTATTTTCCCTGTTCCGCCCGTCCAACAGCAGTGCGCAGGCGCATTGCCCGATTAACTCGCCGACCTCGCGGTGCTTTGGTCCCAGTGGCGGCGCCAGCGCTTTTTCCCTGATGGCAATCACGCGCTGATAGTAACTCACTGCTTCCCTGGATTTACCTGTGCGGTAGTAAAACCCTGCCAGGCTCAGGAGCGTGCCGGCTGTTTCATCGTCATTCTCTCCGAGAGTTTTCTCCTGAATTGCCAGCGCGCGTTTGAGCAAATCTTCAGTCTGATGTTTGTGATCAAGGGCATAATGCACGTCAGCGAGCGCTTTGAGTAAGGGAACAATCCTGCCGCTTTCCGGGCCATGAGCTTTTTCCGCTATTTTCAGGGCGCGCTGATAAAGAGTTTCCGCCTCACCGAATTTTTTCTGCGCGAGGTAAAGAGCGGCGAGGTTCCCTGACGTCGTGGCTACCAGCGGATGGTCAGGGCCGGGGAGCTTTTCACTCAGTTCCAGCGCCTTCCTGGCTGACGGGGTCGCTTCCTCATATTTCCCCTCACCGTAGAGTCTGACCACCAGAGTGCTGAGCCGTTTTATTTCCGCTTCATCACCCTCTTTTGTGGGCTGTGACTGTGTTTCGCCCGTCGCTGTCGGAGAACTGCCTGTTTCCGTCTGTGCTACCGCTGTGTGAATGCACGACAGGCTGATGACTGCGATAAAAAATGCCTGCCTGATGATTGAGGTGGTTGCTTGCATGACTTTTCAATTGAATCAGGGGCGATTCAATTTATTTCCCCCGCGCTCGGCAAGCCTGCAATTCCGCGTGCCGCTTTTATTGCCCTGACCACGGCCTGCGCTATCGCTTCCGCCGCCAGCGCGCCGATCAGTGTGACGTTGGCAGGCTGTGCCGATCTGCCGGTTGAAAGTGCGAAGATCGTATCGCCGTCAAAAGCCGTGTGGGCTGGATTGATCGTGCGCGCCAGCCCGTCGTGCGCCATCTGCGCCACTTTGGTCGCCTGGACTTTGGTGAGGGCGGCGTCAGTGGCGACTATGCCAAGGGTGGTTGATGAGCCGGTGAGCGGTGACGGGGGCTCTTCGCCGCGCAGGATCGCCGCCATCGTGTTCACCAGGGCTTTGCCGTCAGGCGTGCGCGCCCCGGCGATGATCCGGCCTGTCTGCGGATCGAAGACGTCGCCGACCGCATTGACCGCGACGATGGCTCCGACGGTGATGCCAGTGGGCAGTTTGATTGACGACGTGCCGATGCCGCTTTTCATCGCCCGGTTCAGGCCAAACAGCTTGCCGACGGTTGCGCCCGCGCCCGCGCCGAAGTTGCCTTCGGCGGGCTTGTCTGCCGACGCCGCCTTGCAGGCCTGGTAACCGGCTTCGGCGTCGGGGCGGATTTTCGGGTCGCCGACCGGCAGGTCGAATAAAACTGCGGCGGGCACAATCGGCACGCGCCCGCCCGTCGTGTCAAACCCGATCTTGCGTTCTTCGAGCCAGCGCATCACTCCCGTCGCCGTGTCGAGGCCGAAGGCGCTGCCGCCCGCCAGCACGACGGCGTGAACCTGCTGCACGGTATTCACCGGGTTGAGCAGATCGGTTTCGCGAGTGCCGGGGGACGCGCCGCGCACGTCCACGCCCGCTGTTGCGCCCGCCTCGGTCAGAATCACAGTGCAGCCGGTCGGCCTGCGCTTGTCGGTGAAGTGGCCGACTTTGATCCCGGCGATGTCGGTGATTGCGCCTTTCGGATCGGCTTCGGGGAATGAGGCCGAAGCCGTGAACGGGTGGCCGGCAGCCGCAATGCCCAGCGCCAGACTCTCGCGCAGCATCTGCCGCCGTCCGGGTTTTGTTCGCTCCTTCATAAAAGGCTCAGCCACGAACCGAAAGCGGATGGCCACGAATCGGGTGACAAATGACAGTTGACAGTTGCTTCGACTGACCGCTGACTGCTGGCTGCTGACCGCCGACTCGCGCTGATTCACTTTCGGTTCGTGGCTGTTATTTTCGCCGCTCACCTCACGGGTGGCTTCAATCGTGAACCGTTCAGCCCCGGCCCTCCCAGCCGATCTGCTTGAGCCTGCCGTCTTCGACGATCACCGGGACCGTCGGATTGCCGTCGGAGAAGCGGAACATCTCCCTGCGGTATTCACGATTGTCCTGCGCGTTCTTATCCGTGAACTGGATGCCCCGGGCGGTATACCACTCTCTCGCCTTCGCGCAGTAAGGGCAGTCGGGTTTGGTGTATATCACTACTTCGGCCATGGCTACCTCTGTTCGATGGGAATGTATTTCAGGTCGAGTTCGCCGGTGTATTCCGCGCGCGGGCGGATCAGGCGGTTGTTGGTGTACTGCTCCATCACGTGCGCCGTCCAGCCGCTGATCCGGCTGACGGCGAAGATCGGCGTGAACAGGTCAATCGTGATGCCGAGCATGTAATAGGTTGAGGCCGAGTAAAAATCCACGTTGGCCCGGAGCTTCTTGCCCGCCTTCATGAAGTGATCCACGACCAGGTCTTCGATGCGCTTTGACATGTCGAACCACTTGGTGTCGCCCTGCCGCCGGCCGATCTCTTCCGACATCCGGCGCAGGTGCGTGGCGCGCGGGTCTTCGGTCGTGTAGACGCGGTGGCCGATGCCCATGATCTTCTGCTTCGCCGCCAGCGCGTCGCTCACGAATTTCTCGGCGCCCTCGACGGTCTGCGACTCAAGCAGCATCTTCATGACCGCCTCATTCGCGCCGCCGTGCAGCGGGCCGGCCAGCGTGCCGACGGCTGAGGTGATCGCCGAATAGAGGTCGGTCAGCGTCGCCGTCGTGACGCGCGCCGCAAACGTCGAAGCGTTGAATTCGTGATCCGCGTGCAGGATCAGCGCGATGTCGAGCGCGCGCGCCTCAACGTCCATCGGCTCTTTGCCGTTGAGCAGCCAGAGGAAGTCGGCGGCGTGATTGAGTTCGGGCTTTGATTTAAGTGGCTCCTGACCGTTGCGGATGCGGTGGAAGGCGGCGACGATTGTCGCCAGCTGCGCGGTGATGCGGACCGATTTGCGCCAGTTGGCTTCGATGGAATTGTCGCTGGTTTCGGGGTCGTACATCCCGAGCGCCGACACGGCCGTCCTCAGCACGTCCATCGGCTTGGCCGACTTCGGAAACGACTTCATCAGCGCGATGATTTCCGGAGGCAGTTCGCGGTTGGCTTTGAGTTTCTGATCCAGGTCGGCCAGTTCGCCTTTTTTCGGCAGGTGGCCGTACCAGAGCAGATAGATGACTTCCTCAAACGTTGAATTCTCGGCGAGCTGGTGGATGTCATAGCCGCGGTAGGAAAGAATCCCCTGGTCGCCGTCTATGTAGCAGATGCCGCTCGGCGCCGCCACGACATCTTCGAGTCCCGCGTTAGCTGGTGTCGCCATACTTGAGCAATCGCGGCCCTTGTTTCAGAGCCGCAGTCTCCTTTATCAGATAATTTTTTCAGAACTGAATTTCCTGCTTTCGGCTGTGCATCACGCAAACCGCAGTGGGAGTGAATTGTCAGGGCCTGGTGTCCGTGAGCCGAAGGCCAAAATAACAAACGCAAATCCGCGCTGTCAATTTGGGCTTTTGCGGCTTCATTTTTGCAGCCAGGGGTTGAAGGCTTTTTCGTCGCCAATCGTCGTCTGCGGGCCGTGCCCCGGAATGACGATTGTGTCATCGGGCAGGGCCATCACCTTGCGGCGGAGCGACTCCATAATTTCCTCGAACGAGCCGCCCCACAGATCCGTCCGCCCGATGCCGCGCATAAACAACGTGTCGCCGGAAAACAATTTCGCCTCGTCGCCCGGCGCGTGAAAGCAGAGGCTGCCCGGCGTGTGCCCCGGCGTGTGAAAGACTTTGACCCTGATTTCACCGATGCCGAGTTCGTCGCCCTGGTCGAGGTGATGATCAATCGCGGTCGCCGCCGGCGCAGTTATTCCCAGCAGCTGCGCCTGAATCGGCAGAATGTCATAGAGAAACAGGTCGCCCTGATGCAGACAGACGGGCGCGCCGGTCGCTGCTTTCAATTCGCTGAAACCGCCGACGTGATCTATGTGCGCGTGCGTGGCGATGATGTATTTCGCTTCGAGGTTGTGTTTGCGCAGCCGCGCCAGCACCTTGTCTGCCTCATCGCCCGGATCAATGACGACGGCCTCGCGGGTCTGTTCGGAGCCAAGGATCGTGCAGTTGCATTGCAACAGCCCGACCGGAAAAGTTTCGACGATCATAGTGGAATCTCGACCCATCTTTTTTCTGCCTGCGACCGGGTAATGGCGTCAATCACTTCCTGGCATCTCAGGCCGTCACTGAAAGTCGCGGCGTGCGGGATCTCAGTCCTGCCCTCCTGCAGCGCAATAACGGTTTCGCGCGCGAGGTGGTAGAAGGATCTGGCCCACAGGTTTTCAGGGATGTCCGCGATCTCAAGCGCGCGGTCGGTCAGCGAGAAATCTTCAAACGGCGTATTGTACCCCTGGGAGCCGATCAGCTTTTCATCGCCGTCCAGAATCAGCGTGCCGCGTTCACCGGCCACTGTCATCTGGTTCCGGCCGCCGCTCGCGTAGAGCGCGGTCAGCAGCACCGTGCCGTGCGCGACCCGGCCCTGACGCGGCGCGAACCGCACGAGGAACGAGCAGTAATCATCAGTTTCATTCGCGCGCATTTCACCTGTTTTCGGATCGGGCCGGGCCGGGACGAGCGTCGCCACGTCGGCGCAGACCGATTCGATTTCGCCGAACAGCCAGCGCAACTGGTCAATCGCGTGCGACCCGAGCGCGCCGAGCAGCCCGCCGCCTTTCGATTTCTCCGCCCACCAGTTCCACGGGCGCTGCGCCGAATGCCGGAAGCCGGCCGCGACGGTGACGGTAACGTGGGCCAGACTGCCGACATAATCGTCATCAATCATCTCCTTCATCCGCCGCCGCGTCGGGTTGAAGCGCAGTTCGTGATCAATGATCGCCAGCTGCCCCGGGCGTGAGGCCGCCAGTTCGGCCATCTCCCGCGCTTCACGCGCGTTCATCGCCATCGGCTTTTCGCAGATGACGTGCCGGCCCGCGGCGAGCGCCGCCATCGTCACCGGGTGATGCAGGTAAGGCGGGGCCGCGACGACGACGAGCGAGGCCTCGTCGAGCGCGACCATCTGTTGCCAGTTTTCGCAGGCGTGCGGTATCCCGAATTCCTCGGCGACCTTCCCCGCGTTGTCGAAACTGCCGCTGCACACGGCGACCAGATCCGCGCCGTTGCAGGCGCGGAAAGCCGGTGCCTGCGCGCTGCGCGCGAAACCGGTGCCGACCAGTCCGACGCCAATCCTGTCTTTCTTCATCAGGGCTTTTCCTCCGCGTTTCTGTGGTCGAAATGTCGCTTGCGGGGATCGGATTGAGGAAACGGCATTGTGACTGATCGGGCGCGGCTTTGGCAAATCCTGACCGGACCCTGCTTTACAATTCCCGAGACCCCCGTCCGGCTGTTGGCGAATCGCAGGCACATGGCTATAATCCGGCCAATTTCTCATCAATTGGCGCAGTTTTGTTGGATCAACAGAGTGAATTCTATGACCTTGAACATGGGAGGGACGAATGGCTAACAGGAACAGATTCAGTTCAGGCCTCGAAGGTGAAGATGGTCTGATGAAGAAGAGTTTTGGAGATCCGGACAATGAACTTCAGCCGCGGCGTCAGTCCGCCGGGTGGGGTGATGATGAAGAGGAAGGTTTTGGCTACGGCAGCAGCAGCTATGAAAAGAAGGATGAGGAGAAGGATCCGTGGGAGGAGGACGAGGACGAATTCAGGGATGAGGAAGAAGATTTCCTGAATGTGGACGAACGTCCTTCGTGGCTGCGCGATTCTGAGCAGCGCAAGCAGGAGGATCTTGAAGATGAGGAGGAAGGCGAGCCGGTCAGTCCGGTGGCCTCCGTGCCTCCTGCGGTGACGGAAGCGCCGCCTGCCCCCGCCGCCCCGACTCCGGCGCCTGCTGCGCCCGCCGCAAAGAAGGCTGCCAAACCGGCGGCGAAGGCAACAAAGAAGGCGGCGAAAAAAGCGGTGAAGGCCGCGAAGAAGGCGGCGAAGAAACCGGCGAAGAAAGCTGCCCCCAAAAAAGCAGCTAAAAAGCCCGCCGCGAAGAAAGCAGCCGCAAAAGCCGCGAAGAAATCGGCGAAGAAGGCGGCTAAGGCTGCCAGGAAACCGGTGAAGAAAGCTGCCGCGAAAAAAGCCGCGAAGAAGCCGGCAAAAAAAGCTCCGGCTAAAAAGGCGGCAAAGAAAGTGGCGAAGAAGCCGGTGAAGAAAGCCGCAAAGAAGGCCGCGAAGAAACGGGCGAAGAAGCGCTGAATCAAAGAGCGACGGGTGACGGGGCGATCAGAACCTTTTCGCCCCGTCACCCCGCCAGCCTTTTACTTCTCAGGGACCGCGCCCGAAAAATCGCCGTTGGCGCCGTGAATGATCAGGCGCCGCAACACGCGCGCCGCGTCCGGCACTGTGATCGTAATGGCCGGGTAGGAAATTACCTGCGCCGCCATCCCTTTGGGCTTATCCCCATGCAGCCAGATTTCCAGCAGGTCGCGGTCGGTCGCGTGCGTGGTGCGTAACCGCCACCCGCTGGTGTTCGTTTCGGCGGTGATAATCAATCCCACCGACCCGTCCGTGCCGCGCTGAATCTGGAAATTCTGAACGCGCACGAGCGTGGAAGTGTCCGGCTTCGGCTCATCTTTTTTCACCTGACTGCTCCCCTGGTTCGGAGACTGATTCTGTGGCTGGCTCTGTCCCTGCTGCTCTTTCGTCTTCTGCTCAGACATCTTCTGTTCGGGCGGTTTCGGCACAGTCAGCACGTCAGGCTTCCGTCCTTCCTCCTGGTTACCCAGCCGGGGATTGGGTTTGGGCAATTGCGGCTCATCTTTGGGATCGTTCACCATCGGCGGGTCCTTCGGTTCCGGTTCCTTGCGCACGGGCGGGCGCGGGGCAGGTTTTCTGCCGGGCGCGAGTTCCAGCGGTTCGGCCAGTTCGACGCCGATGCGTGTGCCGGATTCAACTTCGGCTTCGCTGCCTTTGGACAAAAAGGCCGCGGCCACGCCCACTGCCGCGCCGACTCCGGCCCCGACGAGCGCGCTGCCGGTGATCACGCCAATGATCGTCCCGGCCCCGGCGCCCGCGCCGATGAAGACCACGTGGCGGCCGGCATCGGATTTCGCATGGAGCCCGCCCTCTTCATCAATCCGCTGGCGCTCTCTGGTATCAGCGCTGGTCAGCACACCGCTGATGTTGAGTTCGCGACCGTTCGGCAGTCGCAGCCTGTCAAATAAAACTTCGATGACGCCCGAGCGACGGCGGTACTGCGCGGGCGTGACCGATTTGACGTAGCCTGAAACCACGCTGTCTGCCGGAATCAGCACGCTCCCGTTTTCATCCGTCACCGGCTCGACCACGCGCGCCGTGAAGCGGTCACTGGCTTTGGTGTTTTTTGAATCGAGCCGTGTCTCCATCTCCAGCGTCAGCACCGTGCCCGCCGGGACGGTCTGTGATCCGGCCGCGGTCTGTGGCGCCGCGACGGCTGAAGCGTCGAATGATGAAAAGCTGGTCGCAAGACAGATCATCAGCGTGACGACCCACACTGATTGCGGACGGCGGGCTGGTAGTCTCATCTGGTCGCTCCTTGTCTTCGGATCCGTAAAAGGTGCGCCTATCATGCCTGATGATCAGCAGGAGCCGCAATCACTCCGGTGCGAAATGAATCTGCCCGCGTCATCAACTACTTCATCGTCCCCAGGGCTTCATGGATGCTCGAAGTATTTTTTGCACAACTGCCGGAAGGTCTGCTGCACCGGTGACAGGTGATCGGTTTTGAGCGAGACCAGACCGAGTTCCCAGTATGCCTTCAGTTCCCGCACCGCGAGCGCGTGCAGCCGGCCCGCTGTGACTTCATCTCGCACCGACGAGCGCGGCACTATGCTCACGCCCAGCCCGTGTTCGACCATCCGCTTGATCGCCGTCATGCTGCCCAGCTCCATCGTGACCTCTGCTTTGCAACCCGCCTTGTCAAAAAACAGGTCGATCATCCGGCGCGTGTTGCCGCCTTCCTCGCCAAGGATCAGCGATTCATCGGCGAGTTGCCGCGCGGTGACGGAGCGCTGTTTCGCCAGCCGGTGACCCGGCGGGACGATGGCCACCAGCAGATCCTGACGCAGCCGCTCCGCCCTGATGTCGGGGGCTTCGACCGGCAATGATGCCAGGCCGAAATCAAGATCGTTGCCGAGAATCCGCGCCACTATCTCCGCGCTCGTGCCGCGAAAGACGGTGATCTGCGCCTGCGGATGACGAATCTTGAGATCGGCCAGAATCTTCGGCAGCGGGTGAATACTCGCCATCGTCGAAGCCGTCCCCAGCCGCAACCGCCCGCCTTCCGCCTGCGTGATTTCAGCGAGCGCGAATAAAGCCTCGTCGTGCCCGCGCACGATCTTTTGCGCCCGGCCGAGTAATATCCCGCCGGCTTCGGTCAGGTAAACCTTCTTGTTGACGCGGGCGAAGAGCGGCGTGCCGATTTCTGATTCCAGTGCCTTGATCTGCGCGCTCACCGCAGCCTGCGTCAGATGCACGCGCTGCGCCGCCCGGGTGAAGCTGCGCGTTTCGGCAATCGCCAGAAAGGTTCTGAGCTGTCTGATCTCCATTATGAGTTCAGTAAATCGTCACCTGCCGGTGATCTTAACGATAGATAATGGTTGTGATTGTGATCAGAACTTTTAGTTTTATTTATCGTCGTGCTGAGCGTATTATTCCCCTGACAACTAATCAAGCGAACATCCCAGCAAAGCTCCCGAAGCTTTGTCCCCGTCGGCCGAAACCGAAGCCGATGCCGTCAACAGAAACGGAATCATAACGGAGTGGCTTTATGACTATTCTCACCGAAGACATTTCCCCGGCTGAAGATGATGTAGGGACCGATCAGCAATACTGGCTCGGCGTTGATGGTGGCGGGACTCACACCCGCGCCGTCATCGCTGATGAATCCGGCCGGACGCTCGGCGAAGGCCATGCCGACGCCGCAAATTATCACCGCGTCGGGCTGGAATCCGCCGTCAACTCAATCGTCCGCGCCGTTCACGAGGCCTGCGCCGAGGTCGGGATCATGCCCTCGCAAATCACCGCCGCCTGCATCGGGCTTGCCGGGGTTTCGCATCCCGATCATCACCGCACGATGCTCGATGCCCTGAAGACTGCGCTGCCGATCAATGACATCATGCTCGAAACCGACGCGCGCGTCGCGCTGGCTGGGGCGACCGATCTGCGGCCCGGCGTCGTGATCATTGCCGGGACCGGCTCGATTGCCTGCGGCATCAACGCGCACGGCGAATTCGCGCGCGCCGGGGGCTGGGGGCCGGTGATGGGCGATGAAGGCAGCGGCACTTACATTGGCAAACGCGCGCTCGAAGCCGTCATGGAAGCCTTCGACGGGCGCGGCCCGCGCACGATGCTGACTGAAAAAGTCCTGCGCCATTTCAAAATCAGTTCGCCTTCCGAACTGCCGGCCGTGATCTACAGCTCATCGGTTCAGGCCATGCGTGAGACCGCACAGCTTTCCCGCGTCGTCGTCGAGGCGGCCGAAGAAGGCAGCGCCACCGCGCGCGAAATCCTCAGTGACGCGGCGAAGGAGCTGGCGCGCGCCGCGGTCGCCGTGATCGAACAGCTGCGGCTGCAGAGCGACAACTTCCGCGTCGCCTGCGTCGGCGGGGTCTTTGAATCGGGTGAATGGGTGACGGCCCCGCTGCGTGAGGCCGTGGCCGAACTCGCGCCGCTCGCCGTCGTCACGCCGCCGCTGTATCTACCGGTGATCGGAGCAGTCAGAATGGCGATGGCTGCACATACAAGACAGGAACAACTGGTTGGGTAAAAGCAGAATCAGATTCTGGTATCAATAGATCGCGCCGCCTGATAGCAATTCAGGCGGCAAATTTTTTATGCGGCCCCCCTTTATTATTTCCGATCTCGCGGGTTATTTCTTATAGCTATGACTACGACTGAACAGATTAACCCGAACACTACAGATATTGACCACCTGCCCACGCTCGACGCCCTGCGCCTCATCAACGCTGAAGATAGAAAGGTGGCCGAGGCAGTCGAGCGAGTGTTGCCCGCCATTGCGCAGGCTGTGGAAAGGATTGTGGAAAAACTCGAACGCGGCGGCAGGCTCTTTTACGTCGGCACCGGGACGAGCGGCAGGCTCGGCGTGCTGGATGCTTCGGAATGTCCCCCGACGTTCGGCGTCTCACCCGACCTGGTGCAGGGGGTCATTGCCGGCGGTTACGACGCCTGCTACAAAGCCGTCGAAGCTTCCGAGGACGATAGTGCGGCGGGCGCGGCTGATTTGCAGGCTCGGGGCCTCGCCGAACGCGACGCCGTAGTCGGGATCGCCGCCAGCGGTCGCACGCCTTACACCATCGGCGCCGTTCGATACGCCCGCGGCCTGGGTGCGCTGACCGTCTGCATCACTTGCAATGAAAATACCGAACTCGCCCGCGCGGTCGAAATCCCCATCGAGCCCGTCGTCGGCCCGGAAGTCATCGCCGGCTCGACCCGCCTGAAGTCAGGCACCGCGCAGAAGCTCGTCCTCAATATGCTCTCAACCATGACGATGGTGCGGCTGGGTTACGTGACCGGCAACCGGATGTCGAACCTGCGGGCGAAGAACGCCAAACTCAGGGAGCGCGCCGTCAGCATCCTGATGGCCGAATGCAGAGTTGATGACGCCGGCGCGCGCGCCGTGCTTGAAGCCGCCGACTGGAATCTGCCGGTCGCGCTGGTGATGCAGCAGGCGCAGGCGACCCGCGAAACAGCCGAAACCGCGCTGCAAAGAAACGGCTCATCGGTGACGCGTGCTGTCGCTGAACTGACTCCCTGACCGCGACAGCCTTGCCGCGACCGTCAGCTTTCATCACGGCGTCACCCTGTATCGGTCACGCGGATATAAGACGGCCTCACGCACATTCTGCAGGCCGAGAACCCCGGCGGTCAGCCGCTCAAGCCCGATCGCGAGCCCTCCGTGCGGGGGCATTCCAAGCTCGAACATTCTGAGGTGGCTTTCAAAACCCGCCGGGTCTATCCCTCGCCCTCGTAGTGAAGCTTCAAGGTCTTCCCTGTGGTGGAGTCGTTGCCCGCCCGTGGTGATCTCCACCCCCTGAAACAGCAGGTCAAAGCTGTGCGCGGCCCCTTCCGTCCCGCGCGGCGCGGTGTAAAAAGGGCGGCTGGCGAGCGGAAAACCAATCACGAAGACCGCGGCAACCCCGGTCTCTTTTTCCGCCAGCGCGCACAACTGCCGTTCGCCTTCCGGGTCAAGGTCGTCAACCAGATCGGTCCGCCCGAAGTTCTCTTTCAGCAGCTCAAGGCATCTCTCAAATTCCCAAGCCGGCACATCGAGCATCGAGGGGAGCAGCTGTTCCCTGTACTGCCCAAGGATGTGTCCGTACTCCCGGTTGAGCCGGTCGAACATAAACGTCAGCACCTCGCGCTCGATCTGGATCACATCTTCCGGCCCGTCAATAAAACCCACCTCGAAATCGAGCGAGTAATATTCGGTGAGGTGGCGGCTGCTCGCGTGAGGCTCGGCGCGGTAAACGTGCCCGGTCTCGTAGACCCGCTCGAAACCCGCGACGCCATGCTCCTTGTAAAACTGCGGGCTCTGGGCGAGGTAGGCCACACGGTCGAAATACTTCAGCGCGAAAAGATTCGTCCCCCCTTCAGTGCCGGAGGCCACTATCTTTGAAGTGATGATCTCGGTGAAGCGCTGACTGCTCAGATACTCTCTGAAATATTTCAGCAGCGCCGCCTGAATGCGGAACACGTTGCCGACGGCATCATTGCGCACGGCCAGAGGCCGGTATTCAAGCAGAGTTTCCTGCCCGACCGACCCGATATTTGATGACGAGTTGAAGGGCAGGCTGTTCGACGCGCGACTCAGCACCCGGGCCCTGATGATGTCAACTTCGTAGCCGTATCTGGAGCGGTCGTCAGACCTCACGCGCCCGTATATTTCCACCGTGTCGTCGAGCTTGAGGTGAAGGTCTTTGAGCAGGTCAGAAGTGGCCACGCACTGAACCTCGCCCGAACAGTCACGGAGAATAATAAAAGTGGTTTTGGCGAGGGCGCGGAGCCGATAGACCCAGCCCCGGAGGAGGACTTCCTTTTCAATAGACTGACCGAGGGGTTGAATGAAGGTGCGCTGGCTGAACGTGGTTGCCATAACAGAAACTCCAGTGTGATGAATTTCTGCTGGAACCACAGGGATGATTGCGGCGGTACCATCCAGCTTCCGACCCTTGAACGGGCGGCTCTTGATTGGCACTTTTGTCGCGGTGCGGCGTCTCTCTCTACTCGGGCCTGCCAGTCAGCTTCCGTTTCCAGAGAGCCTCTCAGAGGGGTCTGTCCTCTTCAACGAGTTGGCCCATTTGTATCATTACGGCGAAGGCGGAATCAAACACTTTATTTGACGAGGCCGGCTGTCAATTCTCAGAGAACTGCCGTCTCTTCCAGCAGCCGGCCTTCGGCGAATCTCTCAACCCCGAGCAGTGCGGCGTCAATCACATCGCACCTCCCGTGCAGGATCAGATCCGCAACGATCCGCCCGGTTGCCGGCGAATGCATCACGCCGTGACCGCTGAAGCCGTTGGCGAGGAACAGTCCTTTGACGCCGGGGGCGGGGCCGAGGATGGCGTGGTGGTCGGGCGTGACTTCGTACATGCCGGCCCAGCATTGTTTCGGGTTCACAGGCAGGTCTGCGAACTGCGGGACGCGGTTGATGGCTCGGGTCAGAATCTTTTCGATGAATTCAGGCGCGAAGGCGGTCTTGAAGCCGTGTGTTTCTTCGTCGTCGGGCCAGGCGAGCAGGAGGCATTCGCCTTCGCGGCGGAAGTGGAAGCCGTTCGACATATCAATCACCATTGGGAACTTTGCCGGCAGGAAGTCGCAGCGTTGCGTCTTGACGATCTGGCGACGCAGCGGGGTGACGGGCAGGTCTGTGCCCGCCATCTTCGCCACGAGCGCGGCCCAGGGGCCGGCCGCGTTGACTACGGCGCGGGTCGAGACGTCACCTTTTGTCGTCCGCACCCCGGTGATTTCATCGCTCTCGACATTGATGCCGGTGACTTCGGTATTGAGCCAGACTCTAACGCCGCGCTCTCTGGCGCGTTTGGCGTAGCCGGTCATGACGCCGTTCGGGTCAACGAAGCCATCGGTCGGGCAGAAGCTGCCGCCAAGGATGTCATCTGCGCGCATTTGCGGGACCATCTTCAGGATTTCTTCGCGCGAGACCATTTCGGCGTTCCCGAGCCCCAGCGCCCGCTGCTTCGCCTGATTCTCTCTGAGGTAGTTGAGATGCGCCTCGCTCGTAGCGCAGAACAGGTAGCCGTGCGCGCGATAGTCGGCGGCGTGGCCGGTCGCTTCCTCAAAGCGCGAGAAGAAATCAATCGAGTAAAGCGACATCTGGATGTTGACGGCCGTCGCGAACTGGGCGCGGACTCCGCCCATGCTCTTGCAGGTCGAACCCAGACCCTGCTTCTCTTCGCGTTCGATGATCAGGGCGTTGGTGCAGCCCTGCTCGGCCAGATGGTAGGCCACGCTCGACCCGACGATCCCGCCCCCGATGATGACGACATCCGCAGTCTCTGCCATTTTTGATTCCCCTCCTGACTCTGGTCCCGGTCTTATTTCAGCACTCCGACCTTCAGATGTGAACTCAGTTTCGCCGAATGGTAGACGCGGTGGGTCGCCTTCTGGAAGTCGGCCTCGGTCGCGTGATAAATGTCCACGAACTTCTGCGGGTTGCGATCCACCAGCGGGAACCACGAACTCTGCACCTGCACCATGATTTTGTGGCCCGCCTTGAAGGTGTGATGCACGTCCTGCAGGGCGAACTTCACTTCGGTCGGTTTGTTCGGGACGAGCGGCTCGGGCTTTGAAAAACTGTTGCGGAACTTCGCGCGCATCACCTCGCCGCGCACGAGCATCTGGAACCCGCCCATCTTCGCGTCCTGATCCTCAGGCGAATTACCGGCCGCGCCGTCGGGGTAGACGTCAATCAGCTTGACGATGAAGTCAGCGTCGGTGCCGGTGGTCGAAATGATCAGGTCGGCGGTGACCGGCCCGGCGAGCGTGGTGTCTTCGGCGAGAGCCGCTGATTCATAGACCAGCACGTCCGGTCGTCTGGCGGCGAAACGCTGGTCTTCGATCATGTAAGTTGTCCCGCGCTGAATGGAGATCGTGTTGGTATACGGCACTGGCTTGTTCGGATCGCTCAGGTATTCGTCAAATGACGCCGTTGTCGCGGTTGGCGGATCGAATGAGAGTTTGCCGTTCGCGTGAAAATAAAGATTGCGCGCCTGTGCGTCTTTCGGCGGCCATTGATCAAATGACTTCCATTCGTTCGCGCCGGTGCGGAACACGAGAGCCTCCGGCTGCTTCAACTCGCCCTTGTCTTTCAGGTAATAATTGAAGAAAGGCAGCTCGACGTTTTCGCGATACCAGGCCGAAGCCGGCTGACCGAAGCTGATGTTGCCCAGGCGTTCGCCCGGGCCGCCGGCCCAGCAGCCGTGACACCAGGGGCCCATCACCAGCACGTTGTAAGCCTTCGGATTGTTCTTCTCGATGGTCTGGTAAATGTGCAGCGGGCCGTACAAGTCCTCGGCGTCGAACCAGCCACCGACGGTCATCACGGCGGGCGTGACTTTTTTCAGGTGCGGCAGCACGTTGCGCGCCTGCCAGAATTCGTCGTACGTCCCGTGCGCGTTCACGTCGTTCCAGTATTTGTTCTCGCCCTTGAAATAGTTCTGCGCGTTCGCGACGGGCCCGAGTTCGAGGAAGAATCTGTAAGCGTCGGGAACCCCGAAGTCGAAATTCCTGAACTGATGCTCGGTCGGCTGCGGGCGCGGCATGCCGAAGAACTGATTGAACCCGAAACTGTCGAGGATAAAGAATGCGCCGTTATGATGATCGTCATCGCCGATGAACCAGTCGGCTATCGGGGCCTGCGGTGAGGCGGCCTTGAGCGCCGGGTGCGGGTCTTCGAGCGCGGTGGCCACGTAAAAGCCGGGGTATGAGATGCCCCACATCCCGACGCGCCCGTTGTTGTTCGGGACGTTTTTGACCAGCCACTCAATCGTGTCGTAAGTGTCGCTGCTCTCGTCAATGTCGTTGCTGGTCTTCTTGTTCGGGACGTGAGGGCGCACGTCCTCAAAATCGCCCTCGGACAGAAACGTGCCGCGCACGTCCTGATAGACGATGATGTAACCTTCCTGCGCGAACAGTGGCGAAGGGCCGATGGATGGTTTGTACCTGTCCGGCCCGTAAGGCCCGGCGCTGTACGGCGTGCGCTGCATCAGAATCGGGTATTTCTGCGAGGTGTCTTTCGGCGCATAAACGACGGTGTAAAGCTTTTTGCCGTCTCGCATCGGGATCTGATGTTCGGATTTCGCATACCCGGCCTTCACGTCGAAAGCCGGGGCTGCGTTCTGCGCCCGCGAGGAATGAAGCAGGCTGATGACGAGCATTGCCGGGGCGACCATCAGCACGCCCGGCCACAAAGTTCTGTCGAATCCCATGAAGCTTCCTCTTCGAAATGTAACTGGTGACGGCAGCGAATCACGATATACGGGGACATAATCAGCGGACAGGATTAACAGGACGGGCAGAATTATTCAATCTAATCCGCGGCAATCCCGGCCGGCCTGCACAAAAGACAGCCGACCGGAGTACAATCCGGGCCCGTGAAGTTGAATCCCGTCTGCCGAAAGGAAATCCGATGAAGCACAGGCTCACGACAGTAATCCCCGTCCTGCTGTTCTGCGTCTCGACCTGCCTCGGGCAGGCCGGAGGCGGCAGAACCGGGGCGATTGACGAATACGTCAAAGCCGAGATGCAGAAGCAGCACATCCCCGGCCTCTCACTCGCCGTCGTCAAAGACGGGCAGATCGCGTATGCCAGGGGCTACGGCTTCGCCAACGTCGAGCATCAGGTGCCGGCGAGTCCCGAAACCGTCTTTCAGTCCGGCTCGGTTGGCAAGCAGTTCACCGCGACGGCGGTGATGATGCTGGTTGAAGAGGGGAAGATAAAGTTGGATGACAAAATCAGCAAATACTTCGCCGACCCGCCGGAAAGCTGGAAAGAGATTACGGTCAGGCACCTGCTCACGCACACGGCGGGCACGACGGATTACCCCCGCGATTTCGACTTCCGCCGCGATTACACCGAGGACGATCTGCTAAAGAAGGCGGCGGCAATCCCGCTCGCCTTTCAGCCGGGCGAGAAGTGGCAGTACAGCAACATGGGCTACGTCATGCTCGGCATTCTGATCGGCAGGGTGACCGGGAAATTCTACGGCGACTTCCTGCAGGGGCGTATCTTCAAGCCGCTGGGGATGACCACCGCGCGCATCATCAATGAAGCCGACATCATCCCGAACCGGGCCGAGGGCTACCGCCTGGTCAAAGGCGAACTCAAGCATCAGGAGTGGGTGTCGCCGACGATGAACACAACTGCCGACGGCAGCCTGTATCTGACCGTTTACGATATGGCGAGGTGGGATGCGGCACTCTACACCGAAAAGCTGCTCAAAAAATCGAGCCTCGCCGGGATGTGGACTCCGGTGAAACTGACGAGTGGCAAGACGCATCCATACGGCTTCGGCTGGGGCTTTGGCGAGGTGCGCGGGCATCGGATCATCGAACACGGCGGCACGTGGCAGGGATTCAAATCGCACATCGCGCGTTACGTTGACGACCGGCTGACGGTAGTTGTTTTCGCCAACCTGGCGCAGGCGAATCCGACGAAGATCGCGCACGGCGTGGCCGGGCTCTGGAGCCCCGCGCTCGCGCCGTCGATTGATAAGCCGACGGCAGATAAATAATCCAAAGACTTCAATCTGCAACGGCTGAAAATTCAAAGGGTGATTGATCATATTTCCTGAAGTGAATCGTTGGATTCCGCAGGTGAAAACAACCGGGCCTTTTATCAGAAAGTGTGGGCAGGCTTGAAGAGATGGCCGGAGGTAATCAACAGTCACTGATGGCGCGGGAACAACCATTTCGGTGGCGGCAGTCTGTTGGCTTTGCAAGAATCCCCGTGGTATCGCATTCTTACGAGGTACATTTCCGGCCCGGGCATCGCGCCTGACCTGAATATCCGCCCCGTCTTCTGGCAGGGGGCATTTCGAATTCGGAGTGACTGAACAATGAGACGAAGACTGTTCCTTGCCTCCCTCCCGGCTATTCTGATTTCAGTGCTGGTGGTCACGGCCTTTGTGCGGCCACGACTGCTGCCCGGCTGGCTTTCGTCGCTCCCCCGCTCCGTCCGCGGCCTCGTCGCTGCCAGCCCGAATGCCGAAGTCGTCGCCCGGGCCAACCCCGGCGTGGTCATCGTAGTTGCCAAACGCGCCGTCCGGCAGGATGCGTCACTGCGCGAAAGCGCTGAGGTTACTGAGGACGATATAGAGGCGCAGAGCGCGCCTGATTCGACCGGCCTGCAGCCGCAGCGCGGGACGGGGACGGGCTTCATTATTGACCCGTCAGGTCTCATCGTCACTAATAATCACGTCATCAAGGACGCGGATCGGATCAACGTGAAACTGGCCGACGGGCGCGAGCGGCGCGCCCTCCTGCAGGGCAGCGACGCCGAGACTGATCTGGCGCTGCTTAAAATCGAAGCCGATAAACTCGCCATCCTGCCGCTCGGTGATTCGGACGCGGTGCGCGTCGGCGACCCTGTAATTGCGATTGGCAACCCGCTCGATTACGAGTATTCGGTCACCGCCGGCATCGTCAGCGCGAAGGGGCGCAAGGTTTACAACAGCGCGCCGTTTGAGGAATACATTCAGACCGACGCGGCCATCAACCGCGGCAATTCGGGCGGGCCGCTGCTCAACCTGACCGGCGAGGTGATCGGCGTCAATACGGTCATCCGCGTGGACGGGCGCGGGATCAGCTTTGCCGTGCCGAGCAACGTGGTCAGAAGGGTGATCGCGCAGCTGCGCACCCAGGGGTTCGTGGCGCGCGGCTTTCTGGGGCTGCAACCGCAGAATCTGACGCCCGAATTCCGCGACGGTCTGAGCCTGGATCAGGATCAGCGCGGCGTGCTGGTCGTCGAAGTCACCCCCGACAAGCCTGCGGCGCGCGCCGGGATCAAACCTTACGACGTGATCACGAGGTTTGACGGCAGAGTGATCCACAGCCAGGATGATTTTTTCAGCTTCGTCGCCAACACCACGCCACAGCGTGACGTGGAAATCGAAGTGCTGCGCGGCAAAGAGCTGCTGCGCCTGACGGCCACGCTGGACCGTCGCCCCGACGATCCCGACTCTTCGCGCCCCGTTACGCCGTCGCCATTGCAGCAGACTTCGCTCAAGCTGGGTTTTGCCGTGCGCGAAAACACGCCGGAAGCGCAGCGGACGCTGAAAGTCAGTGACGCCCACGGTGAAGCTTCCAGAGGCGTCCTCGTTTCGGAAGTTGATCCGCTCGGCGCCGCTGACGATGCGGGCCTGCAGGTGGGCCACATCATTCTTGAAGCCAACCGCCAGCCGGTCGGCAGTCCGCAGGATTTCGAGCGCATCATCGAGCCGCTCAAACCGGGCGGCGTCCTCGTCCTGCGGGTCAGTTCTCCCCGCCAGAAAATCATCTCCTTCATCGCCATCCGCATGGAATAACCGCCCCGCTCGCCGGACACGTCCGCCGTTTTGATGTTATACTCCCGGCCTGAGGAATTTCGGAGCCGACCGGGTGGTCGCCGGTGACGGGTCATTTCGGTGGCGCGTCACGGGAGGAAAGTCCGAACACCACAGGACAGCAGGCTGGCTAACGGCCAGGCGGGGTGACCCGACGGAAGAGTGCAACAGAGAACAGACAGCCCTAAGCGGCCTCCAATCCGGAGGTCGCCGGGCGATGGTGAAACGGTGAGATAAAAGCTTCACCAGCGGGGGTGGCGACATCCCCGGCTAGGCAAACCCCCTGCGGTGCAAGACCAAATAGAGAAGCGTTGATGAAGCCTGGTCCGGCTCAATTCGCGCTTCGCCTGACCTCGGATCTCAAATCGCAGATCCGAGGTCAGGCGAAGCGCGGTGCGTTTCCGGGTAGGTCGCTCAAGCGGCGCAGTAATGCGTCCGCGTAGATGAATGATCACCACCTGTCCGAACGGGCAGGGACAGAACTCGGCTTACACGTCAGCTCCGAAATTTCTCACTCATAAACATTATGTCAAACGCATTCTACCAGGGCATCTCCTGGCTCACGAAAAAGGCTTTCGTTTACGCGCTGATCGGGCTCGGCATCGGGCTGATCGCCGGGTTCAAGCTGGCCAACAGCCAGTACCGCAGACAACTGAACGCAAACACCGCCGCCGAAGCGTTGCAGGCCGCTACGCGGGTGCAGGGCGGCAAGGGCGCGGTTTCAGTCACCGGCGGCGCAACGCAGCAGAGCGAACAGATCATCAATCAGACCCGCGCGATCATCGAAAAAGCCCGCCAGAGTCCGAACGATTTTGAGGCGCAGATGCAGGCCGCCGAGCAGTTCATGCAGATCCGTCGCCCCGAAGGCGCGCTCGAATTCCTCCAGCAGGCCAACAAGCTCAAACCTGAAGACGGCGAGGTGATGTCTGAACTCGCGGGGGCATATTTCTTTCAGGAAAAGTTTGCCGACGCGATCACCTGGGCGCGGCGCACGCTCGGTAAAACTCCCGATAATCCGCCCGCGAAATTTTACCTGGCTTATTCGCTGATTATGAGCAGACAGAATCTGAAGGAGGCTGAACAACTGCTCACTCAGCTCGAAGCGAGCAGCGTGAACGCGCCGGAATCGGCCCGCGAGGCGCTCGCCGAAATGCGCGAGCGGTTGCAGCAGGCGAAGCAGGAAGGAACGTCAGGTAAAGCCGGGGAGGCCAAATCCACGCTCTCACATGGGCCGGAAGAGAAGAGCGCGGCGGGGGGCAAAAAGTAATGTTCCGCCTGGTCATCGGCATCTTCATCTTCGCCTTCATTGTCTATCTGCTGAAGACCATCGCACGCCTGAGCTTCAATGTCCGTAAAGCAGTCAGGGAGGTCAGAACCCTGCGCGACGACCTGAACGCCGGCGGCAGGCAGTCGAAGGCAAAGCAGGTCAGTGCGGAGATGGTGCGCTGCGCGGCGTGCGGGGCTTTCGTTTCCGCGCGTGATGCGATGATGGTCTCCTCGCGCGGTCGTTCGGCGGCCTTCTGTTCGGAGGAGTGCCTGCGGGCGCACGTCAAAAGTGCGTGAGTTTTATTCGTGAGAAAGCCATTACAGCTGCCGAAATACGCCTCAAACCTGATCAAACCACATCTTGTTCACATTCCATCCGACAGCTATAATTTCAATTCATCCGCTGCCGCAAATCAGAGTTCAGCCACGAGAAGAGCCTTCCGCCCTTGTCTCATCCGCCCGGCGCTCGTCGGCAGCAACTCTGCATGCGCGGAGTCATAACAGAGTGCAATAAAACATCACGGCGAATCATCAACAGACCAACGCGAGAAGGAAAAGTTCATGGAGAATCCGCACAAACAGGCAGTCAATATTGAAGACGAGATGCGCCGCAGCTATCTCGATTACGCGATGTCGGTGATCATCGGCCGCGCGCTCCCGGACGTGCGCGACGGGTTGAAGCCCGTGCATCGCCGCATCCTGTATTCAATGAATGAGAAAGGGCTGATCCCCGGCAAGCCCTTCAAGAAATCGGCCAACGTCGTCGGCGACGTGCTGGGCGGCTATCACCCGCACGGCGATACAGCAGTCTATGACGCGATGGTGCGCATGGCGCAGGATTTCTCGCTGCGCTACCCGATGATTGACGGGCAGGGCAACTGGGGCAGCCTCGACGGTGATAACGCGGCCGCCTATAGATATACTGAAGCCAGACTAACGCGCATCGCCACCGAGATGCTCGCGGATATTGAAAAGGAGACTGTCGAATTCGTCCCGAACTACGACGAATCGCGGCAGGAGCCGAGCGTGCTGCCGACGCGCATTCCGAATCTGCTGCTCAACGGCGCGGAAGGCATCGCGGTCGGGATGGCGACGAAGATCCCGCCGCACAACCTCAACGAACTGATCGAAGCCACAATCCACCTGCTTCAGCATTCGAATACAAAAGTCTCTGACCTGATGAAGATCGTGACCGGCCCGGACTTCCCGACCGGCGGGTTCATTTACGGACGCGAAGGCATCAAACTGGCTTACGAAACCGGACGGGGCGTGATGCAGGTGCGCGCGCGCGCGGCGATTGACAAGATCGGGCGCGGCGTCCAGGAACGCGACGCCATCGTCGTCACCGAAATCCCGTATCAGGTCAACAAGGCGAAACTCATCGAACAGATCGCCGACCTCGTCAATGAAAAGCGCGTCGAAGGCATCTCTGAAATCCGCGACGAAACCGACCGCGAGTACGCGGCGATGAAAAAAGTCCGCATCGTCATCGAACTCAAGCGCGACGCCATCGCGCAGGTCATTCTGAACAAGCTCTACAAGCTGACGCAGATGCAGACTTCGTTCGGGGTGATCAACCTCTCGATCGTCAACGGCCAGCCGAAGATTCTGAACCTGCTCGACACTTTACAGGAGTTCATCAACTTCCGCCGCGAAGTCGTGCGCAACCGCACGCTCTATGAGCTGAAGAAGGCCAAAGCGCGCGCGCACATTCTGGAAGGCCTGAAGAAGGCGATTGACATCATTGATCAGATCATCAGACTGATCCGCGGCGCGAAGACGACCGACGAGGCGAAGGCCGGGCTGGTCAGTCAGTTCAGGTTCTCTGAAATTCAGGCGCAGGCGATTCTCGACATGCAGCTCCGCCGGCTGGCCGCGCTCGAACGGCAGAAGATCATTGACGAGTACGAAGAGATCATCAAGCTGATCGCCGAACTCGAAGAAATTCTGAACAACGACCGCGTGCTGCGCAACGTGATCATCAGGGAACTGCGCCAGGTTCAGAAGGATTATGCCGACGAACGCCGGACCACGATCGTGGACAGCAGCGTCGAACTGACGCTCGAAGACCTGATCGCGGATGAGGATGTCGTGATTACGCTGACGCATTCGGGCTACGTCAAGCGGACGCCGGTCACGACTTACAAGTCCCAGCGGCGCGGCGGAACCGGGCGCAAGGGGATGAGTACGAGGTCCGAAGACGTCGTCTCGAACATCTTCGTCGCCTCGACGCACAGCTACCTGATGATCTTCACGACCAAAGGGCAGGTCTACAAGCTCAAGGTTCACGAGATCCCCGACGCGCAGGCCGCGGGCAGGGGCAAAGCCATCGTCAACCTGATCAACCTGCCGGGGACCGAGAAGATAGCTGGGGTCGTGCCGGTGCGCGATTTCGTCCAGGAGCAATTCGTCGTCATGGTCTCGCGCAAGGGCGTGATCAAGAAGACAGAGTTGTCAGACTTCGCCAACATCCGCTCGAACGGGATCATCGCGATGGGCGTGGACGAAGACGATGAACTGATTGCGGTCGAGATGACCGACGGGAAGAAGAAGATCTTCCTGGCGACGCACGAGGGCATGGCGATCTGCTTCGAGGAAGATGAAGTGCGCGACATGGGCCGTCAGGCCCGCGGCGTGCGCGGCATCACCCTGCGCGAGGGCGATTACGTCGTCAGCGTCTGCGCGGTGGACGGCGACGAGCAGATGCTGAGCGTCACTTCCAACGGCTTCGGCAAGCAGACCTCGGTTGACCAGTACCGCGTGACCGGGCGCGGCGGCAAGGGCGTCATCAACCTCAAGACCACTGAGAAGAACGGCAAGGTGGTGGCCGTCATGCCGGTGACGAAGGAGAGCGAAGTCCTGATCATCACTGTCAACGGCAAACTGATCCGCATCGAAGCCGACCAGATTCGCGCCACCGGTCGCAGCGCCCAGGGTGTGAAGCTGATTGACACTTCAACCGGCGATCTCGTCGCCGGAGCTTCACTCGCCGAA
This sequence comes from Blastocatellia bacterium, assembly GCA_035652435.1. GTDB lineage: Bacteria > Acidobacteriota > Blastocatellia > RBC074 > RBC074 > DASRDU01. Next base: position 77,298 of record DASRDU010000063.1, read on the forward strand.
CGCACGACGGGTCAGCTGGCAGAAGAAGAGGAGTCGGTGAAGTAAAAAAGCGGAAGGCGGCAGGCGGGAAAGTGATGACTGAGCAGGTTAATTCGTCAGGGACAGGGTGCAGGGCTTCTCGTCTCATCTGCTGCCTGCTGCTTGCTGCCTTCAGCCTTCTGGTTTTTTCCTGCCGTAACCGCGCGCTGCTGGATCAGGCACAAGTTGCGTGGGACGGCGAGGACTTTCAGACAGCGGCCGATTGCTACGAAAAATTCCTGAAAGAAAATCCGGCCAGCGAGCGGGCGGCTTACGCCCACTTTCAGGCGGGCAACATCTACCTGCTCAAGCTCAAGCAGTATGACCGCGCGGTGACTCATTACGTGCAGCTGATCGAGGGCTTCCCGCGCTCGCCGGATCTGTTTCAGGCGCGGCAGCGGCTGGCGAAGGCTTATGTCGCGATGGGGAAACGGCGCGAGGCGATCAACGAACTGGAAAACCTGCTGATCGCTTTCCCCGACAAGGCTGACAAGCGGCGCACGCGTCTGGAAATCGCCGACCTCTATTTCGATCAGACTGACCTCAGTCAGGCGCTGGCCGAGTATCAGAAGGTGGTGAAGGACTCGCCCTATGACCCACTAGCCGAGCGCGCGTATCTGCAGATCGGCGGCATCTGTGTGCTGAGGGATGATTTTGAAGATGCCACCGCCGCGTATCAGGAGGTCGTCCGGCAGACGACAGACAAGGAGATCCGTCGCCAGGCGTCCATCGGGCTGTCTGATTGTTACGTCCGCATGCTCAGGTTCGAGGATGCCGTCAAAATTCTCGAACAGGCCGAGCCTGACCCGAAGGCGCCGGATGACCTCAGGCGCCGCATCGCGTCGGTCAGGGAATTGCAAAAGCAGCGCGGGTTGCAATGATGGCTGACCGGGTGAGCGCACAAAGCTATTGCGCTTTTGTTGATCCGCGCGTTAATTTCAGCGGGTACGAACGATTTCTGATTGATGTCACTGAGCCGAAGCGTCCACGACAAATCCCCGAAACGCCGCCCTGTTGCCGTGCCGAAGTCCAGCCCCGTCAATCTGTTCCCAGGCTGATCTGGTAAAACTACAAACAAATATGCATAAACCACTCACCATTGTTTTCTCACTCCTCGTTGTTTCCACCCTGCTGCTCACCGCCCTCGCCGGCGGCCCTGTTTTCTGGCGCGTCAACACGCGCGCCGAAATCGAGAAGGGCGACGCGCAGGGCGTGTCCATCGCCGACACCGGGGCGCTGATGCTCGCGCCTTCGTTCACGGAAGTCTTCGACACCAAACAGGCCTACGTCTGGTCGGTGGCTTCGGACGCCGCGGGCAACATCTATCTCGGCACGGGACACGAGGGGCGCGTCTTCAAGGTTGACGCGGCGGGCAGGGGGGCGCTGCTTTACAAAACCCCTGAGCTTGACGTGATGGCGGTGGCCGTTGATTCGGGCGGCAACGTTTACGCCGGCACCTCGCCGGACGGCAAAATTTATCGCATCACGCCGCAGGGCGAGGCAAAGATCTTCTTCGAGCCGAAGACGAAATACATCTGGGCGATGGCATTCGATTCGCAGGGCAGGTTGCTGGTCGGCACGGGTGACAAGGGCGTGATCTGGCGCGTGACGGCCGACGGCAAGGGCGCGCCGCTCGTCAACACGACGCAGGCCAACATCACTTCGCTGAAAGTTGACGCGGCGGGCAACATCATCGCCGGGACTGACCCGGGCGGTCTGGTGCTGCGGATCACGACGGATGGCAGGGCGTTCACACTTTTCGATTCGGCGCAGCGCGAAGTGCGCGATCTGGCGATTGGCAAGGACGGTGAGATTTATGCGCTCGCGCTTTCGGAATCAGCCGGCAGTGGCGGCAGCAATACGGCGACTCCGGCCGCCGCGCCCGCGGCCCCGGTGGTGATCGGCGCGGATGAGGGCGTGACCGTGACGATCAGCGATGTGCAGGTGGTTGACGCCTCAGCCGCGGGCAGCGGGGCTTCGGCAACCCCGCGCAACGCGGGCGATCAGGCGAAGAGCGCGCTCTATCGCATTGACGCGAGCGGCGTGACTGACGTGCTGTGGGATTCGCGTGACATGGTGGGGTTTGCCGCGGCGCTCGATGACAAGGGACACGCGCTCATTGGCACCGGGCAGAAAGGGCGGATTTACAGCGCGGCCACGAGTGACGCCGGTATTCGCAAACCGGCGCTGCTGGCGCAGTCAACCGAAGCCCAGACTTCGCGTTTCGTGAAAGCGAAAGGGCAGCTTTACGCCGCGTCTTCGAATCTGGGTAAACTCTTCCGCCTCGGCACCGAAACGGTCGCGAGCGGCACTTACACTTCCTCAGTGCGTGACGCGCAGACGGTCGGCACGTGGGGCCGCATTTCGTGGAATGCCGAAGGCGAGGTGGAATTGCAGACGCGCAGCGGCAACACGGCGGTTCCCGATTCCACTTGGAGCGACTGGTCACAGCCTTATCACACCCCCGAAGGGGGCCGGGATGGCGCGGTGATCTCCAGCCCGCGCGCGCGCTTCATTCAGTGGCGCGCAACTCTGAAGCGGGGATCACAGGCCGCCAGCCCGCGTTTGCGCGAGGTCACGGTTTCCTATCTGCCGCGCAACCTCGCGCCCTCAATCAATTCAATCAGCATCCTCCCGGTCGGGGTGGCGCTGCAACCACTGCCGCAGCCGCAGCCGGACAGCAGCGCCGAACAATCCGGGCTTGATCCGTCAGTATTTGGCGCAAGTGTGCAGCTCCCCCCGCGAAAGCTCTTTCAGCGCGGCGCAATCTCACTGCAATGGCAGGCCGAAGATCGCAACAGTGATACGCTTGAATATGCGGTTTATTACCGCGCAGCCGCCGACGGCGAGTGGTTCCCGCTGAAAACCGGGATGCGGGAAACTTACTACACGATTGACGCAAACGCGCTCCCCGATGGGCGCTATATTTTCAAGGTCGTGGCGAGTGATGCGCCGTCAAATCCCGGCGGACTGGCGCTGACCGATGAACAGGAAACCGAGCCGATAGAAGTTGATAACACTGCGCCCGCCGTGACTGCCGATGCGCCGCGGGTTGAAGGCGGCAGGGCTGAAGTCGTGTTTCGCGCGAGCGACGCGACTTCGATCATCCGCCGCGCCGAATATCAGCTCGACGGCGGGCAGTGGCGGGCAGTCTTCCCGGTGGACGGCATCGCCGATTCGCGTCGCGAAGACTTCAAGGTGTCAGTCACGCTGCCTGATTCAAAGCCGCACGTCATCGCCTTTCGCGTGTTCGACGCAAATGCGAATGTGGGGAGCAGTCAGGTTGTGGTGAAATGAAGGGGTGAACTGCTCATCCTCCGGTTGAGGCACGCCGCCTTATTTCGCCCTGACTGCCACCCCGCTGATCGGTAAAAGCAACGGGTCTGAAGATCAAAGTGAGGCTACGGATGAGACAAGCGTTTCTATTGATTCTCAGCCTGGCTGTGCTGAGTGTCACAGCAGGCACTGCCGTTGCCCAGACAATTCGTAATCCCAAACTGGGCGAGCAGGATCTGGCCGCCGCGCGGGCCATCACGAGCGAAGCGGGCGGTGAGAAGGCGGAGCTGACTTATGCCGTGAGGATTGATGCGATTGAAAAAGGCCGCTTCGATACACTCGTGGTGATTTACGCCAGACCTGCCAGTGGCGGGCCGGACTACTTTGCACTGGTCGTGCAGGAAGACAAAAAATACCGGCTCGCTGTTGACGGGTCGGGTCGGGCGCTCAAAAGCGGCGACCAGTTTCTGCGCATGGGGCTGCGGCACGAAGAGGGCAAAGCGCCATTGCTGCGCCTGATGGGCGCCGTCACCGAACGCGGGCGCCCCGGCGCTGGCCAGCGTCAGCGCAACGTTGATTACCGCTTCAATGGAACCGAATTTGTCGTGGTTGATCAGTCAGTCGTCCAGCTCCCGAAGTAGTTTCAGCAGTCAGAAGAGCGCTTTTTCCTCCATCATTCCCACTGATTTTATCTCCAGACATTCTCCGCTCGAACCAATTCAACACGGCTAAGGAAAGAAATAACAGCACTTGTGCTCAGCTGACAGTTTCAGCTAAAAATACTTGACAGAAAGGGGCTCAGGTTTTATATTCTCGTTGCACTCAGATAGGCACAGGGTGCAAATATCCAGAATTTCAGAGATCTTCAAATAAGGAGGTAAATAGCTATGAATCTTACGGTGAGACGCGATCCGATGGGTGAGTTCAAATCGCTTCAGGAAGATTTCAACCGCATCTTCAATACCGCCTTACCGCGCTTCTTCGGCAATGAGGAAGGCCTGCTGCGCGGCAACTGGGTGCCGAGCGTGGACATTCACGAGGGCGAAAATGAGATCGTGCTGGAAGCCGACCTGCCGGGCCTGAAGCCGGGTGATTTTGAAGTGTCGGTCGAAAATTACGTCCTGACGCTTAAAGGCGAGCGCAGGTTCGAGAAGCAGAGCGAGGGCGACAATTATCACCGCGTCGAGCGCAGCTACGGCAGCTTCACCCGGTCTTTCACGCTCCCGTCAACGGTCAATGTTGACAACGTTCACGCGGAGTTCAAAGATGGCGTCCTGCGCCTGACCCTGCCCAAGCGCGAAGAGGTCAAGCCGCGCCAGATTCGGATCAACGTCGCTGCTGACGCGGATGCGAACAAATCGCAGGCGGCGGCAAAGTGAGTCATGGTGATCAGGCAAAAGACCTGAAACCCGGCTAATTGATATCGGCGGCGGGCAAAGCTTAAAAAGCCTGCCGCCGATTCTGGTATCAGAGGTATCGCAATGAGGCTGGATAAATTCACATTGAAAGGTCAGGAGGCGATTGAAACGGCCGTCGCCCTGGCTGAACGCAATCAGCATCAGCAGGTCGAGCCTGAACACGTGCTGGCGTCGCTGCTCGAACAAGCCGAGGGCGTGACGCGCCCGATGCTCAGCAAGATCGAGGCGAATGTCGAGACGATCCTTTCGGAGCTGCAGGCCGCGATCAGTAAATTCCCGCGGGTCAGCGGCACGGGGCAGCAGTACATCAGCCCGCGCCTCAATGGCATCTTCACCAAAGCGCAGAAGGAGGCCGACGGTTTCAAGGACGAGTACGTCGCGACCGCGCACCTGCTGCTCGCCATCGCGGAAGAGAAGGATGGGCAGGCGGGCCGCATCCTGCGCTCGCACGGCGTCAACCGCGAGCAACTGGTGAAAGTCTTCCAGCAGATGCGCGGCGACACGCGCATCACGAGCCAGAACGCAGAGGAGAGTTATCAGGCCTTATCGAAATATTCGCGCGACCTGACCGAGCTGGCGCGGCAGGGCAAGCTCGACCCGGTGATCGGGCGGGATGACGAAGTGCGCCGCGTGGTGCAGGTACTCTCGCGCCGCACCAAGAATAATCCGGTGCTGATCGGCGAGCCCGGCGTCGGCAAGACCGCGATTGTCGAGGGCCTCGCGCAACGCATCGTGTCGGGCGACGTGCCGGAGACGCTGCGCAATAAAAAGCTGGTCTCGCTCGATCTGGGGGCGATGCTCGCCGGGGCGAAATACCGCGGCGAATTTGAAGAGCGCCTGAAGGCCGTGTTGCGCGAGATCGAAAAAGCTTCCGGCCAGATTATCTGTTTCATTGACGAGTTGCACACGCTGGTCGGCGCCGGCAGCGCCGAGGGGGCGGTTGACGCGTCGAATATGCTCAAGCCCGCACTGGCCCGCGGCGAACTGCGCTGCGTAGGCGCGACCACGCTCAACGAATATCAGAAATACATCGAAAAGGATAAAGCCCTCGAACGCCGCTTCCAGCATGTTTACGTCGGCGAGCCGAACGTCGAAGACACGATCTCGATCCTGCGCGGGCTGAAGGACAAGTACGAGACGCACCACGGCGTGCGGATCAAGGACGCCGCGATTGTTGCGGCGGCGACGCTCTCGAACCGTTACATCACGGATCGGTTCCTGCCCGACAAGGCGATTGACCTGATTGACGAGGCCGCCTCGCGACTGCGCATCGAAATTGACAGCCTGCCGACCGAGATTGACGAGGTCGAGCGCGAAATCATCCAGCGCGAAATCGAGCGTCAGGCGCTCTTGCGCGAAGACGACCCGCTCTCGAAGGAGCGCCTGGCCGGAGTCGAAAAGGAGATCGCCGACCTGAGGGAAAAATCCGGCGCGATGAAAGCCAAGTGGCAGTCTGAAAAGGAAGTCATCGAGCGCATCCGCACGGCGAAAGAGCAGATGGAACAGTTCAGGGTGCAGGCCGAGCAGTTCGAGCGGGCGGGGGATTACGGCAAGGTGGCGGAGATTCGCTACGGCCAGATGGTTGAATTGCAGAAAAAGCTCAATGCCGATCAGGCGAAACTCGCCGAGTTGCAGAAGGCCGGGCGTACCTTGAAGGAAGAAGTCACCGAAGAAGACGTGGCCGAAGTCGTGGCGAAGTGGACGGGCGTGCCGGTCACGAAGATGCTCGAAGGCGAGATGCAGAAACTCGTCCGGATGGAAGAGCGGCTCGGCGCGCGCGTCGTCGGGCAGAACGACGCGCTGATTGCCATGGCCAATGCCGTGCGGCGCGCGCGCGCCGGGTTGCAGGATCCGAAGCGGCCCGTCGGCTCATTCATCTTCCTGGGGCCCACCGGCGTGGGTAAAACTGAAACGGCCCGGGCGCTCGCCGAGTTTTTATTCGATGACGAGCGCGCGATGGTGCGGCTGGATATGTCGGAGTTTATGGAAAAACACTCGGTCGCACGACTGATCGGTGCGCCTCCCGGGTATATCGGTTATGACGAGGGTGGCTATCTGACCGAGGCTGTGCGCCGCCGGCCTTACTCGGTGGTGCTGTTCGATGAGATCGAGAAAGCGCACCCGGACGTTTTCAACATCCTGCTGCAGATCCTCGATGACGGGCGTCTGACCGACGGCAAGGGGCGGACGGTGGATTTCAAAAATACCGTCATCATCATGACTTCCAACCTCAGTTCGCGTGAGATTCAGGAGGCGGAAGGCGATGACAGGGAAATGCGCGCCCGGGTGATGGAGCAGTTGCGCGACGCGTTCAAGCCGGAATTTCTCAACCGCATTGATGACATCATCATCTTCAAGCGGCTGGGCATTGAGGACCTCAGGCAGATCATCAAAATCCAGCTCGAGGCTCTGCGAAAGATGCTCGCCGAACGGCAGATTACGCTCTCGCTTGAACAGTCCGCGGAAGAGTTGCTGGCCCGCGAAGGTTTCGACCCGGTCTACGGCGCGCGGCCACTGAAGCGGGCGATTCAGAGCCTGATTCAGAATCCGCTGGCGATGAAACTGCTCGGCGGCGAAATCAAGCCGGGCGAAACAGTCGTCATCAAAGGCGATCTCGAACGCGGGCAGATGGTGTTTACGCCGGAGGGGCAGGGGGCTGCGGCCAGATGGTGAGAGAACGAGGGCAGGAAAAGGGTGCGGGGATTTTACTCTCTCCGGGTTACTCCCGGCCCCTCTTCCCCCGGCAATCTTCCTGATTGCATTCGATTACTCGCGATGTTAGATTCCTGCAGGCGGTGAAAGGTGACCGCGCCGGCTCCTTTGCCGGTCATTGGGGCTGTAATTTCTGCTGAGTTATGAGTGAACATAAAAACGCAAAGAAGAGTGATGCGGGGCGGGGTGCCGCGGCGATGACTGCAGAGAGCGGGGACACGGAAGCGGTGGAGACGGAGGCAAAAAATACCGAACCGGATCAGACCGCGGAGCCGTCTGAAAAGGCCGCTGACGTCGAGGCTGACGGTGCCGTCAGTGTGACCGACAAACGGCGCGTGACGCTTGACGGTGATCTGGCGACGAGTGAGGTTACTGAAGAGGCTGCCGTCTCTGCGGAGGAGGCACGGCCTTCAATTGAAGAGTTGATGACCAGACTGAAAGAGGCTGAAACCAGACGCGATGAGGCTGAACGCCAGGCGCGTGATTTCTCCGAGCGGTTCAGGCACGCGCAGACGCAGTTGCGCGCGGAAAATGATGAAATCAGGGTGCGGATGCAGCGCAACTTCCAGCAGAAGCTGGAGGCCGCGCGTGGCGACGTGGTTGCGAGCCTGCTCGATGTCCTCGACAATCTGAAACTGGCAATCGCGGCGGCGACGGCCCGTCAGGGCAAGGGGCCGGAATTCGATTCGCTGCTCGGCGGGGTCAGGGCGACGGCTCAGATATTTGAGGCGAAATTAGGGAGTCTGGGGCTGACTCCCGTCATCAGTGTCGGCGAGGTTTTCAACCCCGAAATTCACGAAGCTGTCGAAGTAGTGACCTGCGCCCCCGATCAGGACGGACGTGTGGTGGAGGAACTGCAGGCCGGCTATCGGTTCGGCGAGCGGTTGTTGCGCCCGGCACGAGTGCGCGTCGGCCGGGCGGGCGAGTGACGCGGGCAAATTTTCAAAGCCGTATCGCATCTGAATGCCGTCAGAATGTGATACGGCTTTGGTGTCTGTATCGGCGAATAATGAGAATCCGATCCGGGCCGGACGAGGCCGGTGGCAAAGATATTCCGGGTCCGCAATATCGCCGACAAAACGCTGGCCAAAGATCGGCTGAAATTGCTGCTTGACAGCGGGGAAAAGGGTGAGTAGTTTTAATTCGCACCGGCCTGAAACTGACTCCCCAGAGGATATCGTACTGGTTATCGAAAAATATTCACTGAACTCCGGAAAGGGACTGGGTCTTCGGGGATCTTTTTTGAGAGATTTTGCACTGCACCTGTTGCGGCGCGCTTACTGAGAGGGAAACAGTGTTGGATTTAGGACCACTCACAGACAAGTTTTCAGAATCGGGGCAGAAGGTGATTTACCGCGCGATCGAAGAGTCGCGCCGCCGCGATCACAACTTCCTTTCGGTCGAGCATATCTTTACCGCGCTCGGTGAAGTCGAAAACAACCTGTTCGCCGAAATCATGCAGTCAATTGACGTTGACCCGCAGACGGTTTCCCACCTGCTCGAACAGGAACTGGCCAAGAGTCGGCAGTACGTCGGCAAGAAGATGTACATCGCGGATACGACCCGCGAGCTGTTCAACCGCGCCCTCAAGCGCGCGCGCCAGCACGGGCGGCAGACCATCGAGTCATTTGACCTGTTCGCCACACTTTTCGCCGACCCGGCCGGGTCGCCCGCGGAAATCCTGCGCCGCCTCGGCGCCGACCCGAACGTGGCGATGGAAAAGATCACGCAGCAGGTCCGCCAGCGCGAAGAGCATGACGAGAGCATGCGGAAGAAGTTCGACCTCCCGCCCTACCTGAAACACTTCGGCACTTCGCTCAACAAACTCGCCCGTCAGGACAAACTGCCCCCGACGATCGGACGTCAGGATGAAATCCTGCAGATGATCGAGATCCTCTGCCACCGCGAGCGCGCCAATTCACCGATGCTGGTTGGCGAGCCGGGCGTTGGCAAAACGGCTGTGGTCGAGGGGCTGGCGAGACTCATCGAACTCGAACCTGAGAAGGTCCCGACGCGACTGCGCAACGCCCACATCGTCCAGCTCCAGATGGCCGGCATCGTCGCCGGCACGATGCTGCGCGGCATGTTCGAGGAGCGGTTGCAGGGCATTATTAACGAGGTCAAGGAGCGCACCGATCTGATCCTCTTCGTTGACGAGGCGCACACAATCATCGGCGCCGGCTCGGCGCTCGGCGCGTCTTCTGACGCCGCGAACATGTTCAAGAGCGCGCTGGCGCGCGGCGAGCTGCGGATCATCGGCGCCACCACGCTGACCGAATACAAGGAATACATCGCCGAAGACGAAGCGCTCGCGCGCCGTTTCCGCCTCGTCAAGATTGACGAGCCGACCCTGATCGAGACGCGCCAGATCCTTCATGGACTGCGCCCGCGTCTGGAGAAGAACTATTCGGTGCAGATTACTGACGCCGCGATTGACACGGCCTTGGAAATGGCCCCGCGTTACATCCGCAACCTGCACCTGCCTGATAAAGTGATTGGCTGGCTCGACACCGCTTCAGTTAAGGTCGAGATCAATGAACCTAACGTGATGCAGGTCAGGCCGGAACACATTATTGACGTGATCTCGCAGGAGTCGCGCATCCCGAAGGACCTGATCTTCCGTGACACGACGGATCGGTTCAGGGATCTGGAACTGCTGCTCGGCCAGCGCGTCATCGGCCAGAAGGACGCCGTCAGGGCCGTCGCGCAGCGCCTGCGGCTGAGCAAGGGCCCGCTCAAGGAGAACTTCTACAAGCCGGACGGCGTGCTGCTCTTCCTCGGCCCGACCGGCGTCGGCAAGACCGAACTCGCGAAGTCGGTGGCCGAAACGATGTTCGGCGACGAGAACAAGATGGTGCGCATTGACATGAGCGAGTATCAGGACGGCACGGTCGCGATTGAAAAGCTGATCGGCATGCCGCGCGGCATCGTCGGCTCGGAGCGCGGCGGCATCCTGACCGAACGGCTGCGCGAGAATCCGTACACCGTGCTGCTGCTCGACGAAGTGGAGAAGGCCTCGCCGTACCTGCTCAACCTCTTCCTCCAGGCTTTTGACGAGGGCTGGCTGACCGACGGGCGCGGCAAGAAGGTGTACCTCTCCGACGCGATCATCATCATGACTTCGAACCTCGGCTCCGAGAATTTCAAGAAGTACATGAAACCCCTGGGCTTCGGTCAGAAAACGACGGCGGACGTCGAAGAGATCAAGCGCGCGGTGATGCAGGCGGCCGAGACCCGCTTCTCGCCGGAATTCCGCAACCGCATTGATGAGATCGTCGTCTTCTCGCCGCTGACCGAGGATGAAGTGAAGCAGATCGCGCAGCTTTATCTCGGCAGCCTGCAAAGAAGCATGGAGCGGCAGGGCAAGCGCGTGGTCATCACGGAGGCCGCGCTGAACAAGCTGGTCGAGCAGGGCTTCAGCCCGGCTTACGGCGCGCGCTTCCTCAAGCGCACGATTGACGAGCAGGTCAAGCTGCCGATCACCAATCTGTGGAAGGCGTTCACCAGTTTTACGGTGGATGTCGTTGAGGGCAAACTCGACGTGCGCGGCGAATAAGCAGATCGCTCATCGCAAAATAATGACACGAGGCTTCGGGAGGCAAATCCTGAAGCCTTTTTTTCTGTCTGTCAGACTGCCCCTGTCATTAGCCGCTGCGGAAATTCTCCGACACCTCATCTCAAAAATCTCAGGTGCCGGGCCGGTTCACCACTCATGGGCAGGTCAGACCTTGAATTCACTCCGCCTTCCTGATCAAACATCATTCCCTGGCAAATAAAAGAGCGCCTGCGGAGAACGGCCTCCGCAGGCGCGAGTGTTGCTTATTCGGTCCGTTTACGAGGGAAAATTACACCACCGGTTTCGGCTTAACCGTAAACCTGAGGTGGTTGGATTCCGGACTGTTCATGTCGTCCTTGCGCGTCACGACCCAGACTTCGCCATCGCCCGCCGGCAGATCGGGGACGAGGCCGGTGATCCCGGCGTCGGTGACTTTGAGCGACGTCGGGTAGAGCGTCACTACTTTGTCTCCGACTTTGAAGAAGACCACGTTGATCGTGCCAAAGCCAGTCCCGGTGATCGTAAAAGCCTGGCCCGGCATTGCGCCTTCAGCGGGCGTCACTGCCGTCAGCACCGGCGCGGGCGGAGGCGGCGGGGGAAGCACCTTGAAGGCCACTTCGTTCGAGGGTACGCCGCCGATATTTTCCCGGACGACCACGACGGAGACCTTGTAATCGCCGGCAGCCAGTCTCGGCACAACACCTTTGATGGTGTCTGCGGTGACGCTGAGGGTCTTCGGGTCAACCGGGGTTTTGACGTCGTCTTTTCTGAAGATCACGTAGTTCCGGGAGGCTTCTGAAGCGAACCCGCTTCCGGTCAGCGTGAAGGTCGCACCGGGTTGCCCTTCGCCCGGCGTGATTGACTTCACTTCCGGGGCCGGCAGAGCCAGGACGTTGAAAGCCAGTCTGTTGGAAGTGGCGCTCGCCCCGTTTTCCCTGAAGACCACGACGTAGACTTCCGCCGCCCCCGCGGGCATCCGCGGCACGTTGCCCACCAGCCCCGTCACCAGGGCCGTGCTGACAGTGTTGGCCGCGCTCGTCGCAGTGATGACCTTGATGGTCGTCGGATCAACCGGGAAGACACGATCACCCTGCTTGAAGAAGATGAGGTCATATTTTGCCTCGGAACTGAAGCCCGAACCGGTGAGCGTGAACTGCGTGCCGGGCTTGCCTTCGCCCGGTGTAATTGAGGTCAGCACCGGGGCCGGGGCCTCAGTCACCGTGAACGCCAGCGTGTTCGACGCCGCGCTGACCGTGCCCTCCTGATATCTGACGACGAAGACTTCTGCCGCGCCGGCCTTCATCCCCGGCACGACGCCCTTCAGGCCCGTCACGCCATTCGGAGTGCTGATGATCCCGACCTTTGCCGGGTCAACCGGGAACAGATGATCGCCCTGTTTGAAGACGATCTGATTGTATCTGGCTTCTGAACTGAAGCCGCTGCCCACGATGGCGAAAGGCGAGCCGGAAGGCCCGGCGGGTGGCGTGATGCCAGTCAGCACCGGAGCCGGCGCCAGCACGTACACATACGCCTTCGCCCCGCGCGCCTGATCGGTCGTGATGTCAGCCGTGGCCGAAGCCAGCGTGGCCGCGATCACGGCGCGACCCGGTGTCGAACCCTTGACGGTGAAACCGCTTTCGGTCTTGCCCGCCTCGATCTTAAGCTGGGTCGGGTCGAGCGTGACCGCCACGCCGTCAACCTTCGCCAGGTTGATGGTGGCGTCGGCCGACAGTGCCCTCGACAGTACGACTTTCATCGTCGTCGTCTCGCCGGCATTCATCTTCACTTCACCCGGACGGATCAGCAGCATCAGTTCCGGCTCAGCCGGGAGCTTGATGTCTCCGGCGCTGGTTTCACCCGGCACGACTGCGTTGACCGCCTTGCCTGCCTTGAGCAGGGAGCCGGCGGGCGTGGAGAAGAGAACTTCGATACGCAGTTCGTCGCCGTTCTTCGCGCGCACGCTGTTGATGACGAAGTTGCCTCTGACGTCGGTTGCCGCGCCGCGGCCGCGCACGTATACGCGGGCGCCGCTCACGGGCTTGTCATTCGAATCAAGCACGCGGCCAGTCACCTTCGTGACCGGGGCGTTTTCCGCCGGCAGCCCGATGAACCAGACTGTGGCGACGTCAATCAGACTTTCAGCCACGACCTTATCGCCCGCCTGATTCACCGTCGCCTGCCCCTTCTTCACGAAGGCCGACGGCGTGACTTTGCGGTCGTAGGCGTAGAGGGCGAACTTCGTGCCCGCGGGCAACTGATCAACATTCGGGAAAGTGAGAGAAGCCAGACCCGTGCCGTTTTCGCCGAAGGTCGCTCCCGGCGGCGTGATCAGTGCCACGACCGACGGGTAGACGCCGGCCGGCAGCAGTGAGACGAGCCTGCCGTCGCGCGGAATGCGCGTCAGGCCGATGCGCCCCTGGTTCGTGCCGTTCGGGAACGTGACTTTGCCCGGAATCGTCAGCGTCAGTCCTTCATGCTCGATTACTTTGGCCGTGGTCGGATCTTCGGCGGTGGATTCCAGACCGCCGTCACCCTGACTGCCGTAAGTAGCGTAGCCTCCCAGATCCTGAAGCAGGGTGACGGGGAAGCCGAGTTCATTGTCGCGGCCTTCATTGACCAGCAGTGAGAATGATTCGCTGGTGTATGGCCGGCTGCTCGCGTCGAATTCCACACGATTGACGCCCGCCGTGACGCCCGACAGCAGGAAGCGTCCGTTGAAATCAGTGGTCGTGTATGCGTTGGCCGCGGTGACATACACCGGCAATCCGACGAGCGGCGTGCCGTCCGCCGCCTGCACCGTGCCCGAAATGGAAGTGGTGATGCCCAGTGAAGAACTGCTCAGCCGTTCGCCCGCCGCGTTGCCGACCGCGATCCGGTTGGTCGCCGCGCCGTAAGGCACGATGAAAGTCAGTTCCGTCGCTTTGGTCGAAAGGACCTGGCCGTAAGCCGGGCCGAGCCGCACTGTCGCCTGATCAATCGAAGTCGGGAAGTTGCTGCCAGTGAGCGTGACCACCTGGCCGGCCAGCGCCTGATTCGCGCTCAGGCCGGTGATCACCGGCGCGCCAGCCGGGGCCGTCGGGTTGCCGCCGAGGTCAATGACCATGGTGTTGCTGACCGTGCTGCCGTCCACCAGTTGCAATTCAAGCAGGCCCTGATTGGCGAGCGATTCGGGGATCTGAAGGTTGACCTGACACAGGCCGACAAAGCCGCCCTGCAGGCCGGCATAGGTCACCGGGGCTTCGACGCCGCCGATGAAAGCCTTGACGTCCTCCTGCGTCCCGCTGATGCCGGTGCCATACAGCACCAGATACTGACCAGCCGGCACCACATTCGATGTGCCGTCGGGATTGCCGACGGGCGCGTAGTTGATGCCATCAGGCGTGACCGAGCCCGCCGGTGCGCCAGTACCGCCCTGGTTGGAACAGAAAACACTGAGCATTTTCGTCGCCATATTCAGCGTCCCCTGAGCGAGGACAGTCCCCTGAGCATCAGTCACCACGACTGTCGCCGGGCCGTCAGTCTCAGTTTCCGCCGGGACGACGTAGTTGATCTGATTCGGCGAGACGAAGAAGAGCGGCGCGAGGCGACCGTTGACGCTGACGCTCAAGCCGCCGAGTTCGGTCGGCAATTGGATGCCCGGCGTAAGGTCGTCCGCGTCATTGGCGAGAGCGACCTCCGTGGCGACCTGAGACGTGAAACCGGCCACGATGCTGTTGGGGGCGGCGACCTGCGAATAACGCGCGGCGTCCACACTGACGAAATCCCTGACTGACTGGGCCCGGGCGCCGCTCGCCGTGAGGCAGAGCAGCACGAGCAGGCTGAAAAAGGTCAGCGCTTTGATGGCGAACTGTCTGGGCATGTTATTGCTCCTCTCGTGGTAGCTGGTGTTTACTGCAAATTTCGCGCGGGCTGATCCTCGTGCTGCAACCGGGAGGGGGCGGGAGCGCCTGCGCTGTCAATGATTCAGTCACATTGCCTGATCAGGCCCGGTCTGCCCCGCAGAGCGCCCGGGCCGGGAGTGGAGCGGAGCAAGTATTGTTCCGGTTTCCAATGCCGGGATTGTGATCGGTCTCAGGGGGTGGGTGTGATCACTGACATCGCAATGATCCGGCTGAGGATAGTAAGCAGATGAACTGCGGAATAAATTTGATCCGGGCGGGGCCGCACATGCGGGCATGTGCGGCCGGCGGCATCACATGGCAAAGGGCGAAGGTCGCAAAGCCGGAAAGCGTTACGGGCGTTACGGGAAAAGTCACTTCATTCTGACTGAACAATCGGCCCAAGCGGCAGCCGCATCAACTGATGCTGTCGAGCGAAGTGATTGGCCGCCCCATCTGTTGGGCGGAATGCAGGCGCCAGCGCGCATCGTCGCGCCTGGGGAAGTCCGCGCGGTAATGACCGCCGCGGCTTTCCTCGCGCCACAATGCCGCTTCGGCCATCAGCCTCGCGAGCGTCGCGAAATTGCGGGTGCGCTCGTTGACGTTCTCGTCCGCGGCAAATTTCGCGCACTCACCCGCCGCAATTTCCAGATCACTGGCGCGGCGGATCAGCCCGACGTTTTTCCACATCAGTTCCTGCACGCGGCTCTTGGTGCGCGGGTCGAGCCGCCATTGTGACAGGTCAAAATCAACCGGCTCGGCTTCGGGGTCGGCAGAATGAGCGAGCGCATCTTCCAAGGCCGCCGCGCCCGCCCGAGCGCCGAAGACCAGCCCTTCGAGCAGCGAATTGCTCGCCAGCCGGTTCGCGCCGTGAACCCCTGTGCAGGCTACTTCGCCGGCAGCGTATAAACCCTCCAACGTCGTCCGCCCGTGCGTGTCGCTGCGCACTCCGCCCATTATGTAATGCACGGCGGGGCTGACTGGCAGGAGGTCTTTCGTCAGGTCGAGGCCGTAGCGCAGGCAAGTCTCAAAAATTTTCGGGAAGCGGTCACGCAGAAAAGTCGCCTTCAGATGTGTGAGGTCGAGATACATCCAGCGCGTGTTCGTACGCTCCATCTCGGCCACGATGGCGCGTGCGACGACGTCGCGCGGCGCCAGCTCGGCGCGTTCGTCGTAATTTTTCGCGAAGTCTTTGCCTTCGTGATTGCGCAGGATCGCGCCCTCGCCGCGCAGCGCTTCGGAGAGCAGGAAGCGAGGCGCGTCGGGCAGCGCGAGCGCCGTCGGATGAAACTGCACGAACTCCAGGTCGCACATCATCGCGCCCGCCATATACGCCATCGCCATCCCGTCGCCGGTCGCCACGCTCGGGTTGGTCGTCTGCGCGAAAAGCTGACCCGCGCCGCCGGTCGCCAGCACCACTGCCCGCGCCCGCATCTCACACCTCACGCTCTCATTCGGGTGGATGTATCGCACGCCGGCGCAATGCCCGTCTTCGACGATCAGGCTGATGGTGGCGGCGTGCGCGTGAAATTCGATGTTGGGTTCCTGCCGCGCCCGCTTGATCAGCGAGCGCACGATCTCGCGCCCGGTCGAATCGCCGTGCGCGTGCAGGATGCGGCGGCGCGAGTGCGCGGCCTCCTGAGTGAAAGCCAGCGCGCCGCCTTCACGGTCAAACTGCGCGCCCCATTCGATCAGCTCGGTGATGTAACGCGGCCCTTCCTCGACCAGCACCCGTACGGCCTTCTCGTCGCACAACCCCGCGCCCGCCTTCAGAGTGTCTTCGACGTGCAGGTCAATTTCGTCATCGTCGGAGAGCGCAACGGCCACGCCCCCCTGGGCGTATTCGGTGTTGGATTCATCAAGGCGATCCTTGGTCAGAACCGCCACGCGCCCGCCGCGAGCGAGGCCGAGTGCGGCGCGCAGACCTGCTACGCCGCTGCCGATGACGATGTAATCAGGCGATGTTTGCATAAGGATAGACTGTCCTCGGTGGGGAGCAGACGCAGGATTTACTTCTCTGATTGCTTCACCTGTCGTTCAGCCAGAAACTCCTTCGCTTTTTGAAGTTCAGGCCTGTCGCCGTCGGCGTTATTGCAGAGGGCGACAAGCTCAGCGTAGTGAGCGCGTGCCTTCTTCTCATCTCCCGAAGCTGCTGCGGCGCGCGCAAGGCCGTAATGGCTGTTGAATCGTTTTGGCGCATTCTGCAGGGACAGCTCGAATTCGCGCACCGCCTGTGCCGGTTGATTCAGCTCAAGGAGCAGATCGCCGAGCATCTCCCGCGCCGGGATGATTGCGCCGGGCGTGACCGGATGTTTATCGGTCGAGTCCTCGAGTTCAGCCGCCGAACGCATCAGCGCCAGAGCCTCTTCATTCTTCCCTTCCGCATGCGCAAGCCAGGCGGACGCCGCGCGCCGCTCGATTTCCACCTGCGTGGCCCAGTCGTACCCCTTTTTCACTACAGCGAGTGCCTTCTGAATTGAACTGAGCTTCTCAACCTCCTGGCGCGCCGACGCCGTGTTGCCACTGCGCGCGGCCCCGACGGCACGCGCGAAATACGTGATGGCTTCGGCGAACCGGAATTGCTCCCAGGGGAAAGAGGCGGGATGAAGTTTCAGCCCCGCGGCCTCATCCCAGCGGCGCCTCTCAAGCGCGTAACGCGCCGGAATCGCGGCGAAGGCGTAGGCCGCCTGGAAGACTTCCTGGTCAACCCGGCTCACGTTCCCGGCCTCATCCACCACGCCCTTCGCCTTCTGATCCTGCGCGCCCTGCAGGTAGGCGTAGGTCAGGTAGTCCATCGCGTGCAGCTGATTCTGCGAGGCGGCCCCCGGGTGAGTCTTCGCCACGACGTTTCTGGCGGCGGTCGCGGAGGCGATGTTCGACTCAATTGATTGCTGCCAGAGCCCGAGTCGCGTGAAGATGTGCGACGGCATGTGCAGCGCGTGCGGGGCTGAAGGGGCGATTTTCGCGTACTGCTCGGCCGCGGGCAGCGCGAGGTGCGCGAGCTGCGGGTAGTCGTAACTGTGAATGAGGTAATGCGCTATGCCGGGGTGGTTCGGCTCCTCCGGCAGGATTTTATTCAGGATGACGGCCGCCTGCTTCTCTTTCGTGTAGCTCTTGTTGTTATCCTTCATCCCGTTCCCGATGAGTATCAGCGCGTAGAAAATCGCCGCCTCCCGGTCTTCGGGGTATCGCAAATAAACCTGCTCCATCGCCCTCTCGTAAGCGAGCGCGCGAGTCCGGTGATCGAGCGTGTCGTAGTCCTTGTAGAAAACCTCCAGGGCCGCGATGTAATCCCGCTCCCGCTGAGTTTTCGCCCCCGCCGCTTTTGCTTTTTCAATGGCGGCCTGCCCGCGCTTCAGTTCTGCTGCTGAGGGTGGCTCCCAGATCGGATGGAAATTGCTCATCGCGATGCCCCAGTAGCCCATTGCGCACCGGGGGTCAGTGACGGTGATTTCGGCGAACGCCTGTTCTGCGGAGTCGTACCAGAAAGAGTGCAACAGCGCCGCGGCGCGATTGAATTGTTTCTGAGCCGCCGGATTGCAGGAAACCCGGAAGTTAACCTGTCCGAGCTGTTCCGTGGCTTCGTGCTGGTGCTGGTGCGATTCCTGCGCCCCAGCGGGGGTGGCCAGGAGGGGCACCAGCAGGGTTGCGAGCAGAAACTTGTTACCGGGTTTCATATCACACCTCCATTGATCGGATCTTCATCTGATCATTCTCAGTGGTTCTGGCAACTCATTGTGGCCGACGATGATTATTTCCGTGCTGCCAGTTGTCCGCATGCTGCTGAAATGTCCTGCCCGCGCGGGCGGCGGATGAACGCGGGCACTCCGCTCTCAGTCAGAATCTGCTGGAACTTCAGAATGCGCCCCACCGGTGAAGAATGAAAGGGAAGTTCAGGCGCGGGGTTGTGTGGAATCAGATTGACCTTCGCGTTGATGCCGTTGCCCCTGATCAGCTTCACCAGCCGCCGCGCATCGTCATCAGTGTCGTTGACGCCGTCGAGCATCACGTATTCAAACGTCAGTCGTTCGCGCTCGCGCAGCGGGTATTCGCGGCAGGCTTTCATCAGTTCATCCAGGTTGTATCGCTTGTTGAGCGGGATCAGTTTCGTGCGCTGCTCGTCGGTCGTGGCCGAGAGCGAGATCGCCAGCCGCGCGCGCACCGGCTCCCGGGCGAAGGCGTAAATCTTCGGCACGATGCCCGAAGTCGAAACGGTCACGCGCTTCGGACTGATGTTCATCCCCTTTTCATCGGCCATAATCCTGATGGCTTTCGTGACTTCGTCGTAATTCAGAAAGCTCTCGCCCATGCCCATAAACACCAGATTCGTGCCGTGCGGCGTTTCCGCGCCCGCGCCGTAGACGTCATTCAGCACGATGACGACCTGCGAGATGATTTCGCCCGCCGTCATGTTGCGTTTGATGCCGAGTTGCGCGGTCATACAGAACCCGCAGCCGACGGCGCAGCCGACCTGACAACTGATACAGATCGTGTCGCGGTTCTCTTCCGGAATGAAGACCGCTTCGACTTCCTTGCCGTCCCCCAGCCGGAGGAGGTAACGCCGCGTGCCATCATTTGAATGAAAGACATTCGCAATCTGCGTTTGTGTAATCACGGCCCGTGCGCCGAGCTTTTCGCGCAGCGGCTTCGACAGTTCGGTGATCTGATCGAGACCCGTCACCCGACGATAGTAGATCGCGTGGTAAAGCTGTTTGCCACGGAACGGCGCCTCACCGTTCCGGCGGGCGTAATCAATTAGCTCGTCTTCAGTTTTTCCGAGCAGTAATTCCATTGCCGGGAATTGTAGCTTACGGATCGCCTGAGATAAAACACGGCACACCATGCTGTATGCGCCCGACGCGCGGACGCTCAAGGTGCTGTACAATAGTGGCGGTCTGATGGAGAAGCGGGTTCACTCGAGCGGGCTCGCGGTTGCCGGTGGGCACATCCATGCGGCGGATCGGGAGTCGAATGCCTGACCGTCGGGGCTGAAGAATCAGGATAACGAAGCTGAGAAGTCATAATGAAGTACAGCAATCAGATGGCAGCAGGCGGGAAGCGCAGAGTCGTGAGTGGTCCTCTTTATTCCGGCGTTTCAGGCTCCGTCTTCTGCCTGTTGCTTTTGTGTTCCCTTTCGTGTGGCACCGTGCAGCCGGCGACGGAACCGCAGGGGGCAAAGTCCGATCCGATCCCGACGAGGCCGTGGTCAGAAGTGGCGGCGCCCACGGGTCAGGCCGTCAGCGGCAGTTACAGTCCGGCGAAACAGGTCGGCACGATCACTGACGAAAAGCTCAGTGAGGTTTCGGGCATCACCGCCGGGCGGGCGAATGCGGGCGTTTGGTGGGTGAATAACGACAGCGGCAACCCGGCGGAGATTTACGCGCTTGACGCGAACGGAAGGCTGCTCGCAACTTTTGCGGTCACGGGCGCGAACAACGTTGACTGGGAAGACATAGCCGGCGGGCCGGGGCGCGACGGCAAGCCGGCGCTCTACATCGCCGACATCGGCGACAACCGTTCGAGACGCAACGAGGTGATTATTTATCGCGTGAATGAGCCGCTGCTCGGAGAGGGTGTGAAAACAGGGGCGACGGAGCAGGCCGAAAGGTTTCCATTCCAATACCCCGACGGCAAGCACGACGCCGAGGCGCTCTTCGTTGACCCGAAAGCCGGGCGCATTTACATCGTCACCAAACTCAGGGACGGTGGATGCAAAGTCTACCGCTCCCCGATGCCGCTCGCCGCGGGTCAGGAGGTCGTGCTGGAAGAGGTGAAGGGGAGTGCCGTCAGTGAAATCTCGAAGCTGCCGATGGTGACCGGCGCATCCGCAGCGCCCGACGGCAGCCGCGTCATCATTCGCACTTACCTGAACGCCATCGAACTCCGGCGCGAGACGGGCGGCGCGTTCGAGACGATCTTCAATTCCACGCCCGTGCCCGTAGACATTCCGCTCGAACGTCAGGGCGAAGCCATCGGCTACACGGCTGACGGCAAATCCGTCGTCACGACCGGCGAAAAGGTTCCCGCCCCGATTTACCAGATGACACGGCGCTGACCCTGCTCCCGGCCGGCGTGCCAACCGAAGCCGGGACCAGGGCAGGCATGCCAGTTGTAAAACAGCTACGCCTTGAAGTGGCAATATCTCACTGGCCCTGGGAAGGGTTTCCAATAGTGTCCTGATGGTGTGTTGCTTATGAATTATGTCGAGAACGAATACCGATGAAGGTTGTTATCGGGAAGCGTTCCGCTGACACACTGGTTCGCCAGCCTTCCTTATCATCTGGTCAGGCTGCAATCAACCGCCTTCGCCACAAGGTCAATTCGTTTCACGGCAGTTCTCCGGGAGCCTGCGCTCCGAGGGGGGAAGGAGTTGACCCTGCTTCGCCCGATGGGTAGTGGTCTTTCGGCTTTCGATGCCGCAGGACGCTGATCCCACTTCTCACCCGCCTCGCCTCTGTGATAGTGTTCGCCGCCGGAAGACGTTGCTGGGAGTCAGCCTCCCACTCTTCATCAACCCACCACTGGTGAATATCCAGCAGCCCCTGAGCCAGCCCCGGCAGAATCAATGATTATGCAAATCCTTTCACTGGCTGAATTGAAGCAGGCAGGACTGGGCCGGTCGCCGGCCCAGTCCGCGGGCCTCGGGCGAACGGAGGCATTGACGAGAGGCCGTGGCGGGAGCCTCCGCCCGCTCGCGGTAATGTACCGATGCCTCTGCGCCGCGCTTTCATTCCCGCTGTTGCTGTTGATTTCGGCTCACGCCTTCGCACAGAAGCCTGAACTGGTCGTGCAGACGGGGCATTCGAAGTTTGTCACGGTCATCGCTTTCAGTGCCGACGGGAGGCTGCTCGCAAGCGGCAGTCAGGATTACATGATCAAACTCTGGGACGTGGCGACGGGCCGTGAGTTGCGAACGCTCAGCGGGCACCGGGATCAGATTAACTCGCTCGTCTTCAGCCGCGACGGCAGGCTGCTCGCCAGCGCGAGCGGGGGCGAAGATCTGGCGAAGCCGGACATCACGGTGCGCGTCTGGGACGTGGCGACGGGCCGGATGCTGCAGAAGTTCGAAGGCA
Organism: Blastocatellia bacterium; assembly: GCA_035652435.1. Taxonomy (GTDB): domain Bacteria; phylum Acidobacteriota; class Blastocatellia; order RBC074; family RBC074; genus DASRDU01. The sequence continues at coordinate 99,229 of DASRDU010000063.1, forward strand.
ATAATCCGGCTTTCAGTCCCGACGGCAGGACCATCGCATACGGCGATGAGAAGATCAGATTGCGGGACGCCGTTTCAGGGGGCGAGGTGCGCACCATCGCCGGAACTTACCCGATTGCTTTCAGCCCCGCCGGCAAAACGATTCTCGGCGTTGAGGCTGGGAAGCTCAAACTGTGGGACGTGGCGGCGGGCAGTGAGCTGCGAACCTATGACGGGTTGCCGGCCGCACCGTTTTCGCGCGCGGGCTTCAGCCCTGACGGCAGAATGATCGCGGGCACGGTTACTGACGCGCCGGGCAGGCGCGTCGCGATCAAAGTTGTGGATACCGCGACCGGTCAGGAACTCCGCCGGATTGAAGGTGACTGGCCTTTCGCCTTCACGCCCGACGGCGCGGCGCTGGCCTGCAGCGTGCAGCGCGATAAACTCGAATCAATTGTGCTGTGGGACCTGACGACGGGCGCGGAACTGCGGACGCTCATCGCCCCATCCAACCCGCGTGGCATCAGCATCGGCGATGACCGGGGCCCTGTGATGACTGCCATCGGGCCTTCCGAACTGCATGGCAACATCGCTTTCAGCCCCGACGGGAAGGCGCTCGCGAGCGGGGCCGGTTTTGGCGCCATCAAGCTCTGGGACACCGCATCCGGCGAAGTGCGGCGCGTCCTCAGGCCGCATTCGGTCGCCGTCCCTTCGGTCGCTTTCAGTGGCGACGGCAGGATGCTGGTCACAGGCAGCGACGGGGAGCTGTGGGGAGACAATGCAGTGAAGCTGTGGGACCTGACCGGCAATGGCGCAATGCGCGCGCTCGCAGGGCATCGCAACAGCCCTGTTGCGACGGCCTTCAGCCCCGACAGCGCCACGCTGGCGAGTGGCGGTAATGACCAGACGGTCAGGCTGTGGGATTCAACTGCCGGCGGCCGTCGCCTCATCCTCACCGGGACTGATCTGAACGCCAACGCGCTGGCCTTCAGCCCCGACGGCAGAATGGTGGCCGCAGGGCGGGGGGGCAGCACCGGCAACCCATTCAACATGGGGATCCAGGTGACCGAATACAGTCAGGAAAACCCGATTGATATATGGGACGTGGCGAGCGGGAAGTGGCTGCTCAAATTGCCCGGCCATCGTTCGATGGTTCACGCCGTCGTGTTCAGCCCCGACGGGCGGACGCTCGTGAGCGGCGCCGGTTTTTCGCAGATGGAAACGGCGCTCTGGGACACGGCGACCGGCACGAAAATTCGCACACTGCCCGGCATGGGTCTGGCTTTCAGCTCTGACGGCAAAACGCTGGCTGTGGCGAACGACGACAACGTGATTGAGTTGTGGGACGCCGCGACCGGCGCAAAGCTGCACACGCTCGAAGGCAGTGCCTCCCCCGCCGCCTTCAGCCCCGACGGAAAATTTCTGGCGACGGGTGGCGCAGACAACTCGATCAGGCTCTGGGACGTGGCGACCGCGACGGAATCGCGCGCCCTGGCCGGGCACACAAACAGCGTAACCTCGCTCGCCTTCAACCCCGACGGAAACATTCTGGCGAGCGGCAGCCTCGACGCGCGAACGAAGCTGTGGGAAGTGACGACCGGGCGAGAACTGGCGACGCTGGTCGCGCTGGATCAGAAAGAGTGGCTGGTGGCCACGCCCGACGGGCTGTTTGATGGTTCGCCCACGGCGCTCAATCAGATTCTGTGGCGTTTCAATCAGAACACTTTCGAGGTTGCGCCGGTCGAGATTTTCTTCAGCGAATTCTTCCGCCCGAATCTGCTCGCCGATCTCTTCTCCGGCAGGCGGCCCACGGCGCGGCAGGCCGTTGACCAGAAAGATCGCCGCCAGCCGCGCCTGTCGCTGTCTCCGGCTGATGGGGCGGGCAGCGGAGCGCGTGAAATGAAAGTGCGCATCGAAATCACCGACGCCCCGGCCGGCGCGCGCGACGTGCGCCTGTTCCGCAACGGCTCGCTCGTCAGAGTGTGGCGCGGCGAGGTACTCAAAGGGTCAGGCCACCTGACGGTGGAAACGACTGTTCCGATTATGGCGGGTGAAAACCAGTTGACCGCTTACGCCTTCAACCACGACAACATCAAGAGCAGCGACGCGACACTGACCATCAGCGGGACCGACAGCCTCCGGCGCGCAGGCACTGCTTACGTGCTGGCAGTCGGAATTGATAACTACGCCAACTCTCAATTCAACCTGAGATACGCGGTGGCCGATGCCGAAGCCTTCAGCGCGGAGTGGCGCGATCAGCAGGAGAAGCTGGGCCGTTACAAACAGGTCGAAGTGGTGCCGCTCTATAATGAGAACGCGACGAAGGCCGGCATCCTGCGCGCGCTCGCGACGCTCGCCCGTCAGGCGCAGCCCGAAGACGTGGTGGTGATCTATTTCGCCGGCCACGGCACGGCGCAGCAGTCCCGCTTCTATCTGATCCCGCACGATCTCGGCTATACGGGGGCGCGGACGACGGTGACCCGCGCCGGCCTGCAACGCATCCTCGCGCACGGCATTTCGGACCGGGAGCTGGAGCAGGCCGTCGAGCGGATTGACGCCGGGCAACTGCTGCTCGTCATTGACGCCTGCAACAGCGGGCAGGCGCTCGAAGCGGAAGAGAAGCGCCGGGGCCCGATGAACTCGAAGGGCCTCGCGCAGCTGGCTTACGAGAAGGGCATGTACATTCTGACCGCCGCGCAGAGCTATCAGGCCGCGCTCGAAGCGTCGCAACTGGGCCACGGCTATCTGACTTATGCGCTCGTCACCGAAGGGCTCAGGCAGGGCGCGGCAGACAGGGAGCCGAAAGACGGCGTCGTGATGGTGCGCGAGTGGTTCAACTTCGCCGCCGAGCGTGTGCCGCAGATGCAGCAGAAAGAGATGCGCGCGCGGCTGCTCCGGCAGGAGAATGTGACCTTCGTCGAGGGCGAAGAGAAAATCAAAGACGCGAACAGGAGGAGCGTCCAGAGGCCGCGCGTCTTTTACCGCCGCGAACTGGAAGCGAATCCCATCATAGTGGCGCGGCCACAGGCTGCGGCTCGGTGATTGACGGGCAAGGCACAGGATCAACGCATTCTCCCCGGGAGCGCGAGCGTCCCGCCCGCCAGGCATCTCGAGCAAGGCTGCCTGGAATCCGATCGGGCTCTGATTCCAAACCCTGGCGAGCGGGACGCTCGCGCTCCCGGGGAGAATCCATTGACCACTTCAAAGGCCGGGCCGGGTTGGATTGATGCGCGGGTTTAGGTATGCTGAAAGCCGTCTTCAGAGCGAATGGAAATCAGGCTGAACTTTTTCGCCCGTCGGCAGGAGAATTATGTCAGAGCGTTATGAACATCTGATGGTCAGGGCCGATGCGCCGATCGCAATCATCACACTCAACCGGCCGGAGCGCCGCAACGCGCTCTCGCTCGATCTGATGAATGAGTTGATCGCCTGCCTCACCGGGGTCGGCAAATCGGATCAGATTCGCGCCGTGATCCTGGCCGCCGCCGGGTCGGTGTTTTCAGCCGGTCACGACCTCGGCGAGATGCGCGATCGGACGGTCGGCGATTACCGCGAAATCTTCGACGTCTGCACTGAACTGATGACGCTGATCCAGGGCATCCCGCAGCCGGTCATCGCCGAAGTGCAGGGCGTGGCGACGGCCGCCGGGTGCCAGCTCGTGGCGACGTGCGATCTGGCCGTCGCTTCGGAAAACGCGAAGTTCGCGACGCCCGGAGTGAAGATCGGCTTGTTCTGCACGACGCCAATGGTCGCCCTGACCCGTGCCGTCGGGCGCAAACGCGCGCTCGAAATGCTCCTGACCGGGACGCCCATTGACGCGCGCACCGCGATGGACTGGGGGCTTGTCAACCACGTCGTCGCCGCCGACAGGCTGCGCGAAGAGACGATGGCGCTCGCCGAAAGAATTACCAGTGCCAGTCCGTTCACTCTCGCCGTCGGCAAGCAGGCCTTTTACGCGCAGATTGACCTCGATCAGCCGAAGGCCTACGCCTACGCGAAGGAAGTGATGAGCCTGAACGCAATGGCTGAAGACGCGCAGGAAGGCATCGGCGCCTTCCTCGAAAAACGCAATCCGTGCTGGAAAGGGAAGTGAGAGAAGACAGGAAGACAAGGAGAGGGAGAGAAAGGGGGACGGGTGGAGAAAGGGAGAGGGGGCGGGGGGGAAGGAGTCTGCCGGCGAGTGTTCAGCAACTCCTTGCGCCGTACTTTCCTGACTTTGATCTGAGTATAATTCGCATCCGTGAGGGCATTCCGTGGTACGTGCTGATGGATGCGGACGGGTACACTGACCGGCACACGGTCTATCTCAAACGCGGCTGCTGCGACCTCGAATCCACGAGCGGCATTGCGCTCATCGGCCACGAGGTCGCGCACAGTCGGCAATACCACCGATTCGGCGCCTGGCGGTTCCGCGCCCTCTATGTCGGCCACTGGTTGCTTGAACTTGCCCGCTCGCGTTCGTTCGCGCGGGCTTACTGGAACATCCCGTTTGAAATCGAGGCGCGGGAGATCGAACAAACCATTCTCGAAGAACTATGCCACTATGAAAACAATCACTCCCCGGAGCGTCCTTCTCGCCTTCAGTCTCGCCCTGATCACTGTGACCAGCCCTGCCGCGCAGGAGCCGACGGCGAAGCGGATCGAGAGTGCGGATAAGGAGCCGCAGAACTGGCTGACTTACGGCGGCAATTACAACTTCTGGTGTTACAGCGCGCTCGATCAGATCAACCGCGACAACATCAGAAATCTCGCGCCGGCGTGGGCCTTCTCGACCGGCGAACTGCGCGGCGGGCTGAACTCGACGCCGCTCGTGATGGACGGCGTGATGTATCTGGTCGGGCCGATGAACCGAGTCTTCGCGATCAACGCCGCGACGGGCGAAAAGCTCTGGAGCTATTACTACAAGCTGCCCGACCGCCCGGTGCCATACACTTCGGGCACGCGCGGCATCGCGCTCGGCTACGGGCTCGTTTACCTCGGCACGCTCGACAATCATCTGGTCGCGATTGACGCGAAGACGGGCCGCGAAGTCTGGGACGTCGAAGTGCAGGACACGCGGCAGTGCGGGTGCAACATCACCTCGGCGCCGCTCGTCGTCAAAGACAAGGTGATCGTCGGCGGCACCGGGGGCGAGACCGCGCACCGCGGCTACCTGACGGCCTTCGACGCGCGGACGGGCAAATTCGCCTGGCGCTTTTACACGATCCCGGGGCCGGGCGAGCCGGGCTTTGAGACCTGGAGCAAAGAGTCATGGAAATACGGCGGCGCGCCGACCTGGCTGACCGGTTCGTATGACCCGGAACTGAATCTGGTCTACTGGGGCGTCGGCAACCCGTCGTCGGATTTTTACGGCGACGAGCGCGAAGGCGATAACCTTTACACCGACTCGATCATCGCGCTCGACGCCGACACCGGGAAACTGAAGTGGCATTTTCAGGAAGTCCCGCACGACCTTTACGACTTCGATTCGTCTTACGAGTGCGTGCTGGTGGATGTCGAGCGCGGGGGCCGGAAACAGAAGCTGCTGCTGCACGCGAACAAGGGCGGTTACTCGTGGGTGCTGGATCGGACGAACGGCAAATTCGTCAGCGCTTACCCGCACGTGGACATATTGACGTGGATGAAGGGCGTTGACGCGAACGGGCGCCCGGTTGACCGCCAGCACGTTGACCCGAAGGGCGGCACGTTCGTCTGCCCGGCGATCATCGGCGGGCGCAACTGGGAGCATTCGACCTGGAGCCCGCGCACCGGGCTCTGGTACAACCCGGCCTGGGAAGTGTGCAATATCATCAACCCGGTGAAGATGGAGGCGCGCGAGGGGCAGGGCTTTTTCGGCGGCGGCGTCGCCATCAAGCCGCCGAAGGACAGGGCCCCTTACGGGCACATTGACGCGGTTGACCCGGTGACCGGCGAGAGGAAGTGGCGATATATGACAAAGTACCTGAACCTCTCATCACTGCTTTCGACAGGCGGCGACCTGATCTTCGCGGGCGACGTCGAAGGCAACGCCTTCGCGCTCGACGCGCGGACGGGCGAGCAGCTCTGGTCATTCAGGATGGGCGGCGGCGTCAGCGGCTCGCCGATCAGTTACGCCGTCAACGGCCGCCAGTACGTCGCCATCCCCTCAGGGATGGGCTCGCTGCTGGCGGGCGTGATCCCGGAGCTGTGGCCGGAGATGAAGGGACGCGAGCCGGAACGCGCTTCGACGCTCTTTGTTTTCGCCCTGCCGGGGACGGCCGGCAGCAAACAGGCAACCAGCAACGGAAAGTAACAGCGATGAATCAGCACAATTCACGGCGTTACAGCAGACTCACTTCATCGGCCATTTTTCTTCTACTGGTCGCCGGATTGATCACTGTCTTCAATCCTTTCTCCCGCACCACAACCGCCGCGCAGCAACCTGATCAGGCGCGCATCGCTGCGGGCAGAAAAATCTTCGCCGGGGCGTGCAGCAACAGCTACTGTCACGGCAGCGAGGGCGTGGGCGGCGGCGCGCCGAAGTTGCAGAACCGCAGCCTCACGGCCGAACACGTCACCCGCGTCATTAACGAAGGCGTCAAAGGCACCAACATGCCTTCATTCAAGGGCGTCTACAGCAGTGAGGAGATTGCGTCGCTGGTGGCTTACGTCATGTCGCTCTCAGCTAACAAAGCCGGGGCGGCATTCGACCCGCACCCGAATCCTGAAGCGAATAAAGATGCCGCAAAGCCCGCGAATACTGCCGAGGCAGGGAAGCCGGCTCTCGGCGCCGCCGACGCGGAGTTTCTGAAAGGCGGGGACGCGAAGGCGGGCAGGGAATTGTTCTTCGATCCGGGCGTCGTTGACAGCTGTCGCGTCTGTCACACCTTCAACGGTAGGGGCGGCAAGGTCGGCCCTGACCTGAGTGGCATCGGCACGAGGCCGGCCGAAGAGATTTTCCGCAGCATCACGAGCCCCGGCGCCGCCATAGTCGCGAATTACGAGACCATCGCGATCACTACCCGCGGCGGCGAGCGCACGGTCGGCGTGAAGCGCGGCGAAGACAACGAAGCCATCCGCGTCTATGACGTGTCGTCGCCGCTCCCGGTCCTGCGGACTTTCCCCAAAGCAGAGGTGGTGAAGACCGAGAGGCTCGACGCTTCAGCCATGCCCGATCATTACGGCAAAAAGTATTCGCGCCGGCAGCTGATTGATCTGGTCACTTTCCTGAAAACGGCACAATAACCCTATGGATATTGGTCGAAACGATCCCTGCCCCTGCGGCAGCGGGAAGAAGTACAAGAAGTGCTGTCTGGCGAAGGATGAGGAAGAGGCGGCGAAAGCCGGGCCGCCTGCTGCCGCGGCTGCATCACCAGCGGCCGGGCCGCGGTTCTCACCGGCGCCGCCCGACCCGCTTATGGAAGCCCGGACCGCGCGCTGGGAGGAGTTCGGAAAGGGTGATTACGAAGAGCAGATCGCGCTCTTCAATCAGACGCTCGACGAGCCGGAGCTGATGGACGGAGAGATGGTCTTCGAGATGCTCGAACCGCTTTTCCGGCAGGCCATCGCGCATGACGAGCGCGACCGCTTTGACGCGCTCGTCGAAAAGCTGCGCGAACGCGTGCCGGAAGCTTACGCGGAAGAGCGGCACTGGTGCCTGCAATGGCTGATCACAAATGCTCTGGCGACGGGCGGGAGCGAGCGGGTCCCGGCTCTCGCGCTGGAAATGGCCCCATTGGCGGGCAGAGACTTTGACCTCTTCCATCGCGTGGAAGAGCAGCTGGCTTATCACGGCCAGTTATCAGCGCTGGTTGAAGCGGTGCGGATCGCCTGGCCGGAAGTCCGCGAGTCGGACGACATCCTTCCCTGGGGCGTTGATGAGTTCATCAACCGGGCGACGATGTATGAAATGCTCGATTACCTGAACGGAGCTGCCGAACCGAAGGCTGATGACCCGGCGCTCATCGAGCGGCTGAAATTTTACGGCGAGTTCGAGCCGGGTCGGGCGGGCGAGTCGCTCGCTTACCTGACCGGACAGGCCGCGCGGCAGTGGACGATGGATGATTTCGACTTCAGCCGGTCGCAAAGTCAGACGCGAGCAGGTCGAAAGAGAAAAGCTGATGCGGAAGATGAGGCCGCGCCCACCGATGCCGAGCAGAATCTCTTCAACCTGAGCCTTGAATTCATCGGCTGGGCGCACCGCGTCGAAGGCGTGCCGTACACGAGGGCGGCGCTCGGCGCTCACGAATTATTCAGGTTCATCCGGCGACGCGAGGCGGGTGAAATCGAAGCCGAAGATGATCTGCTGGAGCCGCAGAAGCGCAGCCGGGCGCACAAGGTTTTGCGCGGGCAGAAATTCGCGACTTACGAACACGCGCTCTGTCCCGACCGCGAGCGGCTGGACAAATTCCTGGGCGGGATGCTCGGGTTTATGAATTTCCTGTTCTACCCGCCGGCGGCCCTCTTCGGGCTGATTCCGGCATGGCTGCGGTTTCTGGAAACGCGCGGCCTGATTGACTCAGAGCGGCGCGCCCGCACGCTCGACAGTCTGGGGCGGATCAATGACGACCTGCTCGCGGCATTCAGGCGCTACAAAGATGACCCCGCGCCTCGACAGGCGCTCGAACGCTGGCGCGAAGAGGCGAGGAAGGCTCCTGCCATGAAGTCGCGGCCATGAGTCTGTGGACCGGGTTCTCAGGAATCCTTCGTCAGTCTCTCATAGATGCTCATCAATTCGATAAACCGGTCGCTGTCACCCCCCAGATCGGGATGATATTTCTTCGCCAGTTCACGGAACCGGCTCTTGATCTCCCGGGCCTCGGCATAGGGCGGGAGCCCGAGCAGAGACAGCAACTCCGGGTTATGGACGTCGGCCGTCGTGAGGCCGCTTTCCTGCCAGCTCTGGAAGTAGATCCGATAAAAATATTCCTCGAAGACCTCTTTCATGCCATGGTGGTCCAGGCCGAGCAGCCTCGCGAGGGGGTATTTGACCGAGGCCTGGTCCTCAGCCTTCGTCGAGAAGAAGGCGTCCCAGACGAGCCGGCGGTTCTGACCCGCGGGCTGGCCCTTGAACCGCACTCTGATTTCGAGCTTTTTGAGTTCTCGCAGTTTGTGTTTCAGCTGGTCCGCGGAGTAATTCATCTTCAAAGCACGGCACAGGCCGGGAAAGCGTCAGACGTTTCATACGGATTGCTCCCCGGCTGGTGTCCGGGGGGCTTACTGAAGGCCCTTGTTCTGCGGCTTGTAAGTCGCGTCCTCGGCGAGCCGTTTTTTCACCGACTCGTCAATCATCTCGTTGCCGAACTGCGTCTGCCTGAGGGTGCGGTAATGCCTCGGGTGGTCCTTGGCATAAAAGCCCTTCAGGAAACTGCTCCAGGAATCGGTGTACGGCCCGAGGTAGTTTTTCTCGACGTTCGCGGGCACGCGGCTTTGATCAATGCCGAGGCCCAGCCCGCCGGCCTTCTCCATCATCCATTTGAGCGTGAGGTCAGAGAGCCGCCGGTCGGGGTAGCCGCCGCCGACATCGCAATGCGCGCCGATGAACCAGCGCTGTTCGATCGTCTGTTCCGGCTGCGAGGGCGGGTTCCACAGGCAGACGTCATAAGGCTCGCGGTGTTCGTCAATCGAGACGGCGTGGAAGGCATTCTCGACGATGCGGCTCAGTTGCGTGTCGTGGAACTGGTAGAACTCCGCGTTGAAGTCCTTGAAGAGGCCGAGCGGGATGCCCAGCGCCCCGACCGTGTCCCAGACGCCGACGAATTTGATGTTGATCTCGCGGGAGAACATCCGGCGGAAGAGCTTCGCGGTTTTTGAATCCGGCCCGTCATCCCTGGTGCGATAGATGCCGAAGGCCATGCCGAGCTGAAGGTCGAGCAGATTGCTTTTGATCAGCCCGCAATTGCGGATCAGCCCGACGAAGCTCCGGGCCGTGTAAGCCCCGCGGCTGAACCCGAGGACGAAAACTTCATCGCCGTCGGCATAATGCTCGGCCAGCCATTTGTAGCCCTGCATGATGTTGATGTCCAGCCCCGCGCCGTTCACCCCGCCGATGACGTGATCGTACCAGTGTGTGCCGATGCCCTGGTCGTACCACTTGAGTTGTGTCGCGCCATCGGGCGATTTGTCCGCGACGGCTTCGTAAAATCTGCGGACGTTGGTTTCGACCTGCCGGTCTTCGGGCAGACTCTCGTCCGCCGGCTTGTTCCAGGTCCCGTCGAAACAGAGAACGATTCTTTTAGCCATGATTTGCTCCTCCGAAAGGTGACACAGGTTTCAGGTTTCCCACCGGCATTTGAGATTAAGGGCAAAACGTTTCAGGCGTGGCAGGAGACCACGGGCAGAGCCTGCCGCCGCCCCCCGCGGTCAGGCCGGCCTGTTTTCCGGTGAGGAGAGAAAAATTCTGAGGGCAGAATCCGCCAGCCTGATGCCGGCGCGCGCCCCGAACGGGAACGGGTACGCCGTCTTTGCGCCGTCAATGTAAAGGTGCGCCTGCGGCATTTTGGAGGCAATGACGATCTCTTCGCCGGGTTCGATGAAACCGCGCAGCAGTTGATACGCCCGCCCCGGCTCGCGGTAAAGTTCGCGCACGAGGTATTGCAGGCGGCGCGACCCGAGCGGCACGACCCGCCCGCCCGCCGAATGAATGCCCGCCGTCGAGCCCGCCGCCGTCGCAACCCACAGGCCGGAGCTGCGCTGTTCCTCGGTGTGTTCCCCGACCGTGATCAGGTAGCGCGTCGTGGCCGCCGGGCTGTCGTGCGCAATCAGCACGTCGTTGAGCGCGAGTTCGGGCAGCGTGCGTCCGTCAAGCGCTATCGCCAGCCGCGCGAGTCGCGTCGGGTGCCAGCGCGATTCAAGGATGTCATCGAGCCGGCGAGCAAAGTCATTTCTGAAACAGCGGCAGAAATGCCCGACGCTGTCGCCGGGCGCGGAATTGACGCCGACGAGCGCGCCGCGCCTGACGTAATGCGAAGAGCCGAGCGCCGTGCCGTCCCCGCCGACGGTGATGACCAGATCGGCTTCGGTCAGCCGGCGCTTTGCAGCGGCTGTCAGTCTTTGCAGCGACAGCTCAGTAAACGCGATCTGCCTCCGGGCCAGCGCCAGGCGGACGGCCTCGGCGGTTCGCCTGTGTTCGGCGTCGGCGCGGATGATCCGGCGGGCAGTCAGGTCGCCCTGCCTCGCGAACTGCGTGGCGCGTCCGCCCGTGGCCAGAGCCGTTTGTTTGATGACGACCGCGCAGGTGTTGATCCGCATGCAGAAAATCCCCGTTCGGACCCGCAAGCGCCTTTCGGCTGACGGGCCGCAGGGGGATAAAGTAATTTGAAAACAGATCTGGAAGTTTCGGCAGACAGAGTACGGAGTCGGCGGGGCTAAATCAACCCGGCATGCTCGGCGCGGCGGATCGCTTCGAGTCGCGAGTGGGCGTCGAGCTTTTGCAGGATGTGCTGGATGTGGTTATTGACGGTCGTGCGGCTGATGTGCAGCTGGCCGGCAATCTTTGCAGTCGTCATCCCCCGGGCCATCAGCCGCAGGATTTCATGCTCGCGCGCGGTCAGTTCGACTTCGCGCGAGGGCGACCGGGTCGCGGCGGCCAGGCCCCGGGCCTCTTCGGGCGGCAGCTTCGTTCCGGAAACGATGAAGTCGCGCACCAGCAGTTCCAGCCGCTTGCCCGTGTCAACCTCGCGGATGACGTGAATCGAATGTGGCAGCGCCGACCCGGTTACTTCGGCCACGAGAACTGAGACGTTGCACCACTTCATCCCCCCGGGAGTCCGCACCTGCAGATCGAAATTCCTGATCTGGTGGTTCGATTCGACCGCCTGCCTGACGCTGCACCGCGATGAGCAGACCGGACCGCACTCATCCGCCCCGTGGAGGATCGAGCCGCAGGAACGGCCGACGGCCTCCCCGGCCGGCAGCCCGAACATCGCTTCCGCGCCGCCGTTCCACGCGACGACCACGCCCGCGCCGTCAATCGCGAAGGCCGCGTCCGCAGTGCTTTGCACCAGTTCTTTCAGTTCCCGCAGCAGCATTTTACCTGGATCGTAACTCCCGGGCCGGAAAAATAAAGCGCCTGACATTATTGCCGCCGGCCCGCCGAAAGTAAATCCGCGGCCGGAGCGCGCCCTGAACACCTTCATCAGAAAAATGATGGATTCACATTATTGCCCGGCGGCCCCGCAAAGGCGGAAAGTATGAGCGAGCATTCGGGCTGTATTGAAAAAGGGAGAGCCGGAGGAAAGCGTAACGAGCCGCGATTTGCGGCCGGGAGGATTTGCCATGAAAAAATTCACGCTGACAATTTTACTGGTCGCCGCCGCGGCATTATCAATCAGTGCCTGGGCCGGGCAGGCGGATACCAAAGCGCATAACCATGCCCAGGCGACACAGCGTCAGGAAGCCGTCGTGATGTTCCCCGAACTGGTCAGGCTTCAGGGGGCGCTGCTCAAGGGCGAGTACGTGGTCATTCACGACGACGTGAAGAAGGCCAACGGGGAAGACTGCCTCTACATTTACACGAGCGACAAGGGGAGGCCGGGCAAGCTGGTCACCTCTTTCCACTGCACGCAGGTGGAGCGCAAAAAGGCCGACAAGTTCAGGGTGCTGACCGTGTGGACGAATATGTACATGTACGAGATCAGGGAGATTCAGTTCGCCGGAGAAACGAGGGCGCATCAGGTTCCATCATAATTCCGAGTGAAAGGAGTGAGACGCCGCCTGACCAAAGAAGCCGCTAAAGAGCTTTCGACGAGCGATTGAAACGATCCATCCACGACAGGCAGGGGGCAAAAGCTTCCGCGCGGTCAGCGGCCAGTATCAACACGCAGGAAAAAGGAATGCCTGTCCACCGCGAGCCGGCCCCAGGGCCGGCTCGCCCGCTTTATTCTTCCACCGGCTCGTCGTTCAGCCAGCCGCGCGCGCGGGCGATGAAATAGATGCCGATGCCGGCCAGAATCGTCAGCAGCGCCGCGCCCGTCGGCACGGGGCTCTCTCTCAACCCCTCGACGAAAGCGACCAGCGTCAGGATCAGAAAGATTGCGGGCGTCACCGGATACCCCGGCGTGCGGAAGAAGCGCGGCGAGTCATCCGCCGCGCCGCGCGGGACCAGCCAGACCGCAGCGACGGTCAGACCCGCCAATAACAATAAGGCTGAACCGGCATACAGGATCAATGCATCGAAAGCGCCGGTCAGCGCCAGAATGATGGCCACGATGGCCTGAGTAAAGATCGCGACCGTCGGCGCCCCCCCGCGCCGACCCAGGCGACCGAAGACTGAGTGCGCCAGGCCGTCACGCGCCATCGCGTAATAAACGCGCGGCCCGGCGGCGGTCATCGAACTGACCGAGCCGATGATCGTCAGCGTGATGATCGTGCTGACCCCTCTGGCCCCTTCAGCCCCGAACAGGCGTTCTGCCACGGTCTGCCCGACGGCGATTGACGGCTCCCACGCATTGGCTGGCAGCGCATACAGGAACAGCACATTCAGAGCCAGGTAAATGATGGCAACCACCAACGTACCGCCGATCAGGGCGCGTGGCAGCGTCCGCCGTGGGTTGATCACTTCGCCGGCCAGATATGCGGAGGCATTCCATCCGCTGTAAGCGAAGCTGACCTGAATCAACGCGACCCACCACAGCCCGGTTGATTTCGACCCGGCTGTCACCCCGCCCCAGTCGCCACGCCCGCTGCCAATGCCCGCGAGGACGAACAGAATGATCGCGCCGATCACCAGCCCGGCGATGGTCGTTTGCAGCCTGCCGCTCGGGCGCACGCCGGAAGCATGGAATACCGCCAGCACCATGATCAGCGCGGCGGCAGCCACGGAGCCTTCGGTGATCTGGATTCCAAAGCCGGTAACGAGCGGCGCATTCCGATCCCAGCCCGGCAGGACTGCCTCGGCATAAGCGGACGCGCCCAGCGCCGCCGCCGCAATCGCCGCCGAGAAGCCGACCAGAAAAGAGATCCACCCGCTCAGAAAGCCCCACAGCTTGCCGTAGATGCGCGTCAGGTAATGGTACTCGCCCCCCGCCTCGGGCATCCGCGTCGCCAGCTCCGCGTAACAGAGAGCGCCTGAGAGCGCGAGCCCCGCGCCGACCACCCAGACGGCCAGCGCGGCGAGGCCGTTGCCGGTCGCCGTCCTGACAAAAGCCGGGACGGTGAAGATGCCCGTGCCGACCATATTGGTCACCACGAAGGCCGCCGCGCCCGCCGTCCCGAGCGCGCGCCGCAGGACCGTCACCCTCAGCGTGCCAGCCTGCTGCTCATCAACAGTCATTCTCCGGTCAGTCATTCTCTGGTCTACTCCTTTGCCCGGGCATTGCTCAATCTCCAGCACTATACAACGACCGGGCCGGCCTGAGCCACTGACATGGGGTTCGCTCGCGTCGCGGAGTTATGGTTTAATCGCCATCAGGCAATGATGAATGACCCGCAGGGAGGCCCCTCGACGATGACAACCAACACTGATTCCGAGACGACTTTGCTGACCGTGGCCGTGTGGCTCAGGTGCGGAACGCTGATCACATTTCTGGCATTCATGCTGGCCGGTCTCGCCGGCTGGACGCGTGGCAGCGCACAAGCCGGATTGCAGCCGCAGCAGGCCAGGCTCGGAGAACGCCTGTTCAAGGACGCGCGCTTCTCGACCTCGAAGGGCGATTTCCCGGCGAGTTGCAGCACCTGCCACCTGTACGACGAAGACCCGCAGGGCCGGCGCGCTTACGCCGATTTCCTCAATCGGAGCTGGGTCTCCTACCGCTTCGGCGATCCGCGCCGCAACGAACTGCGCAATTCGCCGACGATCTTTGACGTGGCAGAGTCGCCGCGCCTGCATTTCGACGGCGAATTCGGCTCGCTCGAAGAACTGGTCAAGGGGACTTTCGCCGGGCGCCCGATGGGCTGGCTGCCGGGCGAACAGCCGCAGGCCTTCGCGCAGATTCAGGCAATCGTGCTGAGTGACAAGGGCGACGAGTCGGGCGCGGGCAGTTACCGCGAGTTGTTTAGAAAGACTTACGGCATCGAACTCGAAAAACTCAGCCGCGATGAAGTCGTGAGTCTGGTGGCGAGGGCCGTGGCCGATTTCGTACGTTCGCTTGCGAGCGAAAGGAATTCGCCCTGGGACCAGTTCATCCGGATAAATAATCTGGACGCCGCCCCGGCGAGCGGCGAGGACGCGAAAGCCTTCGCGCGAAGACTGCTCGCGAAAGTGTCAGGGCTTGAGAACAAAAGCGCACTCAGGCTGCCGAAGGGTTTCAGCGCCGATGCGCTTCGGGGATTGAAGTTTTTCTTTCGCACCGAAGGCGCCACCCCGGTCGGCAACTGCGTGGCCTGTCACGCGCCGCCGCTGTTCACCGATTTTTCCTTTCACAACATCGGCATCAGCCAGGTCGAATATGACCAGATGCACGGGGCGGGGAAGTTTGCCACACTCGTGATCCCCGATTCCGCCGGCGCCGTGCGCCCTTCCGCCCGATTCCGCGAAACACCGACCAGAGAGAAGCCCGGCGAAGCTGACCTGGGTTTCTGGAACTTTGTTGACCTCAAAAGCCCGTCGCTGCGTCGCTCTGGTGAGAGTGATGACGAGCTTCTGCGCCGCATGATTGGCGCATTCAAAACGCCGACGCTGCGCCACCTCGCTTACACTTATCCTTACATGCACACGGGCGCGTACGGCTCGCTCGAAGACGCTGTAGCTGAAATAATGCGATTGAGCGAAATGGCCCGCGCCGGTCAGGTGCGCGAGGCCGATGAGGAGTTGAAGCGGATCAGAATCAGCCAGTCCGACATCGCCCCGCTGGTCGCCTTCCTCGGGACGCTGAGCGGAGAGCTGAATCGGAATCACTGACCGGACATTTTATTCGCCGATCAGTTTGTGATAACGCCCCATCCAGTAAGGCAGCAGGAAGTACGCGCCGTCGTCTTCGCTTTTTCCATCGTTGCCCCCGTCGAGCCGGTACGGGTTGCCGTTCCATTTCATCACCGGCAGTTCGTCGTATGGCAGCACGACGAGCGACTGCGCCCGCTTGAAGCGGTCAGCCGCCGGATCAATCACCACATCTTGGCGGTGCGAATTCCTGACCGTCCATTCGATCAGATCCATCGGAATTTGTCGCAGCGTCAGGACGGAGTTATCGAGATCAAACTCCTTACTGCCCGTGCCCGCCGCGTAAATGAAATTCCACAGCGGATTGCGTTCGGGCCGCTCGACCTGCCAGCTCCGTTCCAGACTCTGAATATACACCTCGCGCAGCTTCGGGTCGGTTTCGTAAAGCAGCAGCGGGTAGTAAGACAGAAAGGCCAGTTCGTCATCCGAGTGATTGACGTGGCCCGGGTAGTTGATCTTCTGATTGCGCGTGAGCAGGTGGTAGCGATGCTTATTGATCAGCTCTTCGTAAGCCGTCTGATACTTCGCTTTGCCAGTGATGTGATGTGCCACGCGCAGGTGTGAGAGCAGGTGCAGCGCGCGCAGGCCCGTCTCGTCAGGGTCATTCCAGATTTCTTCCGGCGCCCACCACCCCCACCGCGTCGGCTTGCCGTCAACGTCAACGAGGTGCCAGCCGTGATCCTGAATGTGCGAAGTGATGCGATCAACGACGGCGCGAATCTGCTCCTTCTCTTTCTCATCCGCGACCAGATCGTAATAGATCGCGTAAGCGTAGTAATGCCCGACGATCTCATCCGAACTTGTATCGCCCTTCCACCGCCACCGGCCGTCAGGCGTCGTGTGCCATTCGCCGTCCGTCGGTTGAATGTCCTCGCCGATCTTGATGAACGAGCGGGCAGGGAAGCCGGGGATGCTAGTGATCTCTTCGAGCCGCATGAGCGCCTGAATGCCCTGCCGGGCGTAATCGCGCGCCGCCGCCTCGCCCGTGACTTTGTAACGGAAGCATTCGGCCGCGACATACATCGCCGTCCATAGGCCGTCGTTGTCGCTCGAGACCATCTGATTGCTGGAAAGGTCACCGGGGACGCGCAGGTGTGAATCAGCCATCAGCCCGTGCCGCACGTGACGGGCGCGGATGCGCTCTTCAAAGGCGCGGGCCTTGTCGGCGAGCGTCATTTCTTTATATTCAATGCGGCTGTAGCCTTTGGGCGTTTCGATCCAGACAACTCCGTCATCCGTAATACCAATGCCAGTGACGTGATCATCAGGCAGCCAGCGCTGGCCGGCGAAATATTCAAATGAGTTTTGAACTCCCCTGTAAAGAACCGTTCCACGCTTGGTCCCTATGAAGAAGTCAAGAATTCCTCCGGTGATTACTGTGACTTCGTTCCACGGCATCTGCTGGAGAGGGCGCATCTGGCTTTCGCCTTTTCGCTGCCAGACGACACCACTGTCTGATCCGAACATATCTGCAAAAGGGGAGCCCGAGTATTGACGGGAGCGGTGAATGACTACCTGACCTTTAGTGAGCCGCTCGAATTCGGCTGCTGAATGAAACGTCCGCGTCTTTTGCGGATAGGTTTCTGGTGCTTGTGCTGACTGGCCCTGTGCAGTGATGCTGAAAAGCACGAAGACACAAAAACACAGGGAGAGAATCAACCCTCCCTGTGCCCTGTGGTGCGTCTGCCTGTTGGTGGTTGCTGGCATGCCCGTCCTCCTGAATTGTTCGGCGGCATATCTTACCGAACGGTCAGGAGAACTTCACGCCGGCGGCGGTGGTAATTCGCTTCAGTTCCAGCGCACGGCTGAATCTCTGGCGGCGTTGTCGAATTGCTCGAAGGTGAGCGCCTGAATCTGCCTCCTCAGCCCGGCGCTGCCCAGTTCAGCCGCGAGGTTGTGGATCGCCACGAGGATGAGCAGGTCGCGCGCGTCCTTCGGCCTCGGCGGGAAGCCCTTCGGCCGTTCCACGCGGCACCAGTCATCAATTTCATCCAGCAGGATGCTGAAACTGCAAAAAGCCTGATGTAATGCTTCGGCCATAAATTTTCCTCCCTCCGGTGCTGCTCTCACCTGCTGAAGCGGAAACGGGGGATTAAAACCGGAGCCCGGTGAAAAAATATTTCAGTAGCCCGGACGCGCCTGATCGGTGCTATAATCCGCGCCCATCACAGACAAACAACGGTCAATTGCAATCACCCTTTGACATCAAGCAGCGGCCTGTCGCTCCTGTGGGATAACTGTTGTCCTGGCACGAGCGCCGGTCATTGCTGCATGAAACGTTTTGCCCGCAAACCTCACCAGCAGTAGAGAAGGGTTTGAATCACAGACGAAGTGTGTGAGGAAGGGAGTCCGCAAAAGATGGAAGCAACAGCCTCGGGAAACGTCACGCAACTGCTCCGGTCGTGGAGTCAGGGCAACGAAGCCGCGCTCGATCAGCTGATGCCGCTGGTTTACGACGAACTGCACCGCAAGGCGCACTGGTATATGCGGCAGGAAAACCCCGGCATCAGTTTGCAGACGACCGCGCTCGTCAACGAAGTCTACCTGCGCCTCATAGACGTCCGGGACGTGAGCTGGAATGACCGCGCGCATTTCATGGCCATGTGCGCCCGGATGATGCGCCACATCCTGGTGGATCACGCGCGCGAACGGAACAACCAGAAGCGCGGCGGCGGCGCAGCAAAAGTTGAGCTCGATGAAGCACTGATGATCCCGGCCGATAACAGCAGCGACCCGAATCTGATCGCGCTCGATGATGCGCTCAAGGCTCTCGCCGATTTCGCCCCCCGGAAAGCCCGCGTCGTCGAGATGCGGTTTTTCGGCGGCCTGAGCGTCAAGGAGACCGCCGCCGTCCTGAAGGTCAGCGAAGACACGGTGATGGATGACTGGAAGATGGCGAAGGGCTGGCTGCTGCGAGAGATGAGACGGGAACATTGAAGACAGTGATGAAGCCGATGACTCCCGAAAAATGGGAACGGATCGAGCAGCTCAGGCATTACGTGCTGACGCTCGAACCGGACGAGCGCCGGGCATATCTCAGTGATGCCGGGGCCGATGACGCATCACTGCGCCTCGAAGTGGCTTCGCTCCTCAGCCACGAAGATCAGACCGGCGGCTTCCTCGAAGAGAACGCGATGGATCTGATCGCCAGAGAGATGGCGCGCAATTCCGCCCAGACTATGGCCCCGGGCCGCCTCATCAAACATTATGAGATTGTCGAACTGCTCGGGAAAGGCGGCATGGGCGAAGTCTGGCTGGCGCGCGACCTGAAACTGAAACGTGACGTGGCCATCAAGGTATTGCCCCATCATCTGGCGCAGAGCCCCGAATTCGTCGCCCGCTTCAAGCGCGAATCAGAAATGCTCGCGGCCATCAATCACCCGAACATCGCCACGATCCACGACCGCGACGAATCGGACGGCCTGCTCTTCCTGGTACTCGAATATCTGCCGGGCCGCACGCTGGCTGACCGCCTGAAGGAAGGCACGCTGCCGGTCCCCGAGGCCCGCGCGTATTTCACTCAGATCGCCGAAGCCCTGAAAGCCGCCCACGCCCGCGGCATCATTCACCGCGACCTCAAGCCGGCCAACATCAGAATCCTGCCCGAAGGCACGGTCAAGGTGCTTGATTTCGGCCTCGCCAGACCCGCGCGCGCCGACCTCGTGCAAACCGGCGCCGAAGCGAATGGGCACATCACCCATGCCGACACCCTGACGCGCCCCTCCACGCGGCTCGGCACGCCGGCTTATATGAGCCCCGAGCAGTTGCGCGGCGAAGAGCCGGACAAGGCCACAGACCTCTGGGCCTTCGGCTGCATGCTGTACGAAGCGCTGACCGGGCGCCACCCATTTGCTGCTGAGACGCAGGCCGACACCGAAGCGGCGATTCTCGTGAAGGAGCCCGACTGGAATGCGCTGCCACCCGGGACGCCCGCTGGCATCACAGCTTTGCTGAAAAGCTGTCTTGAGAAAAAAACTGACCGGCGGTTGCGCGATGCCGGTGAGGCGGGGCGGAAACTCAGGGCCGATGATGATTCGTCAAAGTTGCACTGGCTGAGTCCGGCGCGGCTGCGGCGCAATCCTTTGTCGCCCGTGATCGCCGCGCTGCTTCTGATCATTGCCCTGCTGACGAGGCCGTGTTCTGTCCCGGTGAGTCTCCCGGCTGAAAAATTCCTGGCGGTCATGGCTTTCAGCATAAAGAGTAGGCAGTCGGCGGAAGACAAAATGCTCGGCGTTGGTCTGGCCAGAGCATTGAGTGACATACTGGCAAGGGTGCCCGGTCTTCAGGTCGTGCGGCCTTCAGCCAGTGAGCATTCTGATTCCCCGCCGTCGGACTATAAATGGTACGCGAAGAACCTGGGCGCGAATCTGATCCTTGGCGGGACCGTAGAGAGCGCGAGCAGCCGGAAGCGCGTCAGCTACAGATTGCTCAATGCAAAGGGAGAGCAGATTGCCAATGATTCGGCCGACGGCGCC
The DNA here is from genome assembly GCA_035652435.1 of Blastocatellia bacterium. Classification (GTDB taxonomy): domain Bacteria; phylum Acidobacteriota; class Blastocatellia; order RBC074; family RBC074; genus DASRDU01. The sequence goes on from DASRDU010000063.1 coordinate 119,517, forward strand.
GACTGGAATGAGTTGAGCGGTCAGGTCGCGAGGCGTGTGGCGATGAGGCTGGGGATAAAAGTTCAGGAGCCTGCACTTCAACAGGCCGGCGTGCCCGACCCGGCGGCGCAGGAGAAGTATCTGCAGGCGCTCGGTTATCTGCAACGTGACCCGGAAGAGATCACAGTTGATAAAGCCGTCGAGTTACTTGAAGGGCTGGCGAAAGACAACCCCCACTCGGCACTGACCCAGGCTGCTTTGGGGCGGGCTTATCTCTTCAAATACCAGTTGACTCAGGCTCGTGATAAGACGTGGTTTGATCTTGCTTCTGTGGCTTGTGGGGTTGCACTCCGAGAACCAAACCTAACTTCAGAGGCACAGGTCACGCTGGGTCTGCTTTATGTCTGGAATAAGGAATACAAACAGGCGGTCAGAACCTTTGAAGAGGCACACCAGAAAAAGCCGGATGATTTTGAAGCCCTGTTGTATCTGGCGGCAGCTTACGGTTACAACAAACAACTGAACGAGGCCGAGGCCGCTTTTCAGCAGGTCATTAAACTCAGGCCGGCGGTCGGGTACGCAGAGAAGGGCGTCTTCTACTACCGTCAGGGCAGGTTTGATGATGCTCTTGAATGCTGGCGCCGGGCCGCCGATCTGCTTCCTGAAAATGCCAACTATCAGCGTAATGTGGGCAACGCCCTGCTGAAGCTCGGGCAGTTCGATCAGGCCGAGTCCGCTTTCCGCAAATCAATTGCCCTGCAGCCAACCCCTGACGGGTACAACGGTCTGGGGACGGCATTGTTTTATCAGGAGAAGTACGATGCCGCGGTTGAAGAGTACAAACGAGCCATCAGATTGCAGGAGCAGGACGCATTGCTCTGGGGGAGTCTGGGGGATGCCTGCCGCTGGAGACAAGGTGGTACTAATGACGCCGAGGCCAATGATGCTTACGACCATGCCATCGGGTATCAGCAGGATCTGCTGGAACACGAAAGTGACGCCGAAAGCGAGGCTCTGCAGGCAGAATGGCTGGCCAAACGGGGCGGGCGTAAGGAGGAAGCGCTTCAGCACATTGAGAAGGCGCTGGAACTGGAGTCGAAAAACGCAGAGTGCCTGGCCAGCGCAATCGTTGTCTATCACCTCGGCGGCGCGCGCGCCCAGGCCCTGGCGGCGGCGCAGAAAGCCGTGAACTCCGGTTACAGCATTGCTGAATTGACCCGCAACCCTGAATTGGCCGGGTTACGCTCCGATCCGGACTTTCAGGCAATTATCAACCAAAGCCGGAAGCCGCGTTGACACTTTCGGCCAGTCGCCTTTCACAAGGAGGAATTGATGCCGCAACGAGTTGTCGTAGTCAGCATGGAGGATGACGGAACCGGGAATAAGGTTCCGATAGTGAACCCGGACACCGTCCGCCTGAGCATTGCAGGGGGGGATTTTGTGCGATGGGTCTGTGGCGACGGGGTGGCAAATATCGAGATCCTGTTTACTCCCGGCCAGACGCCATTCGGCGCAGGGGATTGGGACATCCCAGCCCCCGGGGCCGGAGAATCGGGAGTGCCAATCGCGATTGTTCCGGAAGAGGACGATGGCTTCAACGAGTACAAGTATGTGGTAAAAATAACCTCGGCAGAGGGGGCACTGTTTACGGTTGATCCGAAGGTAAGAGTGCATACCCGCATCAAGCATACCCCTTCGGGTTGAAGTCCGGAAAGAACAGCCGGAATCAATTCGGAGTTACATCGCAAGGCATTCATCCATTAACGGAGGTTTGGAATGGCAAAAGCGAGTAGTGGCAAAGGGCGCGTGAGTAACGAGCAGAAACCGGGCTATCCACCGGAGCCGAAGCCGCAACCGCCGGAGAAAGATCCGAGAGACACGAACCCGGTAGACATTACGATCAGGGTAGGTGGCAGAGGAAAGCTGATGGTCAAGCCTGAACGCGTGGCTCTGAACATCGGGGCCAGACAGGAGGCGCGGTGGAGGACTGAGGATGGCGTGGTGGAGATCCGCTTCAGCCCCAATGCCACGCCGTTTCGGGGAAACGCTTTCCGGGCGAACAAAGGCGGCGCGGCCCTGTCCGGCGTCCCGTTGCGCGAGACCGCAAAGAAGGGGCCTTTCAAATACACGATCTATGTGACTACTTGCGACGGGTTCTTTATCGCCCAGGGCGAAGTCGCAGTGCAGTGATCGAAAACATCGGCCCTCAAATAAAAAGTCCTGCCGCAACCTGATCACAGGGATTGCGGCAGGGCCGGTTCACTTTCCTGCCTCAGTCCTGTCAGGTGTAGAGCCCGCCATTCGGACTGATCGTCTGTCCGATCACGTAACTCGACTCGTCGCTCGCCAGAAACAGTGCGACGGCGGCGATCTCTTCGGGCTGGCCGATGCGCCCGATGGGCGTGCCGGGGACCATCGTCTCGCGCAGCCTGTCGGGCAGATTGTCGAGGATCGGCGTTTCGACCCAGCCGGGCGCGATGCAGTTGACGCGGATGCCACGCTTCGCCACCTCCTGCGCGACACCTTTGGTGAAACCGATGATCCCGGCCTTGGCCGCGGTGTAAGAGGCCCCATAAGCTATGCCGCGCAACCCGGCGACGGAGCCAAGGTTGATGATTGCGCCTGAGGTGCCCGACCGGAGCATGCGTCTGATCGCCTCGCGGGTGCAGTAAAAAGTCCCGTTCAGATGCACGTCAATGATCGCGTCCCACATCTCATCAGTCACAGTGTGAACCGGAGTCAGCGCACCGCCCTGACCGGCGTTGTTCACGAGCACGTCCACGTTCCAGCCGCGCCCGTCAATGGCCTGAAACAGTTGTGTGACTGAAGCCGACTGGCCGACATCGGTCGTGACGGCGAACGCCTCGACGCCTTTTGAGTGAATCAGCCGCACCGTCTCTTCGTTCTTTTCCTGATTCAAATCCGCGGCAACGATGCGCGCGCCTTCTTCGGCAAAACGCAACGCGATGGCACGCCCGATGCCCGAAGCTGCGCCTGTGATCACTGCCACTTTGTCTTTGAGTCTCATGTTTTGTTGTCAGCGCCCCTTCCACGTGCCGCGCGCGACCGCTGGGATGAACTTGTCCAGATCCTTCGGCTTGAATTCAATCGTGCGCTCCTGCTCGGCGCTCAGGTACGCGGTCATCAGCAACTCGGTCACTTCCAGGCCATCATGGAAACTCTCTTCCGGCTGTTTGCCGTCGAGGAAACAGTTCACAAAATAACGATTCTCGGCCTCGTAACCGTAATCTCCGGCTTCGTTGGCGACGACCGGCATCAGTCCCTGCTCGGCGTTCTGTTTCTCAACCAGGTCTTCGCCGGCGGAGCCCTTCACCTCGCGGCTGAAGAACAGCTTGAGACCGCTGTCGAGCGTGTTGACGGACATCGAGTACTCCGGGCCGAGCAGTTCGGTGCTCAGGCGCAGCCCGGCGCCGACGTAGCTCCACGAAGTCGTGACTTCAGAAATCAGCGGCAGGCCCTTTTCGTCAACATAATGGATCGTCGCGCGGGCGAAGTCTTCGGACGGGCGGCTCGTGTAATCAACCTTGCGGCCCATCATTTTTTTGAGCTTTCTGGCATATTCAGGCCGCGTCCATTTCAGGCCGGCGATGGTCGCCGAGACTTTGACGGGTTTGATGCTCGCGCGCGGCGCGCCGGGTTTGGTCAGGAGGAAGCGGGCGACTTCGACGCTGTGGCACATCATGTCGTTCAGCACGCCGCCGCCCTGCAAATCGCCCTGCCAGAACCAGGGCATGTGCGGGCCGCTGTGTTCTTCGGCGGAGCGGGCCAGATACGGCCTGCCGGTCAATGCAGCGCCGCGCCGCCAGATGATTTCGCGCCCGCGCGCGACGGCGGGTTCAAAGAGCTGGTCTTCCAGATAGCCGTGCAGCACGCCGGCCTCTTCGATCAGTTCGACGCAGCGCTTCGCCTCGGCGACGTTGCGGGCCAGCGGCTTTTCGCACGCGATGCCGATCAGATTGCCTTTGCCCGCCTTGATCGTTTTGACGATGCGCTCCAGATTGTCAACGCGCATGTGGTTGGGGCCGCAGAGCCAGATCGCGTCAATGTCGGGTGAGGCGGCCATCTCCTCAATGGATCTGAACGCCTTCGCCTCGCCGAGCCCGAGCGAGTTCGCCAGGTCGGCCGCCTCCTGCGCTCGGCCCTTGTTCGGGCTCCAGACGCCGCGGATTTCGGCGTCGCGGACGGCGAGAAATGATCTGATGTGGAAGCGGGTGATGAACCCGCTGCCGATGAAGCCGATGCCAAGTGGTTTTCTCATAGTTTTTCGGTGACGGTTTCAGATTGTCAGACAGATTATCGTTCAGGTTTGCGGGTTGATGCTTAACGGCGGGAGATATTAATGGCCCGCCTACGGATTTGTCCACACCAGTGGTGTCAATCCAAAGTCAATTCGTTCTCACAGCAGTGTTACCAGTCACGCACTGGGTACGTACGCTTCCAGCGTGCCTGGCTTCTGGCCGGGGCGCGTTGATCGAAGCCGGGCACGCTGGAAGCGTACGTACCCAGTGCGTGACCGGAAGAATGAACTGACCCTGATATCAATCCGGCCCGCATTCGGTTCATTTCAAACGAGCGGCTCTGCTAATCTGTCACCTCACACGATGAATACTGCCGAAGGAGCCGCCGGCCGGGCCTGTCATGTCCTTACTCGACCACACCCCACGTTTCAACCCTGAAGACGCGATTCACATCGCGCAGGAACTCTACGGCCTCGACGCGACCGCGACGATGCTGCCGAGCGAACGTGACCAGAACTTCCTGATGCACACACCGTCCGGCGAACGCTTTGTGCTGAAGATCGCGAACGCGACGGAAACGCGCGCCATGCTCGAAGCGCAGCAGCAGGCTATGGCGCGCGTGGCCGGGGTCGCGCCCGTCTGCCAGAGCGTCGCACTGACACCCAGGGGGGCTGGCATTGCTGAAGTGCAGTCGGCGGACGTTCGCCATTTCGTGTGGCTGGTCACGTACCTGCCGGGCGTCCCGCTGGGCAGCGTCAGCCGGCATTCACCGGAATTACTGTTTGATCTGGGGCGCCGCATCGGCCAGCTTGATCGCGCGCTTGAGGGCTTTGATCACGAGGCCCTTCACCGCGATTTTCACTGGGATCTGGCCAGCGGGCTGCGGATCGTTCGTGAGTACGAACCGCTCGTCGCTGACGAGGAAATGCGCAGACTGATCGGCAGGATCGCGGCTGATTTCGAGCGCCACGTCGCGCCACTGCTGCCCGCCCTGCGCCACAGCGTCATTCACAACGACGCGAACGATTACAACGTCCTGGTCGGGGGCGGCGATGATCTTTACACCCGGAATCAGCGCGTGACCGGCGTGATTGATTTCGGCGATATGGTTCACAGCTTCACGGTCGGCGATCTGGCGGTCGCCATCGCTTACACGATCCTCGACAAACCTGACCCGTTCGCCGCTGCAGCTCAGATTGTGAAGGGCTATCACGCGGAGTATGCGCTCAACGAGGATGAGATCGCCGCGCTCTTTGGTCTCGTCTGTCTGCGGCTCTGCATGAGCGTCTGCCTGGCTGCTCACCAGCAACGGCAGCGGCCTGATGACGAATACCTCGCGATCAGTCAGCAGCCGATTCGTCGCACGCTGCCAAAGCTGGCGCAAATTCCGCGGCGTCTGGCCGAAGCCACGTTCCGTCACGCCTGCGGTCTCGCGCCGGTCAAATCCGGCGAAGCGGTGACGGGATGGCTGCGAGCCAGCGCGCAGGCGTTCGCGCAGGTGCTGGATATTGACCTGCGAGCCGAGCCCTGCGTCGTTTTCGATCTCAGCGTCGGCAGCCCGACGATCAGTGGCGATGAGCGCGAGAATGCGGAACCCAGGCTGACAGAGCGCCTGTTCGGCCTGATGAAAGAAGCCGGCGTGAAAGTCGGCGTCGGTCGTTACGACGAACCCCGATTGCTTTACACGACGCCCGCGTTCACCGCGGGCAGCCCGTTCGACGAACATCGCACGATTCATCTGGGCATTGATCTGTTTGCCGAAGCCGGCACGCCCGTTCACGCGCCGCTCGCCGGAGTGGCTCACGCGTTCAATAACAACGCCGCGTCGCTTGATTACGGCCCGATGATCATCCTCAGACACGAGACCGGCGACGGGCACGAGTTCTATACGCTCTACGGCCACCTGAGCGAACAGTCGCTCGAAGGTTTGTCCGCCGGCAGGCCCGTCGCCCGTGGCGAGCGCATCGCGACGATTGGCACGCCGCCAGCGAACGGCGACTGGACGCCGCACCTGCATTTCCAGATCATCACCGACCTGCTCGACCTTGGTTGCGATTTCCCGGGCGTGGGGCGGGCCGGCCAGCGCGAGCTGTGGCGCAGCCTCTCGCCCGACCCGAATCTGATCCTGGGCATTCCCGCTGATCGCTTCCCGCCGCCGGAGCCAGACAAGGCTGAAACGCTCGCCGTGCGCCGCGAGCGCATCGGGCGCAACCTGAGCATCGCGTACCGCGACCCGGTCAAGATCGTGCGCGGCTGGATGCAGTACCTGTTCGACGAAAACGGGCGCAGGTATCTGGACGCTTACAACAACGTGCCGCACGTCGGCCACTGTCATCCGCGCGTCGTCGAGGCCGGAAGGCGACAGATGACCGTCCTCAACACCAACACGCGCTACCTGCACGACCTGATCAACCGTTACGCCGAAAGGCTGTGCGCCACGCTGCCCGGCCACCTGAGCATCTGCTTCTTCGTCAATTCGGCGAGCGAGGCCAACGAACTCGCGCTGCGTCTGGCCCGCGCGCACACCCGCCGGCGCGACCTGATCGTACTCGAAGCCGCCTACCACGGCCACACCACGACGCTCGTTGACATCAGCCCTTACAAACACGACGGCCCCGGCGGCGAAGGCGCCCCGCCGTGGGTTCACACCGCCCCGATCCCGGATGTGTATCGCGGCCCGTACAAACGCGACGACCCGCAGGCGGGAGAAAAATACGCGCACCACGTTCTTGAAATCATTGAAAGGTTGCGCGAGCGGGGTCTCGCCCCGGCCGGATACATCGCCGAGACCTGCCCGAGCGTGGGCGGACAAATCTTCTTCCCCGAAGGTTACCTGGTCAGTATCTACCGCCATGTGCGCGAAGCGGGCGGAATCTGCATCGCCGACGAAGTGCAGACGGGTTACGGGCGCACGGGGACGCACTTCTGGGCCTTTGAAGCGCAGGGCGTCGTGCCCGACATCGTTGTGATGGGCAAACCCATCGGCAACGGCCACCCCATCGGCGCGGTCGTGACGACGCCCGAGATCGCGGCCTCATTCGACAACGGCATGGAGTTCTTCAGCACCTTCGGCGGCAACACCGTCTCGTGCGCGATTGGCCTCGCGGTGCTGGATGTGATGCGTGATGAGCGGCTGCAGGAGCGCGCGTTCGGGGTTGGCGGGCGATTGCTTGCAGGCTTACGCCCGCTTATTGAGCGTTACCCGATTGTCGGCGACGTGCGCGGTTCCGGATTGTTTCTGGGGATCGAGCTGGTGCGCGACCGCGAGACGCTGGCACCCGCCGCGGAAGAAGCTTCATTCGTGGCAAACCGCATGCGAGAGTACGGCATCCTGCTCGGCACTGACGGGCCTTTTCACAACGTAGTCAAGATCAGGCCGCCGATGCAGTTTGCGGAAAGCGACGCTGACTTCCTCGTTGCCGCGATGGACAGGATTCTGGCGGAAGATTTCGGGGCTTGAGTACGAGTAGAAAATTTGGAGCAGTCCAAGATCAGCGCTTGCCGAGATTCAGATTCCTCACCTCGTGATGGGCGGGCACGCCGTTCGCTGTGGAATTTGACAAAAAACTGCCATGAAACGCGCCTGATCGTCTCCGCTCACGATTTATCACGTGGCCGGCCTCCCACAGGGCCGATGACGAAAGGCGTATTGGTCGAACTTACCGGGCCGAGCGATACCATCATCTTTGGCGGACTCTCTATTGACTGGCTCGCACTGACATCCGCCAGCGCCACTTCGACCCCATCAGCATTCAAAAGCCGCACGTCAACCAAATCCCGCCCTTCCATGATCCGCGCTCGCAGTTTCGTCAGGGTCAAAAAGTTGATCAGCCGGAAAACTGCTTTCGGATTCGGGTCAAGCTTGCCGTCCGAGTTCTCATGAAAGAGCGTCAGGGAGAGCCCCTCCTGTTCCAACTCGGCATACTGCGTCTGGTTTGATTGGTCGTACTCGTGGATGCAGACGACGCCAAGGCCGGGGTAGACTGTGAAGTCTGCATCAGATGTCCTGGCTGGGTCGAATTGTATATCCCGTGCTACACCGCTAACCAGCTTGTAAGCTTGGGCATTGCCAACCACGTCGCCAATTCTTTTGCCAGCATCCGAATAGAGGCTCCGCTTGATCTCCATCACGCCGAAGCAACTCGAACGGGGCACCAGTGCGAAATCGCCAGAGCAGAAGATAGCTGGCGCTGGCGAAGGCGCCCAGATGATCAGGTCGATTTGCGGGACCTTTTTCGGGTTATCACAAAGCTCCTCACTAATTACCGCCCCGGTCGAAACCCGCAAGGGAGCGACGACTCTGGAGACAAACTGGCGGAGGGTCGCTTCAGCGAAAGCGCCTTTAATGGCGGTGTTGTCGGCAAACGTTTTGATGGAATGATTAGGCTGTAATTCATGAATGAGTTGGGATGCTAACTCTTTAAGGAATTGCTCGCCCGACCAGAAGTGTTCGGCATAGCAATTGATCAGGTTTTCAACACCTGACGCTCTTTGAGATAGAACGAAAAACTTTGCGCCAGACAATTCGCGCAGAGTCGGAGCCCCCGCCGCAGCAACCGCCACGGGACTTGCAAGACCTC
>DASRDU010000064.1:0-66662 GCA_035652435.1 Blastocatellia bacterium
ACCAGACAATAGACAGAGATGATAAAAGTGTCGCGATCCATTGGGACGAGCCTCCTGTCTGAGCGTGATTTGGTCATCCGCTATTGTACAGGTCGCTCTTCCAATGGGTCAGAGCCTCACAAAGTGTCACACATTAGGTATTGTATATATTGATCTGCTCGATAAAGACGAAGCAGCCGCCGCCGAAACACTGCTCGCAGGAGTCAGACGCGAGCGGGCCAAGCCTTCAACCCCGCCAGCGTTCCCGCAGCCGGCGCGTCCGGCCCAGCCTCAACGAACGATTGCCGAACCACCACGCTTCCCCGGCGCGTTGCCGCCCGTCTGGAATATCACACATCAACGCAATCCGAACTTCATCGGGCGCGATGAAATGATTGAGCAGGTTCATAACACCTTATTTGCCGGTCAGGCCGTGGCTTTGCAGGCGATACACGGCCTCGGCGGCGTCGGGAAAACTCAGCTTGCCGTGGAATACGCGCACTGTCATTCTGCCGATTACGATGTCGTCTGGTGGATCAGGTCAGAGGAAACGGCCACGCTCTCGGGTGATTATGCGGCGCTGGCGACAAAACTTGATTTGCCGGAAAGGAACGCGAAGGAACAGCCGGTCATTGTCGAAGCAGTGCGCCGACGGCTTGAGGGAAGCGAAAGATGGCTGCTGATTTTCGACAATGCGCGGAAGGCTGAAGAACTGCGCGGTTACCTCCCCGCGGGTGGCAAAGGGCATGTGCTGATCACTTCGCGCAACCCGAACTGGCGCGGCGTGGCGCAGTCGCTTTCCGTCAGGGAACTTGAGCGTCAGGATGCAATTGATTTTCTGCTGAAGCGTACGGGGCAGGGCGACCGCGCGGCGGCAGAGGCGCTGGCCGATGAACTGGGCAATCTGCCGCTCGCGCTGGAACAGGCGGGCGCATACATCGAACAGACTGGTAAACCGCTGGCCGATTACCTGAAGCTGTATCAGAACCGCTGGCGCGAATTGTGGGAACGCGGCAAGCCCGCGGATTATCCCGACACCGTTGCCACGACGTGGCAGATTTCATTTCAGGAGGTCCGGCGTGAAGCCCCGGCGGGCGTGGCGCTGCTGGACCTTTGCTCCTTCCTGGCGCCCGATTACATCCCGCTGGAGATGCTGGTCGCGGGCGCTGACTGTCTGCCCGAACCGCTCGCCTCCGTCCTTGCCGACGAACTGGCATTTGATGACGTCATAGCTGCGCTGCGACATTACTCGCTGATCGAAAAGACGGGTGTCGCGTTGTCGGTGCATCGTCTGGTGCAGGCAGTGGTGCGTGACTGGATGAAGGAGGATGAACAGAGGCAGTGGGCGGACGCGGCCCTCGGTTTACTGATCCAGTTGTTCCCCGAAGAAAGCAAGGTCCAGCGAGACTGGGCTGTCTGTGAAAAACTGGTCCCTCACGTCATGGCCGCTACAGGGCAGGCAGTCAGGCGTGAGACCGGATTATCAGAAGCGCTGATTTTGTTGAATAACTCAGGGCTTTATCTGCTCAACCGGGCAAAGTTTGTCGAGGCGAAAGAAGTACTCACTGTCGCACTCACGACCGGTGAGGCTGTCTATGGACAGCACAGTCACGAACTGGTTCCCATCATCAATAATCTGGGTGGCGCACTTCGGGAACTTGAAGATTTTGCTGAGGCAAGGGCATGCTTTGAGCGGGCGTATAAGCTGGAGGAGGGTTTTTATGGACGTGAACATCCGGCATTGGCCAAGTCCCTTGGTAATCTGGGAATTGCGCTTTCGGATCAGGGGTATCTGGAAGGAGGACTGAAGTTACTCAAGCGTGCTTCCAAGCGCTACGAAGCGGCCGGCGAGGCCGGAACAATAGATGCGGCAATTGTCCTTGGTTCAATAGGTGGAATACTCATCCGTCTGGGGAAACGTTATGAGGCGAAGAATTATCTGGAACGGTCGCTCGAGGCTTTTGAAGGAGTCAGTAATGACAGCCGCCCGGAACTGGCGATGCTGCTCAACAACCTGGGACGCCTGCTGGAGGACCGGAATGATCTGACCGGCGCGCGCTCACACATCGAGCGCGCACTCGCAATAGGCGAAGCTGCTTATGGGTCAAACCATCCTAAAGTTGCCATTTTCCTGACTCGACTTTATCCATTTTGGATCTTTGAAAAAGTAACGGCAGGCCGCGTAAGCTGTGAAAGAAATCTTCGCCAAAAGAGGTCTTTCCGATGCCGACACTGCCTGCCGAATTGTTGAGCCTGATTGTAGGCTTCGCGCCGCTCTTTTCCAAACCTGTCTGGGCGCACGCCAAAGTCCTGCTGCTCGGGGCGATCCTTGCGCCTGGGAAACGGACTATCACCGCCTGCCTGCGCGTGGTCGGCCTCGGCGCTGAGCAGCACTTCCAGACTTATCACCGCGTCCTGAATCGGGCGCAGTGGAGCGCGCTCGCCGCCAGTCGGATTCTGCTCGGGCTGATTCTGGCGCTCCTGCCTCAGGGCAGCACGGTCGTGATCGGCGCCGATGACACGATCGAACGGCGGCGCGGCAAACAGATCAACGGCCTCGGCTGTTATCGTGATGCAGTCAAATCGAGCCGGAAACAGGTGGTCAAATGCTTCGGCTTGAAATGGCTCTCGCTGATGGTCCTCGTCAAGCTGCCGTGGAGCAGTCGCGTCTGGGCCTTGCCCTTCCTGACGGTGCTGTGCCGCGCGGCGGCGAAAGATTCGGCGCGGCCCCACAAGACGGCGATTGACATTCTGATGGTCTGTCTCCGGCTGGTGCGGCGCTGGCTGCCCGAGCGGGCCATCGTGCTGGTGGTCGATGGCGGTTATGCGGCCATCAAACTGGCGTTGCTGTGCGCGGGCGAACCGACCCGGGTGACGCTGGTCACACGGCTGCGGCTCGACGCGAGCCTCTACCATCGGCCGGGGCCGCAGCCGGCAGGCAAACGCGGACGCAAACCGCGAACGGGCGGACGCCAGCGCAGTCTCACAGAATGGGCCGCCCGCCGTGAGACCCCGTGGACAGAGGTCGAGAGCGAATGGTATGGCGGGCGAACAAAGAAGCTGCTGGTCTTTTCGCGGACCGGATTGTGGTACACGCCCGGCCAGCGCCCGGTGGCCATCCGCTACGTGCTGGTGCGAGATCCGGCCGGGAAACTGCGCGATGCCGCCTTCGGCTGCACCAACCTTGATGCCACCCCGGCAGAAATTCTCGCTTGGGCCGTGATGCGCTGGTCGGTCGAAGTGACCTTTGAAGAAGCACGGGCGCAGCTGGGGATGGAAACGCAGCGGCAGTGGTCGGACAAAGCGATTGTGCGGACCACGCCCGTGCTGCTGGGGTTGTTTTCGCTCGTCGTGCTGCTGGCGGGGCGACTGCAACCGGGAGGAGCTATCCCGCTCAATCAAACGGCCTGGTATCGGAAAGCTGAAGCCACCTTCAGTGATTGTCTGGCGCTGGTTCGCAGGCATTGCTGGGCTGCACCGTATTTAGTGAACTCTGCGGAAAAGACAGAGTTTGTGTTAATTCCGGGCAAGGCGCTCTATCATTTGTTTTCCTGCCTTGTCCTTGCCGCTTAATGGATAAAGTCGAGCCTGAATGGTCTTGGAAATGTCCTGCGTAAACAGGGAGAACTGGCTCGCGCCCGGGGTTGTTATGAACGAGCGCTTGTGATTGATGAGATGACCTATGGCCGGGATCATTTCACCGTCGGCATGCGTCACGATAATCTGGGATACGTTCTGGAAGCGATGGGGGATTTCAAAGGTGCGAGAGAACACTTTGAAATAGCGCTCCCTTATTTCCAGAAGCGTTGGGGCAGGAATCACCAGTACACGAAAAATATCCGGTCGAAACTGGAACTGTTACCCAAATGACAGCCCGATGGCAGGTGATAAAATGCCCTCCACTATCCGGGCAGTGTCAGCAGCGCCGCCATCGTCTCGATGCCGTCCCACAGGTTCTGCAGCCGGATGTTTTCGTTCGCGCTGTGCTGGTTGTTGTCGTGGTTGGCGATGGGGATGCCGATCGCGGGCAGTTTCAGGATGTCGGTGAAGATGTAGAGCGGTACGCTGCCGCCGAGCGTGGGCATGAGTGCCGTCCTGCCGCGGGCGCCCCGGACGGCGGCGATGACCCGGCGCGAGATGTCCAGATCCATCGAGGTTCTGGCGGCGTTGTAGCCGTCACTGTTCACGACTCTGACGAGCTTCGGGTATTTCAGCCGCGTGGCCTCGTCGGGTTCGGCTTCGACGACGTGGTAACCCTGTTTGCGAATGTGCGCGACGACGCGTTCGACCGCCTGACGGTGGGCGATGCCTTTGACCAGGCGGATGTCAATTTCGGCGACGGCGGTCGAGGGGATGACGTTGCGGGCGGTCTGGCCGACTGACGCGCTCGCGAGGCCGCGGATGTTGAGCGAAGGGTAGTTGATCAGTTCGTTCAGTTTTTTGCCGCCGCCTTCGGTGCCCGCGATCAGCAGTTCGCGTTTGAGGTCTTCGTCGTTATCGGGGGCTTCGGCCAGCGCTCGCTTTTCGGTTTCGCTGAGCGGCTCAATCCCGTCGTAAAAGTTTTCGACGAGTACCCGCCCGTCGTCATCCTTCATCGAGGCGAGCAGCCGCGAGAGCATCATCGCCGGGTTCGGCGCCCAGTTGCCGTAATGGCCGCTGTGCAGTTCGCGGCGCGGGCCGTAGACGGTCAGCCCGAGCGAGACCACGCCGCGCGCGCCGAAGTAGATCTGCTGCTGCCGGTTCTGACTGACCGGGCCGTCGCAGATGATCCACGCGTCGGCTCTGAGCAGGTCGCGGTACTTCTCGATGATCTTTTCCAGATGCGGCGAGCCCGCCTCTTCTTCTCCTTCAAAGAAAAATCTGACGTTTGAACTCAGGGCGATTTTGCCGGCCCTGAGGGCATCGAGCGCCGTCGCGAAGGCGATGATAGGCGCTTTGTCGTCGCCGGTCGAGCGCGCGTAGAGCCGCCATTCGGGGTCGAACTTCTGATTCTCCGGAGGGAAGGGAATGTCTTTACCGCCGGCCTCGAGCGGGGCGGAGCGCAGGATTGGTCTGAAAGGGTCGCCGCCGACCCATTTGGCGGGTTCGACCGGCTGGCCATCGTAATGGGCGTAAAAGATGATCGTGCGCGTGGCCCCGGGCGTGTTGATCTCGCCGAAAACTACCGGCGGCGCGTCGGGGATTTCGAGCAGTTGTGTCCTTACCCCGCGCCGTCCGAGCATCTCTGAAATCAACGCGGCGTTGCGGCGGATGTTCGGCAGGTCGGATGCGACGTTCGGAATCGAGAGCAGCTTTGCGTATTCGCTGATGATTTCGTGTTCGTGCGCCTGACGGTATGCGCGCGCGGCGTCGGCGGCTGGTGATGCCGACTGGGCTGCGGCGTCGAAGCAGAGCGTCAGCGATAAGAGCAGAAGTGAAAGCGGGGCGTATCTCATGGCGATTCTCAGTGGAAAATGTCCGACAAGCTGCCAGCTTGTCGTTGCTCCCGAAAGGGCGCCGTCACGAAGTCAACGACAAGCTGGCAGCTTGTCGGACATCGCCGCACCTTTCATAGTTTCAGGGTACCGTCTCAGACGATACCCGCGACTCCATGGATGATCTGACGGTGCCTGGAAAGCGCCGGCATGTTCTGATGTTCGCGGTTGTTGTGCAAGCATTCTGCCGGGATGACACCACCCGGCCGGCGTGCGCTCGCGAGTGAGTATTGCTGAGTGAGGGTGATCCCAGCATAATCACGGCGTCACCAGAGTGGATGAGTGATCTGGAGCCAGCAGCGGAGACCATCAATGACCGGACGGCTGAAGTTTATCGCGGGCATCCTTTTCTTCGCCCTGATGTTTTTTCACGTCGGCGCGAACGCGCACCGGACTTATCTGTCGGAACGGTTTTATCATGGGTGGTGGTGGACGGTGGAAGACAGGCACCTCGTGGTGACCGGGACGGACCCGAATGGCCCGGCAAAGGCCCTGCGCGATGGCGACAGGGTTGTGGCAATCAACGGTGAGCAGAACCTGCTGCTCATCATTTACCAGATTCAGGGCCACATCATCAAACCCGGCGATGCTTACACGATGGTGGTGCGGCGCGATGGGCAGGAACTGGAATTCACACTGCGCCCAATCCCGCGAAAGGTTGGCCAGATAGCATTCGCCCTGCTGATTCAGCTTCTGATCCGGCTCAGCTTTCTGCTGACCGGTTTTGCCGTCTTCCTGCTCAAGCCACATGACAAGCAGGCGCTCCTGCTCGCCCTGATGCTGGGGACGTACTCAAGCCTGAGCTACTTTGGGTACGGCGAGCTTCCTTTCCTGCTGCGGTTGCTGGCTGCGCTGGCCGGAGTGCTGGGGTTGTTTTTCCCGCCGCTCTTCTTTCACTTCTTCCTGATCTTTCCCGAAGCCTCGCCGCTCGTGCGGCGGTTCCCGCGGCTGGAGCGCTATCTTTACCTGCCGTTTCTGCTGACCACTGTTCCGACCTGGTGCCTCGTCCGCCTGCTGGTGGCCGTCGCGCCGGAAAAGATCAAGGCGGTTCCACCGCTTAATTGGGTCAACTACTCGGTGCTCATCGGCTACATTGTCGCTGGGCTCGTGTCACTGGTGGTCAATTACCGGCAGGCCGGTCGGATGTCGCGGCGGAAGCTGCGGGTCGTGGCGTTCGGCGGCGGCCTCGGGTTTCTGACTTTCCTGGTGCTGTTACTCAGCGAGGCGCTGAAGCTGGATCGCTCGAAGGTATTCTGGCAGTGGCTCGACAACATCGCACCGTTCATGCTGACACTCGCGCCGCTCTCATTCGCCTACGCGATCATCCGGCATCAGGTGATCCCGATCAGCCTGATCATCCGGCGCGGCGTGCGGTACGTGTTCGTCTCGCGCGGCTCGGTGGTGCTGGAACTGGCCGCGGTCGTGGTCATCCTCACCGTCGTGCTGAACGCCATCTTCTCGCGGCTGCAACCACCCGGCATCGTCATCGGCATCATTTCGGGGGCGGTGAGCATCGTCGTCTGGAACCGGACGAAGTGGCTGCACCATCGCTTTCTGGCGCCGGTGATTGACCGCCGCTTCTTCCGCCAGTCTTACGACTCGCAGCGGATTCTGGCCGAACTCGGGCAGTCGCTGCGCACGACCGCCGGACTGCCCGAGCTGCTCGAACAGGTCGCGACGAAAATCCAGTCGGCATTGCAGACCGAGAACGTGACGGTCTTCCTGCGTGACGAAGTGACGGGCGATTATTTCAGCGAACACGGCATTGATTACTGCGAAGCTGAGGGCGGAATCGTGCGCTCGTCGGAGCGGTTGAGGCTGCCGCGCGATGCCGGCACGGTGGGCAGACTCGAACAGACCGCGGCGCCACTCGAAGTTGATCTGAAGGACCCGGACTCGCCGTTGTTTGCGCCGGGCAGCAACGGCTCACGTTCAGTCGAGCGCGAGACGCTTGCGGCGCTGCGGTCATCGCTGCTGCTGCCGCTCGCGACCAGGGACCGGATGCCCGGCATCATCTCGCTCGGGCCGCGCCTCGGCGACCTGCCGTACTCGGGCGAAGACGAGCAGCTGCTGATGAGCGTCGCCGGCCCGGCCACCTTCGCGGTCGAAAACGCGCGCTTGGTCGAGCGCATGGTCGAAGAGGCGCGCCGCCGCCAGGAACTCGAAGCACTCAACGAGCAGCGGGCGCGCGAACTGGAAGAGGCGCGCCAGCTGCAGCTCTCGATGCTCCCCAAAACGGTGCCGCAGCTCCCCGACCTGGAGGTCGCGGCGTATATGAAGACCGCGGCGGAAGTCGGCGGCGATTATTACGACTTCCACCTGGCCGACGACGGCGCGCTGACAATCGCGGTCGGCGACGCGACGGGGCATGGCCTCAAGGCCGGCACCGTGGTGACCGCGACCAAGAGCCTCTTCAACAATCTGGCCGCGGCCCCAGACCTGATCTGGATCTTTCAGCAGTCGTCGAGCGCGCTCAAGCGGATGAACCTGCGCGCGCTCTATATGGCGATCACGATGCTCAGGCTCAGGGGCAGGCAGCTCACCGTCTGTTCCGCCGGAATGCCGCCCGTGCTGATTTATCACGCGCGGACCCGGGCGGTCGAAGAAGTCATGCTCCGGGGGATGCCGCTCGGCAGCGTGATGAGCTACCCCTGGCGGCAGCAGGAAGTCAGCCTGGCGGACGGCGACATCGTGCTGGTGATGAGCGACGGGTTCCCGGAGCGCTTCAATCACGCGCGCGAGATGCTCGATGACGCCCCGGCTCGCGAGGTGCTGGCCGCGGCCGCGCACCAGTCGCCGCAGGAGATCATCAACCGGCTGGTGCGCGTCGGCGATGAGTGGGGAGGCGCGAGGCCGCAGGATGATGACATCACCTTCGTGGTGTTGAAAGTAAAAGACCAGTCACCGGCCCGATCATCAGACCCTGAAATAAACCTGTGATGGCCTGCCGGCCCGCCGCCGGATCACTTCCCTTCAATCTGACCGATTCCTCATTCCGGTCGTTCAGGCTGAGCGCGAAGGGTGAACGGCTGTTCCCGCGCGTGAAGGCCTCATTCACCGGTAAGCCCGGTCATTCCACTGACATTACCCCGCCCCCGTTCAGGTGGCACACCGCTCGCTGGCAAAACCGTGGTCATTGCGGCGAGTCCGTTCTCCCAGCACCCCGGCCGGCAAAGGGCAGGGGCATCAAATAAGCGGGCCGGTCATGATTGATCGCCTGACGGATCACCTTCAGTAAAGGACAAATGTTATGTCGAATCGGATGTCGAAGAAGGCAGCGCGTGCGGGGAAATTACTGCTGGCCATGCCGGCGGCCGGATTTATACTCTGCGGGTTGTCCGGCGGAGTCAGCCCGGCAACCCATGTCAGGGCCGCCACGCCGCAGAGCGCGGCCAGGGCCGATGACCCCGCTTCGGCGCCAAAGGCCCCGAAGATGTCCGAAGACCTGCGCGAACGGATCGCCGGCAACAAGGACAAGGACAAAATCGTCCAGGTCATCGTTCAGCTCACAACCGCCCCTGCCGACGAGCATCAACAGATCATCAAAAAATACGGCGGCAAAGTGAAGCATCAGTTCGAGAGCATCAATGCCATGGTGGTCAGGATGCCGCTCGCGCGCGTCGAGGAGCTGTCGAAGGAAGAGTGCGTGGTTTACATCTCTCCTGACAGGGGCGTCGAAGGCAGTTAGCGCGAATTTCAATCACGTGCGGGGAATGAAAATGGCGCGGGCAGAGTACGGCGCCGGGAATCCCCGCCTGTGGCCTGCCGGTCACAGTGCGACCCAGGGGTCGCGCCACACCATTGCCCCATTCCACCGGTTCGAGGGAAGGACTCATGCGGGCAGTCAGGCTTGTTTGCGGCAATGAATCCAGGGTACTGGCCTTCCTGAACCGGCGGCCCCTCAAAAATATCATCCCCGTCAGCAGCATCGGCCGGTATGGTCTGGAAAGCCCGCGCCATCGCGGGGCCTTCTACGGCTGCTTTGAGGAGGGAGGCTTGATCGGGGTTTCGCTGATCGGCCACTGTGTCATGCCTGAAGGCGGCGAGGAATGTATGGCCGCTTTTGCCGAGGCGGCGCACCGTTTTCACCGGGACGAAGTCCGGCAGGTGCTGGGCGAGGAAGTCGAAGTGGAGAGCTTCAGCCGCGCCTTCACTCAGTTATCGCCGGGTCAGGTCGTCCTCCAGAGGGAATCATACTTCCAGCTGGCCTTGCGCCGGCTGACTGAAGGTGGTGAGACCCGGACGGATTTGAGAGCCGCGACTGCGGACGATCAGGAAGAGGTGACCAGAGTTCACGCGCAGGCTTATCAGGAGATGGTCGGTGAGGAACTGCCGCCGCAGGACTGGCCGGGGTTTCGCCAGCGCGTGATCGAACGGATCGAGGGCGGCCGGGTCTGGATCGTGCGCCATAACAGTGGCATCGGGTTCAAGGCCGACGTGGTTTCAGCCACCGACCGCGCGATCTATCTCGAAGGCATCTGGACCCGCCCCGACCTGCGGTCGAAAGGTTACGGCACCCAGGCGCTGAGGACGCTGTGCCAGCAGTTATTGCAACGCCATCCGGCCGTCTGTCTGTGCGTCCGTGATGATGACCCCCGGGCCCTCTCGTTTTACCAGCGCATCGGATTTGAAGCGCAGGGCACTTACCGATTAATTCGTTACGGCATGACAGCCAGTTAGTGTATCCTGCCCGCAGAAGGCGCCATTCCCCCTTGGGCGCCTGTTACTTTCAGCTCAACCCATCCGAACAACCCGCCAAAAGCGCCCCGCGAAGACCCACGCGATGACTACTACTGTGAGCGGAAAACAGCGGTTGACGAAACCATTCATCTGGGCGGTGATGGCGGCCGGCCTGGCGGCATTCACTTTCTCCGTCCGCCACCTCGATCTGCACCGACTGGATTCCACTTTCGTCATCCTCGCCGTCATCACGGCCGGCGTCGGCTCGCGCCTGAGCGTCAGGGTTCCGCGCGTGCAGGGGGAGATCACGGTCTCTGACACGCTCATCTTTCTATCGCTCCTGCTCTACGGCGGCGAGGCGGCGATCGTGCTGGCGACGGTGGACGCCTTCATCTCCTCGCTCCGCCTGAGCCGGAAGGCGCTGGTCCATTGCTTCAACGCGGCGGGGCTGGCGTGTTCGTATTTCCTCACCGTCCAGGCCCTCCGCCTCTGCCTGGGGGATATTGTCCGGCTGCACCCCGGGCCCGTGTCCGGAAGGTTCATCGCGGCGATCCTGGTCATCGCGCTCGTCCAGTATGTGGCGAACAGCAGCCTGATGGCCGCCTACCATTCCTTCAAATGTGACCAGCCGTTCTGGGGGACTTGGAAGAAGAACTACCTCTACACCTCGCTGACCTATCTGGCGAGCGCTTCGGCCGCCGGGCTGATCGCCCGGCTCTGGATGGTCGTGAACATTTATGCCTTCCTCGCGCTCGTGCCGATCATCGTGGTCGTCTACTTTACCTGCTGGTCATACCTCAAACAGGTCGAGGCGAAGACGCTGCAGATCGAGCAGGCCCGCCAGCACGTCGCCGAGCTGCAGGAGAGCGAGGCGCGGTTCCGCAGCGCCTTCGATTACGCCGCGATCGGCATGGCGCTGGTGGACCCGCTCGGGCACTGGCTCGAAGTCAACCGCTCGCTCTGCGAGATCACCGGCTACGCGGAAGAGGAACTGCTCGAGGGCAGCTACCAGGCGATCACGCACCCGGACGATCTGGGGACGGCGCTCGTCCAGATGCACCACCTGCTCGAAGGGCACACGCCGGCCTTCCACATGGAGAAGCGCTACGTCCACAAACTCGGCCACCCCGTCTGGGTCCACTGGAGCGTCTCGAAGGCGAGCGATCTGGCGACGAAACCCGACCGGCTGATCTTCCAGATCCAGGACATCACCGACCGCAAGCGGGCCGAGGAGCAGCTGCTCCACGACGCCTTCCATGACAGCCTGACGGGGCTGCCCAACCGGGCGCTCTTCATTGACCACCTGCACCTGGCGATCGCGCACGGCAAGCGGCATAAAGAGCGGCAGTTCGCCATCCTCTTCCTGGATTTCGACCGCTTCAAAATCATCAACGACAGTCTGGGGCACGTGATCGGCGATGACCTGCTGGTCGCGATCGCGCGCCGCCTGGAACACTGCCTCCGGCCCGGCGACACGATTGCGCGGCTCGGCGGCGACGAGTTCACGATCCTGCTCGATGAAGTCACTGTCGGCGAAGCCGGTGAGGTGGCCAAGCGGATTCAGAAGTTGCTCGAACAGGCCTTCAACCTGAACGGGAATGAGATTTTCACGACCGTCAGCATCGGCATTGCGCACAGCTCGCTCGGTTACGAGAACCCGGAAGACCTCCTGCGCGACGCCGATACGGCGATGTACCGCGCCAAGTCGCACGGCATTTCCGGCCACAAGGTTTTCGACAAGACCATGCACTCGCAGGCCATGAGCCGCCTGCATCTGGAAAATGACCTGCGCCGCGCGATCGAGCGCCGCGAATTCGTCCTCCATTACCAGCCGATTGTCTCGCTCGACAGCGGCCGGTTGCAGGGCTTTGAGGCGCTCGTCAGGTGGCAGCACCCGGACAAGGGGCTGATCCCGCCGGGCCAGTTTATTCCGGTGGTCGAGGAGACCGGCCTGATCGTGCCGATCGGCCACTGGGTGATGCGCGAAGCCTGCCGCCAGATGCGCGAATGGCAGGAGCTGTACGCGTCCGACCTGCGCCCGCACATCAGCGTCAACCTGTCGAGCAAACAGTTCGTCCAGCCCGATCTGGTCGGACAGATTCGCGCCGTGCTGGAAGAAACGGGCCTCGACCCGCGCTGCCTGAAGCTGGAGATCACGGAAAGTGTGGTCATGGAAAATATTGACACCGCCGTCAGCCTGCTCAGGGAGATTCGCGCGCTCGGCATCGAGCTGAGTATTGACGATTTCGGCACCGGCTATTCGTCACTGAGCCACCTGCACCGCTTCCCCTTAAGCACCCTCAAGATTGACCGGTCGTTCGTCAACCGGATGGCCGACCAGAACGAGAACACGGAAATCGTCCGCACCATCATGATGCTGGCCCGGACGCTCAATATGGACGTGGTCGCCGAAGGCATCGAGACCGCCGAACAGCTGGCCCAGCTCTGCTGGCTGGAGTGCCAGTCCGGGCAGGGCTATTACTTCTCCCGGCCCGTGGCCGCTGGCGCGGCGGGCGAACTGGTCCGCCAGAACAAGCAGTGGGAAATCGCGGAAGCCGCCTGGTCATTCATGACCGGGAGTGAGGCGGCGCGCAGGAGTATCAATTGAGGCAGGTATTCACCCCCGGGAGCGCAAACCGTCCGGCAGGCGAGTTATGAGAATGTCCGACAAGCTGCCAGCTTGTCGTTGCCTCTCGCAACGGGCATTTCACGAAGTCAGCGACAAGCTGGCAGCTTGTCGGACATCTGCTGATACCACGTCCCCTTCAACCACCTTCGTTCAGATTTCATCCCCCAGCACTTCGTAATAACGTTCACCCGCGCAGGCGCGGCAGAGCGAGCGCCCGTCACGATTGATTTCACGGCGGTCGTTGATGCCCTCGCCGCACTCATCACACGCGACTCGCGAAAGCGGGTGGCCGGGTCGGTCGTGGTCGGGCAGCTTCACTGACACGCGTGAGCAGCGGAACAGCCGGTCATCGGGCAGCGTCCGGTAGGCGGCCATCTGCTGTTCCTTCTTCGTCGGCAGATCGGGGAAGCACTGTTTCGCCAGCTCGCGCGAGGATTCGAGCGCGATGACCCGCACCGCCTCTCCGGTCTCGGTGTTGAGGAAGGTGGCGGCCAGCTTGCCGAAGTCGCGGAACTTGAGCGTGCGCTTGCCGAGCCGGCAGCCCGTCACGGTGTTAATCGCGTCGGCGGCGCAGCGGTCAATCTCGACGAAGACGATGAGCCGCTTGCCGACCGTCGGCTCTTCGATCCCGACCGCGCGGCACCCGCTCATCGCCATCCGCACGCCCAGCACCTGCCCCGGGCACATATGCCCGTGATTGTGTTCGGCCACCGCCAGGTATTCTTCCAAGGTCTTCATCGCTTCTCGTTTCCCGCCTCAGAGCCGGCATTCCTCCCGCACACGGTCAATCAGCTCGGCAAGCCCGGCGCGGGTGTAAACCGGCAGGTCGCCAATCATGGCGCGACGCGTGGGGTCATCACACCACGCCGCGAACCGCTCTCGCGCCGCCCGGTCATCGCCTTCATCGAAGAGGTACAGCGCCTGGGCGTGTTCCAGCGCGCGCCGCGCCGTCGGTTTGATTTTGCCGCCTTCGGCCCGCGCGGCGATGATCGTGAAATCCACTTCGACGAATTTGAGAAAGCTGTTGCCCTCGATCAGCACACCCGGAGCCCGCACGCGTTCGAGCGCCCGATTGACCCCTTTCTCCACCTGCTGATCGGTCACAATCACCCAATGAACATTTGAAGCGCCCGCGTCCCAGTAACGCCCCGTATCCTTGCCGGGCGCGTAAGTTTTTTCGCGGCCCGACCAGATCACTGGTTCGTCACTTAAAAGGTGACTGACGCAGCAGGCGTGCGGGTCTTTGCCGCACGAGCGGTAATGCCCGCGCGTCAGCTTGATCGCCTCCCAGCCCGGCAGCGCGCGCAGCAGTTCGCACAGCAAAGTGGTCTTGCCGACTTCGGACGAAAAGCCTCCGATGGCGATCTTCAGCGGTGTTGGAGCGGCGTCAATTCTCATCACAGATTCCAGAGTCAGTCTTCCAGCCGGATTGGATTTTAGTATAAACCCGCCCCCCTGCCCACAGGGCGCGCGTCATTCGCAACGGCATGGCCATCGCCGGCCCGGGGAATAAGATCCAGCGCAGTCCGCTCAGGCACGGGGCGTCCTTTGCTTCGGGTCGTATTGCATTCCGGTGTCACGTCTGCTCCGGGCAGGTGCGGCTGGTCTCCGGCAGCCCGCACGAGCTGCCGTGAGCTTTTTCCATGCGCTTTTGCACATGTACAGGTGAGGCGGGGAGTTGAGGGGATAGGGAGGGGCTGATTGAAAGTTATCAACTTCCGCTTTGAAACAGCGGACAACCGAAAGGAGATTGAGCAATGATGATGAATCTGGTTCGCAAAGGCGTGGCGCTCCTCGTACTGCTGGCGGTCGTGACGGTTCCGGCGGTGAGCGCGCCGGCCGCCGGCTCCGCGCCCACCACGGCGGAACTGGAGATGGTCAGGTCAAAGAGCATTTCCGCGCTGAAATTTCTGGATGACTTCTGGGGCAGGGCGTTCAAGGCCGGCGGGCGGAGTTTCACCGCGCCGCAGGTCCGGGTGGTCAACGAAGGCCACGCCTTTTATCGGCCCGCGACCAACACGATCTGCTTCAACCCGGCCTTCTTCGTCGAGCGGATGCGGTTTGCCGCCTGGCACACGAAAACCGACGGCGATATGGCCTTCATCATCATCCTCGCGCACGAGTACGGGCACGCCGTGCAGTCGCAACTGAGGCTCTCTTTCAGTTCCACCAAAGAGAGGGAGCTTCAGGCGGACAAGCTGGCCGGGGCCTTCGCCCGGGCGGCCAGAGACGCCGGGCTGCTCGATCAGGGCGACATGGATGAGGCCACCTACACGCTCTTCACCGGCCGCGATGCCACCGGGACCTCGGCGAGTGACGAACAGGCCCACGGGAGCGGCACCGAGAGAGTGGACGCCTTCCACACCGGATTCAAGGGCGGGGTGAAAGCCGCCTTCCAGCGGTGACCCTGATGGCCCGCCCGGGGACACAGCCGGCCGGGCCATTCCTTTCAATAGTGACCGACACCCCGGCCACTGCGTCAGAGAAACAACGGAAGGCAGAGGGACCGTGCGGGTTTCGCACCCTGAGCAGTTGCGCGATTGCTTCGAGCAGGCGGAAGATAACGGCGCTGACTGAGAGCATGGCTGGAGATTGAGAACTGGCCCCGCCGCCAGGACAAAATGGAGCGCGGATCAGGCGGATTGGCGCGGATCAGACCGGACTGAAAATCTGATCCATGTTGATCCGCCCGATCCGTATTCCATTCAGGCCTTGTCTTCAGGGGCCATCACATCGGCGCATTCGCCAGGTAACAAGGAGAGGTATCAATGCTGAATCCAAAAAATTATGAAAACTCGCGACCCGACGGGATCGGCGTGCTGGAGATTACCGGTGGCGCAGAGCCGTCGTCGGAGCGGCCACGCCTGTTCGTCCCGCTCAGGCGCACCGAACTCAGCGGTGAAGTGACGGGGCCGCTGGCCGCGCTGCGGCTCACGCAGACTTACGGCTATTCGCGCGGGCAGTGCGACAAGGTACTCGAAGCCGTCTACCGCTTCCCGCTGCCCGGCGACGCGGCGGTGACGAGCGTGCGCGTCTCCTTCGGCGAAGTCGAAATCACCGCCGAACTGAAGGAACGCGGGAAAGCCGAAGCCGATTACGAAGAAGCGAAGCGGGAGGGCAGGCAGGCGGCCCTCGCCACCCGCGAATCGCCCGACGTGTTTACGCTCCAGGTCGCGGGCCTTCAGCCGGATCAGGAGATCAGGGTCGAAACGTCATACGTCCAGCAGGCGCGCGTCGAAGGTGAGGACTGGTCGCTCAGAATACCGCTGACCACCTCGCCCCGTTACGTGCGCAGCGACGAATCCACGTCGCGCCACGCCGCGGGGCAGCCGCTCGCGCTGCTGCGCGACCCGGGGCATCGCTTCAAACTCGACCTCAAAGTGAGCGGGGTTGAGACGGTCACGAGCGCCACGCATCAACTGAGCCTGACGCCGGATGACGACGGCGTGCGCGTGCGGTTGCAGGCCGGCGAAATCATTCCCGACCGCGACTGCGTTCTGTCATGGCATCCTCGAAAGGTGCAGGACAAGGCATCAATACAGGTCTGGCTGCACGACGCGGGCAGCGCTGACGAGCTTTACTTCCTCGCGCTCGTCGTGCCGCCCGCGACCCGCACCGAGTACCGCACGCCGCGCGAAGTCGCGCTGCTCGTGGACCATTCGGGCTCGATGGAAGGCGCGAAGTGGCAGGCGTCGGACTGGGCGGTGGAAAGTTTCCTGCTCGGCCTGAAGGATCACGACGCCTTCGCGCTGGGGCTCTTTCACAGCACCACGCGCTGGTTTGACCGCGGGATGAATCGCGCCGACGGGGCCTCGGTCAACCGGGCCATTCAGTTTTTGAAGCAGCACAAGGACAGTGGCGGCACGGAACTCGGCGTCGCGCTCGAACAGGCTCTGTCACTGACCCGCATGAGCGGCGAACCGGCGCGCCACGTCCTCATCATCACCGACGCGGAAGTCAGCGATGAAGGCCGCATCCTGCGCCTGGCGGATGAGGAATCATCACGCGCCGACCGTCGGCGCGTGAGCGTGCTGTGCATTGACGCGGCCCCGAATTCGCACCTGGCGCTCGAACTGGCCGAACGTGGCGGCGGCGTCGCGAAATTTCTGACGAGCAATCCGGCGGAGGAAGACATCACGACCGCACTCGATGAAGTTCTGGCCGACTGGGCCGAGCCGGTGCTGCCGAACCTGCGTCTGGAAGTGAATCGCGCTGATGCGCAGGCTGCCGGTCGCGACGTCGGCAAAGGCCGCGAGGCCGGATGGAGCGTGATTGATCTCGGCGACCTGCCCGCGGGCCGCGCGGTCCGGGTAGTCGGAAGAGTGCCGCGTGGTGACGTCTCCGATCTGACTTTCCGCGTCCGCGCTTCGCGCGACTGGGAGGTGGGCGAATGGCGCTTTGCCGGTCGTCAGAGTAACGGCGGGCATCCGGCGATCAAGGCGCTCTTCGGGGCGCGCAAGGTGCTGGGGCTTGAGTACCTGATCAATTCCGGTTACTCGGGCGAGGAGTTGAAGAATCGGCTGGCGCGCCTGGGCTATGACCCCGATCAGGTGTTCTCATCGCCGACGGCGGCGAGGCCGAAGGTCTACGCCGAGAATGTGCGCGAGGATGCCACCGCGGCGCTGCGCGGATTGCTCGTGCGCGAGGCGCTTGATTACGGCCTGGCTTCCGCGGAGACTGCATTCGTCGCGGTGCGGAAGGAAGCGGGCAAAGTGATTGATGCGAGCGTCGCGGTGGCCAACGCGCTGCCGTCGGGATGGTCAGACAGATTCCTCAGTTTTTCCGCCGGTGGGGCGGCTCCGGCTGCGCCAATGATGGTGTCATACTCGCTGTCGGCACCGGCACCGCCCGCGACAAGCAGTCCGGATCCCCAGGCGAGAAGTGCGGGGTCAGGTGGGCTGTTCAATAAAGTGAAGGCCCTCTTCAGTCAGCCGGCGTCGGATCAGACAGTCAGTCCATCTGCTTATCCGGCCAGCGCTGCCGCGGACGAGCCGATGAGTGGGCCGCCTGATCAGCAGGCCGTCGTCCTCTTCTCCGGCATTCCTCGCCCGGCCGGCGGGGAAGTCGTTCTGTTTGACTCGGCCCGTGACCGGGGTGCGCATCATTTCCCGGATCGCGGAACCATCAGTCGCCTGGTGGTTCGTTTCTCCGACGGGGCGCCGTCCGCCGGCAGCCTTGATGCCGGGTTAAGTCTGCTGATTTTTGTGGACGACCTTTCAACGCCGCGCGCGAAAGTGCGGCTGGCAGACATCGTGCGCCAACGCGGCGAGCGGCCACTGAACCTGCTCCGGCTGCCGGGGCAGGTCGTCCGCCTCGTGCTGACCGACCCGGCGGGAGCGTGGACGCAGGGCGCGCCAAAGCTCGAAGTCGCGCTCGACTGGGCATAGCGATGAAGTAAAAACGGCTTCCCGGTCTGCCGCTGATTTTCAATGCCTGAATCAGCGGCAGGCGGGGAAGGATCGCCCTCCCGCAGAGTTTCTCCTCCAGAATAATTGTTGCTGTCAATAAATCGGGTGGCTTTTCCCTGGGAGCAGACCTCCGGTGTCTGCCCCTGCACTGATTTGAAAACCGATCTGGCACCCACCCCATTCTGCACCTCACTTACGAAAAAATCGGGTAAAGTTCCGCCGGGAACCTGGCTCTTATTCCATGAAGGACTGAGGAGGCAGCAATTATCTGGTGAAAGACACGCGAATCCTGCTCGCCCAGGCCAGGGATAAGGCCGCCGCGCCCGCCGCCCGGCACGAGGCCTTCGGCGAGATCGTCACCCGTTCCCAGGATCTGGCTTACGGCTGCGCTTACGCAGTGCTGGGGGATTTTTATCTCGCGGAAGAGGCCGCGCAGGAGGCTTTCATCGCGGCCTGGCAGAAACTCGAACAGCTGCGCGAGCCCGACACTTTCCCGGGCTGGTTCAGGCGGATCGTTCTGACCGCCTGCAACCGGCTGACGCGGGGCAGGCGCCTGATCATTGTGCCGCTCGAAGCGATCCCTGACCTGATTGCCGCCGACGCCGGCCCGCACGCGCGGGCCGAGCGGCTGGAAGCGCGGGAAAAACTGCACGCCGCAATCGGGTCGCTGCCCGAACGCGAGCGCGTTGTGACGACGCTCTTCTACATCGGCGAGTATTCGCAGGCCGAGATCAGCCGGTTCCTCGAAGTGCCGGTGACGACCGTCGTCAAACGGCTGCATTCGGCGCGGCGGCGGTTGAAGGGGAGGATGCTCGAAATGTTCAGGGACAATCTGCACGAACATCGCCCGTCGCACAGCGAGGCTTTCGCCGAACAGGTCAACGCCAGACTGCGCCCGTTCGCAGCAGCAGACTGGGAACTCGTCAGCGCCTTCGTTTACGGCCTCGCGCCCGACTTCCGACAGGATGATGAAGCGTGGCTGCGCAACCGCCGGCAGTTTGACGAGACACGCTACACCCGGCGGCAGTACGTGGCCGAGCATGCCGGGACGGGCGAAGTGGTCGGTTACGGCTCGATTGAGCAGACTATTTTTCTGCCGCGGTACAGATTGTTTCTGTTCGCCGAGCCGGAGTGGCTGCGGGCGGGCGCGGGTGATCTGCTGCTCGACCGACTGATGGATGACCTGCGGGAAGCGGGCGCGCTCACGGTCTGGCACCGCAATTACGCGCAGCTCACCGAAGTGCTGGGCTTCCTGACTGAGCGCGGCTTCGCCGAAACGGCGCGCGTCCGGGATCTGCGGCTGAATGTCGCTCAAGTGGGTCTCGCTGCCTTCGCGCCTGTGCTGGAACGGGTGACATCGCGTGGCATCACGATCACGACTTTCGCCGAAGAGCGCGAGCGCGACGCGGCGAGCCTGCACCGGCTGCACGAATTCCTCAACGTGGTGAAGGCGGATGATCCGCAGCGACAGCCCTTCACGCCCGTGCCGTTCGAGGCGGTCGAGCGCTGGTTCGAGAAACCATTCGTCCTCGCCGCCGCCTGTTTTATCGCAAAACACGGTGACGAATATGTCGGGTTCACCGACCTCAATCACATCGAGCCGATCCCGGGCGGCATCATGCACGGATTCACCGGCGTGGCGCGCGTACCGCAGGCAGGGCATCGCGACGGCGCTCAAGCTGCGCGCGATTGCGTACGCGCGGCGGCACGTCTGTCAGACGATCCGCGCCTTCAACCATCCCTCGCACTCAGCGATGCTCGCGCTCAATGAAAAGCCCGGCTTCCGTCGCAGCTACAGTTACGTCACGGTGGAGAAGTATCTGAAGGAGACGGTTCAGGTGGACCCGAACCTCTATGACGCTTACGCCGGCGAGTACGCGCCTGACCCGGAGATGCTGCGGGAGTACGGCCTGCCTCCCGGCCTGGTCGTCACGATCAAAAGGGCGGGAGACCGGCTGATCAGTGAAATGAGGGATATGCAGGATGAATTGCTCCCCGAATCGGAGACCGTGTTTTTCACGGAAATGCATTACGGGCGAATGGAGTTCTTCAAAGACGGCGAAGGACAGGTCACGGACCTGATTTACCGCGAGCCGGGCTTTGAAGTGCGGGCGAACAAGCTGCGGTAATCAGGCTCCATAGTTCGCAGCGCGAGGCGATTCAGCCCGTCCCGGCTGCCGGTCGCGGCTTTGGCCGTCTGCCCGGCCTCTTTTTACTTTTGCCTTCCTGCTGCCTGCCGTTCTGTTCCGGTAACTCTTCGTATAACTCGACCCGGCCCTGAATGATCATGAGCGGAATGCGCCGATCCCTGAGCCAGGGGTACTGGTCGGCCCAGGGCGCATACTGGTCGTTGGACACGATTCTGGCGTGATGTTCTTCGGCGGTGGCGATGACAAAGTAATCGGCGTCGGTTCCGGCGGGTGCCTGGCGCACGGTCTGATCTCTGATCAATGCTTCGAGCCGGTCCGGGTCATCTATCTCATGTCGCAGGCTCGCGTCCACGATGATGATTGATTCGTAACCCCGCTCCTTCAGGGTGTCACGCACGGCGATCAGATTAACGACCTTCGGCCTGCCGGACGCGCTGCGTTCAGCGTAGGCGATGTTCGCCCCGTCAACGACGACCAGCTTACGAGCTGTCTTCTTCCCCATTCCCGACCTCCTCCCTTCAGCTGTCCGGCGAACGGACAATTCTGTACTGAAACACCACTGATCAACCAACGCGGCAGGCCGCAGCACCACCCGGGCAGCAGGCCCGACACGCCTTACTGCAATCATCACGCCAGCCGCAGCTCGCCCGTCGCTGGCATAGTGGTTGCCACCATCAGACGCATTCTGAAAGGAAGTATGGGAAAGAAAGCTTCAGTCACTTCCAGCTTTTCTGATATTGACCCGCTCGACCCGGAGTCGGGTGAAGTCAACACCATCATTGACACACCGAAGGGCAGCCGGAACAAGTACAAATTCGACGAGCAGCACGGCCTCTTCAAACTGGCGAGCGTGATGCCCGCCGGTTCGGTCTTCCCTTTCAACTTCGGGTACGTCCCCTCGACGCTCGGCGCGGACGGCGACCCGGTGGATGTGCTGGTATTGATGGATGAGGCCACCTTCGTCGGCTGTCTGGTGCCGTCGCGTCTGATCGGCGTGATTGAGGCGGAGCAGACGGAAAAGGACGGCAAGACCGTGCGCAATGACCGGCTGATTGCGGTTGCAGCCGATTCACACGAGTACCAGCGGATCAAATCCCTGGGGCAGGTTGATGAAAACCTGATGGACGAAATCGAGCATTATTTCGTCTCCTATAACGAGATCAGGGGGAAGCAATTCAAACCGCTCGGTCGTCACGGCCCGCAGAAGGCCGCAGCCGCGCTGGAAGAGGGCATCAGGCTTTATCGAAAGCAGCGAGGCAGAAAGAAAGCCGTAAAATCAAAAGCGGGGAAGAAGAAACGATGAATCAGGTTGGGCCCCGTTGCCCTGACACCCCGTAAAAAAAGAGGCAGGGTCTCTGGCAGGCTCGTGCAGGTTTCGATGTAGCAGGGATTGTGTTGCAAGGCGGGCGATTCGTTTTTTGCCTCGTCCGGGCGGGTGATGAGTGCCTCTCGGGCACTGGACGAGACCGAATCTGTCAGGAGAGAGAAAGAAGAAAAGGGCGACTGGTGGCCCCGAACCGATACCGCCGAACAACCCATTCAAAACTACGGCACCGGTCAACCAGCCGCCCTCATTCCGGTCACCATGATTGCGATTCTGGTGCCACGACTTGAGCGCGCTGCCGCGTGGCGAACGGGCGCGAGAAACACAGCGCTTAGCCGTTGCAACTCGCCATTCATTGGAAAGTGCGGCAATCAGAATGACGGATTCTGTCATAGACAGAATGACAAGTTTCGCCTCCCCGGGCTTTGATCTGCTGCCTGTTGCGCGCAACCGCTGACCATCGCTGTCAATAAATCGGGGTGGCTCATCCCAGGGATGAGCCGCCCTCAGCCCGCGATGATTTACAGAAACAAAAAATTCCTGACCGTGATTGTTTTCTTCGGAGGAATCCGCGTTAGCTGATGACGAGGGGTAAAGATGAAGGCGCCGTCTGGAAGACGGCGGCCGAAACCGGCATGATGCCGAAGCCGATACTTTTGAAGGAGGAAATCATGGCAATCACCAACACGCAGTCGGGCACCAGTGTTGACGAGATCGCGGACGGGATTTACCGCATCAGCACTCCGATCCCGGGCTTCACATTCAACCAATACCTGATCGTGGACGATGCCCCGCTGCTCTTCCACACGGGGTTGCGGCGGATCTTCCCGCTCGTGCGCGAAGCCGTCGCGAGCGTGATGCCGGTCGAGCGGCTGCGCTACGTCGCCTTCTCTCACGTCGAGGCGGATGAGTGCGGGGCGCTTAACGAGTGGCTGGCCGACGCGCCCGAGGCGGTCCCGGTCTGCGGCCGGGTGGCGGCGATGGTTTCAATCGGCGACCTCGCGGACAGGCCGCCGCAGGCGCTCGCCGACGGGGAAGTGCTTTCGCTCGGCAGCCGCGCGGTGCGGTGGTTCGACGCGCCACACCTGCCGCACGGGTGGGAGTGCGGTTACCTGCTGGAAGAGCAGACCCGCACGCTGCTGTGCGGCGACCTGTTCACGCAGGGAGGCAACGAGCATCAGCCGCTGACAGAATCGGACATCCTCGGCCCGAGCGAAGCCTTTCGCCGCACGATGGACTACTACGCGCATACGAAGAATGACCGGCAGGTACTCGACCGGCTGGCTCTGGCGGAGCCGACAACGCTCGCGTGCATGCACGGCAGCGCCTGGCGTGGCGACGGGGCGAAGCTGCTGCGGGCGCTGGCCGAGAGTCTGGCCGAATAAGCCTTGAATTTCTGCTCACCGCGATCCGGTGGTATCGGTGATCAATACCACGTCGTTGGCCCGCAGCCCGCGTGAGAGCGCGAGCCGCCCGTCGCGCGCGAGGGCGAATGAATAGATTATTTCGTTGGCGGACTCGATCAGCTTTTTCGCCTCGCCGCCGCCCGTCGGCTGCTGCCAGAGGCTGGTCACGCCGTCGCGGAAATCCGAATAGATCACGGCGCGTCCGTCGGGCGTCCAGTGCAGATTCGCGCCGCCGCCGGCCTCGCCCCGGGGCAGGTCAAAAACTTTGACCTGCGGCCCGCCCTCGAAAGGAATCAGCTCGATCCGCCAGGGCGCGTTCGGCGTCTCGTCCTTGTGCCAGCAGGCGACGAGCTTGCCGTCGGGCGAGATGGCCGGGCGCATTGACAGGCCATCGGTCAGCCGCACCGGCTCGCCGCCATCAAACGGCATCTTCCAGAGCGTGGTGGGCGTGCCCGCGCCGACATGCTCGTAAACGACCCAGCGGCCGTCGGGCGAGACCTGCGGCCAGTTACTCTCTTCGCTGCCTCTGGTGAGTTGCGTCTGATTGCCGCCGTCGCGATCCATCCGCCAGACCTGCCAGTTGCCGGAACGGTTCGAGTGAAAGACTATCGAGCGGCCGTCGGGCGAAGCCGTCGGCGCGTAGTTGCGGCCCGCACCCGCGGTCAGTTGCCGCTGCTCCGCGCCGCCGGTCTGCCGCTCCCATATGTCGGCGCTGTCGCTCGCGTCCGA
This sequence comes from Blastocatellia bacterium, assembly GCA_035652435.1. Taxonomy (GTDB): domain Bacteria; phylum Acidobacteriota; class Blastocatellia; order RBC074; family RBC074; genus DASRDU01. The sequence continues at coordinate 23,780 of DASRDU010000064.1, forward strand.
GGCGTAAAGCACGCGACCGTCGGGCGTCCACGCCAGATCAAAGTAACGGCCCGCGCCGGAAGTGATCTGCGTGACGCGGTCGAGCGACACTTTCGGCGCGACCCAGATGTTGGTGAGCGTCTGCCGTTGGATGGTCACTATCGCGCCCGAGTCGGCAGTCAGGCTGAGGCCCTTGTAATCGCTCAAATCGCTGGTCAGCTTGCGCGCAGGGCCCTCGGCGGGAAGCGACCAGAGCTGCGGGAACGGCGAACTGGCATCCTGCGCGGACATCACGATCCCGCGCCCGTCCGCGAGCCACGCCATCTGACTGATCACCATCCAACGCTGCGAGGAGAGTTGCTTTTCCGAACCGTCGGCCAGCCTGACCTGCGTGGCCTTCATAAAAAATCCGTTCGCGTCGGAGGTCTCGACCACACAGGCGATAGTCCGCCCGTCGGGCGACCAGGCGGGGGCGGACGCGGTCGAGAGGTGTTCCGGGAATTTGCGCGTCGCGATTTCACGCTCGCCCGTGCCGTCTTCATTGATCACGAGCAGATCATCCTCGCCCTGTTCCGGGTGATGGCGCACGAAGGCGAGTTGCTTCCCGTCGGGCGAAAGGCCGACGGGGCCGTCAACGCCTTCTTTCAGCATCCTGGCCGAGCCGCCGAGCGCCGGAACCTGGAAGAGCGCGGACCGTCCGTTCTTTTCCGCCGCGACGTAATACACGTTCGCGCCGTCGCGCGAGAAGGCGAGCCCGCGATATTCAAACCCGGAGGGCTCGACGATGCGTGCGCTGCTGGCGATGGCGACCGGGCGCGCCCACAGGCTCTGACGTCCGGCCTCTTCAATGGCGTAGGCGACGTATCTGCCGTCCGGCGAGATTGCGGCCGTGACGGCGTTGCCGGTCGTCGTGATCCTGACGGTTTTTGTCGTCAGAAAGGGCGGAGACACAGCCCGCTGACTGATCATTCGGGACAATCCGAAGAATGCCCCCGCGAGCAGCGCCACTATCACAACGGCAATCGGCCAGTTCACTTTTCGCCGGCCGACTTCACCATCGCCGCGCGCGACAGAGGTCATCTGCCCGCCCTGATGATCTTCAGTGCGCGATGCGGCGCCGTCAGTCAGCTTTACCGCACTCTCGCCTGCTCCGCCGAGTCCGACGCGGCGGAGCAGATCATTGAAGCGCGGGTCATCACGCAAGGCGTCGAGCGCCGGCTCGGTGCCGAGCCAGACCAGCCACCCGTCGTGCTGCTCATCGGCCCGCTCAAGATACGCAATCGCCCAGTCCCGCTCGCCGAGGGCCGCGTGCATCAGCGCGAAGTAATACGGCGAGACGTAACGGCCGGCGGCGAGCTGCTGCAACCGGGCGATAATCTCTCGCGCTTCGTCGTGCCGGCCCGCCGCGGCGCGCGCACGCGCGAGTACCCAGATGGGCAGGACCGAACCTTCCATCAGCGGGAGCGCCTGGCGCGCCGCGGCAACGGCCTCCTCCTTCTTCCCGATCTGGATGAGGGCCAGCGTCAGGATGATGTACGCTTGCCCGAAGCCCGGCTCTATGTTGATCACTCTGCGCAGCTCCTCAATCGCGCGGTCATACTGGCGCGCCTGGTAATAAGTCCACCCGGCCATGGAGTGATCCACAAGCGAGAGCGGGTTGAGTTCCTGCGCCCGCCTGATTTCGGCGATGGCTTCGTCAAAATGGCCCCGGGCGAGCAGGAGGTTCGATTGCCACTGCAGCGCCGCCGTGTAATTCGGGTTGAGTTCGAGCGCGTGCCGGAACCGGCGTTCCGCGCCGTCCCAGTCCTTGTCGTAACAGAGTATGGAGAAGGCCAGCGCCGCGTGGGCTTCGGCCAGCGAGTCGTCAATTTCGAGCGCCCGGCTCGCGGCGGCTTTGGCCTGCGGGTAGCACTCGCCCGGCGAATAGACACTGTAGATCGCGGCCCAGTTGTAGTAATCGGCCACGCCGACGTAAGCCAGCGCGTAATCGGGGTCGAGGCGGATCGCCTCGCGGAAGTGTTCGAGCGCGCGGGCGAACCCTTCGTCGGTGAATTTGTTCCAGTAGTAGCGGCCTTTCAGGTAAGCCTGCCATGCGTCCGCGTTCACCGTCTCGCGCTGGTTGAGCCGCTGCTGCTCTTCGCCCGTGAGCTTAGAGAGGAGCGATTCGGCCACGCGCGCCGTGATCGCGTCCTGCACGCCAAGGATGTCGGTGTATTTCTCGTCGAACTGCTCGGCCCACAGCGTCGCCCTCCGGTCAATACTGACCAGCTGCACAGTCACGCGCAGTCGCTCGCCCGCGAGCTGTATGCGCCCGTCGAGGATGTGGTCAACGCCCAGTTCGCGCCCGGCGGTGAAGGGGTCAACTTCGACGTCTGAATACCTGATGACCGAACTGGTCGGGCGGACGACGATGCTGCGAATGTTACTGAGCTGCGTGATCAGCGCGTCGGTCACGCCGACGCCCAGGTAAGTCTCGCCCGTGTCCTCGCCCGCCCCGGCCTGCACCACCCTGAACGGCAGCACGGCCACGGACTGCGCCGTCGCCGCGTCATGCTCTATCTTCCGCGTCGTGACTGCTGTGACAGTGTGCGGGTGCGCGAAAATCTGCCCGCCTTTGAGATGCAGGTCAATGTCCGCGGCCAGCTCGGCGGCCGAGGCGTAGCGGCGTTCGGGCTCCTTCTGCATCGCCCTGAAAATGATGTTGTCGAGATTGCCCGCCAGTTCCGCGCGCAACGCTTCGGGTGTCGTGCCGCGTTCGGCGCTGACCGCTTCGGGCGTGAGCGTGAGAGTCGCGCCGCCCGATGATGGGACCTGCTCCGTGCGGCTGATGACGATGCTGGCCCTCTCCGGCTCCCCCTCACAAATGATGCGAACCAGTTCGTGCGTCGCCCGCGTGTTCAGGTAGTAAGGGCGGTGGCCGGTGAGCAGTTCGTAGAGCATCACGCCGAGGCTGTAAACGTCGCTCGCGGGCATGACGGGCAGCCCGCGCACCTGTTCGGGGCTCGCATACTCCGGCGTCATCATCCGCATCGTCGTGGCCGTCGGGTCGAGCGTGTCGGAGGCCGCTACGGGCGCGAGCAGTTTGGCGATGCCGAAATCGAGCAGCTTGACCACACCCTCGGCCGTCACGAGGATGTTGCCCGGCTTGATGTCGCGGTGGACGATCTGCTTCTCGTGCGCGTGCCCGACGGCCGTGCAGACCTGCCGCACCAGCCGCAGGCGTTCCGTAACTGTCAGCCGTTTTTCATTGCAGTAATGATGAATCGGCCTGCCGTCAATGTACTCCATCACGAAGTACGGCAGCCCGTCCGGGGTCGAGCCGCCGTCGAGCAGCGCGGCGATGTTGTGGTGGTTGAGGCCGGCTAGGATCTGGCGCTCGCGGCGGAAGCGGCGGAGGATGAAGTCGGTGTCCATCCCGCGCTTGATCAGCTTGATCGCCACGCGTCGCTGGAACTCATTGTCGGCGCGCGTGGCCAGGTAAACCGCACCCATCCCTCCGCGCCCCAGTTCGCGCTCGATCTGGTAAGTGCCGATGCGCTGACCGACGAGCGAGGTGGGCAGGTCGGTCTGCGTTGAATAAGGATCGTCCCTTGTCTCAGCGGAAATGGCGGCCCAGGCCGGGCTGTCGGCCATGCTCGCGGTCTGCCCGTAAGAGAGACGCAACTCGACCTCGTGGCGCAACTCGTCATCAGCAGCGCAGGCCCGGCTGAGAAAAGAGCCACGCTCCGCAGGGGCATGCTCCAGCGCGGCTTCCAATACTTCTTCAATCTGCTTCCTGCGTTCGGGGCTCATAACGAACTGCTGACTGACCTCGCGGTGAGGGCTGTTTTATTTATCCTCGCGCACTGCTCCTCGGGCGAGGGGGCGGTGATATGGCCCGGCGATATGATTACCTTTGACAATAATGGCTGAAGATAAAAGGACAGTGAAAGTATGCACTCTGATCCTTGTACTTCTGAACTCTGCCTGATAACTGGCGCCCCTGCCGACGCGCCCGCCTCGTTTGTGAAGGGCAATTATACCAGACGCCTCGCACTTTCCGGTGTTCACCATTCTGTTAACTGGGTTTTTATTCGACCCGATGAGAAAGCGTTGAGACCGGGGCTGAACGCCATAAGTACACTCCTCGAGTCTCCTCAACGTACCCCCTGAGTACAATTCTCATTCACAATTTCATGATTCGCATATAAACGCCGAAACAGCGGCGCCTTTATCCTGATTCATCTGCGTGGCCCGCACCTTGCACTACCGTCGTGCTTGATGAGGATCGCTGGCCCCCCGGGGCCGGCGGTGAGGCGGAAATATCACTACCTGAGGAGGCTGAAATCATGTTCCCAATCGGAGACGACAACTCATCGCGCCGGTCAGTGCCGGTTGTGACTTACGGTTTGATTGCGCTCAACGTGATCTTCTTCTTTGTCGAGCTGAGCGGCGGCGAGCCATTCATCCAGCAATGGTCGGTCGTGCCGCGGCGACTGGTCTCGAATCCGGGTGCGGACTTCGCGACTGTCTTCACCTCAATGTTCATGCACGGCGGGTGGATGCACCTGTTCGGCAACATGCTCTACCTCTGGATCTTTGGCGACAACGTTGAGGATCAGCTGGGTCACGGGAAGTTTCTGGCTTTCTACCTGATCTGTGGCATTGCCGCGACAGTGGCGCAGGTCGCCGCCAACACCGGCTCGACCATCCCGAACCTGGGGGCGTCGGGCGCGATTGCCGGCGTGCTGGGCGCTTACATTGTGATGTTCCCGCGGGGGCAGGTCAGGGTGCTGATGGGCCGCGGGATCGTGACGCTGCCGGCGGTCGCCGTCCTGGGCTTCTGGATTCTGCTGCAGTTCATCAACGGCGTGGGGGCGATTGCCCACACTGCCGAGACCGGCGGGGTCGCTTATCTGGCCCACATCGGCGGGTTCGTGACGGGGCTCGCGCTGGCTTATCTGTTTCACGGCGGCAGGAGAATTCAGGCGACGGCCTGATTGCATTCAGGCGAAATCAGACAGGGATGAGGTGGGCGGTTTCGTGTCGCGGGAAGGCCGCTTCAGGTGGCGGCCTTCTTGGTTGAGGCGAAGAAGGAAACCTGAACGGGAACCAAAGACTGACAGCCCTCAGGGAATCAGGGCGTTCAGGCTTTGAAGCCAGCGATAACTGGCATCCCCGAATTCAAGTGTCGGGACTGCGGCATAGCCTTCGGTATATCCATTCCAGGTATTAAAGGTGATCCCCCTGACTCCCAGTGCGATCATTCCAGTTTGCGCATTTCGCCATTGATCATTGTTACCCCACACCAGTGGGAAGGGGTCTCCCGGCTTTGGCTGGGCAAACACGATGTGTCCATCATAACCAGGCGCGACATCCAGGATCACCGGGATCCCGGTTTCAACCCAGGATTTCACAAAGTTCTCCTTCCAGGAAATCAGCTGGCCGAGATCAAGGGTATCAATCAGGATCGGCTCTCCCTGACGCGGGCCGCCCTCACCATAAGTGTGGCCCGACGGATGTGGCTGATTGTGGGAATATGCCCAGGCCTGAGAGACTTCCGGGATGAAACACTCGATTGCCAGCAGCGACTGGGCGCCGGAGAGAGCATCCCCGGCCGAGGTCGGTGTTGGATAATAAGCCCCATGATCAGGCGTCACGTCGAGCGTGAAGCCGACCTGCACACCAGTCCTCAGTGCCACCCTGAAGGCGACCAGGTCCAACCCTCTCGCAAACTCGTAATCATCCACTCCATCCTGCCTCGACCTCGCATGGATCAGGGAGATCACATAACGTTTGCCGCCGAACTGGTCATACATCTGCGCCCACCTCGCCGGCCACTCGGGCTTCTCAGGGTAGAGCAGGTAACGCTCCACCAGATCCACTATCTGCTCGACCAGCGCCGGCGACGGATCCTGCGGGGTTCCGGGAAAATCGTCCGCGAATTCAAACGCCGGGGAGTTGCCGCCTCTCGGCCTGCCGGTCACGGGATCGTTGCAATCGGTGCAGGCGCCCCCTTCGATATAAGGAGCGATCAGCAGATTCTTCTCGGCCGCGACATCAAACAATTCATCGTGAGCCCAGGTTGAAGTGTGCATCGGAGCCCAGTACACCCAGCGGTCCGACCCGCGCTTCCCCCAGTAAGACATATTGATCACATTTACCCCGGCCTCCGCCATGCGGTCGAGGGCAAACCTCCGGTACTCGACGCTTTCAGACCAGCCAAGGTGTTCTGACTCGGAAGGGTGGATCGTGTAGAAGTTATCGTTCGCCCCCGCACAGTATTCATAGAACTTTTTGAAGCCGGGCGCATTACCGCATTCGGGGTCGCGGAATTCGTGAAACCGCCAGTCACCGGCAAAAAAGTAGACACTCTTCATCGGCTGGCCCTCGAATCCGGGACTGGCCAGCAAGCCCCAGTAAGGATCCCGCCCTGACTCGCCCTTCGGTTTGCCGCTGGCGTGTGCGTTGGCAACACCTGTTTCGAGGGACCACAAGACAGAGCCGCCCTCGAAATGGTTGAAGCGCCAGAAGCCGTCAGCCGTACCGGTCTCATCGGTCGTCGGGTAGCCGAGCCAGCTGCGCTCCCAGCCGAGGCTCGCCCACTTATCGCGGATGGCGCCAAAGATCGCATGCGCGCCCGTCTGCGGCGTCCAGTAGATTGAGCGATTCCCCTCAAAGTGATTGTATCGTCCCCGCCCGTCGGGTGTGACCAGTTCGTCAGTGATCGGGTAACCGTAGCCGCGTTCCCAGCCGAGACCCGCCCACTTATCGCGGATGGCGCCAAAGATCGCATGCGCGCCCGTCTGCGGCGTCCAGTAGATTGAGCGATTCCCCTCAAAGTGATTGTACCGCCCCCGCCCGTCGGGTGTGACCGACTCGTCTGTAGTCGGGTAACCGTAGCCGCGTTCCCAGCCGGAACTCGCCCACTTGTCGCGGATTGCCCCATGGATTTCGTGCGCACCTGTTCGTGGGGACCAGTAAATCGAGCCCCCCTGGTAATGCCTGTATCGCCCGACCCCGTCCGGGGCAGTCAGTTCCGGGGTGACCGGCGAGCCCAGAAAGCTCCGCGGCCCGCCGAGGGAGTAGTATTTCTGATCAATCAGACTGGCAGTGTCTGCCAGCGTCAGAGTTGCGATACCACACAGCATGAAGACAGCCAGCGCCAGTTTAGTTGCCAGGCGTGGTGACAATCCGGAATCCATAAGTTCCTCCACTAATCTGATGACTCGTTATCAACTGGCACGCGCCAGTGATATTCCTTCTTCCACTGACTACTGGAGGAAAGCGGGAAAACATGTCGCAACAAGTTGTGGCCGGAGATCAGAAAGAGTCGGGCTGATGATGTCAGCAACTGGTGGGCTGTGCGTGGCTGAGGACCCGCCGAGGGAGGGGATCGAAAGATCATCCGAAGCCTCCCTGAACTGGCGCTGGCTTACCTGCTTTACGGCGGCAGAGGAATTCAGGAGACATCAGGACACGCGAGATTGGTACAGTAGCGGCGTCCTTCAAGTCGCGGCCTTCGTGAGCAGCGTGATCTGCCCGGCGTGGTAGACGTGGTGCCGGATGAGGCCGCGCAGCATAATGCGGGTGGAATAATTCCTGCCGACGACTGTTTCCTCCAGGGCCGAATCCGACACGCGCGCCACCGCGCTGAGCAGGCGCTGGTGAGCGCTCTCCAGTCTGGCGAGAGTCTGAGCCCACGCCTCCTGAGTGACCTGGCCGGCCGGCGGGAAGTCGCCCTCCTCCGGCTCGGCGGCGGGAATGCCTTCGAGCCTGCCGGCGAAGACTCCCTCCCAGGCCGCAATGTGCTGCACGAGTTCCCAGATGCTGTGCGCGCCGGCTATCGGGCGCGCGGCGGCCTGTTCGGGCGAGACCCTGGCCAGCACGTCACGCAGCGCGGGCCCGTGCCACGCGTCGCCGTCGTGAATTCTCTTCAGGTCTTCGAGGATAGCTGCAACTTCTGACATGATGATTTGTCTCCTTATGGTCTGACTGACACTTCGTAATGCTCGACCTGCGGTTCGAGTTCGAACAGAAACTTTTCGTCTTCGGGGTAATACCGTGCCCGCCTCACGTCTTCACCCGCGAACCTTTTGATTGCCTCGAATGATTCCCAGTGCGAGATCAACAGGAAGTGCGCGTGGTCGCCTGCGATGCGGCGCAGGACAAAGACGCCCTCGTTGCCTTCGGTCGCCCGGAGGTCGGGCACGCCTGTTTTGTTCAGATAATCGAGATATTCGTCAGCCTTAGCTGCTGCGGTAATGCCGTGCCAGAGTCTGGCGATCATAGAATCCTCCGTGTTGATGATTAAAGGTTGTGCCGGAACAGGTACGAGAACTTGATGAAGAACGTCCGGCTGTTGCGATGCAGGCCCGGTTCATACTGCCCTGTGAACGGGCTGTAGCCGTTGCGGTTCAGATCGTCGTTGTAGCCGACGTAAAAAGCCGTCCCCGGACTCGGCGTCCACCCGAGCAGGAACTGTCCGCGCACGGTCGCGTGCAGCGAGTCGTAATCAATCCTCGCACGCGCGAATGTGAAGCGCGTGAATTGATAAAGCACGCGCAGTGATGGGAGGTTCTGGTCGTAGGCCACTCGCTTCGTGTCGTTGCGCACCAGACGGCTCTTCGTGTAATTGAGGGTGAAACGCATCGCGTCAGTGGGCTGCCAGTTGAAAGAGGAGCTGATGTCCTGCGTGTCGCCGGGGCCGGGATCAAGTGGGGCCTGCGGATCAGCGAGCGCCGCCGGGCTGACGCGGGGGAAGCGTGGTCCGCCGCCGAAGTCGTAATCGAACGCCTTCCACGAATAATCAATGAAAACCTCCGCCGAATACTTCCGGCTCGGGGCGGTTCCAGCGCCGACGGTGAAGCCCTTCCAGACCGTGCTGCGCTCGGGCGCTCCCGTAAAAGCCCCCTGCCGCGAGGCCGTCCGCTGCGGGCCGAACTCTTCCTCGAAGAGGCGGGCGTAGTCTCTGTAAATGTCTGCCCTCAGCCAGGCCTGACGTTTGAAATTGAGTACCGGGCGCAGGGCGTTGTAGGCGTATTGCATGCGCCCGCGCCAGTCGAACTGCGCGTGCGTGTTGTATTCCAGACTCCATGAAATCAGCCTCGATTCGGGCTTCGGCTCAGAGTTGTAACGTGCCTGAAGATCCCAGGAGTTGGTGTCGGTGCGCCGCGTGAAGCCGACCTGTGCGACGTAATCAGGCGTCCTCCCTTCGCCACTCAGCGTCAGGTTCAGGTGGCGCGTCGCCCGCTGGTATTGGGCGAAATAGCCGAACCCGTTGCCCGTGCGATAAACGTTTTTGTCCAGCTGCGGGTCGTAGAAAAATCGTCGCGACGTTGTGCCGAGCGCCTGAAAGGTGATGAAGCTGTGTGCATCAAGTTTCAATCGCCCGTCAACGCCGGCCGTGTGATTGTGCCGCTCGATGAAGTCATAGCTCGTGGCGATCAGCCCGACGTTTGATTCTCTGCCGACATCGCGCTTCAGACGCAGGACGCCGACGTAAGCGTTTTTATCAAGGAACCTCTCGATGCCGGGGCGAACGTCCGGGTCCGTGCGCTCCTCGTCACTGAAACTGCCCGGCGCGTTATCGCTCGCGAGCAGCAGGCCGAACGAACTGCGCCCGCGCTTGCCCGACAGCTTGAGCGCGAAATCGGGGTCAATGATCGTGCGCGTATGCACGGCACGGAGGGGCGTCTGGAAGATGTCTATACCTTCGAGGAAGAAGGGCCGCTTCTCCTCAAAGAAGAGCGGGAAGCGCTGGTTGGCGGTGACGACCAGCTGGTCGGCTTCGACCTGCGCGAAGTCCGGGTTGAGCGCCAGATCGAGGCTGACGCCCGACGAGAGCGCAAGCTTCGCCGTCAGCCCCGGGTCGGCCTGCGCCGGCCTGTTGACGAAACGACCGGGGTCAGTGAGCAGAGGGTTCGCGAGCAATGACATGCGCGGCAGCGTTGGGACTCGGCGCCCTGTTTCCGAGAGCGTGAGTGTGGGGATGATCTCCAGCGTGCGCCCGCCGGCGATCTCCTCGATGCCGGTGAGGTGGCCGGCCTGATCCAGGAACCGGGCCCTCAGATCGGCGGTCGCGCCGGCCTGCTCGCGCCTGAGCGGCATCCACGAATCCTCCTCGTCGAGATGCCTGATGCGGCGCAGGACGTGAAGGCCCCACAGCTTCCCGCGGCCAGCTTCGTAGCGGAGCGAGTTGAACGGGATGGCGATCTCAATCGTGTAGCCGTCCGCCGTCACCAGTCCCTTCGACCGCATCACCACGTCAACGCTGAAATCAACCTCACGGCCCTCGGCGAAGACGCCGTCCTGTTGCACGCCGAGCGGATTGAACATCAGCACGTAAGCCCGGCGCCGGTCGTCGAATGTGTCGAGGTAGACGGCGACGTAATCGTCGGCGGCAAGGTCGTCGCGTTTCGCCACACTCGCCCGCACCGCGCGCGGATCGTCGGTCGCACGGATGCCAAGGTACAGGTATTTATCATCGCAGCCCAGCCTCACCTCGGTCGGATACGACGGCGCGACGTTGTCGCCGGGCCGGGTCTGGTAAAAGTCGCGGAGCAGGGCGGCGTGCTGCCACTCCGCTTCGTCAAGCCTCCCGTCTATCACCGGAGGCTGCTCAAAGCGCGCCACGCGCACGGGCCGCACCTTCTCCTCGGGCAGCGGCCTGTCGGCAGGCCGTGCCGGATGACCGGCGAGCATTGTGACCGCAAAAACAACCGCGCTGACAGCAAATCTCCCGCGCCATGTTCGCATCGCTCCTCCACACGTTTGGGCCGATCGGAATTGACGGACAGCGCGTAACCGGTTACAGTGCTGATACTGGTTACACGGTAACGCAGACTGTGTAACCTGTCAATCCAATTTTGGAGGTTACGGGAAAATGACGCGGGCGAGGAAGCTGAGTGAGCGCCCGTCGGCCACCGCGAAGCAGGTGGGCGGGCGGCTGTGTCTGGATTTCGTCAACACGGTGGGCGGGCGGAACGCGCACCCGGCGCGCCACCAGACCGGGCCGGGCGGGGTCATCCTGCGGGATGACAGGCTGAATGATTATTTCGACCTGCTCGCCTGGGGCCAGCGGGCTGGGCTGCTCTCTGAAGCAGAGGCGAGGGCGCTCGTGCGCGAGGCGGAGCAGCGCGCGAAGGAGGCGGCGGACGTGCTGGCGCGCGCCGTCGCGCTGCGCGAGGCGATCTACCGCGTCTGCATCGCCGGGATGAAAGAGGAGCCGCCCCGGTCAGCGGACATCGAGTCACTGAATCGGGAGCTGGCCGCGGCGCGCAGTCACGAGCGGCTGGTGGCCGGCGACGGGCAGTTCGTCTGGGAGTGGGCCGATGACCGGAAGGCGCTGGATCGCATGCTCTGGCCGGTGGCGGATTCGGCGGCGGAGTTTCTGACTGCCGGTGATCTGACGAGGCTGCGCGAATGCGGAGGCGAAGACTGCGGCTGGCTGTTTGAGGACACGAGCCGCAACCGCAGCCGGCAGTGGTGCGACATGCAGGACTGCGGCAATCTGGCGAAGGTGCGCCGCTTCCGACAGCGGCAGCAGAAAGCGTAGCGGTGCGCTCAGAACGCCGGGGAGAATGGATCCGGCGCCGGAATCGAAAGGCTGTGGCCCCTCCATCAGCGGATCACCTGCAGGTCTCGTTCGCCGACGATCTTCCACCCGTTCCCGCTTTTCACCAGATTCAATTCCTGAAGGACTTCGCCGCGCTCGGTCTCACCATTGCGCTCGAATTCGTACTGCTTGCGGAAGCGGACGCTGGCCGTGCGGCCGTCCTGCTGAAGGGTGATCTCCGGCTCGCTCGTACTCAGGCGGATCGCGTCGGCGTCTGCAAAGCGCCGCGCCTTGTCGGCGCGCACCGCTTCGCGCGGGACGCCGGTCTGAAGGTAGTAACGCTCAACCAGGGGGGCGTAAAAGTTCATCTGCCGGTCAACGTCTTTCGCCCGGGTGGCCGCGAGCCACCCGTTGATCATGCTTCTGATCGCCGCCTCGTAGTTGCTCGTTTCCGCTGCCGCATCAGCTCTCTCTTCACGGACGGATGGCGTAGCTTCCGGCGATGAGGCGGGAGTCGGACTGACGCCATTCACCGGCGTCGCTGTGGCCTGGGCCGCTGCCCCTTCGGACTGATCAGGGGGTGCGCTTCTTGGCGAGGGGCGAGGCGAGACGCGTGGTGAAGCTGCCGTGGAAACGTTGACCGCCTCGGCATCCGGGGGCGTGCGTCTCATCAGCAGCCAGGTCGCCCCGACGACGAAGACCAGCAGCGCTGCCACGAGGATGAAGAGTGTGGCGGGATGAAGGCGGATGCCCCTGCTCCCGCTGATCGCCGCCGTCCGACCTGTGCCCGCGTATTCGAGCCTTTGTTCGTCGCGTGGCCGGCGGGTATCAATGATGATAGGCAAAGGCGCCGGGCGTGGCTCACCAGCCGGCGATTCCGCGCCTGCGGAGTCCGGCCCGAGCGGGCGGGCCTGCCGGATCACACGCCCGCTGCGCTGATACCGCGAGAGTGGCTCGAAGTGGACTACGTTACTCTCGCTTTCGGGCAGGGCGGCTTCCGGGGCCACAGCCGGGGCGGGCATCTTCTGCTCCTCGCGGTGACGGCTGACCAGTGCGAATTCGCGTTCGACCAGTTGCCCGAAGTGCGCCAGATCTTCTTCGAGCCGCTGCCCCAGGTTTTCGGCGAAGATGTGCGCCACCGCACTGTCCGACAGCCAGGGCGGCATCCCGTAACCGAGCGCGAGGCGCACCAGAGTCGTGTCGGGATCGGTGGCTCTGAAGACGGCGACTCCCTCGGTCGCGACCGCGCCGTTGACCGATTCCCACGAGAGCCGGCGATTCGCCTCATAGACCGTCGTCTCCGCTTCCCACTCAACCAGGGTGCCGTCCGGGGCATCAACCAGCCAGCGGGTGCGCCGCGAAGGCAGCAGTCGCACGTCTCTGACCCCCTGCATCCAGCTGGGAAAAAGATTGAGGCTGGTGAACTGGTCGAAGACGAATTCGACCGGAGCGTTGACTTCGATCAGTTTTTCTACTTTACGCATCTCGCATCCAGACGGGCCTCACCCGATTAATACCGCGGAGTGAATCTATGGTAAATCTGCCCTCCCTGTCTTTACATCATGAGAGTCGGGATCACAACTCCGGTGCGGGCAAATGAGGTGCCAGACGGGCGGGGAAGTGCTGTTGTACGGTGATTGCCTGACGATCAGAAAGAATTGAAAGGGGACAGACGATGAGTGAATTTGAAATGTTCCAGTCCGACAGGCAAACCGGGCTGGTGAAATATACCCGCGATCTGACCGACGCCGCGCTGCGTGACGAACTGGAACCGGTGCGCTGCCGTGACGCCGAAACCGACCGCGTCATTGCGATTCTGATGCGCCAGTCGAAGAACAATCCCGTCCTGATCGGCGAAGCCGGCGTGGGCAAGACGGCCGTGGTCGAGGGGCTCGCCCAGCGGATCGTGGCGGGCCGCGTGCCTCAGGCCCTGGCCCGCGCGCGGGTGTTGATGCTTTCGCACCTCGACCTGATCGCGGGCACGTCATTCCGGGGGCAGTACGAGAAGCGGTTGCAGTCTGTGATTGACGAAGCGAGCCGCGACGCGGAAGTCATCCTGTTCATAGACGAACTGCACAACCTGATCGGCGCCGGCTCGGCCATGGGTCAGCCGCTCGACGCGGCCAACCTGCTCAAACCGGCGCTCTCGCGCGGGGAACTGCGCGTCATCGGGGCGACGACCCGCGACGAGTACGAGCGTTATATCCTGCCGGACGCGGCACTCGAACGCCGGTTCCATTCTGTTGAAGTCAGAGAACTCGGGCGCGAGCAGGTGCTGGAGGTGTTGCGCGCCCGGCGGGGGCGGCTGGAGATGCACCACGCCCTGGTCATCACCGACGCGGCGCTCACGGCCGCGCTCGATTCATCCGACCGGAGCGCCGAGTACGCCGGCCGCAAACAGCCGGACAAGGCGATTGATCTGCTCGACGAGGCGTGCGCGATTTACCGCCTGAACAACAGTCGCCAGCCGTCGGCTGAAATCGCGGGGCTGATCGCTGAACGGGCGCGGCTCGTCGGCGTCGAACGTGATTCAATCAACGCGCTGCTCAGTCTGGCGGCGGCGCGCGGCAACCTGCTCGAGCGATTTTCAATCGGGACTTACAAAGCGCTCGAAGCGATGGGGCTGGGGCTTGAGCGCCTGTTCACAGGCCATACTACCGGGCGGCCACCCGCGCCCGTACCCGACAGCGTGCGCCGACTGGAGGAACATGACCCGGCGACGCGCCTCGCCGATGCGCACCGCGACCGCCTGCTCGTCGAAGACCGTTTGCGCGAGGCGCTCGCGGCAGAAAGGTTCGTGATTGATGCTGAACAGGTGCGAGCCGCGAGCGGGCAGCACGGCGGGGCTGCCGCGGATGAAATTAAAGGAGACAACCCCGCCTGAGCAGGCCATCACAGAGCTGCCTCCTTCCCGGTTTTGATACTTGTCAGCTCGCGGTGGAGCGGGTTTGCGGCTGTTTGCCGAAAGTCTTCTTTGCGGCCTCAAGCTCCTGCCCCATCTGATCCAGTTCTTCGGCTGAGAAGAACTTTCTGACTTTGGGGAACATCTCCGTCTCTTCTTCCTCGACGTGGTGTTCGACGTTTTCGCCCATCACCTTGAGCTTGGCGTCAAACCTCTCGCTGCCGTCCGAAAGGCGCTCAATCTCGCGGATCAGGGTTTTGACCTGCTTGTGTTCCTCAAGCGCCTCGAGAACCATGTCTTTGAGTTCCTCCTCTTTCTGGATGGCCGGATAGAAGACCGCCTCCTCAATATGAGTGTGGGTTTCCAACTCGGTTTTGATCTGCTTGAAAAGTCGTTCGTGCTGCTTCTCATCCTCGGTCGCTTCGACCTGTTTGAAAAGCTCCGATACTTTCTGGTGATCCTTCCTCAATAATTCCAGCGCGTTCATGAATATTCTCCTTTCCTGATCCCGCCCGCCACAGTGACTAAGAAATCTCCGGGCCGCGGATCGAAACCTTGTCCGCCGGGCGGACACACCTGTACGGCACCACTGCAACGTGGCCCGCCCCGGCCTTTGCTCGCTTTGCCCCGTGGTGCGCATAGCCCTGCCGCTGCAATCCATAAGCCAGTGGGGCGGACTGGCATAACTGTTGCCGTCGTACGCATTAGTGATCAGGGGAGTGCAGGTTCATCGAGCATCACCGGCGGCGTGAATGAGGACAGTACAGGTGTCAGGATATTTCTCCGGATCAAAACTATCAGCACAAACAAGACCGCGAACGCCACGTCGTTTGAGACAGGGAGAATGACTGATGTCGAGCAAAATTCTGGTCATCGAGGATGATGATTATTCGCGGGACGCGCTCGCGCACATTCTCGAAGCTGAAGGGTATGAGACGGAATCGGCGGGCGAGGGCGGGGATGGTTACGAGTGCGCGCTCGAAATGCGGCCCGACGTGATCGTCCTCGACCTCGGCCTGCCGGGGCTGAACGGGAACCAGTTCATCAGGATGATTCGCGCTGATGAAACGCTCCGCTCGACCCCGATTCTGGTCGTGACCGGCAACAACATGGCGGGGCAGGCGGCGGTTGAACTGGGCGCGAATGCCTGTTTCATCAAGCCCATCGAGTTCGACGCTTTAATCAGTGCGATTGCCAGCCTGAAACGCCCGTAGGAATCTCCGGGCGGGATCTTCACGATGAAAGTGAATAATCAGGCCAACGGGACGCAGGAGTCACGCGCCTCTCTGGTCAACAGGCTGCTCGCGGTCTTGCCGGAGCCGGAAAGCGACGAACTGCTGGCCCGGCTTGAGCCGGTTGAACTGGCGCTCGGTCAGGTGCTGTCTGAACCGTTCGAGCCGATCACCCACACTTATTTCCCCGAAGATGCGATGATCTCGCTGCTCTCGCTGACGGGCGACGGGGACCCCGTCGAGATTGCGATCATCGGCAATGAGGGCCTGGTGGGCGCCGCCGCGCTATTGGGCAAGGACAACCTGCCTTACCGGGCGATGGTGATCGGGCCGGGCCGCGCCCTCAGAATTGAACTGCTCGCGCTCGAAGATTTGTCGGCCCGCCACCCGCCGCTCCAGGGCCTGATCCTGCGGTACCTCCATGCGCTGCTCACGCAGATCGCGCAGACCGCCGTCTGTAACCGCTACCATTCGACCGAACAGCGGCTGGCCCACTGGCTGCTGGTCTCGCAGGATCGCCTGCAGTCGGACGCCTTCCCGTGGACCAGAGAGTTCCTCGCGCACATGCTCGGCGCCGAGCAGACGAGCGTGACGGCGGCGGTGGGCAATCTGAAAAAGGCCGGGCTGATCCGGCAGGCGCGCGGGCGGGTCACGATCCTCAACCGCGAAGGGCTGATCAGGTCGAGCTGCGAATGTTACCGGATCGTCAAGGCAGAGTTCGATCAGGTTTCCGGCCAGTAATCTGAAATGGTGTCAGTCGCCCGACCGTCACGCGAGGGCCTGTTTTGCGTTGCTCAAGTTCACGCGTGACGGTCGGGCGACTGACACGGCCCTGTGCGAAACTTCCCGAAGTGATTCGTCAGTAACGTCGGGCAGCTTTACGTTTCTTGTGCCGATACACCATATACCCGGTGCCGGCCCCGGCCCCGGCGCCGATCAGCGCCCCCTTGCGGCCACCGATCAGTGCGCCGCCGACTGCGCCTACCGCAGTGCCGACGGCGATGTGTTTGGTCTTACTCGGGCGCCGGCGACGTTGCGCATAACTGTCGGGGACGGCGGCCAGCATCAGAAACACCAGTACCAGGATTCCGGCCAGAACTTTATTACCTTTCGCAAATCGTTTCATCTCGTAGCATCCTCCTTGTGAGTTGTTGTTGAGGGGACCTGACTGCAACTGTAACGCCAGACCTGACCCGGAGTAAATAGTTGGTTATTACCCTCTATGAATCATTTGCCCGTGCCGGTCAGGAAAGTCTGGGAATCGGGCATATTGATTGCTCTCCCGATCATTTGTTCAGCTGCGAAGTGAAAAGGCAGTTCAACTCTCGTATTTCACCCCTCCGGTTACGCTCTGTCGTAAATAAAACTGTATGAAAGAAGCCGACTCGCAAGTAACAGAAGTCATCCCGGTGTCTCAGGCGCAGACAGATGTACGGCTCAGGGACAGGCCGCACAGACTGACTGTCCTTTACCTGCTGCGCCCTCACTGGAAGTCGCTCGGCGTCGCTTTGCTGGCGGTGGCAGCTCAAGGGGTCACCGACGTGCTGGAGCCATGGCCGCTGAAGATGATCATTGATTACGTCCTTGGCTCCAAACGGGTGCCGGAGTGGCTGGCGGGGGTCATCAATTCGACCTTCGGGCAGGACAAGCTGGCCGTGCTGAACTTCGCGGCGACGGCGGTGATTACGATTGCGGTGGTCGGCGCCATCGGCTCCTACACGGAAAAATATCTGACGACGAGCGTGGGTCAGTGGGTGATGCATGACCTGCGGCGCACGCTCTACCACCACATCCAGCGGCTCTCGCTCTCGTGGCACGACCAGAAGAGGACCGGCGATCTGATCGGCCGCGTGACGAGCGACATTGACGCCATCCAGAGCTTCATCGCGTCGGCGCTGCTGGGCGTGCTGGTCAACGTGCTGACGCTCGTCGGGATGGTCGGCGTGATGCTTTACCTGAATCTGGCCTTCACACTGATCGCGCTCTCGGTCGCGCCCACGCTCTTTATGGTCGTCTACAGCTTCACGCACCGCATCAAGCAGGCCTCGCGCGACGTGAGGAAGAAAGAGAGCGAGGTCGTCTCGGTCGTCGAGGAAGTCCTCTCGTCCATGCGCGTCGTCAAGGCGTTCGCCCGCGAGGATTATGAGCAGCGCCGCTTCGAGCGGGAGAGTCTGGAGAGCGTCGAGGCGGCACTCCGGGCGCGCGGCCTGAAGGCAAAACTCTCGCCGCTGGTCGAGGTGATCGTGGCCGCGGGCACGTGTCTCGTACTCTGGTACGGCTCGCGGCTCGTACTGGCCGGCACGCTCACGCCCGGCGTGCTGATCGTCTTCTTCCTCTACCTCGGCAAGATGTACAAGCCGATGCGCGAACTCTCGAAGATGACCGACACCTTCTCGAAGGCCGCGGTCGGCTTCGAGCGCATCCGCGAGGTGCTGGAAACCGAGCGGCAGGTGCGCGACATGCCGCACGCGCGCCCGGCCCCGAAATTCAGGGGCCAGATCGAATTCGAGCATGTTGATTTCAGCTATGAAAAGGATAGAAAGATTCTGAAGGATCTGAATTTCACCATCGAGCCGGGGCAGGTGGCGGCCTTCGTCGGGCCGACCGGCGCGGGCAAGACGACGATCATCAGCCTGATCCCGCGGTTTTATGACCCGCAATCGGGACGCGTGAAAATAGACGGCGTGGACGTCCGCGCCTTCCGCCAGCAGTCACTGCGCCAGCAGATCAGCTTCGTCCTGCAGGAGACGCTGCTCTTTCGCGCGCCGGTCTGGAACAACATCGCCTACGGCAGGCCCGAGGCGTCGCGCGACGAGATCATCAACGCGGCCCGGCTCGCCAACGCGCACGAGTTCATCGAGAAGATGCCGGAAGGCTACGACACGATGATCGGCGAGCGCGGGGTGACGCTTTCGGGCGGCCAGCGCCAGCGGATCGCCATCGCGCGGGCCATCATCCGCAACTCGCCGATCCTGATCCTCGATGAGCCGACCTCCGGGCTCGACGCCGCGTCGGAAGAACTGGTCTTCGAGGCCATTGATCGCCTCATGGCCTCGAAGACCTGCATCGTGATCGCGCACCGTCTGGCGACGGTCAGGCGGGCCGACGTGATCTTCGTCCTCAAAGACGGGGCGCTAATCGAGCGGGGCTCGCACCAGCAACTGCTCGAGCGCGGGGGCCTCTACTCAGAGCTTTACGAAATCCA
Organism: Blastocatellia bacterium; assembly: GCA_035652435.1. Classification (GTDB taxonomy): domain Bacteria; phylum Acidobacteriota; class Blastocatellia; order RBC074; family RBC074; genus DASRDU01. The sequence continues at coordinate 42,634 of DASRDU010000064.1, forward strand.
GTTCCGGACGGAAGAGAAAGAACCTGCGGAGGCGGGGAGCATTGGCTGAGTGACAGTCATTACCCGCGGGTCTCGCGTCCAGTCGCGCCGACTGGCGGATAATTCCGGGCGACCGTGATGACGGCGGTTTTTCGGGAGTGAATTGCGGCCCGGGGCCCTGAATCAGGCCTGCCTGATGACCCCGCGATCAATCACGCTGCCGGTCTCACTGATGGCCTCGAAGCTGATCTGCCGGTGATCAACTTCGATCAGCATGAAGTGGTTGTCCTCGTCGAAGCTGACGTCCCTGAACGGGCTCCTGAGATCCACGTCGCCGCGGCGGGTCTTTCCGCCGGCGCCGCTGACAAAGTACTGAATACCCTGCTGCGGCCTGGTGCGCTCGTAGATGTGATCGTGTCCGGAGAAGACGGCGCTCACACCGTAGCGTGTGAGCAGCGGCTCAATCTTCTTTCTCAGGCCGAGGTCCGACCCATGCTTACGACCCGAGGAATAGATCGGGTGATGAAAGACGGCGACCTTCCACCTGGCCGTCGAAGCGCGGAGCGCCTGTTCGAGCCAGCCCGCCTGAGACGAATCGAAGTCGGTGGAATCGAGCATGAAGAGTTCGAGCAGCCCGTCGCCCTGTTTGAGCGTGTAATAGTTGCGGCCCGCCATGTTGAAGAGCGGGTACTGGCACTGATCCTGGCGCCCCTGCTCGACATCGTGGTTGCCCAGCACCGCGTAGAAATTGACGCGTTCCTGTAACAACGAAGCGAATGGCTGCTCGAAATGCTTCTGGAAATAGCGTCCGCTGCCGTTGGGATAGATGTTGTCGCCGGCGGCCACTATGAAGTCGAAAGGGGTGCGCCGGTGAGAGGCGAGCATCTGCCCGGCTACGCCGGCTGCACCCTGATCTCCAGTGCCCCAGTCACCGAGGACCGGAAACCTGACGCTGTTCTTCACCGGCTCCGCGCCAAAGACGAGAGTGGGCCTGATTAAAGCCCCCGCGGCGACCGTCGCCAGTGACAAGACGGCCTGCCGCCGTGTGATTTTCCGATTCATCATACGCAACCTTGTGAAATGTAAAACCGTTGTCTTCAAGGCTGCCGCGGCAGAGTGTGCGCGGGCCAGCGGGCGTCAGAATGCCCCGGAGCGCGGCGCGCTGAGAGTAATGAAACGCAACCGATGACAGCCCGGCCGCGATGGTATCCAGACCATCACAGCCCTCTCACTATTGACTCAACCAGAAGGTGTGCTTCATCCGCCGGACCGGCGGTAGACAGAATTCCTGATGACCGGCTGATAATAACTCAGGACCCCGCTCAATTGTCAGGGCAGGCAATTATAAATTCATAAAAGTGGCCCACTACAGTCGTGAGTTCGGGCGGCCGGAAAGGTCACCCGGGGAGCAGTCGGGATTACGCGAGATGTCTGAGTCGAACGAGCTGTCCGATCCGCTCGCTCAGCGCCGAGACCTATTGGCGCACCGTCGCCTGATCATAGCTCGCCGCGCGGAAGGCGTCCCTGATTCGTTGCTGGCGCAGGCGTGAGAGCCGTTGCCCGATCAGGGCCGCTTGATCAACGGTAAGATATGGTTTCCTCCCCCTGGGGAGACAGCTGATCCCGGATACAAGGCTCTTTGACGACCCCACTGCCGGCCCCGCCACGGGGTGTGATCACAGTTTATTCAGCTCCGCGATCCGCTCCCGCACTTTCCCGGTGAAGGCGTTGACTTCCTGAGGCGAATACCCGGCGGCGCGGAAGGCGTCGGCGATCTGCTGATCCGAAAGCCGGGCGAGCAGGCTCCCGATCCACCTGGCGTCAGAGCGCGGGATCTCTTTGACGATCCTCTCCATCCGGGTGCGCTCAATGTAGTAACGCGGGTTGAACGCGAAGAGGAAGAACGGGCGGCTGCGCAGGACGAAATCAACCTGCTGGGGCTTCACCCGGTCGATGAATTTTGATTTGAGGTAATCGTTCAGGCTGTTGCGTGACCTGGTCATGGTGTTGCCAGTTTTGCCGAAGGTGGCCCCAAGGTCGGCAATGACGTAGCGGCGTTCGGCCCCCTGTTCTTCATAAACCTCATTGTTACTCTGCTTCAAATCCCAGTTGTTGATGAGCGCCATCATCACTTTCAATCCATTCATCTCCCTGGTGCCGGCCAGCCTGTCATCGAACCAGCTCCATTGCCCGGCCTTCTTTTCGCCCTTGATGTGGCGCTCCAGTCTCGCCCCGTGAACTATCCCGTCACGAGTCACAAACTTCTGACCGCGTCTGAGCTTCTTCATCCCCTCGACCCGTAATTCAGGCAGGTAATAATCCTCGTCGGTGAAATAGCCGACCGCCCACACGAGCCGCGTGGCGGCGGTCTCGGACTGGGCCTCGGGGCCGAGTTTGACTTTCCATTTGACCCCCTGATCATCCTGGATCTCGAATTTCGGGTTCGAGCCCTTGGGGTCCTCTTCGAGGAAAGAAAACTTTCCCTGGGGCGCGTGTTCCTTCCCGCCCTGCCCGTAGAACAGGTTTCGCCGGCTGATGTCGGTCGGCTCGCGCCAGAGGACGGCAGGCTCGAAGGCCGTCTTACCGGCCTTGCTGTTCAGCGCCTTTTTCATCTTCTGCGCCGGGGCAGGGACCGGAGAGCAGAGCGCAATGATCAACAGAGTCGCCATCAGAATTCTGATTCCTGAACGCATACGAGTTCTCCTTCGGCGGGAGTTGGTTACCGGACAGAAGCGTCCTTATCAAATACATTCGGGAAGAGGCAGGGCAAGAAGAGTGCCAGGCTGATTGCCCTGATGATCGGCCGTGCGGCGTAGGAATCCGGCAGGTGAGAAGTCTGCAATGTGCAGTAACCCTGACAGCCAGACAGGCATTGTATGCGGATATTGCACGCACCTGGATTCAGTCGGTATGAAAACTTTGTATTGTCCTTATACGATCTCCGGCGGCAATGGCCTGCAAGTTGCTGCTCCCAGGCTGATAACCAGTGATGTTGTTCCGAGCCGACTGTCCCACGCCGCCCGCCGCGGTCGATTTTCGGGCGGTGTGAGGACTCAGTAATGACGAGGTAATCTGACTGTGAGACTGCTCACCCAACCTGACGATGGAATTGCGCCGCTGCTCTCAGGCATCAGGGGCGCAAAGAAAAGTATTGAGATCGTCATCTTCCGCCTCGACCAGAAGGAGATTGAGGCGGCGCTCAAGGCGGCCGTAGTGCGCGGTGTGTCAGTGCGGGCTCTGATCGCTTACACCAACCGTGCTGGGGAGCGGGGCCTGCGTAAACTCGAGCAGCGGCTGCTGGCCGGCGGCGTGATTGTGGCGCGCACTGCCGATGATCTGATCCGTTACCACGACAAGTTCATGATCATTGATCGCAGCGTGCTTTACCTGCTCGCCTTCAACTTCACCGCGCTGGACATAAAACACAGCCGCAGCTTCGGCATCATCACCCGGCATCACCGGCTGGTGCAGGAGGCCGTCCGCCTCTTTGAGGCGGATATGACGCGGCAGCCTTATACGCCGGGGCTGGACGAGTTCGTCGTCAGCCCGCTCAATGCGCGCAAACAACTCGCCACTTTCCTCAAGGGGGCGCGGAAGCAACTGCTGATTTACGACACTCAGGTCAGCGACGGGCAGATGGTCAAAATCCTTGAGGGTCGGGCCAGGGCGGGGGTCGAGGTCAGAATCATCGGCGAAGTGACCCGGAAGGGCAGCGGACTGACGGTCAGGAAACTGCCCGGGATGCGGCTGCACACGCGCACCATCATCCGGGACGGCCATCAGGCGTTCGTCGGCAGCCAGAGCCTGCGGAAGGCCGAACTGGAGGCGCGCCGTGAGGTCGGGATCATTATTCGCGACCCCCACGTGGTCAAAGGCCTGCTCACGACTTTCGAATCAGATTGGGAGCGGAAAGCCGGCGCGGAGCTGTCTGCTGATCTGAACAAGAGTCTGGTCTCGGCGGCAAAGGCGGCGAAAAAGGCCATTAAAGCCGTGGCCGATGATCTCCCCGCCCTGTTGCCGGAAGTCAAAGAGGCCGTGATCAGCGCAGTCACGGAAAAGATTGATCTGGCCCCGGAAGCCGACGAGGTTGAAGACGTGGTCAAGGAAGCTGTCAAAGAGGCGGTCAGGGAGACGGTCAAAGAGACGGTTAAAGAGACAGTCAGGGAGGTAGTTAAGGAAGCCGTACAGGATGTTGAGGATGCCGCGTGAAGGGCCCTCGCTTTAATGGAATGGTGTGGCAGCGTCGGCGCCCCCGGCAAAAAAGTGATTCCAATAAGACGTGAATAGTATTAATATCAGCGCGGGGATTTTTTCGAGCAGTTGAAATCGGTCCCTGTTTCATACTGTCATACTTTCAACCGGACGGATTCAAGGCGAGGGGGGTATGAAAATAAACAGTTCCTTTTCTGCCATTACCGGGCACGCCCTGTCGAAGACGGCGGTGACGCTGTCACTGGTCCTGTCCTTATTCTTCTCTTTGGCGCCTGCGGCCCGTGCCGGTTCGGACAAAAAACACGAAGCCTCTGAAACCGGGATCTCCAATTTCGGCAAAATAGACGACCATTATTATCGCGGCGCCCAGCCCGATGAAGAAGAGTACTCCCGACTGGCGGCGCTCGGCATCAGGACGATTATTGACCTGCGCGATGACCCGAAGGATTACGCCAGGCCGATGGCCGAGCAGGCTGGTCTCCGCTACATCAACCTCCCGATGAGCGACAAGAGGTATCCCCCGGCTGACGCGGCGCAACGATTCCTTGAGATCGCCAATAACCCTCAGAACTGGCCGGTCTATGTCCACTGCGCGGGCGGCCGTCACCGGACCGGAGTGATGACCGCCGTCTACCGGATCACGGTCGACGGGTGGGATATTGATCAGGCTTATCGGGAGATGAAGCAGTACGACTTTTACTCACGCCAGGGCCATCAGCAGATGAAGAAGTTCATCTTCAACTACTACCGCGAAATGAAGCAGGCCCAGGCCCGGGCCGAACAGCAGAAGGACTCATCAATAGCTGCCAGTAACCACACTCCCTGACCCGGGCACTTCTGTTCAAACACAAATTTATTGACAGCCCCAGGCACGAAGTTTAGTATCACGCCGCTCGTGAGCCGGGGGCAATTCCTCCGAAATCACAGACCCGCGACCCCGCCGCTAATCCCGCCCGGACACTCACTCCAGAACAGCCCGGAGATCATCAACGCGCTTGCGGCTTCTGACGGCGGCGAGAGTTTCTTCTCACCCGATCAGAGGTGGCCGGGCGCCGGTCAGTCATCTGCTGGCCGGAGAGAAGTACCATGAATACCTGTCCCTACTGCGCTTCCTCATCAGAGCCGGGCTTCCGTTTCTGCCAGTCCTGCGGCAAGCCGCTGTCAGCCACCCGAACCCCTGCGCCCGGGCGAATACCACATCGGCAACCCCGAAATGACAAGTCACACGCCGCCCTGTCGAGGGGCTTGCTCGTCATCGGCGGCGTCGCGGTGATCGGGTTTCTGGCCGTCTGGGTGCCGAACAAAATCCGCTCTGCCAGAGACCGCCAGTTCAATCATCACCAGTCGGTGTTTTCAACCAGGGCCGTCGAAGCCGAGGCCGACGCGAATTCACCCGAAGCCATGCGCTCGCGGCTGCTCGCTTACATCTCCGAGCAGAACAATTCGGGTCAGGATTTCGAGGAGAAGCTGCTCGGCGCGGCGCGCATGGAAAAGTATGACCCCGACGCGCGCGAGGTCTGGTTCTCGCTGCCCGCCGGTGACCGCTCGGTCGAGGGGGTGAGAAAGGAGATCGGTCAGTTTATCGCCGACCCGGCAAGGATCGAAATTGCCACCGAGGAGAACGGGTACCTGAAAGTGGGCGACCTCTCGCTCGACAAGAGGCCGGATCGCGCCTTCCTGTTCAGGACCGCTGAACAGAACGTGAAGTTCGACCCCGACCGGGAACTGAGCTTCGGTTTTGATCGCGCGACTTATACCGTGAGGCTGCGCGAGGCGGCGGATTACATCACCAACCGCAACGCCCAGGGGGGGCTCCTGCGCGTCAGGTCGGGGCGGCGGTGGGACGGCAAGGAGATGGTCTTCGCCAACCACGGGACCTTCGTCGCGAAACAGGGGGAGCCTTCGCTGACGCGACTGGTCGAACAACTGACCGGCGGCATCGCAGCGACGGCGCCTGACGCCAGAGAGCGAAAGCTCCAGCGGCTGCTGGATTTCGTGACGAAGGAGATTCTCTACGACAATGACGAGGCGAACAGCAAGGATGAAACCCTCAAGCACCCGGTCGAGACGCTGATCAGCCACCGCGGCGATTGCAGCAACAAGGCGATTCTCTACGGCTCGCTGCTCGAACAGATGGGCGAGGATTACCTGTTCTTATACTGCCCGGAACACCTGACTGTCGCCGTGCGGCAGGGCGGGTTTGAGGCCCGCAACGGCCTGACTTTTTCCTGGGACAGGCAGACCTGGGTGATCGCGGAAACGACCGCGCCCGGTTTCAGAATCGGCCAGCACCACCTCGACAAGGAATGGATCATCAAACAGGTGGAGTTCGTCCAGCGCCCGAGCCAGAAGAATATCATCATCAACGCCAGCACTCACCAGTCGGTCGAGTTCCGCTGAGCCGTGAATGACGCGGAATCGGGCTATGACTTGTTGAGGTTTTCAAACCGCTGGTAATGCTGCGCCCGGTAAGCTTCGACTGAGGCATTGGCTTCGCCGAACAGCTCGCGCGCGTGATTGAAGTTGCGGATTTCCAGCTCGTCTTTGAGCGATTGCAGCCCGGCAATTATTTCCGCCAGCGCCCTCACGATCTGCGGCTGGTTGGTCAGGATGATGTCGCGCCACACGCCCCATGAACTCCCGGCCAGCCTGGTCATATCACGCCAGCCCGTCGCGGCCAGTTTGCGCGCCAGATCAACATCGGCCAGCCCGTCAGACTTCTCTTCGGTCAGCAATGTCGCCAGCGTCGTCGCCACCAGTTGCGGCAGGTGGCTGATGAGCGCGACTGCGGCGTCGTGTTCTTCGGGCTCCGTGACGATCACCCGGGCGCCGATCATTTCAATCAGCGATTTCAACTGAGCGAACCCGGTTTGATCGGTTGAGCTTTCGGCCACGAGTGCCCAGGTTGCGCGATCAAACAGGTCGGCCCGCGCGTATTCGAGGCCCGTATGCTCGCTGCCCGCCATCGGATGCCCGCCGATAAAGGTCACGCCGGCTGGCAGTGATTCACGCGCCACACGGCAGATTTCAGTCTTGGTGCTTCCGGCATCTGTGACTACGGCACCGGGTTTGATCAGACTGCCGCGTGTTTTCAGGAAGTCAATGATCCCGCCAATCGGCGCGGCCAGATAAATCAGGTCGGCTTCACACACTTCACCACGCACGAAGCTCTCTTCAATCACATCAACGATGCCGCGTTCCATTGCGAGCTTCGGCCCGCGCGACCCGCCGGAGGCCGTCAGCCTTCCGGTGAACCCGGCGCGCCGCAAGGCGAGCGCGAATGATCCGCCGAGCAGGCCGCAGCCGACGATGGTGATGTGATCGAACATTTCACATCCTTCTCTCGACGGCTGGCGCGATCAGCCGCAATTGATCCATCAGCTTCTCGAACTGTTCAGGCAGCAGCGACTGTGCGCCGTCACACAGCGCGCGGTCAGGATCATTGTGGACTTCGATCAATAACCCGTCGGCGCCCGCGGCCACGGCGGCGCGCGCCATCGGCGGGACTTTGTCGCGGCGGCCCGTGCCGTGACTCGGGTCGGCGAGGATCGGCAGGTGCGAGAGTTTCTTGACGACCGGGATGGCCGAGAGGTCGAGCGTGTTGCGCGTGTAGGTCTCGAACGTCTTGATCCCGCGCTCGCAGAGGATGACTTCGTGGTTGCCACCCGACATGATGTATTCGGCCGAGAGCAGCCACTCCTCGACCGTCGCCGCCGGGCCGCGCTTGAGCAGGATCGGCTTGTTGATCTTGGAGAGGTCTTTGAGCAGGTTGAAATTCTGCATGTTGCGCGCGCCGACCTGGAGGATGTCAACGTAGCGGATGAACATCGGAATCTGCGACGACTCCATGATCTCGGAGACGGTCAGCAGCCCGTACCGGTCGGCGATCTCGCGCATCATCTTGAGCCCCGGCTCGCCCAGGCCCTGAAAACTGTAGGGCGACGTGCGCGGCTTGAAGGCGCCGCCGCGCATGACCTGCACGCCCTGCTTCGAGACGCCGGCGGCGACGGCCTCGATCTGCTCGCGGCTTTCGAGCGTGCAGGGGCCGGCCATCATCACCACCTGCTCGCCGCCGATCACGACGTCCCTGATCCTGACCTGCGTGCCTTCGGGCCTGAAGGCGCGTGCGGCCAGCTTGTACGGCGAGCTGACGCGGACGACTTCGTGGACGCCTTCGATCAGTTCGAGGTCGCGCGTGTCGGCGATCTGCGCCCCGACCGCGCCCAGCACCGTGTAGCGCGCGCCCGTCGAGCGGTGGATGTCGAACCCGAGGTTGACGAGCTTGTCCACGACCTTCGTGATCTGCTCCTCGGTCGCGTTTTCCTGCATGATGACGATCATCTCTGAATCCCTCTCTTACTCACTGTCTGTCAAATTTTCGACTATTGCCTGTGCATTGATTTCTTTTTCCTGAGCGCCACCTGATTCAATGCGTTCGATGCGGCGCGATTCGTCAATGATGCGCTCGAAGAGGCGTTTGATCGCGTCATCGTCGAGCGGCCCCCGGTTGGCTCCCGTAACGTTGGCGATCACCTGAGCCTCGCGCTTCGGCGAATAGACATCCATCCCGAGCCGCTGCTTGATGTGCCCGATCTCGATGCAGCACTGCGCGCGCTCGCTGAAGAGCGCGACCAGCTGCTGGTCAATTTCATCAATCCGGATGCGCCAGTCATCAATTGTTTTTTCGTCGCTCATCAGTTTTCAAATCTCAGCCTGCGTTGATTAATTCTCTGGCGAGTTGCGCCACCTTCCCCACCAGTTCCGGCGAGCCGAGGTTGTTTTCGACCTCCAGCACCAGCCGCGTGCCGACCGCCGCCGCGTCGGCCACGCCCCAGACCTCGCGCACGTGTTCGGGCTTGAAGATGCCGAAGCCGACCGCGACGGGTAAATCGGTATAACGGCGCACACGCTCGACAATCGGCTGGATGTCCTGCACCGCTGATGCCCGCATCCCGGTCACGCCGGTGCGCGCAACGACGTAGACAAAGCCGCTTGCGTGTTCGGCGATCAGCCTGACGCGTTCGTCGGTCGAAGTCGGCGCCACCAGAAAGATTGTGTCAATCCCCGCCCGCCGCATTTCGGCGGAAAATTCGCCGGCCTCTTCGGGAATCAGGTCGGTAACCAGCACGCCGTCAACGCCTGATGCTTTCAGTGCAGCCCCTAGGCCATCACCGCGAAATTGCAACAATGGGTTGAAGTAGGTGAACAGCACGACAGGCACATCGTTCTGCTGCCGGAACCGCTCGACCAGTGGCAGAATCTCGGCGATGCCGATGGGGTTTTTGAGCGCGCGTTCCGAGGCGCGCTGAATCACCGGCCCGTCGGCCATCGGGTCGGAGAAGGGAACTCCGAGTTCGATCACGTCCGCACCCGCGTCGGCCAGCGCCAGCAGCAACTTCTCAGTCGTCGCCAGATCGGGATCGCCGGCGGTGATGTAAGGAATGAATCCCTTGCGCCCGGCGGAACGCAATCGGGTAAATCTGTCAGATATCCGGCCCATAAGAAATCAGGTGATTACAGCGTGTCTCAAATGAATGTCCAGCCCGCCGTGGCGCGGAGCGTTTGGAGTGCGGTAGCCCGGTACCGCTTTGGTTTGACTTCTATGGCCGCGCTGACTGCAAGGTTGAGAAAGCGGTACCGGGCTACCGCACTCCAAACGCTCCGCGCTGCTACTGAAGCGGCTTGTCATGATCGAAGAGCTGCATAAGGGCTCAGCCTTTTCCATTCCAGGTCACGCGCCAGATCTTCTTCGCGCCGTCATCCACCACCAGCAGCGAGCCGTCATGCATCTGCAACAGACCGACGGGCCTCCCCCAGACGTCCTGCTTCGGCGTGTCGAGCATCCAGCCGGTGATGAATGTTTCGTAGCCGCCTTCAGGCTTGCCGTCCTTGAAGGGCACGCGGATCACCTTGTAACCGTGACGCTGCGAGCGATTCCACGACCCGTGCAGCGCGACGAAGGCGCTGCCCTGGTATTCCTTCGGGAACATCTGGCCGGTGTAGAAGACCAGCCCGAGCGCCGCGCCGTGGGCTTCGAGCAGCACGTCAGGTACGACGGCTTTCGCGACCAGATCGGGCTTCTGGTCATTTTCGTGCCGCGGGTCGAGATTCTTCCCGATGTACGAATACGGCCAGCCGTAAAAGGCGCCGTCCTTCACCGAAGTGATGTAATCCGGCACGAGGTCGTCGCCCAGCCCGTCGCGCTCATTGACGGAGGTCCACAGCTCTTTGGTCGTCGGGTTCCAGGCGAGGCCCGTCGGGTTGCGGATGCCCGAGGCGAAGACCCGGTGGCCGCTCCCGTCAGGGTTGTATTCACTGATCGCGGCGCGGCGCGGGTCGGGTTCGACATCCACGTTGGTGCCCGAGCCGATGCTGACGTAGAGTTTCTTCCCGTCGGGGCTGAACAGCAGGTTGCGCGCCCAGTGGCTGTTCTTACCCGGAATGTTCAGGTCAATGATCTTCTGCGGCTCGCCTTCCAGCTTCGTGCTGCCTTCCTGATACCTGTAGCGCACCACGCTGTCAGTGTTGCCGATGTAAAAGTAACCCTCGTGAATGGCCATCCCGAGCGGGCGGCGCAGGCCGCTCGCGAAAGTGAAGCGCTCGGTCTTGTTGTCAATGACGTTGTCTTTATTGGCGTCGCGCAGCAGCACAATGTTGCCGCCGTTGGAATCGGCCACGAACAGGTCGCCGTTCGCCGCCTCGATCATCCAGCGCGGGTTGGAGAAATCTCCCTCCGCGAAAGTGTTGATCGCAAACCCGGGCGGAAGCTGCAAGGCGGCGCCCGGTGGCGGATCAATGACAACGGGAGGGTTTTCTGCCGCTGCCGTGTGAAACGGCTTCGGCAATGAGTCCAGTGTGATGACCGTCCGCTCGCTGCTGAACGCCTTGCCGGCGGCGGATGAAGATTTTATCTCCGCCCCCGAGTCGCGGCAGCCCGCCAGGGCGAGGGCGAAAAGTACGGGTGTGATGATTCGTCTGAGTGACCTGCCAGGCATATGTTCCTTCTCCGTGTGTTTCTTACTGCGGGTTGTTTTCGAGGTGTTGATCTCTTCCGGCCAGTTGACCAATCACTGTATTGACATCCTTGTCACCGCGCCCCGAAAGGTTGACCAGAATGATCTCGTCGCGTGATAAGACTGGTGCGAGCTTCACGACCTGCGCAATCGCGTGCGACGTTTCGAGCGCCGGGATGATCCCTTCATAACGGGCGAGCAGCTGAAAGGCGGCGAGCGCTTCCTCGTCGGTCGCCGAAACGTACTCGACGCGCCGCTGGTCGTGCAGCCAGGCATGCTCCGGCCCGATGCTCGCATAATCGAGCCCGGCCGAGACTGAATGCGTCGCCGCGATCTGGCCGCGCGAGTCCTGCAACACGTAACTGCGCGTGCCCTGCAACACGCCGACGCGCCCGCCGCCTTCACCCAGAAAACGCGCCGCATGCTCGCCGACGTTCGTGCCACGGCCTCCCGCCTCGACCCCGATCATCTTCACGCCCGCGTCGTTCAGGAAGCTGTAGAACAGCCCGATGGCGTTGCTGCCGCCGCCGACGCAGGCGACCAGGTAATCAGGCAATCGCCCCTCGCGTTCGAGGATCTGGGCGCGGGCTTCCTGCCCGATCACGTTCTGAAAATCGCGCACCATCATCGGGTACGGATGCGGGCCGAGTACTGAACCGAGCAGGTAATGCGTGTCGCCGACGTTCGTCACCCAGTCGCGCAGGGCTTCGTTGATCGCGTCCTTGAGAGTTTTGCTGCCCGATTCGACGCCGACGACTTCCGCGCCGAGCAGCCGCATGCGGAAGACGTTCAGCTCCTGCCGCCGCATGTCTTCGGTGCCCATATAGACGACGCACTGCAACCCGCGCAGCGCGCACACGGTCGCCGTGGCCACGCCGTGCTGCCCGGCCCCGGTCTCGGCGATGATGCGCGTCTTGCCCATCCGCTCGGCCAGCAGGATCTGACCGATGGCGTTATTGATCTTGTGCGCGCCGGTGTGGTTCAGGTCCTCGCGTTTGAGGTAAATCCTCGCGCCGCCCAGATGCTCGGTCAGTCGCGCGGCATAGGTCAGCGGTGAAGGCCGCCCGACGTATTCCTGAAGCAGGCGGTGATATTCGGCCTGAAAATCAGGGTCGTCCTTTGCGACGGCATAGGCTGATTTCAACTCTTCGAGCGGGTGCATCAGCGTTTCCGGCACGAAGCTGCCGCCGTATGCCCCGAAGTGTCCGCCATCGTCAGGTAATGAGTGAAAGTCTGTAGAGGTACTCATGCGCTTCTGTTCAGAATGTTTGTCCGCGGTCAGCGAGGCTCAGCGGATAAAGACTCCCAGCGGCCCGTCGCGCCTGACGTAAGGTTTGAGCTGCTGCCAGGTGAAAAGGTAGCTGCCCGCAGGCTCTGCGGCCTTGATGACGTGCGGAAAGCCGAATTCATAAAGAAAGGTCAGGCCCTTCTCGCTGATGGAAAAATGACCGAGATTATCGGTCTGAAAATGGACGGCACGGAGGTTCTCTCTGATCTCTTCACCAAGGCTTTTATCGTCCTTTGTTACTTCACCGATGGTTTTTTGAATATCCGCCTGCATCGCCTTGTCCACAACTTCGGCGAGGGATTTCAGGGCTGATGGATTGAAGACCTCGGCGGCCTTCAGCCGTTCTCCGGTCCTGAGATTGACGACCAGTTGCCTGGTAGACGTATCAGGGTACGCGCCCATCGTCTCCATCTGGAAGGTGACATCGAGCAGATAGTTTTCGTTGTAATTGATCGTGTAATCAATGCCAGTGATCCCCCTGATATCGCCTTCCTTCAGTTGCGTGAGCGAGACATCGAAGACATTTTTCAGGTTCAGCAGCGATTGCACTTTACTGAGCGTGGCCTGATTCTTCAGTCCGCTGACCACCGGGTGACTGAAGACATGGCGAAATTTTCCTTCATCTTCGCGGAAGATGTTTCTTTCTTCAATCACCGCCCTGTCATCAACACCTGACGGAGCCGGGGCATTTCTGACCGACGCGATAAATGACATCACCTTACTGTCGCCGGCTTTCGACCACGACCCTGAGAGTTTGTTCTGCCCGATCAGAACGCCCTTGAAAACGGCGGTTACCCTGCCATTTTCATCAAGCTCGTTGATGACGAAGTTATCTTTCCCTTCAATCCTGCCTTTCAGCCGGATGGGCCTGCCGACTTTGACATACACATAGCTGCCGGAAAGTTCGCTGCCGTTCTGCTGCAACGTCATTCTGATGGCGTACTGATCGTTGATGAAGCCGGAAAAGGTTTTCGGCGCGGGCGTCTGCGCCCCGGCCTGAAGTCCTGCCATCAGCAGAAGCGCTATGACAAGCATCCCTGTCCGCAGGAAAGGAAAACTCTCTGTGGTAACTATCCGGATCATCGTTCAGTGAAATAGTGAGTTCAGAATCTGTGCCAGCCGCCGCAGCTTTTCGGCATCCTTGCGACCCGGCGCGCTCTCGACGCCACTGTTGACATCAACGGCATAGGGCCGGACAGTGCGGACTGCTTCAGCAATATTGTCCGGCGAAAGCCCGCCGGCCAGAAAAACCTTCGCCTGATTCGCCAGTTCGCGCGCGACCTCCCAGTCGGTCGTGCGCCCGGTGCCGCCATAGAGCTTCCGGTCATAGGCGTCCAGCAGAATCGCCGAAGCAGGGAAGTCGAGTGCCGCCCGCCGGTCAAAGTCATCACTCACCCTCAGCGCTTTGATCACCCGCTCGGCGCCGACGCGCGCACAGTAATCAGTATCCTCATCGCCGTGCAATTGGGCAAACCGCAGTCCGCACTCGCGCATGGTTCTGATAACGAATTCGGGCTCGGTTTCATTGACGAATATCCCGACGCCCATGATTGTTTCCGGCAGGCGCGTAATGATCTCGCGCGCGGCATTGGGCGCGATGAAGCGCGGGCTGGGCGGGTAGAAATTGAAGCCCAGGTATTCCGCGCCGCACTCAATCGCGGCGCGGGCGTCGTCGTATGAAGTGATCCCGCAAACCTTGAGCCTGACCATTCTCAAATCCCGAATCTCAAATCTTCAATCCCCGACCAGCTCCCTGAGTGCCGCGCCCTCGTCCCCGGCGCGCATCAGTTCCTCGCCGATCAGAAATGCCTTGTAACCCGCCGCCCGCAGCCGCTCGATGTCGTCGCGCGTGCGGATGCCGCTTTCGCTGACGAGCGTGATCGTGCCGGGCAGCTCGGCGGCCAGCGACAACGAAGTCTCCAGGGTCGTCACAAAAGTTCTGAGGTCGCGATTATTGACGCCGAGCAGTCGCACATCGTACCTGAGAACCTTTTCCGCCTCCTCGCGGTCGTGGACCTCGACCAGGACATCAAGGCCGAGGCCGTATGCGGTCTGCATCAGGTCATTGAACTCGCCGCCTTCGAGCATCGCGGCGATCAGCAGAATCGCGTCGGCGCCCGCGTGTGCGGCTTCGTAAATCTGGTACTCGTCGAAAACAAAATCCTTGCGCAGCAGCGGGAGCGGGGTGACGGCCCGGACGGCGCGCAGGTGGTCGAGCGAGCCGCCGAAGAAATCCTCTTCGGTCAGGACCGAAATCGCCGCCGCGCCGCCGGTCGTGTAATTGCGGGCGATGCCGGCCGGGTCGAAGTCTGCGCGGATGACGCCTTTTGAAGGCGAGCGGCGCTTGATCTCCGCGATGACGTTGACCGCCTCGCGTTCGAGCGCGGCGATCAGGCGATGCGCCTCGCCTGCGGCGCGCGGGGTCAGGGCGGCGCGCAGCGCGGCCAGCGGCCGCCGGTTTTTGATTTCGGTCAGGCGCTCTCTTTTGCGCCCGACGATCTGCGAAAGAATATCGTTCATCGGCCAGTTCGGTTATTGCTGCGACGGTGAGCTGTCGCCCACAGGCAGGGCATCGGATTTCTGATTGAGCCGGAAAACATCAGAAAAGTCCAGCGAGGATGAAACAGTCGGGCAGTATAATTCATCGCACTTCACAGCGACCAGGCCGGAGTATGGACGCCAGGGGTAATTGATTCTCCCAGTGAGATTCGTTGACAGGCAATCTGCGGCGTAATATTTTGGCCATTACTGACCGGACTCGGGCAGCGACGGATTTCGACACAAGCGGTGACGCCTTCCCCATCTCACTGCTTCGGCCCGCAGCGTCCCGTCGGGTAACAGATAACAGCGTTCATATCGAGCATCTGCTGTGCATCAGGTCTGATCTTCTCGCGTGTAGTAATCTGACCGGATAACAGCGCTGTCTTGCAGTCTGTCCGGCGGGCCGGGCAGACTGCCCGTGACCGAAGACCCCTTCAGTGGAAAGACTGAACCCGTGACTGCTGAACAATTCCTCGAATTTGCCGGAGTGCTGCCGGAGCCACTTTGTCTTGTTTCCTCAGACGGTCAGGTGCTGGCCCTCAATCCGCCGGCTGCGGCCCTGCCGGGCGTCGGCGAGGGGGCGCGCGGGCGGGCGTTCGCTGAACTCGTGACCGACCCGCCGGAGAAGGTCGCGGATTATCTGCGCGACTGTTCCCGGAGCAGAGAACTGATTCAGATCACCCTGTCATTAAGAACGCCGGACGGGCCGGCCTTGGGCTGTCAGTGCGAAGGGGCGGCCCTCCGACCCCGGAAGGGCAAACAGCCCTCACTCATTCTCCTGCGCCTCAGGCCCGATGCGTCGTCAGGCGGGAAGGGGAAAACTACGGCTCGGAAGCTGCGGAAGACTGAAGGGGAGACGACGGAGCAGCGCGAGCGCTGGCAGGTCACACTCTCGAGCATCGGCGACGCTGTCATCGCCACCGACGCCGAGGGGCGGGTGACCTTTATGAACAGCATCGCCGAATCACTCACCGGGTGGACGGATGCGGAGGCAGAAGGGAAGCCGCTCAAGGAGGTCTTCAGAATCATCAACGAATTCACGCGGCAGGAGGTCGAAAACCCCGTCGCTAAAGTCATCCGCAAGGGCACGGTCGTGGGGCTCGCCAATCACACCATCCTCGTCGCGAGGGACGGGACTGAAAGGCCGATTGATGACAGCGGGGCGCCCATCAGGGATGAGGCCGGGAGGCTCGTCGGCGTAGTGCTGGTCTTCCGCGACATCACCGAACGCAGACAGGCAGAGGTCACACAGCTCCGGCTGGCGGCCATCGTCGAGTCTTCTGACGATGCGATCATCAGCAAGACGCTCGACGGCATCATCACCAGCTGGAATACGGGCGCCGAACGCATCTTCGGCTACACCGCCGGGGAAGTCATCGGGCAGCCGATCACAATCCTCATCCCGCCCGACCGCCCGAACGAGGAGCCGCAGATTATCGAAAGGCTCAGGCGCGGCGAGCGGATTGACCATTACGAAACCGTGCGGGTGAGGAAAGACGGCCGGCGGATAGACATCTCATTGACCGTCTCGCCGATCAGGGATGCTGAAGGTCAGATCATCGGCGCGTCCAAAATCGCCCGCGACATCACCGAACGCAAGCGAATCGAGGAGGAGTTGCACAGACAGCGCGAGTGGTTCCGCGTCACACTCTCAAGCATCGGCGACGCCGTCATCGCGACCGACGCGCGCGGGGAAGTGACGTTTGTCAATCCGGTGGCCCAGGGCCTGACCGGGTGGGCGCAGGACGAGGCGACGGGCCGGCCGCTCGAAACGGTCTTCACCATCGTCAACGAGGAGACGCGCCGGACGGTCGAGAATCCGATCGCGCGGGTGATCCGCGAAGGGGTGGTCGTCGGACTCGCGAACCACACGGTGCTGATCGCGAGAGACGGAACGGAGCGTCCGATTGACGACAGCGGCGCGCCGATCAGGGACGATCAGGGTCGGGTCCTCGGCGCCGTGCTGGTCTTCCGCGACGTGACCGAGCGGAGGCGCGCCGAGGATGAGTTGCGGAAGTCCAGAGACCAGCTCGAAGTCATTTTGCAGGGGGTCGCTGACGGGATCATGGTGCTTGACGCGACCGGGCAGCTCGTCCGGGCGAGTGACGACGCGGCCAGAATCCTCGGCTTTCCTTCCGTCGAGGCGCTGCTGCAGGTGACCCGCCAGGAGATCAGGGACAAGTTTGATGTTATGGACGAATCCGGCCGGCCATTCCCCTTCTCTCAGCTGCCCGGGCTCCGCGCGCTGGGGGGCGAACATGCTCAGAACGTCCTCCGCTTCCGCATCAGGGCGACGGGCGAAGAGCGGTGGGTGATTGTCAAAGCGACGCCGATCCTCGACGAGCGGGGAGAGCCCCGGCTGGCCGTCAGCATTTTCCACGACATCACCGAGCGCAAGCGGATTGAGGAGGCTGAACACTTCCTCGCCGAAGCTGGCGCGGCGCTCGCGTCCACGCTCGACTACGAGGCCACGCTGCAAAGCCTGGCACGCCTGTCAGTCCCCCGGCTGGCCGACTGGTGCGTCGTTTACATCATCAGAGACGGGGAACTTCAGCGTCTGGCGATGGCCCATGTTGACCCGGCGCGGGAGAAGCTGGCCTGGGAGGCCTCACGCCGCTACCCGCCGGATATGAAGGGTGCGGGCAGTATCGCACGGGTGTTGCAGACCGGGAAGGCTGAACTCTACCCCGATATCACAGACGAGATGATCGCGGGGGCGGCCCGCGATGCGGAACACCTTGGATACATCCGCGAGTTGGGGCTCAGGTCCGGGATGCTGGTGCCGCTCACCGCGCATGGGCAGAGGCTCGGCGTCATTTCATTCGTCTCGGCCGAATCCGGGCGCCGCTACGGCCAGACTGATCTGGCGCTGGCCGAGAGTCTGGCCGGCCGGGCGGCCCTGGCAATAGATCACGCGCGGCTCTACCAGGAGGCGCAGGCGGCCAACCGGATCAAGGATGAATTCCTGGCGACGGTCTCGCACGAACTGCGCACGCCGCTCAACGCAATCAAGGGCTGGGCCCACCTGCTCGGCAGCGGCAAGCTGGACAAGGCCGATTCGAGCCGCGCCGTCGAGACGATCAATCGCAATGCGAGGGCGCAGGGGCAGATCATTGACGACCTCCTGGACGTTTCGCGGATCATCTCCGGCAAACTCCGCCTCAATGTCGGGCAGGTCGAATTGCCGCTCATGATCGCGGCGGCCGTTGACACCGTGCGGCTGGCGGCGGAGGCCAAAAATATTCGGCTCCGGGTTTCCATCGAACCCGGGGACATCATCATCTCAGGCGACCCGGACCGCCTGCAGCAGGTCGTCTGGAACCTGCTCTCGAACGCCGTCAAATTCACGCCGCCGGGCGGGCGCATCGAAGTCCGGCTGGAGAAAAGGATTTCAGAAAGGATGAAGTCGGAAGTCGGAAGTCGGAAGTCGGAGTCAGAGACTCCCTCTGATTCATCCTTCCGCCTTCATCCTTCTGATTTCATCCAGATCACCGTCAGCGACACGGGCCAGGGCATCAGTCCCGACTTCCTTCCCTACATCTTTGATCGCTTCCGCCAGGCCGATAACACCACCACCAGACCGCACGGCGGCCTGGGGCTGGGCCTGGCCATCGCGCGTCACCTGGTGGAGCTGCACGGGGGCACGATCCGGGCGGAGAGTGAGGGGGCGGGCCGGGGGACAACCTTCATCGTCAGGCTGCCACTCCACGCCGTCCGGCCCGAGAGAGGTGACCTGAGGCCGAGTTCACTGAAGTATGTCCATGCCCCAGGCGAGATGGTGGCGGGCAGCCCTCTGCCGCTCGCGGGCGTGCGAATCCTGGCCGTTGATGACGAGCCCGACACGCGGGATCTGTTGAGCGTGGTGCTGAGGCAGAGGGGGGCGGAAGTACTCGCGGTGGCTTCCGCGGCTGAAGCGCTTGACCAACTCGCTGCCTTCTCCCCGCATGTCCTGGTCGCCGACATCGGGATGCCGGGCGAGGATGGCTATACGCTCCTGCGCAAGGTGCGGGCGCTCGGCCCGGAGCGCGGCGGCAGGGTTCCGGCGGTGGCGCTGACGGCATACGCCAGAGCCGATGACCGCATCCGGGCGCTGGCCGCCGGCTTCCAGATCCACGTCCCGAAGCCCGTCGAGCCGGACGAACTGGTGACGGTCGTGACGAGCCTCATCGGCCGATCCGGAGAAGGCTGGAAGACGCAGCGGGAGTAGAGGAAGTCCGGATCGGAGCGGGAACCCCGGCGCCCCAGGTTTCAGTTTCCGGCCCCGCGCGCGCCAGTTGCCGCGCGGCTTTCGGTCAACGTCAGGTCAACGACCACGAAGCGCTGTTCCTGCGCCGCATCACAGAAAATTCCCGGTCGGGCATGAAATTCGATGACTTCTGAACTCTCATAGTGTATGTTGTGAGCGGACTATCTCTCACCGGCAGCAATCAATTCACTGGGTAATTCTCACATCCGAGCCGTCAGTGACAGACTGTAGCAGGCGGATCGCCCGGGCTCCCTGACCACGATCACTGCTCATCCACCTTTCATTGCAGGCGCCGCAGACCCTGTCATTTCTCCGGTCACCCGGCCCGGGGCAGGCCGCTGTACGCCTGGCTCTCACCGTCCGCGCGCCGGAATAATTGTTCTGCGCGCCACCGGTTTATGGAAATGGGGGCGGATTCTTCGTCTGATTATATTGCTACCGTCTTCCAGTGGCCCTGTTCTGTCACGGCCGCCTCACGAATCTCCGGGCACCGGCCCGGGGACAGGCCGATATATCAATTCTGCCAGCCGGAGCCCTGTCGCTTCGGGCCCGGGCAGTCACACTCTCACAACTATCAACTCTCTGAAGGGAGAATTTCGACATGCAACCCTCACACAAACTCACACACGCTCTGCTGGCGCTCCTCGCGCTGGTATTTCTTTCATCATCGGCCCTCGCGGCTGACCCCGGCCTTCCCATCGGGACCTCGGCCGTCAGCGACCAGAAGGTCGGTTCTCTGCTGATCTACAACATTTACAGCTCGAGCGTGACGAACCCGAACGCGGGCAACACGCGCATCAGCATCACCAACACGAATCCGACCGACGGGGTGGCGGTACACCTGTTCCTCGTAGACGGCTCCAACTGCTCAGTCGCCGATTCCTTCCTCTGCCTGACCAAGAGCCAGACGATGAGTTTCCTCGCGTCCGACGTTGATCCGGGCGTCACCGGCTACATCGTCGCGCTGGCGGTGGACGCTGCCGGCCTGCCGCTGCAGTTCAATTTTCTGATCGGCAGCGAGTATGTGCGGCTGGAGAGCGGCCACCAGGCCAGTCTCGGGGCCGAAGCCTTCGCCAAGATCAACAACACCAACGTCGTCAGCACGGACGGCAGCCTGGCGGCCCTCTTCTTCGATGGCCTGCCGCTCGCCGGCAGCTACGACCGGGCCCCGCGTGTGCTGGCGGTTGATGACATCCCGTCGCCGGCCGACGGCAACGACACGCTGCTCGTCATCAACCGGGTCGGCGGCAACCTGGGGATCGGAGCCGCGACTCTCGGCAACCTGTTCGGGATCCTCTTCGATCAGTTGGAGAATCCCTTCAGCTTCACCTTCAGCGGCCCGTGCCAGTTCCGTGGCAGCATCTCGAACACCTTCCCGCGGACGACGCCGCGCGTCGGGAGCATCATCCCGGCGGGCAGCAGCGGCTGGATGAAGTTCTATTCGCAGTCGGACATCGGGATCATCGGCGCGGTACTCAACCGGGCGACGAGTGTGGCACCGTCCACCAGCGCCTTCAACGGCGGCCGCAACCTGCACAAGCTGACGTTCTCTGCCGCCGCCAACTATGTCATCCCGGTCTTCGCGGGCAACTGCGGGTTCACCACTCTTACCGCTGGGGTCGGTGATTAGTGAGGCGAGGGTGACAGTGCTAACTACGTCACCCGAACTTCCCTTCCAACCTGCCAGCAAGAGCGGTGGATTTGAGTCGGGTGGGTTGCTGAAATGCTGGGGGCCGTGTTTTAACCGACACGGCCCCCGGCTGACAGTGTGCCCCTGGCTCTGAGCTTTACGGGCAGGGATGTTTCTGCTCGCCGCCTGTCACATCAGCGCTGGCTGAAGTCACGGAAGGCTTCGAGCTTCGCCATCGCCTCGCCGGAATCAATCACACTCGCAGCCATCTCGACCGCGCCGCCGGGCGTGACACAGGCCCCGGCCACGCAGATCGCGGCGGCGGCGTTGAGCAGTATCAGATCGCGGGCCTCATCCCTTCTGTCGCCCGAGAGTACGCCGCGGATGATGTCAGCGTTCTCTTCGGCAGAGCCGCCGCGCAACCCGTCGAGTTCCGCGTAACTCAGCCCAAAATCTTCCGGCGAAATTTCAAAATCCTTCACGCCCTCCAAGTCAACTTCGTAAACGACCGTCTGATCAGCCAGCGTGATTTCATCAAGGCCGTCAAGACCGTGAACCACCCACGCGCGCTGCGTGCCGAGTCGCACGAGCGCGCCCGCCAGTTTTTCGCCCGCCGTCAGGTCAGACACTCCAATGAGCTGCCAGGGCGCGCCCGCCGGATTGGTCAGCGGCCCGAGCAGGTTGAAGATCGTGCGCGTGCCCAGTCGCCGGCGCACCTGCGCGACGCGCTTTGTCGCCGGGTGGTGCAGCGGCGCGAACATAAAGCAGACGCCGACCTCATCGAAGCATTCACACACCCGCTCGGGCGTCAGATCAACTCTCACGCCGAGCGCGCGCAACACGTCGGCGCTGCCCGACTTCGAGGTGATGCCGACGTTGCCGTGCTTGGCCACCGGCACGCCCGCCGCCGCCACGACGAAGGCCGCCGCCGTCGAGACGTTGAAGGTCTTGGCCTGGCTCCCGCCGGTGCCGCAGGTGTCAAGAAAGCCGGTGTGGCGCGCGCTCGTGATGCGCGAGCTGTGCCGCCGCATTGTCTCGGCGAACCCGGCCAGCTCCGCTTCAGTTTCGCCTTTGGCCGCGAGCAGCGTGAGCGCCTCGGCAATCTGTTCTTCGGTGGTATCGTCGGAGAGCATTTGCGCCAGCAGTTCCGCCGCTTCGGCCTGGGTCAGATCCGCGCGCGTGCGCAGCTGGTCGAGGAGTGTGGTCAGTGGTGTCATGGGAATTCGATTCTCGAATCGGCAGTGACTCACTGTCAAGTGAGGCGCGGCGCCTGACCCTCATCCGCGGCCGGCCTTGACTAATAAAATCCCGGCGGCTTAACTTCCGCTACGAAATTATCAGCGACCCGAAGACCGACCTGACTGTTATTGAGGAGGCCTATGCTTGAGCGTCACGAACAGGCCCCGCCGTTTTCGCTCGGCGGGCTGGATGGGACCGGGCTGCATTGCCCGCGGCAGGGGAGGCCGACCCTGCTGGTTTTTTTCGAGACCGACTGCCAGACCTGCCGCCTCGTGTTCCCTTACCTCAACCGGCTCGCTCGTGAGTTCGGCCCGGACTCGCTCAACCTCATCGGCGTCTCGCAGGACGGCGAAGCGGCGACGCGGGAATTCATCGCGCAAACGCAGGTGGGCTTCCCCGTCGCGCTCGATCGCGGCCTGAAAGTTTCGCGGCAATACGACCCGCAGGCCGTGCCGACTCTGTTCCTGCTCGACCAGTCGGGCAAAGTCCTGCGCACCCAGACCGCCTTTGATAAAGCCGAACTCAATGCCATCGCCGCCGCGATCAGTGAGGCGGCGGGGCGCGAGCCGGTCGTCATCGCCGAGCCCTACGACGGCGCGCCGCAATCGAAGCCCGGCTGCACTTCGCGGCATCTGGAGCCCGAGACCGAAGGCGGGGTGGAGGCGGCGCCAGTCAATCTTTATGCACAACGCGGCGTACGCGCCTCGCGCATTGAACTCGCCGATGACGTTGACCCCGTCGAGTATTGCCTTGAAGCGGGCTTCGATCCGCTGCCCGTTGTCCCGCCGACTCTCGCACGGGTGGAACGCATGCTCGGCGGCACTCCGCTCGCGCCCGATGAGATTGTCGCGCTGGTGCCGCCGAATTACGGGCAGGCGACGGTCGAAAAGATCGCCGCCCATGCGGTGATGGCCGGATGTAAACCTGAAATGCTGCGCGTGCTGATCCCACTCGTGCGCGCCGCGTGTGACGAGCGATTCAACCTGCACGGCATCCAGGCGACGACGCACTTTGCCGCGCCGCTCGTCGTCGTCAACGGGCCGGTGCGCCACGAACTCGGCTTCGCGTGCGGCAGCAACGTCTTCGGCAACGTGGCCCGCGCCAACAGCACGCTCGGGCGCGCCCTGCAACTGATCCTCGCGAACATCGGCGGCGCGCGGCCCGGCGAGATTGATATGTCCACGCTCGGCAACCCCGGCAAGTTCGCCTACTGCATTGCCGAAAATGAGGAGGAGAACCCGTGGGAGCCGTTCCACGTCGGGCAGGGCTTCGGTCGTGACCAGAGTGCGATCACGCTCTTCGCCGCCGAGCCCCCTCACGGCGTCAGCGAACACAACGCGCGGGCGGGGAAGACCGTCCTCAAGGCGATCTGTCAGGCGCTGGCCACGGTCTTCAGTTACCGCCTCTGCACCGCTTTTGAAGCCTTCGTGGTCCTGTGTCCTGAACACGTGAAGACACTCCGGCGCGACGGGTTCACGAAACAGTCTGCTCGTGATTTTCTGTTCGAGAATGCGAGCGTCCCGCTCAGGGCTTACGCCGACGAGGACGGCGAGGGCGCGCAGTACACGAAGCTTTACGAGGAGGTCACGATTGACGGCGAGCGCTGCTACCGCAAGTTTGCCCGGCCCGAACAGATCCGAATCGTCGTCGCGGGCGGGACCGCCGGGAAGTTTTCAGCCGTCATCGGCAGCTGGGCCACCGGGCCGCGCGGCAGTCAGGTTGTGACTTACCCGATTGAATAAAGGAGACGGCATGATGAAGAGGTGAAGCGGCGGTAAACTCTGGCGACGAAGCAATGAGTCGCTGGAGTAGGTAGGTTAGAGGTTGAATGTCTGAATGTGGCTCGTGACCACGTAAAGGAGACTGCTCAGCCGCTAACCG
>DASRDU010000065.1:0-22763 GCA_035652435.1 Blastocatellia bacterium
GTAACCGTCTGATCTTACGCACAGAAAGCCGTTTTTTCATCCCTGCGAGTCTCCTTCGTTCAGAAACTTGAAATCGGTGATGACGGCTGCTGACAGGCACTTTTGCACCTCGCCCGTCGCTTACCCGTCACTTTTCAGTGAAATATCCACTGCCACTTACGCCGCGCGATTTGTTCGCAGGACTGCTCGTGGCGCGAAGCTCTCGACTTCCACGTTGCGGCGCGGCGACAGGATTTTGCGCGGCTTGGATACATCACGATACATCAATACCCGAGCCTTTACCATGCGGCTATCAGGTGCCTCGTCAATGCCCGTGCCCGACTTCCGCGCCTGTTCTCACCAGCGGAAGACGAGCGGCAGCGCGGGCCGAAAGTCAGCCGACCGACCCTGTGACTCGCCGTCAAAGCCAATCTCCAGCAGATAAGTTTCTCCCGCTCCAAAACTCACGAGGCCGGAATCAACAGTCGCCCGCAACTCGGCCGAGAGTTCGTCTGCGTGCGGGCTCCCGAAGTGAAGCCGCGTGATTTCACGCCCGCCCGCCGAATGTTCCCGCGGCTGAGGCTGACCCCGCAGCCGGACATCAGTGCGACGACCGAAAGCCATGTAGAACAACATCGGCTCAGTGAGAGTATCCGCATTCGTGCCCACCTCGATAGAGAGCGGCTCCGGCAGATACGACGGGCGGTACTCCCACGTGGGGAATGGCGGCCCGCCCGGCTCCTGACCGGCCGGGCGAAAAATAAATCCGAAGGGGCAGGTCTCTTTGCCGCGACCTGACCAGCGCTCCCATAGATGCAGAGGGCGGATCGCCTCCGACTGCGCCTCCTGCGGGTTATGTACCCACAGCAGTTCCAGAAAGGCGTTATGAAAGAAGAAGCGCCGATTTGCCGTGCCCTGTCCGGGGTGCGTGTTGGGCGTGCCCTCAGTGAGGCCGAATTCGATCAGTCGCCCCGCTTCCGGGGCGCCAGCAGCGGTGCAGACAAAGAGATGGTCGAGTTCACAGGACATAAGCTTTGCCGCCTTCAAGTACGACGCTGCAAAATGGACAACTATGAATTTTGTTCAGCACCGGTAAGCCCTCATCGTATTTTTTAGACTGACTGAATCTCTTTCTGCATACGGGGCATTTATCAACAGCTACAGAATGGTAAATTGCCCCGCCGACAACGAGGATAAGGCCGATTGAACAAGCCAGTCCCAACAGGACTCCGGAAAATGAATGAGAAGATTCGTGGACCAGTTCTCCAGTAATAAGAGTCCCAAACATAATGAGACTGCCCCACGTTACAGCGTGCCGGCACAATCGCCTCTTTCTTTTGAAACGCTCCACGGCCTTGCGAATTTCTTCCCTCTGGCCGCCTTCTTCAGATGACATCTTGATTGTAATAACGATAGGGCTAGCGGGTTGGAGCAGGTAAATTACAAAACCTGGCGATCCAGCTGGTGACGACGCCTTCATCCGTCGCCTGACCAAGACTGGCCAGCCCCGCCGCCGCGCGTTCGGCGCCGATTCGTTCGATCCGGTCAAGCATCAGAGCTTCGCAGTAGGCCGGCAGGAATTCGGGATGCGCCTGGATGCCGAGCATCGTGTCGCCGACGCGGAACATCGCGACCGGGCAGTGATCGCTCTCGGCGAGCAGGACGCCACGCCCGGGCAGGCGCTGCACCTGATCCTGATGCATATACTGAAGCCTGCAATTCGTCTGCTCCGGCTGCATCCACGGTTCAGAGCGCACGATCTCCACGTCGTGAATCCCCACGCCCCAGCCCTGCGGTGCTTTGGCCGTCTTCCCGCCCAGCGCTTCGGCCAACATCTGATGCCCGAAACAAATTCCGACAAAGGGCCTGCCCGCTTCATAAGCCTGCCGCACGAAACCCTTGAGCGAGTTGATCCAGTCAACGTCTTCATAAACCGAGTGGCGCGAGCCGGTGCAGAGGTATGCGTCGCAGGCATCAACTGTGGCAGGGAATTCGCCGTTGCAGACATTGAAGGGCCGGAGCGTCAGTTGCGGCGCGTGACGACTGAACAGCGCGGCGAACATCTCACGGTAATCGCCGGCGATGTGCCGGTAGCGTTCGAGGACGTGATCACATTCCAGTAAACCGACGTTCATTGCTATAAACTCAGCCGCAGGTGGAAAGACTTCGGGCGCGTGAATGCCTCAAACCCGAGCTTCGATAAGGTACAGCCGCGCCCCGAATCCTTTATCCCAGCCCACGCCAGCGCCGGGTCGAGGTAATCGCAGCGGTTCATATACCACGTGCCGGTTTCGACGAGGTCGCCGATGCGCAGGGCGGCGTCGGCGTCGGCCGTCCAGATCGAGGCAGTCAGGCCGTAGCGGCTGTCATTCATCAGCCTGATCGCGTCGTCGTCGTCTTTCACTGACATGATTCCGACCGCCGGGCCGAACGTCTCTTCGGTCATGATGAGCATGCCGTGATCCACCTTCACCAGCACCTGCGGCGCCAGATACGGCGTCCCTTCATTGTCGGCAGGGAACTCGCGCGGGTCAATCAGCGCCTCGGCGCCCTTCTGCAAAGCGTCACTGACATAGGCGCGCACTTTGTCAGCCGCGCCCGTCCGCACCATCGGCCCCAGTGTCACATCGGCATCGAGCGGGTTGCCGAGCTTGTACTGTCTGGTCAGCGCCACGAAGCCTTCGACGAATTTGTCATACACATCCTCGTGAACGTAGATGCGCTCGACCGCGCAGCAGGACTGGCCGGAGTTGAAGCACGCGCCGTCAACCAGATTTTCAATCGTCGCCGCGAGCGGCGCGTCCGGTCGCACGTAAGCCGGGTCTTTGCCCCCGAGTTCGAGGCCCGTCGCGATGAAGCGCTCACCGGCGGCGCGCTGCACGGCGTGGCCGCCCGCGACCGAGCCGGTGAAGGCGACAAAGCTCGTGCGCGAATCCCTGATGACCTGGGCCACCTGATCGTGGTCAATGTGGAGGTACTGGAACACGCCGTCGGGCAGCCCCGCTGCCGCAAAGGCTTCGGCATAACGTTCGGCCACGAGCGGCGTCTGCGGCGCGATCTTCAGGATCACGCTGTTGCCGGCCAGAATCGCCGGGACCACCGCGTTCACCGAAGCGAGCCAGGGGTAATTCCAGGGGGCCAGCACCAGCACCACTCCGAGCGGCTCGCGGCGGATGAAGCGCCGGAAGTTTTCCTTCGGCTCAATCTGAATGTCCGCCAACTCGCGCTCCGCGATGTCGGCCATGTAATTGACGCGCTCGCTGAAGCCCCTTCGGATTTCAAACGGGCTGTAAGCGACGGGCCGCCCGATCTGCCAGGACAGCTCCTTGCCGATTTCGTCGGCGTGTTCGATCAGCCACTCGGCCATCTGCCGGCAGACGCCTGCGCGCTCCGCGACGGATACGCGCTTCCACTGGTGTTGTGCGGCGACCGCCCCAGCCAGCGCTTCCTCAATTTGTTTATCCAATGCCAGCTCACGTTCGACGTAAATCGAGCCGTCAACCGGGCTGATGGTCTGCTGGATTCGTTCGTTCATAACAGTTATTCAGAGGCGGTCTGTCTTTCCGGCCATCCGCTGCCGATTGGCAGAACATCACGCGCGCTCCCGATGTGAACCGTAAACCACTCCGCGTTCTGCGTGCGGATGCCGCGCAGGGCCCACTGCAATTCCAGAGTCCCCGCCCAGAACCGCGCCCGGTCTATCAGCGCCCCGATCCCGGAATAATGGTTTCCCATCCGCCGCAGGAAAGATTCACCGTAATGATAGATGATGCAGACGAAATCAGACGCCGGGTCGCCGATCCCGGCGGTTCCGAAATCAATAACCCCATTGATCACTGCCCGCTCGCGGTCGTAGATGATGTGATATGAACCCACGTCGCCGTTGACCAGCGCCGGTTCGTAATCCATCCAGTGTTCGTCCCGCACGACCGGCGCAAAATGTCTGTGGACCCACTCCTTCGTATGCTCCCACATGAGCGGGAAGAGTTCGCGCTGCACGTCCTCATACAAGCGCAGCCAGACTTCGCGCCCGCGATTCACGTCCGACTGCGGGATCGCGTTTCGCTCAAGCTCGTCGCGCGGGATCGAGTGAAGCTGCCGGAAGAATTCCGCGAGCTGCGCGGCGATCCGATCCTGCCCCGGTCCATCGAGCATCAGGATATCCTCGCGCAGCAGCGCATTCCCCTTGATGAAACGGTAAACCACCAGATCGTCTATTTGAATCTCAAAGGCCGGGACGGGCAGACTTACATATCTGCGCACAAGATTCAGCACCCTGATCTCACCGACGAGCAGTTGTCTGGCCCACGTGTCATTCTTCGGGAACCGGAAGACCAGCTCGTCATTCACGATCACCACGTCATTCACCAGCCCGTCGTGATTCGCCCGCACGGACGCGATGCGCAGCTCCGGGTAACATTCCCGAATCCGATCCAGATACGGCGTTCTGATTCCGCTGGTATTTTCCGGACTCATCGCGGTACTGCTCAGGAGCGGCCAATCGCGAACAGGTCATGCTCGGCGCGCACAAACATCATCCCGCCCGAAATGGCCGGCGTCGCCATCAGCAACTGGCCGATGCGATTCTTTCCCGTGATCTCAAATTTCGGCCCGGCCTTGACGACAAAGATGTCCCCGTCCTCGCCCGACAGATAAATGCTGCCGTCAGCCGCGACGGGCGAAGCGCTGAAGCCGCTGCCCTGATGCGGGATGCGCTCCTGGTATTTCTGTTCGCCCGTGGCCAGATCGTAGCAGGCCAGGATGCCCTGATTGGCCAGCACGTAGAGGTATCCCTGATAGATCAGCGGCGTCGGCATGTACGAGCCGCTCTTCTGCCTGGCCCAGACGACGTATTTATTCGAGGTCTCGTCCGCCTTGAGCGTGATGTCGCCTTCGGCCCCGGCGCGGATGACGAAGATCGGCGCCTCGGGGCGGCGGCCGCTGGCGACGACGATCAGGTCACCTGAGAAAGTCGGCGTCGGCGCTGTGATCTTCGAGCTGCCGCCGAGCCGCCACAGTTCCTTGCCCGTTTCCGGGTCGTAGCCGCGAATGAAATTCGACCCGTTGGTGATCAGCTCGACGCGGTCCTTGCCGGGATAGATCGTCGGCGTGCCCCACGAGGGCAATTCTTCGCGAGGCGTCTGCCAGATCGTCTTCCCTGTTTTGATGTCAACCGCGGTAATGAATGAGCCCTTCTGCTGATCGCATTGCACGATTACCGAGTCCTTGTAAATGATCGGCGAACTGGCCGGGCCCCATTCGTATTCGGGCAGGTCATAAGCGCCCATATTCATCCGGCCCAGATCCTTCTTCCAGACCGGACGACCTTTGAGGTCAAAAGCGTAAAGCCCCTGCGAGCCGAAGAAGGCGACGACGTAGCGTCCGTCGGTCGCCGGCGTCGAACTGGCGTAGGTGGATTTGACGTGACGCTTGTCAACGGGCGCGCCTTCAAACGCGAGCTGCTCCCACAGGACTTTGCCGGTCTTCCGGTCAAGGCCGTAGACCTTCCATTGATGCGCAGACTTGTCATCAGAAGCGTCGCCGTCGCCATAGAGTCCGGGTTTGAACTTCGCGTCAGCCCGGCTGCTGATGGCCGTCGTCACAAACACCTGATCGTCCCAGACCACGGGGCTCGAATGCGCGAGCCCCGGAATGCGAGTCTTCCATTTGATCGCGGTGCCCTGCTCCCCGTCCCACTGCGCCGGCAGATTCTGACCTTCGGCCACTCCCGCGGCAAACTGTCCGCGGAACGATGGCCAGTGGTCTTTATCCGCTTTCTTTTGCGCGGTGATCGGGACGACCAGAAGTAGAAGGATGATGATCAAACGAAATTTCATGCTGAAACACCTCCGGCAGCAATAATCTCAGGTTCACATTACTCAGGCGTGACATAGGCCGCCGTGATGCCGCCGTCAACCAGGAATTCCGTCCCGGTCACATAGGATGATTCATCTGAAGCCAGGTACAACGCCGCCTGGGCGATCTCTCTGGCTTCGCCAAAGCGCCCCATTGGGATATGCACCAGCCGCCGCTGCTTTTTCTCTTCCGTGTCGAGAAAGTTCATCAGCAGGTCAGTGCGTAGCGGGCCGGGGCAGAGCGCGTTGACGCGGATATTTTCGCGGGCGTGAATCACCGCCAGTTCGCGCGTCATCGAAAGCACCGCGCCTTTGCTCGCCGTGTAGGCGATCTGCGGCGTGGCAGCGCCGAGCAGCGCGACGAACGAGGCGGTGTTGATGATCGAGCCGCCGCCCGCGCGCCTGAGCGCCGGGATGCCGTATTTGCAGCCGAAGAAGACGCCTTTGGCGTTGATGTTCATCGTCAGATCCCAGATCGCTTCCGCGGTCGAAACGGCGTCATCATCCTTCTGATGCATGATGCCCGCGTTATTGAACAGCACGTTAAGTCTGCCAAACTCCCTTTCGGCGTAAGCCACCATCTCCTCGCAATCACCGGCCTTTGACACGTCGGCGGGGAAGTAGACGGCCTGCCCGCCCTGGTCCGTAATCATGCGGACAGTCCCCTGACCGCCTTCGTCATTGACATCAACGGCGACAATGGCCGCGCCCTCGCTGGCAAAGAGTAAAGCCGTCTCCCGGCCAATCCCGCCGCCGGCTCCGGTGATCAAAGCAACCTTGTCTTTCAGTCTCATCGTCAGTCTCAGATCCTTTCAAAGTATCGTTTCCGCTCCCAGTCGGTGACCGCCGAATTGTAAGCCGCCTGCTCCTTGCGGAAGAAATGCGTGTAATGCTCAACCACGTCTTCGCCAAACGCGCGTCTGGCAAACTCACTGGTAGCGAACTTGTCAGTCGCCTCGCCCAGCGTGTAAGGTACGCGCGGCAGATGCTGCGCGGCATAAATATCGCCGATGAAACATTCGGGCGGCTCGGTTCGACTGGCAATGCCATCGAGTCCCGACGCGAGCGAGGCGGCAAAGGCCAGGTAAGGATTGCAGTCCGCGCCGGGGATGCGGCATTCGATGCGCAGGCTCTGGCCGTGTCCCACGACGCGAAAACCGGCGGTGCGGTTGTCGTAACTCCACGCCAGGCGCGTCGGCGCCCACGAGCCGTCCACGTAACGTTTGTACGAATTCACCGTCGGCGCGTAAAAGACCATGACATCCGGCACGTGCGCGATCCAGCCGCCGAGGAAATACCTGAACACGTCCGAACATTCCACCGGGCCGAAATTGTAATCGCCGGGGAAGGCGTTTTTGCCGTCGCGCCAGAGGCTCAGATGAATGTGACAGCTTGAGCCGGCGCGGTCGGCGGCGAACTTGGCCATGAAAGTCACGCTCAGGCCCATCTGCTCCGCGACTTCCTTGAGGCATTGTTTGTAAACGACGTGGCGGTCGGCCATCTCCAGCGCTTCGGCGTAGCGGACATTCAATTCGTGCTGCCCCAGCCCCCACTCGCCCTTGGAGTTTTCGACCGGCACGCCCGAATGCTTCAGGTGACGGCGCACGGCGGCGGTGTAAGGCTCGGTGCGCGTGCCCTGCAGGATGTGATAATCCTCCAGATACCAGCCCGCCGGGTCGAGATCGCGCCAGCCCTGCTGCGCCGCATCACGATAGCTGTTCTGGAACAGATAGTATTCAAGCTCGGAAGCGGCGAAGCTCTCGAAGCCCGCGCCCTGGGCCGCCTCGACCTGTCGGCGCAGGAGCGAACGCGGGGCGATTGAAATGTAGTCGTGCGTCTTCCCGCTTTTGACGTCACACAGCACGAGCGCGGTTTTATCGAGCCAGCTGGCCGTGCGCAGCGTGTTCAGGTCGGGCACCAGGTGGAAATCGCCGTAGCCCAGTTCCCAGTTGGCGAAGCGGTAGCCCGGCACCGGCTCCATCTCCATGTCGGTCGTGAGCAGGTAATCGCAGCCGTGCGTGCCGTGACTGATGGTGTCTTCGATGAACATTTCGCCGTCGTAACGCTTGCCGCACAACCGCCCGTAATGATCGGTGAAACCCACGATCACGGTTTCGATCTGTTCCTGAGCCACCAGTTCACGCAACCGCTCAGGGCTTAACATTCCTCTTAAATTGATTCCACTCCGGCTCAATGCAGACCTCCAGGACTCTGATCAGTCTCCCTCTGCTTCGACTGCCGCGATTGATTCGTCTGGATGACTCGCGGCCCACGCCGGGCCGGGGAAATGACGGCGTTCGCGCAGGCCGTACCACAGCCCGAGCAACGCGACGACCGCGACGATTGATTTGCCCGCGCGCATATTATCAGGCAGGCTGAGAATGATGCTAATGAACACGACCCACAGGATGGCGATAAAGTTGATCGCCGAACTGTATCTCCCCAGATGCCAGGGGCCGCGCTCGATCTGTCGCTCCGTACCTCTGGCGCGCCACGAGAGGTAAACCGGGAGGATGTAGGAAAGGTATAAGCCGATGGTGCTGATCGAGGTCACGACGGCGTAAGAGTTGTCGTAGGCGCGCCTGTCCAGATAGAGCCCGGACGGGCCGAACCGGAACGACGTGACGACCGCGTAGACCACGGCCAGAAAGGCGACGGTTACGCACAGCCAGATCGTATAAACCGGCGTCGAGTGTTTATGGCTCACCTGCTTCCACACGTTCGAGAGCGGCAAGCCTTTGTCACGCGCGAAGGCCCAGATGACCCGCGAACTCCAGGTCACCGCCGCCAACCCGCAGAACCACATCGCCATCGCCGCGAGCGCTGAGAACAGACTCCCGGCCCGCTCGCCCAGCGCCGTCGCCAGAATCGCAATCACTGCCGGCACGTCGTTGCCGCCCGCGTCTTTGGCATTCAGCACGGCGGGGATGTCTTTGATGGCGAGCGTTAAGGCAATCAGCAGCAGATAACCGACGATGCCTGAGACCGCGACGGCCATCACCATCCCCCACGGGGCGCGGCGGCGCGGGTCAACCGTCTCTTCCGAGACGCTCGCCGAGGCGTCGTAGCCGGTGAAAGTCCACATCGCCTGCAACAATCCGATGATGAATGCCCACCAGTACGGCCAGCCTTCACCGTTGCTGGTGATCCGGGCGAAGAAGAAGCCGGCCGGCTGCCGGGGCGCGAACAGGAGCAGCGCGCCGACGATCACGATCACGCCGATGATGTGTACCGTCACGCTGAAATCATTGAGCCACGCGACCAGCCGGATGCCGAAGTGGTTGATCAGCGCGTGCGAGAGCAGGATCACGCCGTAAACGATCAGCAGGTTTTTCGTCGTGCCATCGAGCCCGACGAGCGGCGTGACGAACAGCGCGCAGCCGTAATCAATCCCGGCGAGCGCCGCGATCTGGCCAATGATGTTGAGCCACGCCGTGAACCAGCCCCACCCCTTGCCGCCGAGCCGGCACGACCAGTGATACATCGCCCCCGATGTCGGCAATGCCGAAGCCAGCTCGGCCATGCTGACGACGACGGCGAGCGTGAAGAGCGTGACCAGCGGCCACCCCAATGCCATCTCCGCCGGGCCGCCCATCTTCAGGCCGTGCCCGTAGAGCGTGACGGCGCCGGTGAGGATCGAGATGATCGAGAACGAGATGGCGAAGTTCGAAAACCCGCCCATCGTGCGGAAGAGTTCCTGCGCGTAGCCGAGTCTGCCGAGTTCCTGCGCATCCTCGCGCGCCGAGTGCGGTGACTGATCGGGGGCTTTGGTCATAAATAACGGGCCTGCGAGTGAAGGTGCGGTAGTCGGTCGAGATTTTCAGTCGAGTCTCCGGGTCATCTGACGGCTGGCGCAGGATTCTATGTAATCACTCCCGGCCCGGTCAACCAGCGCCCGGAGCGGTCAATTTAATCAGAACTCTTTCCGATTCTCCCGTCGTCTTCCTCTGTCACTCCGGCGGCAACTCGATCACTCTTTCGATCCCGATCTCATCCAGAAAAGCTGTGTCGTGGCCGGCCACGATCAACACTCCCTGAAAGCCCTTGAGCGCCGAGATGAGTTCCTCGACGCTCGACAGGTCGAGGTTGTTCGTCGGCTCGTCGGCGATCAGGATTTCAGGCGACTGGTCTGCGCCCAGCAGACAGGCCAGACCGGCGCGCATCCTCTCGCCGCCGCTCAGGACCGCGACCGGCTTGAGCGCCTCGTCGTGAATGAAAAGAAAGCGGCCCAGCAGGATGCGCAACTCGTGTTCGGGTCGCAGCGGGGCGATGCGTTTGAGGTTATCCAGAATCGTCAGCGAGTCATCAAGCACGCTGATCTGCTGATCGAGCAGCCCGATCCTTTCCGTCCCCACTCTCACTCTGCCGGCCGTCGGGGACTCCCTGCCGCAGATCAGGTCAATGAGCGTTGATTTCCCCGACCCGTTCGGCCCCTTCAGCCAGACCCGCTCCGGCCCGACAATCTCAAGACTCAAAGGCCTGTGCCAGAGGTTTTGCGCCGCGCCCGGATAACGGTAATTGACTTCTGCCAGCTCGACCATTCGCTTCTGTGCCGGGACCGTTGACCGTTCCAGGTCAACGATGATCTGGTGTTCCGGCGGCAGATTCTGGCGGGCTGCTTTCACTTCCTGCCGGGCGTGACAAGTCCGCTGCTCGTGGCGACCCTTCAGCCGCGCGGTGGTGTTTTCGGCCTTTCTTTTCAGCCCTCCCGCGACAATCGGCGGGATGCCGCCAGTCAGTGCCTTTCGCCGGCCGGCGGAAGATCGCTTCTCCTGCCGCTCCCTGGTGCGTTGCGCGGCGAGGCGGGCTTCCTTCAGTCTTTGCTGCGCGCCCTGCAAAGTCTGCTCGGCCGCGTTCCGCTCGATCCGGCGCTGTTCGCGGTAAAACCCGAAATTGCCGCCGTACATCTTCATCCCGTCCGAACTCATTTCGGCGATCTGATCAACGTCAGAAAGCAGCCGGCGGTCGTGGCTGACCACGATCAGCCCTTTCCTCCACGCCGCCACCATCCCGTAAACAAACTCCCGGGCCGACAGATCGAGGTGATTGGTGGGTTCATCGAGGATCAGGAAGTCGGGGTCTTCAAGCAGCAGCCCGGCGAGCCTGACGCGCATCAACTCGCCCCCGCTCAGACTCGACACCGGGCGCGCCAGTGATACGTCCGGCACGCCCATTTGCTCGAAAGTTTTCCGGATCCGCTCGGGCAGGTCCCAGCGGTCTTCGATCAGCTCGAAGTCCTGCATCGTCCCTTCGCCGCGCTCGAACGAATCGAGCGCGGCGAGCGCGTCGGCCAGGCGAATCGCTTCGACGACAGTTGCCCCGGGGGCGAAAGTCACCGTCTGTGGCAGGTAAGAGATGCGCCCGCCGCGGTCGAGCGCCCCGCCGGAAGGGTGCAGATTACCGACGAGGATTTCCAGCAGCGTCGTCTTCCCGACCCCGTTCGGCCCGACCAGACCGGTGCGCACGGCGCTGAAACTGAAAGTCAGAGAAGTGAAAAGGCTGGAGCCGTCGGGCAGGCAATAGCCAAGGTCAACCGCACTCAGGTGGTTTGGCATAACACTAAGCTCACTCGGACAAAAGAATGATATCTCGCCGCCAGAAGAGTCATCTCCCGCAACGAACCGGATTCGCTTTGTTGATGAGCTTAGCTACGCATCAGTGGGCTGGTCTCAGTGCGCTCTTGTCGCAGCGTCAGAAACCAGACAAGGGTCTCCTTTGGCTTGTCAGGAATTTCAGCCGGCGTCATTGGGTACAACCTGACACCAGCATCAGGAGCTTATTCAAGCAGGTGTCGCTTGTCAATAATCGCGGAGCGCCTGGGAGCGCCCGGTGTCCCCGCTCGCCAGGCTTGGAATTACAGCCCGAGCGAATTCCAGGGGGCTTGCCCGGATGCCTGGCGAGCGGGACGCTCGCGCTCCCAGGGTAGAGTGCCCTGTTTTGCCGTGGCTGATTGCCAGATCGCACGACATTCACCACAGGTATCTTCCGGCTTCAATCATCGCATCAGCAATGCGGCGACGGGCCGCCATGGTGTTGATTGAATAATTCGGCTGACTCGCCAGTTTCCAGAATGAATCCAGTGGGCTGCTTTCCATTGCGCCTGCCAACTGGCGAGCGTAAAGACCAACCCGCTCTGCTGCATCAGTTGAATAAACGCAGGTGAGATCAATCTGAAGCGGGCATTGTTCTTCACCGCGACTGGCAATCAACTTCTGGGTACGTAACAGCACGCTCTCAATCGCGTAAACTTCAATCAGAATGTCAGCGGCCAGTCCCAACACTTCCTGCTCTTCGCTGAGCTTTTCTCCGTACTCACGCGAAGCCGCATCCAATACCAGAGCCGCCGCCCGCCTGGCGTAAGCCAGTTTTCGCCTGACCCATGACATTCCCCCCTGGTCGCCTTTCGGATTCGCCTGTTGGGGTGGTTTTTCACCCAGAATTTTCTTCACGGCTGCATCCAGTGAGAAATCACCTCTCGCTATGCTCTTGAGCAGGCGAGTCGGAATGATCAGCCGGTTGATTTCATTCGTCCCTTCGTAAATCCGCGTGATCCGCGCGTCGCGGTAAGCGCGCTCTGCCGGGTAATCCTTCGAGTAACCATAGCCGCCGTAAACCTGCACCGTCTCGTCCACGACGTATCCAAGCGCCTCGCTCGTCCAGACCTTGTTGATCGAGCATTCGACGGCGTATTGCTCAATCGCTTTCAGCACCTGCATCGGGTCGTCGTTGTCCGTGGTTTCGAGCGTCTGGTCAATCATCCCGAGCGTGCGCCAGACCATCGCGTCGCCGACGTAACAGCGCACAGCCATCTCCGCGAGCTTGCGTTTGATCAGGCCGAAGCTCGCGATGGCGCGCCCGAACTGGTGGCGCTCTTTCGCGTAGGCAATCGCGTGATTGAGCGAGATCTTCGCCCCGCCGATGTTGCGGCTGCCGAGTTTGAGCCGCCCGAGGTTGAGGATGTTGAAGGCGACGACGTGGCCTTTGCCGATCTCGCCGAGGACGTTTTCGACCGGAACGTGACAGTCTTCGAGCATGATCGCGGTCGTCGAACTGCCGTCCAGACCCAGCTTCTTCTCTTCGTGGCCGCTCACGAGGCCGGGGCCCCGTTCGACGATGAAGGCGGTGAATTTCTCGCCGTCAACTTTGGCGAAGACGATGAAGACGTCGGCAAAGCCGCCGTTCGTGATCCACATCTTCTGGCCTTTGAGCGTGTAGTATCTGCCGTCAGCCGAGAGCGTGGCTTTGGTCTTCGCCGCGAGCGCGTCAGAGCCCGAACCCGGTTCGGTCAGGCAGTAGGCCGCGATCATCTCGCCCGTCGCCAGCTTCGGCAGGTACTTCGCGCGCTGCGCCTCGGTGCCAAAGTAGACAATCGGGAGTGTGCCAATCGTCGTGTGCGCGCCGAGGCTGCCGCCGAAGGACGGCATCAGCGCGATCTGCTCGCCGACGTAAGCCGAACTGACTTTATCGAGCCCGAGCCCGCCGTATTTTTCCGGGATATCAATCCGCAGCAGGTCGAGTTCACCGGCTTTCAGCAGCAGCTCGCGCGTGACCGGCCAGTCCTTTGAATAGATCTGCTCCTCGCGCGGCAGCACCTCCTTGCGCATGAACTCTTCGGCCACGCGGGCGAACATCTGCTGCTCCTCGCTGATGTCCTCGCGGGTGAAGACTTCTTCGGGCCGGCGCTCTTCGAAG
This sequence comes from Blastocatellia bacterium, assembly GCA_035652435.1. Lineage (GTDB taxonomy): Bacteria > Acidobacteriota > Blastocatellia > RBC074 > RBC074 > DASRDU01. The sequence continues at coordinate 13,527 of DASRDU010000065.1, forward strand.
AGGAAGCTGCCGCCCCGGATGACTTTCGCGGATTCGGCTCTGGTCGTCATAGGAATGGTCTCCTTCGGGAGGTGACTGCGTGGTTGATTCTGAAACAAACTGGAATTCGTCAGCTGGTAACCTTGACTCCGGCCTGCTCCGGCCCGTAGATTTTACCGGACGGTAGGTAGCTTGCAAGCGCTGTCACCCGGAATCACAACTCATCCCGGAAAAGAGCCTTTATGCCACCCAGAGAAATCGAGGATTACAACCAGCTGCGCGAACTGGTCGGCCAGGAAATCGCCGTGACCGACTGGTTCCCGATCACGCAGGAGCGCATCAATCGGTTCGCCGAGGCGACTGAGGACCGGCAGTGGATTCACCTGGACGTGGAGCGCGCCGGAAAAGAATCGCCCTACGGCACGACCATCGCCCACGGCTTCCTGACGCTTTCGATGCTCAGCCACCTGATGACGCAGGCTTTGAATGTTCATCAGAAACCGAAGATGAGCATCAACTACGGCCTCAACCGCGTGCGCTTTACGAGCGCCGTCCCCGCCGGCTCACGCGTCCGCGCGCGCGTGACGCTCAAGGCGTACGAGGAAATCGCGGGCGGCGGCCAGATCACGTGGGATGTCGTGGTCGAGCGCGAAGGCTCGGACAAGCCCTGCTGCGTGGCCGAATGGCTGGGCCGTTATTATTTGTAGTCAGCGGCAAACCGGGAAGTTTGTCGGACATTTCTGAAGAGAAAGAGAGTCATCAATGAGGGAAGCTGTCGTTGTCGCCAGTTCACGCACCCCGCTCGCGAAGTCGTTTCGCGGCTCATTCAACCTGACGCGCCCGGATGATCTGGCCGCACACGCCATCAGGGACGTGCTGCGCAAGGTCCCGCAACTCGACCCGGCGGAAATCGAAGACGTGATTCTCGGCTGCGCCCAGCCGCACGGGGCACAGGGCAATAACGTGGCCCGCGTGGCCGCGCTCGTCGCCGGGCTGCCCGTCTCTGTCGCCGGCACCACGGTCAACCGCTTCTGCTCGTCGGGCCTGCAGGCGGTCGCGATGGCCGCGCACGAGATCATCAACGAAGGCGCGGACGCGGCGATTGGCGGCGGCGTCGAAAGTATCACGATGATGAAGCGTGATTCCGACCCGCACCCCTGGGTGCAGGAACACAAGCCCGGAATCTATATGGTCATGGGTGACACGGCGGAAGTCGTCGCGAAGCGTTACCGGATCAGCCGCGAAGCGCAGGACGAATACTCACTGCTCAGCCAGCAGCGCACCGCCCGCGCGCAGGCCGAAGGTTTCTTCAGCGGAGAGATCGCGCCGATGCAGGTGACCCGAGGCATCCTGGACAAGAAGACCGGCGAGATCGTCGGCAGGGAAGAACACCTCTGCGACCGCGACGAATGCAACCGCCCGGATACGACACTCGAAGGGTTGCTGGCCCTCAAGCCGCACTTCGATCCGAACAGCGGGCAGGGGACTGTGACCGCGGGCAATTCGTCGCAGCTCTCTGACGGTGCGTCGGCCACGCTGCTTGTGTCACGCGAGCGCGCCGAGGCTCTGGACATCCACCCGAAGCTCATCTTCCGCGGCTTCGCGATTGCCGGCTGCGAGCCGGACGAAATGGGCATCGGGCCGGTGTTTGCCGTGCCGAAACTGCTCAAACGCCACGGGCTGAAAATTGACGATATTGATGTGTGGGAACTCAATGAAGCCTTCGCGGTGCAGGTCGTCTATTGCCGTGACCGGCTGGGCCTCGACCCGGCGAAACTCAACGTCAACGGCGGCTCGATTTCAATCGGCCACCCGTTCGGCATGACCGGCTCGCGCATGGTCGGCACGCTGGCGAATGAGATGCTGCGCCGCAAGGCTAAATACGGCGTGGTGACGATGTGCATCGGCGGCGGCCAGGGCGCGGCAGGGCTGTTTGAGAATGCGCAGCTTTGAAAATGAGTTCGGGGATAGGGTTCAGTTTGACAGAGTACCTACCGGTCGGTAAGGTAAGACTTCGGTTCCATCTCTGCCAGCAAAAGGGAGAAAGATAATGTCAGCCACCGCGAAAGGCCCGAACGTCAGGGCTCATGACAAACTGTATATTAACGGCCAGTGGGTCGCCTCGACCGGATCGGGGATGATTGATGTCATCAACTCGACGACCGAGGAGGTGATGGGGCGCATCCCGGAAGGCACTCCTGCCGATATTGATGCAGCGGTCGAGGCGGCAAAGGCCGCGTTCGATTCGTGGTCGGCAACGCCAGTCGCCGAACGCGCGCGATTGCTCCAGGCCGTCGCCGAAAAGCTGACCGCCCGCCGCGATGAGATTGCCGGGATCATCGTCAACGAAGTCGGCATGCCAAAACCGCTGGCCACGGCGGTGCAGGCCGGCCTGCCGATTGCCGTCGCCGGGTCATACGCGAAGCTGCTCGGTGAATTCCAGTTCGAAGAACAGGTCGGCAATTCGCTCGTCGTGCGCGAGCCGGTTGGAGTGGTCGGCTGCATCACCCCCTGGAATTTCCCGCTGCATCAAGCCGTCGCCAAAGTCGCGCCCGCGCTCGCCGCCGGTTGCACGGTCGTGCTGAAGCCGAGCGAAGTCGCGCCGCTCACCGCCTTCATCCTCGCCGAAATCATGCACGAAGTCGGATTGCCCGCCGGAGTCTTCAATCTGGTGACCGGTTACGGCCCGGTAGTCGGCGAAGCGCTCGCCTCGCACCCTGACGTGGATATGGTTTCGTTCACCGGCTCGACGCGCGCGGGGCGTCGGGTCAGCGAACTGGCCGCGCAGACGGTCAAACGGGTCGCGCTCGAACTCGGCGGCAAATCGGCGAACGTGATTCTTGATGACGCGGACTTTGCCAAAGCCGTCAGCAGTGGTGTCGCAAACTGTTATTTCAATTCCGGCCAGACCTGCTCGGCGCACACGCGCATGCTGGTGCCCAGGACGAGGCACGATGAAGCTGTGCAGATCGCCAAAGCCGCCGCCGAAAAATTCGCGCCCGGCGATCCGCGCGATGAAAAGACCAGACTCGGCCCGCTCATTTCCGCCGCCCAGCGCGAGCGCGTCCTCAACTACATCAGAAAGGGAATCGAGGAAGGCGCGACGCTCGTGACCGGCGGCGCTGAAGCGCCCGAAGGTCTCGAAAAAGGTTACTTCGTCAGGCCGACAATCTTTGCCGACGTGCGGAACGAGATGACCATCGCGCAGGAGGAAATCTTCGGCCCGGTGCTTTCAATCATCCCCTACGAAGACGAAGACGACGCGGTGCGGATTGCGAACGACACGATCTACGGGCTGGCCGGCGGCGTGTGGTCGGCTGACGTCGAGCGCGCGAAGCGTGTCGCGCGGAGACTGCGAACCGGGCAGGTGGAGATCAACGGCGGCAAATTCAACCCGCTGGCCCCGTTCGGCGGTTACAAGCAGTCGGGCCATGGCCGGGAGTTCGGCCGGCACGGGCTGGAAGAATATCTGGAAGTGAAATCGCTCCAGTTGTGACGACCCTGTTGCAGGGCAAACTTTCTCGGTTTGCTGCTGTGTCCGACAAAGCACGCCTCTGAATCGTCAGCGATCCTTCTACGTAAGCAGCAGCAAACCGAGAAAGTTTGCCCTGCATTTCCCGGAAGAAATCAGAGTGAACATCGTCGTTTGTCTGAAACAGATTCTTGATCCCGAAATCCCCTCGCGGGACTTTCGTGTGGACGCCGCAGCGAAAGAAGCCGTGCGCGGCTCGGCGAATCTGGTCACGAATATCTTCTGTGAAAACGCGCTCGAAACGGCGCTGCAATTCAAAGAGCGGGCGGGTGGCGGGAACATCACCGCGCTCTCGTTCGGCGCGCCGAGCGCTGAGGATTCATTGCGCAAGGCGCTCGCGATGAAAGCTGATGCCGCCGCGCTTGTGGTCAACGACGGCCACCCGCATCCTGACCCACTCACCGTCGCGCGCGTGCTGGCCGCAGCGGTCCGTAAACTCGGCAACGTTGATCTGGTGATGGTGGGGCGCGAATCGGGCGACTGGGGCGTCGGGCAGACCGGCGAATTGCTCGCGGAAGAACTCGGGTGGCCGTGCGTGACGTTCGTGGATTACCTCGAAGTCAGCGGCGACGGCTTGAAGCTGAGGCGTCAGACCGACACCGGCTGGGAGATATTTGAAGCAAAGCCGCCACTGGTTGTCACGATCACTAACAATGAGAAGAACGTGCCGCGCGTGCCAAAGACGCGCGATGTGATGATGTCGTTCCGCCAGCCGCTGACGAAGTGGGCGCTGGAAGATCTGGACGTTGACGCCGCTGAAGTGCGTGCCGGGAACAGTTATTACGAAGTTGCCGAACTTGGCATCCCGGTTAAGGAAACCAGTTGTGAATTCGTTTCCGGCGACACGCTGGAGCAGAGGGTTGAGCAACTGGCGCAGCGCATCCTCGACGTCACTCGCGGGCTTTGATCTGTCCGGCGCCGCTTCCCGGAATGCCCGAGTCCCATGAATGCAGTTCGCGAATCCATCGGCAGACTTCCCGATTTGCCGTACGCGGAGGATCACTATGAAACGTGCCGTCGCTGCTTCTCTGATCGCGGTCATTCTGTTCCCGTTCGTGCCCGGCAGCATTCCGTCTCTCTCGCAGTCTTCAGACAGGGGCCTGCCCACATCCAGGCCTGAGGATGTCGGGATGTCGTCAGAGCGCCTCGCACGCATCCGTGTCGCCATGCAGCGTTACGTTGACCGCGGGCTGGTGCCCGGCGTCGTGACGCTGGTTGCGCGGCATGGTCGGGTGGTGTATTTCGACGCCGTCGGTTACCGCGACGCTGAAGCCAGGGCGCCGATGACGACGGAGACGATCTTCCGCATCGCATCAATGACCAAGCCGATTGCTTCGGTGGCGCTGATGATGCTTTACGAAGAAGGGCATTTTCTGCTCTCCGACCCGATCTCAAAATTCCTGCCCGAATTCGCGAATATGAAAGTCGCCCAGATCGCCCCGTCGGATGAGCGCGTCGGCACGCCATATAAACTCGTGTCCGCGGCCCGGCCGATCACTTTCAAACACGTGCTGACACACACGGCGGGCTTCCCCAATTCATACCGCGGGATCACGCAGTCGGAGTTCGGCAGAGTTTACGCGCGGAAAAAGCCGGACGAGACGATTGGTGATGCGGTCAAACGGCTGGCCACGATGCCGCTCAACTTTCACCCCGGCGACGCATGGGAATACGGCCCGGCGACGGATGTCGTCGGCAGACTGGTCGAGGTCATTTCGGGCATGACGCTCGACGAATTCCTGAAGAAGAAAATCTTCGAGCCGCTCAAGATGACGGATACTTATTTTTATCTGCCGGCGGAAAAGCTGAATCGCTTCGCGGCGAACTATCAGCCTGATGACAAGAACGGCAAAAAGATTCAACTGGTCGAAGCGCCGAACGCCGAAAGCCGTTATGTGAAAGAGCCGCATGTCTACTTCTCCGGGGCGGGCGGGCTGGTCTCGACGGCGGCTGATTATTTCCGCTTTCATCAGATGATGCTCAACGGAGGCGAACTGGACGGCGTGCGCATACTGGGCCGCAAGACTGTCGAATTGATGACCATCAACCACATTGGCGAACTGCCGGTCTGGCTGACCGGTCCCGGCTACGGCTTTGGCCTGGGTTACAGCGTGGTTAGGGATGTCGGGATGTCGGGACAGCCCGGATCGGTGGGCAATTACGGCTGGGGCGGTGCCTTCTGCACTTACTTCTGGGTTGACCCCACGGAAGAACTGATCGGCATCGTCATGACTCAGGTGCGGCCTTACGATCACCTGAACATCCGCCAGGAATTTCAGGTACTCGCCAATCAGGCGGTGGTTGATGAGAAGAGGCCGGGCAAGCCTTCCGCAGTTCACACGACACTGCGTTGAGAGTAATCAGGTTTATGAGCAACATTGTCATTTGTTTGTTTGCCGCCGCCGGATTTGATCGCGCCGCCCGAGGGGTTGCGGGCGCGGGTCGCCGTCTGGCTGATGAATTCGGCGTGCCATTGCATGCGTTCATCATTGGCGCCGCAAATCCTGAAATGACCGAGGCCGTGAAAGCGGTTGCCGATGCGGTCACAGTAGCGGATCAACCGGAACTTGCCGAATATCAGCCGGAGCTTTATCTGAGCGCGCTCGCCGAGCTTTGTCAGTCTCTGTCGCCGCGGGCGGTGCTGCTTGGCAATGACACTTACAGTCAGGAACTGGCGCCGCGGCTCGCGCACCGCTTGGGCGGCAGCGCGGTCGGTGACGGCCTCGAATTGAAATTGCACGAAGGCCGCGTCCGCGTCACGCGCAGCGTCTACGGTGGCAAGGCGCAGGCGGTCATCGAACTGAAACGAGCCCCGGCAGTGGTCTGGCTGCGAGCCCGCGCATTCGAGCCTGCGACCCCGCGCCCTGAACCGGCTGCCGCGGTGAATCGGGCTTCGCTCAATTTGCAGGCCGATGCACGCGCCCGCATTGTCGAAAGAAAGGCCGAGGCCGGCACCGAAGCACGGCTCGAAGACGCCCGCGTGATCGTTTCCGGCGGGCGTGGTCTGGGCGGGCCGGAGCCGTTCAGGGACTTGCAGGCGCTGGCCGGACTCATCGGCGCACAGGTGGCGGCGTCGCGCGCGGCGTGTGACGCGGGCTGGGTTCCCCCTTCGTGGCAGGTCGGGCAGACCGGCAAGAAGGTTGCGCCGGGCCTCTACCTCGCCGTCGCCATTCACGGCGCGAGCCAGCACCTGGCCGGCATCTCCGACGCGAAAGTCATCGCGGCCATCAACATTGACAAGGATGCGCCGATCTTCAAGCACTGCCGCTTCGGCATCGTTGAGGATTATCGCAAGGTCGTCCCACTCCTGCGCGAAAGGCTGGCCGCCCTGCAAAAATGAATCCAGCCGCCGCGACACGCGAAGTCCTCTGGAACATCAGCCACGTCTGGCTGATGTACGTCATGTTTGCGCTGTCGCTGCTCGTCGCGGCTGGCGGAATTTACACGCGGCTTGAGGCCTGGTTGCAGGGACAGCCGGCCAGTCGCTTCGATCAGCCTTTCAGGCGCCTCCTGCTGCTGCTCAAACACGTCGTCGGGCAGCAGCGTACGGTGCGGGAAAGATACGCCGCGATTTTTCACACCTTCATCTTCACCGGCTTCATCATTCTGACCGTCGCGACGACTGTTGTGATGCTCCACCACGATTTCGGGCTGGAAGTCATGAGCGGCGCGTTTTATCTGTACTTCCAATCATTCATTGTTGATGTCTTCGGTGCGCTCGCTCTGGTCGGAACCGGCATTGCCGCCTGGCGCCGCTTCAGCCTCAAGCCGAAGAAGCTGGTTTATACGAACGAAGCCGCGCTGATTCTGGCCGCAATCTTCCTGATCGTGCTGACCGGCTTTCTGATCGAAGGCTGGCGGATTGCGGCGACTGACGATCCCTGGGGCGCATGGTCGCCGTTCGGTTATCTGGTCGCGCTGATTTCAAAGCCCCTGATGGGTGAAGCCGCCCTGCGCGCGTTGCACCGCGGCATGTGGTGGACGCATGCCGTGATGGTCTTCGGTTTCATCGCGTGGGCACCTTACACGAAGATGATTCACGCGGTGCTGGCCCCGCTCAATATTTACACGGCGTCGCTCGTCCCGTCGGGCGCGTCGCTCAAGCCGATTGATTTTGAGCGGGCCGAAACGCTCGGCGTCAAAACGCTCGCGGGGTTTACGTGGAAAGACCTGCTTGATTTCGACTCCTGCACCGAGTGCGGGCGCTGCACCGCGGTCTGCCCGGCCAATGCCGTCGGCAAATCTCTCTCTCCGCGCGACATCATCATTGACCTGCGGAACTTCATGCACGGGAGTCCATTCGCGGCATCCGGGAATCAAAATGGCTCGCCGGGTACGGTTGAATCCGCAATCCGCAATCCGCAATCCGCAATCATCGGCGCCGTGCCCGCGACTTCGCCCGACGCTTTGTGGAGTTGTACGACGTGCGGGGCCTGTGTGGAGGCCTGCCCGGTCTTCATCGAGCAGATGCCGAAGATCGTGGACATGCGCCGCTATCTGGTGATGGAAGAGGCCGACTTCCCCGAGACGATGCAGGAGGCGATCACTTCGCTCGAATCGCGCGGCCACCCGTTCCGCGGGACTCAGGCGTCGCGGCTCGACTGGGCCGAGGGGTTGAATGTCAGAACGCTTGCCGAAGCGCGGAACGCCGAAGTGATTCTATGGGTCGGTTGCGGCGGCGCGCTGATCGAACGAAACCAGAAAGTCACGCGCGCCGTCGCGCAACTGCTCACGCAAGCCGGAGTGAATTTCGCGATCCTCGGCAGGGAAGAGAAATGCACCGGCGACCCGGCGCGGCGCATCGGCAACGAATTCCTCTTCGAGACGCTGGCGAAGGAGAATACCGCGATGCTCAACCGTTACGGCGTGAAACAGATCGTCACTTCCTGCCCGCACTGCTTCAACACTTTCCGCCACGAGTATCCGCAGTTCGGAGGACATTACGAGGTCTGGCACCACAGCGAATTCCTGGCGCGGCTGATTGACGAAGGCCGGTTGTCAACGGTGGCGAAAGCGGATCGGACGATCACATTCCATGACCCGTGTTACCTGGGCCGGCACAACGGCGTGTATGATGCCCCGCGCCGGCTCGTGCAGATCGCCTCGAAATCGGGCGTGGTAGAGATGGAGCAGAACCGCAATAACAGTTTCTGCTGTGGCGGCGGCGGCGGGATGAGCTTTGTTGAAGAGCCGCCAGACAAGCGCGTCAATCAGGAGCGCGCGCGGCAGGCTCTGGAAACAGGCGCGGATGTCGTTGCGGTCGGCTGCCCGTTCTGCATGACGATGCTCGAAGACGGCATCAACGCGCGCAAAGGCGACCGCGACGTGCGTGTCATGGATGTGGCTGAAGTTTTGTGGCAGGCGGTCCAGCACGGCAATCAGGGTTCGGTTGCGCATCAGACCACTGATGCACCGCATTCTTCGGCTCCGTAGGAGCATAATGTTTATAGCCACGCCAGCATAGGGCCTTTCAGCTCCGTAGGAGCGGCATCTTCAACATTTCGCTCCTACGGAGCTGGAATGTATTTTTTTCTGCCGCCAGCTATAAACATTTCGCTCCTACGGAGCTGGGCTGATAGGGTCAAAGTCAGTGCTGTCCCATATGAAGTAAGGAAATGAAAGCAGCGAATCCTCCCGTGCGCCAGTACAATGGCGCTGGGAAATGAACAAACAAGGAGGATTCGCTCAATGCAGTCTATCACAGTCATTACTCTGCTGTTGCAGGC
>DASRDU010000066.1:0-11541 GCA_035652435.1 Blastocatellia bacterium
GGTAACCGACACGCTGCCGGCCGGAGTGACATTCGTCTCGGCGACGGCCAGCGCGGGCAGTTGCTCATTCGCGGGCGGCACCGTCACCTGCAACATCGGGAACCTGACGAGCAGCGCGGGCGTGAGCATCATTGTCACGCCGACCACCGCGGGTGTCCTCAACAACACGGCGAGCGTCAGCGGGACGCTGCCCGACAGCAACGCGGCGAACGACACGGTGACGGTCTCCAACACCGTCGCGGCTGCGAATGCTGATGTCTCCGTCTCAATCTCTGATTCACCGGACCCGCTCGTCCTCGGGTCGGGTAACCTGACTTATTCGATTGCCGTCACCAACAACGGCCCGACTGTAACGGCGACGGGCGTGGTGGTGACCGACACGTTGCCCACCAGTATGACTTTTGTTTCCGCCGGCAGTACTCTGGGCAGTTGCTCTTTCTCGGGCGGCACAGTGACCTGCAACGTCGGAGCCTTAAGCGGCACCGCGTATATCACCATTGTCGTGACACCGACGACCGGAGGGGATTTCTCCAACACCGTCAGTGTGAGCGGTACGCTGCCTGATAATAACCCGGCCAATAATTCGGCCACGGCGGTGACTTCAATTAACTCGCCCGTCTCGGATCCGGGGAGCGCTGATCTGAATCTCGTCATGAGCGGGACGCCTCAGGTGACGCTGGGCAGCGGATCGAATGTGAACTATTCGATCACCGTTTACAACAACGGCCCGGCCTCGCCCGCCACCGGCGTCGTCGTGACCGACACGCTGCCCGCCGGCCTGACCTTCATCTCGGCCAGCACCAACGTCGGCAGCTGCTCATTCGCGGGCGGCACCGTCACCTGCAACATCGGGAACGTGACCACCAGCGCGAGCATCACGATTGTGGCCAGCCCGAACTCCGCGGGCCCGATGGTCAACACGGCGACCGTGACCAGCGCGCTCAATGATCTCGTCGCCAGCAATAATTCGGCGACCGTTGCCACCAACGTGAGTGCCTCCAGCGCCGACCTCTATCTCACCATGTCCGGCACCGGCAGTGCGACTCTGGGGGCCGGTCAGAACATTACCTACACGATGGGCGTCTACAACAGCGGGCCGGCGGCGACAGCGACCGGCGTGGTGGTGACCGACACGCTGCCGGCCGGGGTGACGTTCGTCTCGGCCAACGCCTCGCAGGGGACCTGCACTCAGTCGGGCGGCGTTGTCACCTGTAACCTCGGCAGCCTGGGTTACAGCGCCAGCGTCACGATCGTCGTCGCCCCGACCGCTCCGGGCGTGATGATGAACACCGCCAGCGTCAGCGGCACGCTGCCCGACCCGATTCCGAGCAACAACGCCGCCAGCGCCTCAACCAATGTGATCGCGAGCAACACCGATCTCAGTCTCTCGATGACCGCCACCGGCAAAACTATCCTGGGCAGCGGTTCTCCGAACATCACCTACACGCTGAGCGTCTACAATAACGGGCCGGCCGCGACGGCGACGGGCGTAGTGGTGAGTGACATGCTGCCGGCGGGGGTAACATTCGTCTCGGCCAATGCTTCACAAGGGACCTGCACTCAGTCGGGCGGGGTCGTCACCTGTAACCTCGGCAGCCTGGGTTACAGCGCCAGCGTCACGATCGTCGTCACCCCAACCACGCCGGGCGTTGTTACCAATTCGGCGAGTGTCAGCGGGACACTGCCGGATTCGGTCCCGAGTAATAACGCCGCCAGCGCTTCGACCAGCGTCGTCGCGAGCAACACTGATCTCAGCCTCCTGATGAGTGCCACCGACCGGACCACGCTGGGCCTTAACTCTCAAAACATCACCTACACGCTGAGCGTCTACAATAACGGGCCGGCCGCGACGGCAACAGGAGTTGTTGTGACCGACACGCTGCCGGCCGGGGTGACGTTCGTCTCGGCCAATGCCTCGCAGGGGACGTGCAGCTTCTCGGGCGGCACTGTCACCTGTAACCTGGGCAGCCTCGGCTACAGCGCGAGCGTCTCGATTGTCGTTACTCCGACCGCGGCCGGTGTGATCACAAACACGGCGAGCGTGAATGGCACGCTGCCCGATTCGGTCCCGAGCAATAACGCCGCCAGCGCTTCGACCAGCGTGTATTCGATCAGCAGCGATCTCAGTCTCTCGATGAGCGCCACCGATCAGGTCACGCTGGGCACAAACCAGAACATCACTTACACGGTCGGAATCATCAACAACGGCCCGGCTTCGACCGCGACGGGGGTGGTCTTCACCGACACGCTGCCGGCGGGCGTCAGTTTCGTCTCGGCGAACACCACACAGGGGACGTGCAGCTTCTCGGGCGGCACCGTCACCTGTAACATCGGGAATATGTCCGGCGGCGCGGGCATCACCATCACGGTAGCCCCGACATTCACCGGGGCGATCAGCAACACCGCCAGCGTCACCGGCACACTGCCCGACCCGGTGGCCGGGAATAACTCGGCGACCGCTTCGACCAACATCCTGCCGCCGCTGACCCCGCCAGCGGAGAGTGATTCCGCGTCACCTGCCGGTCAGGGCGAACAGGTGCGCAGCGGCAATCGGGGGACTGGCGCGCGGCAAAGGCGCTGATCATCCTGACGGGTAAGCCGAAACAGTCGGGCTGATTCGGACAGGCAAAGAGCGGGCGGAAAGAACGGGAAGCGGGGTCAGGGACGACGAGTTTTCTGTTCTTTCCACCCGCTCTGTTATTTGAACCCAGGGATAAATTCGGGCATTCGGCAACGCACTGGGAGCGCACGGTTGCGAGCGTGCCTTGCTTGCGGCCAGGGCTCATTGATCGAAGTCAGGCACGCTCGCAACCGTGCGCTCCCAGTGCGTTGCCGAATGCTCCTGATTTATATCCAGGTTTCAGTTACCGGGAGGGTTGATTGTTGATTATTGAAGTCGTGGGTACTCACTTTTTCACCCGGTCGAAGAACTCCTTCTGAAGCTCCGGCGCTTTGGTGTCGGCTTTGATGGCGCGCAGTGCTTTGACCAGGGACTCGATCCGCTGCTCGGTCAGGAGCTGTCCGAGTTCGCGGGTGGCTTTCGCCCCCTCGCCCGCGTAATGGTTGGGGAAGCCCGCAAACCACCAGATCGCCGTGTAGACCTCGGGGATGGAGAGCCGCTTCTGATTCTCGCCCGACTCCTGCGTGGCCCGGTCCATCTTCACGAGGTCGGGCCGCAGGTATAGCAGCGTGGAAGTCTCGCGCTCCCCGGCATGCATATCGCCCACCGGGTCTGACTTGCGAATCTCCTTCACCTTTTCATTCAGGGCCGCGTCGGGCGCCGGGTCGTAGAAATAGACGACGTAATCGCGGCGGCGTTCGAGCTGTGCCTGAATGAAGAACCGGAGCAGATTCGGATTCCCGCCATGTCCGTTGATGATCACGATCTTTTTGAATCCGTTGCGCGCGATCTCTTCGCAGGTGGCGTCGAGCAGTTCCAGCACCAGGCGCGAAGGCAGGGCGAAGGTCCCGGGCTGGTGTCTGGCTTCGTATATCTGCCCGTAGAAGTAATCCGGGAAGACCACCGCGTACTCCTGCTTCGTCGCCCGCGCGGCCCATTCGCGGACGTGGATCAGGTCGGAGCCAATCGGCGCGTGCGGGCCGTGCTTTTCGAGAATGCCGATGGGCAGAATGCAGGTGTAATTGGATTTCTCGAGCGCCCGCGGCCAGTCGCTCGCGGTCAGTTCATCCCACCGGGCCGGCAGTTCCTGCGCCGCGGCCGAGCCGGTGAGCAGCAGCAGGGCAATCAACAGTTTCATCTTCTGAGACTCCTCGTTATTTCTTCTGGTGCTTCTCGATGTATTTACGTGCGAACACGTTCAGGAAAGGGTTCTCGCGCAGTCCGATCTTCCTCGCCTCTTCTTCGGCCTTCTCCACGTCCCAGCCGTCGCGCAGCACGCGGCGGATCATCCAGAACGCGCCGACGCGGATCGCCGCGGCGCAATGGATGAAGGCCGGGCGGTTGGCCGGGTCGTCGGTGATCTTCAGAAATTCGTCCACCTGCTCTTCCTTCGGGTCGCTGAAGACCACCGGGATGTTGAAATACCTGAGGCCCAGTTCCCGGGCCTTCTCCTCTTCCTCGGCGGCGCGATGTTCGCCCGGCGGGCGCAGGTTGATGATCGCCTTGACGCCTTCGGATTTCAGCTTCGCCAGATGTTCCAGTCGCGGCTGGCCGCCGGTGCAGAACTGCTCGTTGACGCGCAAAAAGTTGCGAATGGGCGGGACGTCTTCCTGCCCGGCTGCTGTGGAACAGCCGATCATCAGTGTCACAAGAGTCAGGATGAGTCGTGTTTTCATAACCATCTTTCTCCCGGTAATCCTCTACCCTGTTCCCGGCAGACACGCGGGTGGGGATTGGATGAGGTGACGAGGTCGTTATCAAATCTGTTTCGGACGACGAAGATTACTTGCAGGTGGCGCGGATTATAACACCGGTCGCCGATTCAATAACGATCCTTCTGCCCCGTCCTTTCCAATTGATTGCAGGCTGATCGTTATTTCAGCCATGCCTTGCACGAGACGCAGCAGAGGTTGATGCGGACATTATCGAATTCAGGCGGGTAATACTTTACAAATATCCGACCCTATGCAACTATCCCTGACGCCCGGTATCGGCAGGTGATCGGTTCCGAACAGTTGTCACCATCTTACTTAATCTCTCCCCGGAAGCTTTCACCACGATCTGCCGGGTCAGCCTGGTTTCAATCAGCTATCAGGTAAACGCTCCGTGATTTAATTTGGATTGCTGTCCGAGCCGGCTTCCCGCAAAAGATCAACTGCTCAGCCAGTTGATTCTCCACCATTTGCTGAAGACTAAACTCGGCCGAGTCGTTATTTGCTGTCCAAGGGACTCGATCCAGCCAGACAGCAGGTAGATGTTCCAGACTTGATGTGAAAAGGTGTGCAGGACCCGAAGCCAGAGTCACAACGCTCGATTACCCTGACTGCTCCCGGTAATCACGATAAGCAAAATCAGCCCTTCCGAAATCACAGCCTCGATGCCGGCGGGCCCCGGCCTGCCCGTCACCCCGGTGCTGTTGATCGTCAGAGGGGGGATTCCTGGCCCGAAGGGCAAGGCATTAAGTGTCGGGCCGCTGACACGCCGCGCTGGACGTTTCGCGCCCGGGCCGGCCGCGATGCCTTTGCCCGCAGGGGCGCCGAAGGACTCGGATACTTATGAACGAACCGATCATGCCCAGAACTTTTACGGCCCGTCCGCTGGACGAGTACTACGTCATGGTGCTGCTGGTTGATGACCAGCCGGCGGTCGGCGAAGCCGTCCGCCGCGCGCTGGCCAACCAGTCGAACCTCGATTTTCACTACTGCGCCAACCCCGCCGACGCCATCAAGGTCGCGGAGATGATCAAGCCGACGGTCATCCTGCAGGATCTGGTGATGCGGGGGCGTGACGGGCTGTCGCTCGTCCGCCAGTACCGCACCAACCGGATCACGCGCGACATCCCGATCATCGTGCTTTCGACGATGGAGGAGCCGGCGGTCAAGAGCGAGGCGTTCAGGGCGGGTGCCCACGATTACCTGATCAAGCTGCCGGACGCCATCGAACTCGTCGCCCGCGTCCGGCACCACTCGAGGGCCTACCTCAACCAGCTCCAGCGCGACGCCGCCTATCGGGCGCTCCGCGAGAGCCAGCAGCAGCTCGTCGACAGTAACACCGCGCTCATCCTGCTCAACCAGAAACTGGAGGAGGCCACGCGCGCCAAGAGCGAGTTCCTCGCCAACATGTCGCACGAGATCCGCACGCCGATGAACGGCATCGTCGGGATGACCACGCTGCTGCTCGACACGCCGCTCACCAACGAGCAGCTCGATTTCGTCCGGACCATCCGCACCTCGAGCGACAACCTGCTCGTGATCATCAACGACATCCTCGACTTCTCGAAGATCGAGGCGGGCCGGGTCGAACTCGAGACCTTCCCCTACGACCTCCGCCAGTGCGTCGAGGAGGCGGTCGAGCTGCTCGCGCCCAAGGCCGCCGAGAAGGGCCTCGACCTGGTCGTGCTGGTGGACCTCGACGCGCCCTCCCACGTCGTCGGCGACATCACGCGGCTCCGCCAGGTGCTGGTCAACCTGATCGGCAACGCGGTCAAATTCACGATGCAGGGCGAGGTGGTCGTCACGGTCAGCACGAGCGCGGCTTTCAAGACCGGCGACGTCGAGATCAATTTCACCGTCGCCGACACCGGCATCGGCATCCCGCGCGAGAAGCAGGATCAGCTCTTCCAGTCCTTCACTCAGGTGGACAGCTCGACCACGCGCCAGTTCGGCGGGACGGGCCTCGGCCTCGCCATCAGCAAGCGTCTGGTCGAACTCATGAACGGCACTCTGTGGGTGGAGAGTGAGGAGGGACAGGGGTCGAAGTTTCATTTCACGATCACCGTAGGGCTCGGCGAGGACGAGGCGCCCGCATGGCGGCAGGGGGCGCCCGAGGTGCGCGGCAGGCGCGGGCTCGTGGTTGAGGACAACGCCGCGCAGCGCCGCGTGCTGGCGCGGTTCGCCGAAGCCTGGGGGATGGAACTGGCCGAGGCCGAGAGCGTGGCCGCGGCCGAGACGCGTCTCGGCGCGGGCGGCCCCCCCTACGACCTGCTGCTCCTCGATCAGGAACTGCTCGGCCCGCATTCGGACGTGGCACCCACGGTCGCCCGCCTGCGCTCGACGCCCGGCGCGACCGATGCCGCCGTGGTGCTGTTTTCGGCGCACGGCTTCCGCCGGGGCGACGCCAAAGAACTCGGCGCGGCCGCCTGCATCCCCAAACCCATCCGCCCGGTCCCGCTGCTCGAAGGTTTCGTGCGCGCCTTCACCGGCATCCACAAAGAGAAGCGCGCGCCCCTGCTCTCGCCCTTCGGGAGTTCCTTCGCCGAGCGGGTGCCGCTCCGCCTGCTCGTCGCCGATGACAATGCGGTCAACCAGAAGGTCGCCGGCATGATGCTCAAGCGGCTCGGCTACACGGCCGACATGGTCGCCGACGGCACTGAGGTGCTGCGGGCGCTCGAGACCAGCACCTACGACATCATCCTGCTCGACGTGCAGATGCCCGAAATGGACGGCTACGAGGCCGCCCGCCGCATCCGCGAAAAATGGCTCACCGACGAAGCCTCGCGCCCGCGCATGATCGCCCTCACGGGCAATGCCGTCCAGGGCGACCGCGAGCGCTGTCTCGAGGCGGGGATGGACGACTACCTCTCCAAGCCCGTCCGCGTCGAGGACCTGAAGGCGGCGCTCGAACGCTGGGCCCCGCGAACCGGCGGCGCGACGCCGGCAGGGGCGTAGCATTCAGGAAAAAGAAGTCGCGTGATCACTCCCCGGGGTGAATGATTGTCCCTGCTCATCAGCAGCAGTTGTTTGGAGAATTGGCCTGCCTGCCTTAAGATTCCTGCCTCACGTAACGGTGCCCTTGTTTGGCGCACTTTTCGACAGCACTCAATTAATCAGGTGACGGTGTTCGGATTATTGATTCGGGGCGTACTGCTGCGCGAGCAGTACAATCCGAAGCAGTCCTCCGCAAAGACCGAGACCTGGCGACTCTTCTCCGGGTGTGATTCGCTTATGACCTGCAAAAGACTCTCCCTGACGATTGTGATCAGCTTTGCCGCCTGCTGCGCTGGTCTTGCGCGGTGGGGGCAGGACGCGCGGGCACAGCAGGCAAAGACTGATTTCGCCCGCGACATTCAGCCAATCTTTCAGGCCGCGTGCGCGCCGTGCCATTTCGGCGAGAGGCCGAAAGCGGAACTCCGGCTGGACGATAAAACACTGGCGATGAAAGGCGGCATTTCCGGCCCGGTCATCATTCCGGGCAACAGCCGGGCGAGCCGGCTCGTCCACCGCATCGAAGGCGCCGGCAGCGAGAAACGCATGCCGCTCGGCCGCGAAGCGCTCAGACCTGAACAGGTCGAACTGATCAGGCGGTGGATTGACGAGGGCGCGGTCTGGCCCGACGCCGCTTCAACGGACGCGAAGGTGAGCAGGCACTGGGCCTGGGTTGCGCCGGTTCGCCCGCCCCTGCCCGAAGTGAGGAACAAAACCTGGGGCCGCACGCCCATTGATCGCTTCATTCTTGCCCACCTTGAAAAAGAAGGTCTCGCGCCCTCGCCCGAAGCCGACAGAGTGACGCTGCTCCGCCGCCTGAGCCTTGACCTCACAGGGCTGCCGCCGACGATTGAAGAGGCTGACGCCTTCCTGAAAGACACCAGTAAAAACGCTTATGAAAAGCAGGTCGAGCGGTTGCTCGCCAGCCCGCATTACGGCGAGCGCTGGGGCCGACACTGGCTGGACGCGGCGCGTTACGCCGATTCGGACGGTTACGAAAAGGACAAGATCCGGTTCGTCTGGTTCTACCGCGACTGGGTCATCAACTCGCTCAACCGTGACAAGCCTTACGACCAGTTCATCATCGAGCAGATCGCCGGCGACCTGCTGCCCGACGCCACGCAGGACCAGATCGTCGCCACGGGCTTCCTGCGCAACTCGATGATCAACGAGGAGGGCGGCATTGATCCCGAGCAGTTCAGGATGGAGGCGATGTTTGATCGCATAGACGCCATCGGCAAAAGCATCCTTGGCGTCACGATCCAGTGCGCGCAGTGCCACAACCACAAATTCGACCCGCTCAAACAGGAGGAGTATTACCGGCTGTTCGCCTTCCTCAATAACTCGCACGAGGCGAACGTCGCCGCCTGGACGCCCGAAGAGCAGATGAAGCGCGCCGAAATTTTCAACCGGACGCGCGGGATTGAAGCAAAGTTGCAGGAGCAGAAACCCGACTGGCCGGAGCGCATGGCCGCGTGGGAAGAGCAGGCGAAAAACAACCAGCCGGAATGGACGATCCTGCGCCCGGACGTTGATGACATCTCGAACGGCGGTCAGAAATACCTCCCGCTCAAGGACGGTTCCTTCCTCGCCCAGGGCTACGCGCCGACCAAACACCGCGTGAAGATGACCGTCAGGACGGACGCGCAGAACATTACTGCCTTCCGCCTCGAACTGCTGAACGATCCTAACCTGCCCCTGGGCGGCCCCGGACGCTCGATCAAAGGCACCTGCGCGCTGACCGAATTTGAAGTCGAAGCCGCTCCGGCAAATGACGAAAAGAAAGTCACCAAAGTCAAAATCGGCAAAGCCACAGCCGACATCACGCAGCCCGAAAAGGAACTCGAACCGATCTTTGATGACAAGAGCAAGCGCCGCCGTGTGACAGGCCCCGTCGAATATGCGATTGACGGCAAGGATGAAACCGCGTGGGGCATTGACGCCGGGCCGGGGTTGCGCAACGTGCCGCGCAAGGCCGTCTTTACTGCCGAAAAACCGATCAGCCATGAAGGCGGCACGATCCTGACCTTCTACCTGAAACAGAATCACGGCGGCTGGAACAGCGATGACAATCAGAACAACAACCTCGGCCGCATCCGGCTCGCCATCACGACCGCGCCCGACGCGACCGCCGACCCGCTGCCCGCAGGCGTCCGCGAAATACTTTCAATCCCGCGGGACAAACGCACGCCAGCGCAGCTTCAGACTGTCTTCAGCTACTGGCGCACGACTGTTGCCGAATGGCGGGAAGCGAACGCGCAGATTGCCGAATTGTGGAAGCAGCATCCCGAAGGCTCGTCTCAACTGGTTCTGAATGAGCGCGAGGAATTGCGTGAGACTCATATGCTCAGGCGCGGCGATTTTCTGAAGCCTGACAAAGTAGTCACGCCGGGAGTGCCGGCCTTCCTGCATCCGCTGCCCGCGGGCGCGCCAGCGAACCGGCTGACGTTTGCGAAGTGGCTGGTTGATCGCAACTCGCCGACGACCGCGCGGGCAATAGTCAATCGCATCTGGCAGGGGTATTTCGGCACCGGCCTCGTCGCCACGCCGGAAGACCTGGGCAGGCAGAG
Source organism: Blastocatellia bacterium (assembly GCA_035652435.1). Taxonomy (GTDB): domain Bacteria; phylum Acidobacteriota; class Blastocatellia; order RBC074; family RBC074; genus DASRDU01. The sequence goes on from DASRDU010000066.1 coordinate 9,894, forward strand.
CGAGGCCCCTTCGCACCCCGAACTGCTCGACTGGCTGGCGGTCGAGTTCATGGAGAAGGGCTGGAGCCTGAAGGCGATTCACCGGCTGATTGTCACTTCGGCAGCATACCGCCAGTCGTCGAAGGTCACGCCGGAGTTGTACGCGAAAGACCCGTACAATCGCCTGCTCGCGCGCGGCCCGCGTTTTCGCGTCGAGGGCGAGATCGTCCGCGACATCGCCCTCTCGGCGAGCGGACTGCTCAATCCGAAAGTCGGCGGCCCGAGCGTCTTCCCGCCTTCGCCTGATTTCCTGTACCTGCCGCCGGCCAGTTACGGCCCGAAAGTCTGGAACGAGGAGAAGGGCGCAGACCGCTACCGCCGCGCGCTCTACACGTTCAGATATCGTTCGGTGCCGTACCCGATGCTGCAAACGTTCGATGCGCCAAACGGAGACATTTCCTGCGTCCGCCGCGCCCGGTCAAACACGCCGTTGCAGGCGCTGACGACGCTCAACGAGCCGCTGTTTCTGGAAGCAGCACGCGCGCTGGCATTGAAGACATTGAAGGAAGGCGGGCCGACGGACGCGCAGCGCGTGAGTTACGCCTTCCGCCGCGTGGTCACCAGAGCGCCAACGCCACAGGAAAGCGCCGAATTGCTCGGGCTGCTTAACCGGCAGAGGCAAAGATTCGTGGCCGGTGAATTGAATCCGTGGAATCTGGCGACGAGTGACCCTGACAGACCCTTCATCCTCCCGAAAGGCGCGACGATGGAACAACTGGCGGCGTGGACGGCTGTGTCGCGGGTGCTGCTCAATCTGGATGAGGCGATCACTAAGGAGTAGATTACAGGCTACGCAGGTCAGATCCTTGTATTACCGGAAAGCATGAGATCAGGGGGCAGATTCATGCCACATACTCTACGCGTTCTTCCAGCGGCTGGTTGAAATCGGGGCTCATCCGGACCTCGCCTTTACTCAACTCGGCCTGGTGCCGGTTGCGCTTTTTCGCCGAGTTGGATGATCTTTGCAATTTGATAGGCCGCTTCTTTTTCAAGTTCACTCATCCCTTCTGTTTTGCGGTAGAGTTGGATGATTTTTGCGATTCGATAGGCCTGTTTCTTCTTCTGGCGCTTGCTGAGTTTGGTCTTTTTGCCGAGCGGAGTGATCTTTGCGACTGGCTTGTCTTCAGCAGTGATGAAGAGTACTTCGCCAGACTGGATTCTGCTCAACAGTTCCTGGCCTTTCGGCGTGAGTTCGGAAATATCTATGGCCTGCATGCCGTGCCTCTTTTTGCTGACTTATCTATCTGAGGGGTGTGCGTAATTCCGAGCCGTGTTTTCAGCGGGTTCGTGAGGTTTTCAGCGCCAGCGGCGCGCGATGTTTATAGGCTCGGACGGCGTTTCTCTCCCCAGCTCCGTAGGAGCGAAATGTGAGATGCCGCTCCTACGGAGCTGGGAGACAATAACCACGCTGATCCTATAAACATCTGGCTCCTCCGGAGCCGGGATCGGCACGTCCTCAATTATGCACAGTCAGTGCTGTCCCATATGAAGTAAGGAAATGAAAGCAGCGAATCCTCCCGTGCGCCAGTACAATGGCGCTGGGAAATGAACAAACAAGGAGGATTCGCTCAATGCAGTCTATCACAGTCATTACTCTGCTGTTGCAGGC
>DASRDU010000067.1:0-82082 GCA_035652435.1 Blastocatellia bacterium
GATGGGAGAATCCATTGCTGAAGGCACGATTGTGAAATGGCTCAAGAAGGTCGGCGACGCGGTGCAGAAGGACGAGCCGCTGTTCGAGATTTCGACCGACAAGGTGGACGCCGAAATCCCTTCGACCGTCGCCGGGACGCTGCTCGCAATTCATGCTCAGGAAGGCGAAACGGTTTCTGTCAATTCCGTCGTCGCGGTGATTGGTGAAGCCGGGGCGGCCGTCGCTCCTGCTCCCGCCCCTGCCGCGGCCACGCCGGCACCAGCTCCGGCTCAGGCGGCGCCAGCCGCGCCTCCGGTTGCGCCCGCGCCTGCCCCCGCCGCAAAGGCTGCGGGCAATGGTTCGGTTGATGAGCGGCGTCGCGCGAAATCTTCGCCGCTGGTCCGCAAAATCGCTGAGGAACATGGCGTCAACATTGCCGATGTGCCAGGCACGGGCATTTCCGGGCGGGTGACGAAGAATGACATTCTCAGCTACATTCAGCACAAACCCGCTGTCACTGTGGCTCCGGCAGTGACTGCGCCGAAACCTGCTCCTGCGCCTCCTGCCCCGTCAGCGCCTGCTCCGGCTGCGAAAGCCCCGGCCCCGGCTCCTGCCCCTGCTGCGCCCGCGGTCAGAGCATTCGCGCCGGGCGAGCGCGTCAGGGTTGAGCCGATGAGCCTGATGCGGAAGAAGATCGCCGAACACATGGTGACGAGCAAACGCACTTCGGCGCACGTGACGACCTTTTTCGAGGTTGATTTCACGAACATCGCGAGGCTGCGCGACCGCATCAAGGGCGATTTCGAGGCGCGCAACGGCGTCAAAATCACCTTCCTGCCCTTCGTGATCAAGGCCGTGACCGATGCGCTCAAGGCGTTCCCCGTCATCAACGCGTCGGTGGACGGCGAGAGCATCGTTTACAAGCAGGACATCAACGTCGGCATCGCCGTCGCGCTCGACTGGGGCTTGATCGTCCCGGTCATCAAGAATGCCGAGGACTTGAGCCTCCTTGGCCTCGCCCGCGCGTCGCAGGATCTGGCCGGTCGCGCCCGCAACAAGCAACTCAAGCCGGACGAGGTTTCGGGCGGCACCTTCTCGATCACCAACTTCGGCCTCTACGGCGGGCTGACGGCGACGCCGGTGATCAATCAGCCGCAGGTCGCGATCCTCGGACTCGGCGGCATCCACAAGCGGCCCTGGGTGGTCGAGACGCCCGACGGCGACGCGATTGCCATCCGCCACATCGGCGTGCTGAGTCTGTCGTTCGATCACCGCATCATTGACGGCGCGGTGGCCGACGAGTTCATGTCCACGCTGAAGAAGATTCTGGAGACGACGGATTTCTCGACGCTCGTATAAACGCGGGGAAAAGAAAATCAAAAGGCAAAAGGCAAATATCAAAAGGCAGAAGTGAAAATGAGAGCCGCCCTTTTGCCTTTTGCCTTTTGCCCTTTGCCTTTTGATTTTTCTTTCGATGAGGGTTTGTGAGTACCGCTATCTGGGCCGCGTGCCTTACGCCAGGGCGCTGGAGTTGCAGCAGCAACTGGTTGACGCGCGCAAGCGTGATGAGGTGCCGGACACCCTGCTGCTGCTCGAACACCCTCACGTCATCACGCTCGGGCGCGCCGCGAACAAAGCCAACATCATTGCGCCCGGGGCCCTGATTGAATCGCGGGGCGTCGAGGTCTTTGAGACGGGCCGGGGCGGCGACGTGACTTATCACGGGCCGGGGCAACTCGTGGGTTATCCGATCATCAACCTGGCGCCGGACGCTCAGGATATTCGCCGCTACGTGCGCAACCTGCAGGAGGTACTCGTCCGCACGGCTGCCGATTTCGGCGTTAAGGCCGGGACGCACGAGCGGCACATCGGCGTATGGGTGGGCGATGAAAAGCTCGCCGCCATCGGCATCCGCGTTTCGCGCTGGGTGACGATGCATGGGTTCGCCTTCAACGTCACGACCGATCTGGACTACTTCCGGCTGATCGTCCCGTGCGGCATTGCGGATCACGGGGTCACTTCGCTCGAAAAACTGCTGGCCGGAAAAATCGAGCTGCCGGAAGTCGCGTCGCGTGTCGCGCGTCATTTCGGCGACGTATTCAACAGACACATGGCAGAGGTCAGAGGTTAGACGTGCGCGCTACCGGACTCTAACCCCTCGCCGGCCCCTAACCCCTGCTTTTCATGGCTTCCAGATTCAAACTCACCCTGACCACCCAGATTTTCATCGGCCTCGCCGTCGGCGTCATCGTCGGCTTCGCCATTCACAGCCTCGACGCAGACCCGGAAACAAAGAAGAACGTCATCCAGTGGGTGCGCGTGCTGAGCCGCATCTTCCTGAGCCTGATCAAGGTCATCATCGCGCCGCTGATCTTCTCGACGCTCGTCGTCGGCATTGCCGGCGCGGGGAGCCTCAAGGCCATCGGTCGCATCGGCCTGAAGGCGCTCATCTACTTCGAGATCGTCACGACGCTCGCGCTCTTCATCGGCCTCGGCGCGGTCAACCTCACCAGACCGGGCGCAGGGGTCAATCTGCCGCCTCCTGAGCAGAGTGCCGAGGCGAAGGAGATCGCGGCAAACGCGAGCAAGGTGACTCCGCAGGATCATATCGTCAACATCTTCCCGACGAGCCTGATCAAATCAATGGCCGAGAACGACGTGCTTCAGATCGTCGTCTTCAGCCTGCTGTTCGCGATTGCCGTTTCGGCCATCGGTGAAAAAGGGAAACCGATGCTCGCCTTCTGCGAATCGCTCTCGGAGGCGATGTTCAAATTCACCAACTACGTGATGAAGTTCGCGCCCTGGGGGGTGGGCGCGGCCATGGCGGTGACGGTCGGGAACAAAGGCCTGGGAGTACTCAGAAACCTGGCGATGCTGATTTTCACGCTTTACGGCGCGCTGGCGTTCCTGATTATCTTTGTGCTGCTGCCGGTGGCGCTGATCATCCGGTTGCCGATTCGCCGCTTCATCAGCCTGGTTAAGGAACCCGCGCTGCTGGCCTTTACGACGACTTCGAGCGAGTCGGCATTCCCTAAGGCGCTTGAGAATATGGAGCGGCTCGGCGTGCCACGCCGCATCGTCAGCTTCGTCCTGCCGATGGGCTATAGTTTCAACCTCGACGGCTCGACGCTCTACTTGTCGCTCGCCGCAGTCTTCGTCGCCCAGGCGTCGAACCGCCCGCTCTCGTGGTCGCAGCAATTAATGATGCTGCTCACGCTCATGCTCTCGACGAAAGGCGTCGCCGCCGTGCCGCGCGCCTCGCTGGTCGTCCTCGCCGGCACGCTCGCGCAATTCAGCCTGCCGCCCGAAGGGATCGCGCTGATCCTGGGCGTGGACGAACTGATGGACATGGCGCGCACGGCGACCAACGTCGTCGGCAACTGCATGGCGACGGCGGTGGTCGCGCGCTGGGAGGGCGAATTCAATGACGCGGGTAATGAGGTCGTCGCCCCGGTTAATGCGGCGGCGGTCAAGCTGCACTGATCCAGCGCAATGGGCCGGTGCCAGTCGTGAACTTTGCAGCCGGGGCAGGAATATGGCTGCCCGTGAGGTGAAAAGCCATGAGCCAGTACACATATCCGCCGCCGCCTCCGCCGGAAGATCCTGTCAAAGGCAAACTCATCTACCCGGCCATGGGGTTGATCGTGACCGGCATTATCAACATCGGGTTTTCGCTGCTGCTGTTGCTGAGCGGGCTGGCCCGTCTGGTGGGCAGCGAACCGGACAAAACCTTCAGGAGTTCGTCCGAGCGGGCGGGGTATGTGGCCAGCCAGACGGTCACCTATCTGGCCGCGCTGGTCAGTCTGCTGCTCGCGCCGCTCGTGATCTACGGCGGCATCCGGATGATGCAGGGGAAGAGCCCCGCTCTGGTCCGGGCGGCTGCCGTCGTGGCGATGATCCCGCTCACGTCGTGCTGCTTCCTCATAGGAGTGCCGGCGGGGATATGGGCATACATCACCGTGACCCGGCCGGACGTCGCGGATTACTTTGAGAGAGACGGGGCGGGCGGCGGGCCGCCTTACTATCGGTAGCACGCCCGGATCGAAGGCTGCTCTGACAGCAGCGGGCAACGCGAGCCTGACGGCCCGATTTTTGTCTGAGTCATTCGGGGTTATAATCCCAGCTATGAGTGAAATGTTATGTCACTTAACAGGGGGTATGATTATGGGCGCACGGATGGTCACGATTGAAGTAGACCCGAACACGGCGCAGATTCTGGAAACCCTCAGGGAAAAGGCCGCGGCCCAAGGGATGTCGCTTGATGCGCTGCTCCGAACTCTCGCGGAGGATGAAGATGGGAAAGCCGGGCCAGAGCAGGATCAGATGAACCCGGCAGAGATCGAGCAGGTTCTGGACCAGCTTGCCGCTGCTGGTGAGAACCTGCCACCGCTGCCCACAAACTTCTCCCGTGAAGACATCTACTTTGACTACGACTGATAAATATTCCTATTGATACAGGCAGGCTGCCGGCGTTGGGGTGAGCCAGATCAGCAACAAGGCATCAGGATCTGCAAATGAAGCGAAGCGGTATCGCAGTTATAATCTCAATATGAGTAATGCTACAAAACAAACAGGGCCGAAGCCGGCCTGGCTGAAGATCAGGCTGAACACGGGCGGGGAGTTTCAGCACATTAACAGGCTGATGAATGACCTGAGCCTGCACACGGTCTGCCAGGAGGCGCGCTGCCCGAACATTTACGAGTGCTGGTCGCACGGCACGGCGACCTTCATGATCTCGGGCGACGTCTGCACGCGGCGCTGCGGATTCTGCTCGGTCAGCAAGGGCGAGCCGGTTCACATTGATCCCGCCGAGCCGCGCCACGTCGCCGAGGCCGTTTACAAAATGGGCGTCAGGCACGCGGTCATCACTTCGGTCAACCGCGATGACATGCCGGACGGCGGCGCGTTCAATTTCGTCGCGACCATTCGTGAAGTGCGCGCTCTCAATCCGGCGACCAAAATCGAGGTGCTGATCCCCGACTTTGAAGGCAATACGGCGGCGATTGACGCGGTGCTGGATGCGCAGCCCGACGTACTGAATCATAACACCGAGACCGTGCCGCGCCTGTACCGCCGCGTGCGCCCGCACGCGAAATACGCGGAATGGACGCTCCGGCTGCTGGAACGCGCGGCGAAATACCGCGACGAAAGGCGACCGAACATGCTGACCAAGTCGGGCGTCATGCTCGGGCTCGGCGAGACTGACGATGAGATCATCGGGACGATGAAGGATCTGCGAGCGGTTGATTGCGACATCCTGACGCTCGGGCAGTACCTGCAACCCGCGCCGAAGCGGCTGCCCGTCGAGAAGTTTTACACGCCCGAAGAGTTCGCCGAATTCAAGCGCATCGGTCTGGAACTGGGCTTCCGTTACGTCGAATCGGGGCCGCTCGTGCGGTCGAGTTACCACGCGCACGAACACGTGCCGGAAGATTTGAAAGGAGTGACAGCGTCACCCTCGCCGCGGCGTGAATTACCTGTCCTCAACCTGAACCTCTGATGGCTGATCACAATGACCGGCAGCCGGAAAACGTCGCGGGTGCCTGGTACGTGGATACGACCTGCATTGACTGTGATGTCTGCCGCGACATCGCGCCGGACAACTTCGTGCGGCAGGAGGATGCCGGGTATTCATACGTCTATAAACAGCCGGCGGGCGAGCGGGAGTTGAGTCTCTGCCGGGAGGCGCTGGAGTCCTGCCCGGTCGAGGCGATTGGGAATGACGGCGGGTGAATGCTGCGGCTCGTGAAAAGGCCGGCGGGTCGGAAGGCAGGATGAGTCATCCTGCCTTTTTACTTCAACGGTCAAATCTGCTGAATCGCTCCAGCTCGCTCGCCAGCTGCTCACGGGCTTCGCGCAGGGCGCGCACCTGCTCCTGCGTCTTCCGTGTGACCAGACGCCAGATTTCGGCCAGCAGCTCAGACTCGGAATCCGGTTCGGAAATACTCGTGCGGCCCGAGAGCCGACCGGCGATGCTCAGGTAGTGTTCGTCCTCGGGTGACAGGCCGTACCACTGGTCTGGTGATTTATTGCCTGGTGAATTGCGCTTAGTGGACTGCCCCTCTTCGTCAGGCCGGTGGCGGGGCGGCCTGTCCAGGGCCTGCCAGTTGCGCGAGAGCGAGCGCGCGACTGAAAGCAGACCGACAGGCGGTCGGCGCGGAAAGCCGTCTGGTTCTTCAGCAGCCTCCCATAACTCATCAGCAGAATACTCGGGGACCTCGAGGGTCGTAATTTTATCAGACATTCGGGAGTCGGGTCGGTACTCCTTATCAAATCATCAGAGCTTCCGGCAGATGTTCGTCTGCCGTACCTTTGCTCAACATTATCAAGGGTACAGATCAGTGGACATCGGCTCCCGCCCGGGGAGTGGCGATGATCCTGTTATATTGTTTACCCTGTCTGTTCTGCCAGGAACACCACAACCGGGATCGGAGCGGCGCTGCCATGATCCGAACACAATTGCCAAAGTCCCCAGTGATGTTCTCCGTAAGAGATGTTCTCTTTATTAGCCGTGAGCGAATAAAAGTCAAGCGGTGATGCCTGATCATGTGAATAATACGCAAACAATTCTCGGCCTCGACGTGGGCGGGACGAAAACAGCGATTGTCGAGGGGACTCATGACGCTCGAATACTCCGGCGCGCAGAGGTTCTGACCGAAGCGTGGCGACCCTGCGCCGAAGTCTTTCCCCGCATCGTCGAACTGATGACTGAAACGATCAGCGCTGCGGCGCGGTCGGGCCGGCAGGTCACGGCCGTAAGCGTTTCAATCGGCGGGCCGCTGTGGATCGGGGAGGGCGTGCTGATTGACCCGCCACACCTGCCCGGCTGGCACGGCGTTCACTTGAAAGAATGGCTGTCGGAAAAATTCCCCGGGCTGCCTGTCTTCATCGAACACGACGGCAATGCGGGGGCGCTGGCGGAGTTTCATTTCGGCATCGGGCGCGGGCGCGCGGACCTCAGGCACCTGATCTTTCTGACGTTCGGGACCGGCCTCGGGGCCGGACTGATCGTCAACGGACAGGTCGTGCATGGCGCAACCGATACCGCCGGCGAAGTCGGGCACTGGCGCCTGTCCGAGACGGGGCCGACGGGGTTTGGCAAGGCCGGTTCGTGGGAAGGCTTCGCTTCGGGCGCGGGGCTGGTGCTGCTGGCGAATCGCATGTTCCCCGAGCGCTGGTCGGCCGACACGCCGATTCGTGAACTGGTCGGGAGGATGCTGGCTGATGATCCCGACGCGCTGCTGGTCGCGGAGGAGGCGGGGAAGTGGATGGGGCGCGGGATGGCTTTGCTCATTGACGCGCTGAATCCGCAGGTCATTGTACTCGGGTCACTGGCCGTGGCTCTGGGAGATCGGGTGCTGGCGGCGGCGCGGCGCGTGGTGGCCGAAGAAGCCTTGCCACAGGCCGTCGCGGCGTGTGAGATTGTGCCGTCGGTGCTGGGCACGAGGATTGGAGATGTCGCGGCGTTGATGGCCGCGCTTACCGGAGGCCCCGAGATCAGACAACAAGTGAAGAACAATCCTGAGTGAATGACGATGGAAAGCAAAGCGATCCTGATTGTCGGCAGCCTGAATATGGATTTCGTCGTGCAGACGGCGAGCCTGCCCGCGCGCGGAGAGACGGTCAGCGGCTGGGGCTTTCAGATGCTGCCCGGCGGCAAGGGGGCCAATCAGGCCTGCGCGGTCGGCAGGCTCGGCGGTCGCGGGGAGATGGTCGGCTGTGTGGGCGATGACGTATTCGGCCTGCAGCTCATCGCCAGTTTGCAGTCGGCGGGAGTGAACACAACCGGCATCCGGTCGGTGTCCGAAGCCGCGACTGGCATCGCGATGATTTCAATCGAAGAGGGCGGCCAGAACACCATCGTCGTCGCGGCGGGGGCCAATCATCAGCTTGAGCCGCACGAAACGGCCAGGGCTGTCAGGTCATCTCAGGCCGGATACCTGCTGCTGCAACTTGAATCGCCGATGGCCACGGTCGAAGCCGCCGCGCAGGCGAAGGCGCGCGGGATGATGGTCATTCTCGACCCCGCGCCCGCCGAGCCTCTGAGCGAGTCGCTGCTAAGGAACACCGATATTCTGACGCCGAATGAAAGTGAGGCTTTCGCCCTGCTCGGGCTTGAGGGAAGTTCTGTCTCACTTAATGACGCCCCGGCCATTGCGCGACGATTGCTTGATCTGGGGCCGCGGCAGGTGATTCTGAAGATGGGCGAAAAGGGCGCGCATCTGGCTGACAATCACAGCAATCAGCATTATCCTGCCGCCAGAGTGAAGGCCGTTGACGCGACGGCGGCCGGGGATTGTTTCAATGGCGCGCTGGCGGTGATGCTGGCGGAAGGCAGAACCGTTGATGAAGCGATCAGGTTTGCCAACTGCGCCGCCGCAGTGGCCGTGACCCGCCTGGGCGCGCAGGCATCAATTCCCACCAGGATGGAAGTCGAAGCAATGATGGCGGAGCAAAACAATGGGTAAGAGAGCGCAGCGTCTGCTCACAACGTGCATCCTCATCATCCCCGTCAGCCTGAACTGGTCGGCCTGCCGGGCCACGCAGGCTTCCGGGCAGGCCGCCGCTCAGAAGCAGGCCGCGGTTTATGAGCAGCGCGCGAAGCACGACCCGGACGGCATCGGCAAATTTTACCTGGGCCGCGAGATCGCCCACGTCATGGGGCATCAGGCTGCCGGCTGGCTCGAACGGCCCGACCGCGAAGAGACCGAACTGCCGGGTGAGGTGGTCAGAAATCTGCAACTCAAACCGGCGGATAATGTCGCCGACATCGGCGCGGGAACCGGCTATTTCACCTTCCGCATCAGTCCGCTCGTCCCACGGGGGAAGGTTTACGCCGTGGACATTCAGCCGGAAATGCTCGCGCTCATCGAGCAGCGGAAGAAGAAATCCGGCGCGAACAACGTGGTCACGGTGCAGGGAACTGAAGCCGATCCGAAGCTGCCCGCGAACGGGATTGACGTGGTGCTGATGGTGGACGCCTATCACGAGTTCTCTTACCCGCGGGAAATGATGGAAGGCATCGTCCGCGGCCTCAACCCGGGCGGGCGCGTCGTGCTGATCGAGTACCGCGGCGAAGACCCGGGCGTGCCGATCAAGCGGCTGCATAAAATGACGCAGGAGCAGGTGCGTATGGAAATGACCGCGGTCGGGCTGGTGTGGAAAGAGACCAGAGACTTCCTGCCGCAGCAGCATTTCCTGGTGTTCGTGAAACCATGACTGGTCGGAGGAGAACCCGATGGGAAAATACTTTGAGGAATTCGAGATCGGCGAGGAAGTCGCGACGCCGGGCCGCACGATCACCGAAACCGACATCGTCAATTTTGCCGGGCTCACCGGCGACTGGTACGAGTTGCATACGAACAAGGAGTGGGCCGCGAAAAGCCCGTTCGGCCAGCGCATCGCGCACGGCGCGCTGATCTTTTCCATCGCCACCGGGCTGACGATGCGGATGGACACGGGCGACAAAACGATCATCGCTTTTTACGGCGTGGACCGGCTGCGCTTCGTCAAACCGACCTTCATCGGCGACACGATCCGGCTCAGGCAGCGCGTCGAGGAGAAGACCGAGCGCGACGCCGGGAGCGGCATCGTGACGATGCTCAATGAAGTCATCAATCAGCGCGAGGAAGTCGCCCTCAGCTACATGGCCAAAGTCCTGATCAAACGGCGCGCGTAATGAAACAGGGCAACGGTTGAAAAATGCAAACTGAGTCTTCGGATAACTTCGCGCCTCATCGCCAGGTTGCCGCAGGGGTGAATTGTCTGATCAAAAAGTCTCTGGCAATGGGCCCTGGCCTGTGGTATTTCAACGGCGAAGGGGCCGGCGGCTTCGGTTCAGGGCCTCGCAGCGGAGGGCGGCGGAATTGACGGCGGGTTGTTGAGGACACTGGCCTGATGCCCGATTGAAAAGTATTCTTATACGCGTGTGGTTGTGATGACGGGCGCGCCGCCCTGGTGCGGCGAACAGAGTCAGCAGCTGGAGATGAAAATCAATTTTCGAGGAGACTAAAGAGATGAAGCGGTTAAGTAGAAGAGATTTTGCCAAAGCCACAGTTGCGGCGGGCGCGGCAACGGCTCTTGGTCGGTTACGCATACTCGGCGCCAACGGTCGCGTCAATATCGGCCTCATCGGTTGCGGCGACCGGGCCATGCAACTCTGGCCGATCTTCCTGAAGCAGGCCGATGTCAACGCGGTCGCCGTCTGCGACGTTTACGAGCCTTACCTTAACAAGGCTGCCGCGGCGGTCGGGAGCAGCGTCGCGAAGCACCGTGATTTTCGCCGGCTGCTTGAGACGAAGGATCTTGACGCGGTGATCGTCGCCACGCCGGACCACTGGCATGCGCTGCCGACGATCACGGCGTGTGAAGCGGGCAAGGATGTTTATTGCGAAAAGCCGCTCTCGCTCTTCGTTCATGAAGGACGCCGCATGGTCGAAGCCGCGCGCAAACACAACCGCGTCGTGCAGACCGGCAGCCAGCAGCGTTCCAGCCCGCATTACCAGAAGGCCGTCAAACTGATTCAGGAAGGCGGGCTCGGCGCGGTTCACAAAATCACCGTCGCTTACACGCGCAACGCGATGCCCGGCTTCAAACCCGTCGAGGAACTCGGCGAGAGCCGCGAGCAGCCGAAAGGGCTTGATTGGGATATGTGGCTCGGGCCGGCGCCGTACGTGCCTTACGACCCGTTCCGCTTCCTCTACAACTTCCGCTGGTTCTGGGACTATTCGGGCGGGCAGATGACCAACTGGGGCGCGCACAACCTGGACATCGCGCGCTGGGCGCTGGGCGCGAGAGCGCCGCAGGCCGTCTCCGGCTTCGGCGGTCGTTATGAGATCAGGGACGGCGGCGAAACGCCCGACGTGCAGGAAGTACTCTACAACTTCCCGAACTGCGTCGTGACGTGGTCGGGCCGCGAAATCAACCTGACGCGCGAGGAGTTGCTCGTCTTCCACGGCACGAACGGCACGCTCAACATCACGCGCAACGGCTTCACCGTCACGCCCGAAGTCTGGAAGGCGAAACGTAAAAACGACAAGCCGGCGATGGAGCCGATGGAGATGAAAGGCAACGGGCAGGAGATGCTGGTGCTGCACATCCGCAACTTCCTCGACTGCGTGAAGAGCCGCCAGCGCCCCGTCGCCGACGTCGAGGAAGGCCACCTGACCGCCAACATGTGCCACTTGGGGAATATCGCGACGCGGCTCGGGCGGTCGCTCAGGTGGGATGCGGAGAAGGAGCAGTTCACCGGCGATAAGGAAGCGAGCCAGATGCTGTCACGCCCTTATCGCAAGCCGTGGACGCTGGCCTGAAACTGCCTTGCCTGATTCCCCGGTCGGAGATTCGCATGAATGCGCGATGGCCCCGTTTGATATTGCTGCTGGCGCTGATTGGCGGACAGGTCGGCGGGCAGAGCAATCAGTCTGCCGGCGATGTCCGCCGCGTTCCGCCAGCGGGCGTCGCTATTCCCGCCGCCGACCGCGCGGAGCTTGAAGCAGGCGTGGCGAGTCTGGGGCAGGAGATTGAAGCGTTGCGCGCGGCATTGAAAGACAAGCCCGCGCTCCTTGATCTCGTGCCCGACGTGCAGATCTATTACGAGGCCATGCGCACGGCGCTGAAATACGACGAATTTTTCGACCTGAAGGAAATCCCCGCTGCAAAGAAACTGCTGGAAGAGGGCCGCGAACGCGCGCGATCCCTGCGTAACGGTAAATCTCCCTGGCAGACAGCGACCGGCCTGGTGGTGCGCGGCTACCGCTCAAGGATTGACGGATCGGTCCAGCCTTACGGTCTGGTCGTGCCCGCGTCCTTTCATCCGAACACACCTTATCAACATCGTCTCGACGTCTGGCTGCACGGGCGGAATGAGAAGCTGAGCGAAGTGAACTTCATCACCGACCGGGAGAAGAATCCGGGGCAGTTCGCGCCGCGCGACGCTTTCGTGCTGCACCCGTACGGACGCTACTGCAACGCCTTCCGCTTCGCCGGTGAGGTGGATGTCCTCGAAGCGCTCGAACACGCGCGCCGGCATTACTCGATTGACGAAAACCGGGTCGCTATGCGCGGGTTTTCGATGGGCGGCGCGGGCTGCTGGATGCTGGCGACGCATTACGCCGGAATGTGGGCCGCGGCGGCCCCGGGCGCGGGCTTTGCGGAGACGGCGCAATACCTCAAGCTCGCTTACGATGAAAATAAGATGCCCCCGCCCTACGAACAGAAGCTCTGGCATCTTTACGACAGCATTGATTACGCCATAAATCTCTTCAACTGCCCGACCGTCGCTTACAGCGGCGAGATTGACCGGCAGAAGCAGGCCGCCGACATGATGGCTCGCGCGCTCAAAGCCGAGGGCATCGAACTCGCGCACATCATCGGCCCGCAGACCGAACATCGTTATCACCCCGATTCGATCAAAGAGATCAACCGCCGCATTGATGGCATCGTCGCCCGAGGGCGTAACCCCGTCCCGGCGCGCGTAAAGTTCACGACGTGGAGCCTGCGCTATAACCGCATGCTCTGGGTCGCGGTGGATGGTCTGGAGCAGCACTGGGAGCGCGCCCGCGTTGACGCCGAGATCAAAGACGCGTCAACCGTGCAGGTCAGAACGAGCAACGTTTCCGCGCTCACGCTCGAAATGCCACCGGGCCTGTGCCCGCTCGACAACTCGCGCAAGCCGGTTGTCGTGATTGATGACCAGAAGCTTGAAGCCCCGGCGGTAATGTCTGACCGTTCGTGGGTGGCGCATTTTCGCAAGGCCGGTAAAGGCTGGGTGGTGGTCGCGTCAACCGATGAGGGCGGCCTGCGCAAGCGGCCCGGATTACAGGGGCCGATTGATGACGCTTTCATGGACAGCTTCGTGATGGTGCGCCCGACCGGCAAAGCGATGAACGATGCAATCGCCGCGTGGACGGCAGCCGAGATGGAACACGCCATCAGGCACTGGCGACTGCAATTCCGCGGCGACGCTCAGGTCAAAGATGACGCGGCGATCACCGATGCCGACATTGCCAACAGCAACCTGATTCTGTGGGGTGACCCGGGCAGTAATAAAGTTCTGGCAAGGATCGCCGACATGCTTCCGATCCGCTGGGACGCGCAGAGCCTTCACCTGGGAGCGCAAAACTATCCGTCGGCCTCACACGTCGCGCTCCTCATCTTTCCCAACCCGCTCAACCCGAAGCGCTACGTCGTCCTCAACAGCGGCATCACTTTTCGCGAATACGATTACCTGACCAACGCGCGGCAGTACCCGCACCTGCCGGATTACGCCGTCGTGGATGTCAGCGTGCCAGTATCAATGCGCGCGCCGGGCCGCATCGTGACCGCCGGATTTTTTGGCGAGCGGTGGGAGCTGAAGGAACCCGCACGGCAGCAATAAAGAAGCAGTGGCAAGGGCCGCAGTGATGTCTGGCGAAATGGTGAAGAGATGATTTACGGTGCAGGAATCCTGGCGGCTGCCATCTTTGCGGCGTTGAGTGTGCTGCATATCTATTGGGCGCTGGGAGGGCGGTGGGGGAGTGGGGCTGCCATCCCTGCGATTGATGACAAACGCGCGTTCAATCCTTCACCCGGTGCGACTCTGGCCGTCGCTGCCGCACTGCTTGTGGCGATGCTGACGATCATCGGGCGGCTTGGGCTCTGGGGCACGTCGCTTCCGAAATGGATATTTTCCCTGGGAACGTGGGGGATCACGCTGGTCTTTCTGCTCAGGGCCGTCGGGGATTTCAGACTGGTCGGATTTTTCAAGCGGGTGCGGGGTACAGATTTTGCCTGCTGGGACACGAGACTGTTTTCGCCGCTGTGCCTGCTGATCTCAATCCTCGCTTTGATCGTCACTTTCAAATGAGTTGCCGCGTTACAAGCGCCGTCACCTTTCCGCCTCCGCGCGGAACCGGAATTTATCAATCCCGAGTCTTCTGATCCGGAATTCAAGCGTCGAAGGGGCAAGGCCCAGGCGTCTGGCTGCGCCTTTCGGCCCGGCAATGCGGCCCTTTGAAGCACGCAGGGTGGCCTCAATCGCCTCCTGCTCCTGAAAAGGAGAGTTATGTTAAAGCAATTCAGCCTGATCTTATCGTTCATCGCAGGCTTTGTCCTGCCTGGCTATGGATGCAGTGCAACGTCGCATCAGAACTCTGCACAGGATACGCGACAGCCGGTCACGCCAACAGTACCAACACAGCCCAATCCAGTCGCACAGAGTGACCACCATTCGGCAGAGACAGGAAGGTTGATCTGGAGCGGTGAGAGCGCAGGCTACAGTCTTCGCTGGACGACGGCTGACCTCTATGTGCAGTCCCAGGCAGGAACAGAAAAAATCTTCGGACCCATCGCCAAGAAAGCTTTTGAGGAAGATGCCGGGGACGCTACTGGGAATTCTCAATCTGGTGGGAAGCAGGAGCAGGCAGACTGCGATCTACGGCGTGATTTCACACTGTTGTCGGCAGTTGGCACACTGGTCAGCTTCCAGGATGTAGACAGCCCTTACTGCGGCGGGCTGCACGCAGGCTACAGCGTTCGTTTTACGACCATTGATCTGGCCAAACAGGGTGAGGTGCCATTCGACCAGGGCGAAGGCGTGGGAGATCTGGACATTGATCTGACAAATCCCGGCAGGGTGATAAAGCTGACAGACTACTTTGCCGAACAGGACATCCTGCGCGCCTTGCTGGCGGATCGCTTCATTCAAAAGGTACTCGCCGACTCAGGCGTCAAAGTGGCTCCCCCAGGTTTAGCAGAACTGCAGAAGGCGTTTGCCGCAGCCGTTGAGCGGGGCTATATAGATTTCCAACTGCGCCCGGATTTCCTGACCCGTTTCGTCTTCCATCACATTGAAGGAGATAAGGTGGCAGTGCGGATCGGATTACCACCTTTTGGCGGCGCAGGATATCACGGAAAACACAAACAGCTCGGGGTCCTGCTGCCGATCCCGCCACTGCTGCAGCAACCGCTGGCTCTGGCTGCCACACGTCAGCAGGGATTCCTGATGAAGGATGCGCCGGAGATCAGCCATAAACAAATGAGCAGCTTTACCTTCAAAACAGGTAAGGGGAAGGGCCACAAGTGATCCTGTATCTGTAGAAGCAAAGGCAGACTGCCAGATCCAGAACTTCCTCCGCCAGGAGTACGACCTTGTTTTTTACATGCCTGCTGGCAATCGTCTCCTTCAGATGAACCGCTGCATCGCGGATGCCGTCACTTCTCAGCCTCTGCGCGGAATCGAAATTTATCAATCCCGAGTCGCCTGATCCGAAACTCAAGCGTCGAAGGAGCAAGGCCCAGGCGTCTGGCCGCCCCTTTTGGCCCGGCGATGCGGCCCCTTGACACACGCAGGGCGGCCTCAATCGCCTCCTGCTCCTGCGTCTGAAGCTGCGCCTCCATATCACCCGCCACAACCGTGCCCGGCAGCGCTTCGCGATCCACGCGGAGTGTGCCGTTGCGCGCGAGGATGACGGCGCGCTCGACGACGTTTTCAAGTTCGCGCACGTTGCCGGGCCAGTGGTGCGATTCGAGCAGGTTCATCGTGTGCCGGTCAATGCGGGTGATCGTGCGACCGAAACGCGCGCCGTGTTTGGCAACGAAATGCGCTGCCAGTAAAGAAACGTCTTCGGGCCGCTCGCGCAACGGCGGCAGGCGGACGGGGAAAACGTTCAGGCGGTAATAAAGATCGCGGCGGAAGCGCCCGGCGCGGACTTCTTCAGCCAGATCGCGGTTCGTCGCGGTCACCACGCGCACGTCCACGCGGACGGTTTCGCTCCCGCCCACGCGCTCGAACTCTCGCTCCTGAAGCACGCGCAGGAGCATGACCTGCGTTTCCATCGGCAGTTCTCCGATCTCATCCAGGAAGAGTGTGCCACGGTGCGCCTGCTCGAATCTCCCTTTGCGCCGCTCGACGGCCCCGGTGAAAGCGCCGCGCTCGTGGCCGAACAACTCTGAAGCCAGCAGCGTTTCGGGGATGGCCGCGCAGTTGACCTTGACGAGCGGGCCGCCCGAGCGCGGCGAGCGGCGGTGGATGGCGCGCGCGATGAGTTCCTTGCCCGTGCCCGTCTCGCCCGTGATCAGCACGGTGGCGTCAGTCACTGCCACCTGCTCGACGGCCTCAAGCACGCGCCGGAGCTTTGGCGAGTCGCCCACGATCTCATCGAACCATGGCATCTGATTCAACTGAGTCCGCAGGGCAATGTTTTCGGCCTCCAACTGATCGCGCAGCTTGCGGATTTCCTCGTTGGCCAGGGCGTTGGCTACGGCCACGCCGATGGCGCGCGATACCTCGGACAGGACAGTCAGCTCATCGGGGGTGAAGGCAATCGGTTTGAAGCGGGTAAAGACCGAGGTGCCGATCGGCTTGCCGCGGACGTAGAGCGGGATCGAGGTGTAAGCGCGAACCCCAGCGGCGGCCTGTTTGAATTCGTGTTTGTACCAGCCTTTCTTCTCGAACAGGTCGGCGCAGGTGTAAGGCCGCCCCTCCCGCAAACAGCGCTCCAGTTCCGAGCCTTCGTAGGGGATGCACTCACGAGCGGGCAACGGGATGGGAGTGGGATTCTGCGCCCGCACCCGATTGATCAACTCCTCGACGCTCTCTCCTTCGCGCGGCGGTATGCCGACAGCATGAAGCGCATACGGTAGAGGCAGGTTCAATTCGTGCGCGATCACTGCGACCCCGGTAAAGGGCACGACGGGGACGAGTACGTCGGCGACAGCCGCCAGCACGCCCGGCAGTTCCCGCTCGGCGTTGATCGCTTCCCAGGCGCGCAGCACTAACGCATGCCGCTGCTCCTGGCTGAGCGGCAGCGTCACCGCGCCCGCATTGTTCTGAGTCATTGGAAACATCGGCGTCAGTATAGCAACGGTTGATTGTGAACTCGCAACTTCTTGTGAGTTTTACCCGACCTCCCTCACCCGCCCATAACTCTGAAACGGTTTCTCTCCAGCAATATAAACATCGGCGTCACGGCTGGCATCCCGTTTGCTCTCCCGGCGGCGGAAGGGAATCGCTATGAATACGATCAAATACCTCCCGTTGATCGCGAAAAACAGTCTGCGGAACCGCCGCCGGAGCGCTCTGACGATTGGCAGCGTCGCGGTCTCGCTCTGCCTGCTCGGCGTGCTGATGGCGATGTACCGAGCCTTATTCTTCGGCGAAGACGCGACGCCGGCGCAGGCGCTGCGGCTCGTGCTGCATCACAAGGTCTCGCTGACCATGCCGCTGCCCACATCCCTCGAAGAGAAGGTCAGGCAGGTGCCGGGGGTGAAGGCAGTCATGATCAGGCAATGGTTCGGCGGGACGTACAGGGACGCGCGCGACACGCGGAATTTCTTCGCTCGTTTCGCCATCGAGCCGCGGAGCCTCTTCGGGGTCTACTCGGAGCTGACGATCCCGGAAGACCAGCGACTGGCCTTCGAGCGCCAGCGCACGGCCTGTGTGGCGTCGGCGGATCTGGCGAATAAGTTCGGCTGGAAGCCGGGCGAGCGCATCACCATCGTCGGCGACATCTTTCCCGTCACACTCGAACTCACGCTCGCCGGAATCTTCGACGATCCGGGGCACAACGAAGTCCTCTTCTTCAACTGGGAGTACATGCGCGAAAGCCTGCCGCCGTCGAGCCCGGCGCGCGACACGGCCGGGCAATTCCTGATCGAGGCGGAGTCCCCCGATGACGTGCCGCGCGTCACCAGAGCAGTTGATGAAATGTATGCGAATTCGCCTGAACCGACGAAGACCGAATCCGAGCGCGCGTTCCAGCTCAGCTTCGTGTCGTTCCTTGGCAATTTGAAGCTGTTCCTGATGGCGATTTGCGGGGCGGTGACGTTCACGATCCTGCTCGTTTCGGCCAACACGCTCTCGATGTCCGTGCGCGAGCGCATCCGCGAAGTCGGGATCATGAAAACGCTCGGGTTCACGCCCTCGGCGATCCTTGGCATCATTCTCGGCGAAGCGGCGGCCATTGCCCTGATCGGGGGGGCGATTGGCTGCGTGCTGGCGGGCCTGTTATGCGCCCTGCTTCGCCAGGCGCCTTCCTTCATTCAGGCGCTGAGAATTCTCAGCGTGACGCCGCTCATCGCGGTGCTGACTCTGGCGGTCGCCCTCGCGGTCGGACTCGTGAGCGCGCTCGTGCCGGCGCTCAGCGCCTCACGCACGCCCATCCTCGATTCGCTGAGGCACACGGGGTAAACGTCATGGCCATACCGATTGCTTACAACCTGCGCAACCTCGTCGTGCGAAGAACGACGACGATTATGACCGCGCTCGGCATCGCGCTGACGGTCGCCGTGCTGGTCGCCGACCTCGCGCTCGTGAGCGGTCTGCGGACTGCTTTTCAGGCATCGGGCAATCCGCTGCACATCATCGTGCTGCGAAAGGGCGGGACGGCTGAGTTGAGCAGCTCTCTTTCGCGCGAGGCCTGCCAGAACCTGAAGGCACAGCCCGGCATTGCCACAAACGCTACGGGCGAGCTGATGGCTTCGCCCGAGCTGGTGAATGTCATCAACCTCCCGAGCGTTGACAGCCCGACCGGGATGAACGTCACGTTGCGCGGCCTCCAGCCGGTCGGCCTGACGATGCGGGGCGTGAAGATTCAGCAGGGTCGCTGGTTCCAGCCCGGACAGCGCGAGGTCGTGGTCGGCAAATCCGTCGCGAAGCGCTACCCGCGCGCGCAACTCGGCAAATTGATTCGCTTCGGTCGCGGCGAATGGGAAGTGGTGGGCGTGATTGATGCGGGCGAGTCGGCGGTCAACAGCGAAATATGGGGCGACCTGAACCAGATCAGCGCCGACTTCAACCGTCAGGAGAGCGTCAACTCGGTGCTGATTCGCGCCACGGACGCGGCGACGGTTCCGGCACTCATCAACTCGCTCAACGACGACCGTCGGCTCAATGTCTCGGCTGTGACTGAAGGCGCTTATTACGAGAGGATGACGGTGTCGGGCGCGCCGCTCCAGTTCCTCGGCCTCTTCGTCTCCGTGATTATGGCCGTCGGCAGCAGCTTCGCGCTTATGAACACTTCGTACGCGGCGGTGGCGCGACGCGCCAAAGAGATCGGCACATTGCGGGTACTCGGCTTTTCGCGCTGGAGCATTCTGCTGAGCTTCCTGATCGAATCGCTGCTGCTCTCGCTGCTCGGCGGGGCCATCGGTTGTCTGCTCGTGCTGCCGCTCAACAGCGTGACGACCGGCATCGGCAGCTTCGTCACGTTCAGCGAAATCGCCTTCAACTTCCGCGTGAGCCCCGCCGCCATGCTTACCGGCATCATCTTCGCCCTGATCGTGGGCGCAATCGGCGGCCTCTTCCCGGCGCGCATGGCCGCACGCAAGGAGATTCTGACTGCGCTGCGGGAGATCTGATTACGCATGGACGCTGAACTCAAAAGCTTACGCATTGACCGCACGAAGAAGCAGGCTGGCAAGTCCTCATCGCGGGCCGTTCGCTGGATTCTGGCGGGCTTTGCCCTGTTGGTGATTTCAGGCGCCGCGTGGCTCACTTACGGAAGGCTGAACGCGGCCACTGAAGTAGAGGTTGTGCGTGTGCGCGCGGCATCAGCCGCAGCGGGCGATGTCGGCGGCGTCATCCTCAGCGCGACCGGGTACATCGTCGCGGCCCACCGGATCGAGCTGGCTTCCAAAGTCGTCGGCAAAGTGGCGTGGATCGGCGTCGAAAAAGGCGACAAGGTCAGACAGGGGCAGGTGCTGGTGCGGCTCGAAGATGACGAGTATCGAGCGCGACTCACCGAAGCGCAGGGCCAGCTCAGCATGCTCAGGGCGCGGCTCGCGCAGCTTGAGAATGGGTCGCGCCCGGAAGAGATCGGCAGGGCCGTCAACGATGTCGAGCAGGTGCGCGCCGATCTGGAGAACGCGAAAGTGACGCTCGAACGCACGCGCACGCTCGTCGCGCAGGGCGTCCTGTCCCGGCAGTCGCTCGATGATGCCCAGGCGAAATACGGCGCGCAGGCGGCGAGGGTCGCGTCGCTCGAAAAGAGTTACACGCTCGTCCGCACGGGGCCGCGTCGTGAAGAGATTGATGCGATGCGCGCCCAGGTCAGGCAGGCCGAAGGCACGCTCGCCTTCGCGCGAACGCAGCTTGAGAACACCATCATCCGCGCCCCCGTCTCCGGCACGATCCTTGAGCGCAATGTCGAGAAAGGCGAGTTCGTCACTACAGGCTTCGTCGGCGACAGGGGAGCGAAAGGATATGTCGTCTCGCTCGCCGATCTCAATGACCTGCAGGTGGAACTGGACATCAACCAGAATGATTTCGCCCGGCTCGCGGCACATCAGCCCGCCGTCGTGACCACGGACGCTTACCCTGACCGCAAATATCAGGGGGCCATCGAAGAGATTTCCCCGCAGGCCAACCGCCAGAAGGCGACCGTACAGGTGAAGGTGAAAATATTCAACCCCGACGATTACCTGCGCCCGGAGATGAACGCCAGCGTCGCGTTCCACTCGCCGGACAAGCCTGATCAGAAAGCGGAAGCGAAGGCGCTGATCACCATCCCCACTCTGGCAGTGCGCGACGGTGCGGTGTTCGTCGTGGTCGAAGGGAAAGCCGTGCGCCGCAGCGTGCAGGTGTCGGGCACGACGCCACAGGGCGTACGAGTTGCCGGCGGACTCGTCGGCGGGGAAGACCTGATCGTCAATCCGCCGCCGGATTTGAAGGACGGGCAGAAAGTAAGATTCAGACAAGGATAGAGGAGATGGAAGCTATGGCCGAAGCCGTCATCGAAACTCGTCAGCTCACCAGAGAATACGTCCGCGATGAATTCCACGTCGTCGCGCTCAAGGACGTGGACATCACCATCGCGCGGGGCGAATTCGTCGCCCTGATGGGGCCATCCGGCTCGGGGAAGTCAACATTGCTGCACCTGATCGCGGCGATGGACCGTCCGACGAGCGGCGAGATTCTCGTCCTCGGGCAGAACCTGCGCGCGCTCGGTGACCGCGAGATTGCGCGCTGGCGCAACGAACACGTCGGGTTCATCTTCCAGTCGTTCAATCTGATCCCGGTCCTGAGCGCGATTGAGAATGTCGAGCTGCCGCTCAAGCTGACCGACCTGAAGAAGAGGGAGCAGCGGGAACATGCGGCGACGGCGCTCAGGCTGGTTGGCCTGGGCGACCGGATGACTCACCTGCCGCGCCAGCTCTCGGGCGGTCAGGAACAGCGCGTGGCAATCGCGCGGGCGATTGTCACTGACCCCGATCTGATCCTGGCGGACGAGCCGACCGGTAATCTGGACGCGGCGTCGGCCGAGGACGTGCTGACGCTGCTCTCGAAGCTCAATCGTGAATACGGCAAGACCGTTGTTATGGTGACGCACGACCCGCATGCGGCGAGCTTTGCGACCCGGGTTCATCATCTCGAAAAAGGATTTCTTCTGCCCGAGGGGCAGACTTCAACCGACTGGGGTGACGCGGGAAAGAGAGACGGCAACCAGAGGCAGGATCCGTTGTACGTGCAGACACACTGAACCTGATTTATGTCGGGTCAGAACCTCACGAACAGAGTTACGATTGAAGCGGGCGCCCGGGTTTTTGCAGGCGCCTGCACTTCTGACACCTCGCCATGTGAGCTGTTCCATCTCCGGCCTGACAACCGATCACGCCATTACCCGGGCTGGTCAGACCACAACATATTTTTCTCCCTCCTTCATCCAGGCCTTCTGCTGTAGACCGCACGATTTTTATCAGAAATGGTCAGTCCAATCCCCCTTTCCTGACTTGACTTCATCGCCGATTCCAATATAATTCGCGGCGCCGTTATCGGTAACGAAAACCCGATCATTTGCTGGGATCAGTACTTCATCTGATCAGGCGGTTCACGACAACTACCTGACGAATCCGTATTCTGACTGACAGTCCTGCCGCCCGCCCGCCTGCCACACGAATACCTGCGGGAGCCGGGCTGTCATCGGGTATCCATCCACTCCAGTCAACAAAGGAGAGAAGCAATGTTCTCACACAAGTGCCGCCACCGGTTCGGGGTTCATTTCACCCTGCTCTTCGTTCTCAGTTTCTGCTGGCTCGTTCAGCCGGCTCCCGCCCAGACCATCACGGGCACGATCTCGGGCACCGTCATGGACACAACCGGGCAGGTGATCGTCGGGGCCACCGTCACACTCATCAATGAGGCGACAAAAGACGCACGCACGCTCACCTCCTCCGAGACCGGGGACTTCGTCTTCACCGCGGTGCAGCCGGGGACGTACACGGTCAAGGTGGAGCGTCAGGGCTTCCGCAGTTTCCTGCGCCAGAACACAGTCCTGACTGCGAACGAACACCTGTCGGTGGGCAGGGCCGTACTGACCGTCGGCGAGTTGAGCGAAACCGTGACTACGACGGCGGAAGGCACGCCCGTGCAGACCGAAAGCATCGAACACTCGGCGCTCATCTCGTCGAAGCAGCTTGAGCTGGTCTCGCAGCGCGGGCGCGACGTGACCTCGCTCCTGAAGATTCTGCCCGGCGTCGCCTACGGCAGCGAGAGCGAGACGGCGGGCAGCGGCTTCGGCAGCGGCATCCCGAATATCCAGGGCGGGCGTAACACCTGGAACACGCTCAACGTGGACGGCGTGCGCGGCAATGACCTCGGCTCGCCCAACACCTTCAGCAGCACGATCAACTTCGACGCCATCGGCGAGATCAAGGTACTCCTGAACGGCTACCAGGCCGAGTACGCCAGCAACGCCTCGGCCAACGTGAACATCGTGACCAAATCGGGCACGAGCCAGTACCACGGCAGCGGTTACTGGTACCGGCGCCACGAGCAGTTCAACGCCAACAATTTCTTCAACAACAACACGCTCGTGACGAACCCCCTGACGGGGGCGGTCGGCACCGTGCCCAAGCCGCGCTACCGCTACAGCACGCTCGGCGCGGCGGTCGGCGGGCCGGTCTGGCTGCCGAAGGTGGGGAGCAGGCTGAAAGAGAAGCTTTTCTTCTTCTACTCTTACGAGAACTCACAGACCGAAACCCCGCAGGCGTTGCGTCAGGTGACGGTGCCCACCGCGCTCGAGCGACAGGGTGATTTCTCGAAATCGTTCACCTCGCTCAACAGCTCCGGCCAGCCGGTTCTGCTCTTCATCCGCGACCCGACCAAAACCGGGAATTGCAACGCCACCGACCAGACGGCGTGTTTCCCCGGCAACGTCATCCCCGCCGGTCGGCTCAACAAGAATGGTCAGGCGCTTCTGAACGTCTTCCCGCTGCCGAACGCGACGGATCTGACCATTACGAAGGCGCAGTACAATTACATCTTTCAGGAGAGCATCAAGGTCCCGAAGGAGCAGAACCTGGTCCGCATAGATTACAAGGCGTCGCCGAAAGACAGCTTCTACGTGCGCGGTTCGACCTGGTTCGCCGACAGCCAGGGCATCGCCGTCCCGGCGGGGACCGCCAACTGGGGGCTGGCCGGGCTGCATTACACCTTCACCGACAACGGCATCGTCGGCAACTGGGCGCACATCTTCACGCCCGCGCTGATCAACGAGGCCTCGCTCAGCGTACGCCACAGCGTCGAGAAGGGGCCGCCCCTGAGCGACGACCAACTGGCCCGGCTGCAGCGCGGCACCTACGGCTTCACTCTGGGGCAGTTCAACCCGCAGCTCAACCCGCTCGGCATCATCCCGACGGCCTCCTTCAGCGGCATCAACAACGCGGCGGCGATCAGTTATGACGGGCGCACGCCGCTGCGCGGCGCGGACACGCTCATCAGTTTCACCGACAGCCTCACTTACATCCGCGGCCCGCACACCTTCAAGGGGGGCATCTACGTCGAACGCGCCCGCAACTACGAGGGCGCGACCTCGACTTTCGCCGGCGCCTTCACCTTCACCAACGACACGAACAACCCGCTCAACACCACCTACGCTTACGCCAACGCCGTACTCGGCAACTTCACCCAGTACAGCGAATCCGACACGCGGCCGAGCGGCGAGGGCCGCCAGAGCATCTTCGACTTCTTCGTCCAGGATTCGTGGAAGGCGACGCGCCGCCTGAGCCTTGAAATGGGCGTGCGCTTCGGCTGGTACAACCAGTGGTATCAGGACACCCGCAACGCGGCGGCCTTCGTGCTGGATCGCTACAGCAAATCAAAAGCGCCGCTGTATTACCAGCCGGCCTGCTCGACCGCGGTCTCCGCCACCCAGACCTGCTCGGCGGCCAACCGGCGCGCGCGCAACCCCGTCACGGGCGAGTTGCTGCCGGCGCTCCTGATCGGCGCGTTCGTCCCTGGCTCGGGCGATCCTTATGTCGGCATGGTACTCAACAGCGACAGCAGCTACCCGCGCGGCTTCCGCGATCAGGAGCCGATTCAGGTCCAGCCGCGCGTCGGCTTCGCGTGGGACATCTTCGGCAACGGCAGGACGGCGTTGCGCGGCAGCTTCGGCGTGTTCAGCCAGACGCGCGTGAGCGCGAACGCGATCTGGAACGACGTCTCGCGCAACCCGCCGATCACCAACACCCCGCGCCTCTTCTACGGCAGCATGGACACGCTGCTACAGTCCAAAGGCACACTCTTCCCGAGCGCCGTGGCGGGTTTTGATCGCCACAGCCCGACGCCCGTGACCTACAACTACTCGCTCGGCGTGCAGCGCGACGTCGGCTTCGGCACGGTCGTGGATGTCGCTTACGTCGGCTCGGTGAGCCGCCACCTGCAGCAGGCGCGCAACATCAACCAGATTCCTTACGGCATCAACTTCACCAAAGCCGCGCAGGATGCGACGCGCTTCCCGGGCGGCGTCGTGCCCGATTGTGACCCGACGATTTCCACGGCCTACAAGGAAGTGGGTCTCTGCTTCGACGGCTCGAAGGCGCTGCCGGCGGACTTCCTGCGCCCCTTCCCTGGCTACGGCAACATCACCTGGTACGAGATGGGGGGCCTGTCGAATTACAACGCGCTGCAGGTGGCAGTCAATCGCCGCTTTACGCGCGGCCTGCAGTTCGGGGTCGCCTACACCTGGTCGAAGACGATGGATTACGGCGACGGAGACCGGGACGTGCTGGCGACTTACCGGCCACTGCGCATCTGGCAATACGGCCCGGCCCAGTTCGACCAGACGCAGGTGCTGGTCATCAACTACACCTATGACCTGCCGCACGCGAGCAGGCTCTGGGACAACAAGGTGATCAAGGCGGTCTTCGACAACTGGCAGGTGTCGGGCGTGACGGCCTTCGCGAGCGGCACGCCGAGCGGCGTCAGCTTCTCGACGACGACCAGCGCGGACATCACGGGCGGCGGCGACGGCGCGCGCCTCGTCATCGTCGGCGACCCGACGCTCTCGATCGGCGACCGTAAAAAGGTGGTCCTCAGCAACGGTCTGACCGGCACGGTGCAATGGCTCAACCCGGCGGCCTTCGCGCTCCCCGCCAAGGGCAATTTCGGCAACGCGCCGAAGGACGTGATCCGCCTGCCGGGCACGAACAACTGGGACGTTTCGCTCTTCAAGAAGATCCCGCTCGGGAGCGAGACCCGTTACCTGCAACTGCGGTGGGAGATTTACAACGTCTTCAACCACACGCAGTTTTCGGGTATAGACACCGCCGCGCGGTTTGACGACAACGTCAGTTCGGCGACCTACCGTCAGCAGGTCAACACGCGCTTCGGGCAGGTGACCGCCGCCCGCCCCGCGCGCGTGATGCAGGGCTCGCTGAGGCTCACTTTCTGATGACGTGTGATCCGACAAACTGGTGATCACTGAAAGCTGCATCAGCTTCATCAGGATCAGCAGCGGCAGTTGAGAAATATTCAGTTCAGTCTCTGCAGACAAAACAGAATGCCCCTCCCGGGTGGCCACCCGGGAGGGGCATTTCATTGTTTCCATGGTGAGTTTCTCTACCCTGATTCGTGAGTTGATTGAAATCGTCAGCCCGCCCGCATCAGTGATGCCCGGGGGTCAACGCTCTAACTGGGATAATTTGTGCAGGGCGACAATCGAGATGGTCGTGGGGATTCCGTTTTCAACCCCGACCTTCAGTAAGGCCTGAAAATAGTACGGTGGTTCACCGGATTCCCTGGCCTGCCTGAGTCGCTGATTGAGGTGATCAAGATGGGTCTTATTGGTGACGTACTCAGCTGCTGCTTCCGTCCCCTCACTGTAAATCCCTGAAAGCACCATGACCTGTCTGGTCTCTGTGAGGTTCTGCTTGACGGTGATCAAGGCATAGTCAGTCGTCAGGCCTCCGGTCCTGCCATCGAATTGTGGGGTGTATTCGCGTTCCTCACCCGATTGAGGGTTGCGATTCACCACCCTCGCGTTGCTGCTGTAAACGAAGTCTTCATTTTCCGGCAGTTTCCCTGACCACTCGTTGACCCACGCGCCGCCGAGCAGAATGACGTTGCGGTTCTTCAGGTCTTCGGCGCTGAGCGTGCGACTTTGCTTGAGGATGATCTCGCGGCCGGCTGAGTGAAAGAAGTTGTTCAGATGATGAAGCCCGATGGCTTCGCCTATCCCGGTGTAAAAGTTATTGCTGAGAATAATTCTGGAAATTAGTTGACCGGGAGCCGCCGGGCTCTGTTGTCCTTTGACGTTTTCGGACCCGGAGCCGCCGGATTCAGGGATCAGGAGTCCCCGGTTCGGGATGACCTTTTTTTGCAGCATCTCTCTGGCTTCCTGATCCAGCGGAATCGCCTCTTTGAGGAGAAGTTCCGGGTCGCTGGCATTGGCGAAGCGGGGAACCACAGGATTGCTCAGGACCACTACCGGGGGAATATTATCTTTCAGAAAAGTTCCCCACATCTCTCCGCCATGCATGGCGGGGTCGCTGGATGCAGAGGTGATGGCGGCCTGCTGCCTCAGTCCGCGGTTGGAGAGCGCCAGAACGATCACTGTAATCGCCAGCCCCAGCACGGCCAGCCCGAGCCCGGTCGCCACGCCCCGCAGACGACGCGGTTCCAGAAGCGCTTCGACCCCCGGGGCTGATGGGGCCGGGTTCTCACCGGCCACTTGCCCGGGCTGTGGCACGTGCCGCGTGAAGACGGGTTGATAACTGCCTGCCGGAATCTCCAGCCGGATCTCATCGTTTGCGCCTTCATTCTGGTAATAACTATCGAGCTTCTTGCGCACTTCGTGCGCGACGACCCGCACGATGGGGTCGGCTGACGGGTTGTAGGTGTTGTCCCGTTCGAAGACATCGTATCCGAGGACGTATTCATTAAGTTCCTGCGCCCGCCCGGCCAGATAAAAGTCACAGATCACGCGCAGGAAATGTTTCTTCTTATGCGCGTTGACGAAGTAACGGCTCGCCAGAATTTTGTCCAGCTCCTCACGCACCTTATCCGCATCAATCTGCTCTGATGTCTGCCTGGTTGATTGTACTGCCATTGCGGGACTCCCTTTTCAAAGAGAGATGTCTGGTGTCAGAACTTTAGAGGACAAGGCTGCGGTAAAGTTTGTTGCCACGAAATCTTCTGTATTCCAAATCAGGATGAATACGGCTGAAATTATAATAGCTGGCTCTCTCCACACGCAAAGGATAAGTCATTGGAACGTAAGAAAGTTAATGACGTTACGTTAACCTGTTAATTTACAGTAACACGATTGACCCGCCCAGTGATCAGGTAGAGGATGCCTGACGCCGGCAGTTTCATCGTGCTGGTAGTTTCATTATTGATCATCTCTCGTTTCTGTCAGCTAAGACTACAAGCTCAGGCTAAAGATTCAAAGAAAATCCGAGGCTGGTTTTGCTGGGATGAATGGGCTGCGATTATCACGGATTGCCGTGATGACATAATCCGGCTCTTTTGACGCAACAGCCGGGTACAAAAGTACAGATCAGACTCCTGCGGCAGGAGGTTCACACCAGACCGCACACTCTGATCTGAAGGGCTTCGTGTGCCTGTTTGTCAAACTCAGCGTGCCTCCGGTCGGCATTTGAAGGCGCGATTTGAAAGGAGAAAAAATGAAGTCAGCAAGACGACGAACCAGGGTGTTTCTTCCCGCCCTCGTTCCAGTATTACTTCTGATGGCAGCCACCATCGCTGCGCTCCCGGCGCCAGTCCGGGGGCAGCAGGTGACGGCGGCCATTCTGGGAAGAGTCACTGACCAGTCCGACGCCCCGATTGCCAACGCGAAGGTGACGGCAAAGGATGAGGCGCGCGGGACGCTCTGGTCAACGGAAACCAATACCGAAGGCGTCTTCAACCTGCCGCGCCTGCCCGTTGGCAGCTACGAAGTCAGGGTCGAGGCCCCGGGTTTCAAGGCCGCCCTGCAGCCGGCCATCCAGCTCGTCCTCAACCAGACGGCCCGCGTGGACGTCAAGATGCAGGTCGGCGACCTCAGCCAGACGGTCGAGGTCACCTCCGACGCCCCGCTGCTGCAGACCGAGAGTACGCAACTCGGAACCATCATTGATTCCAAAACCAACGTCGCGCTCCCGCTGGCCACGCGGAATTACATCCAGCTGACCCTGCTCGCGCCGGGCAGCATCAACCCGAACCCCGCGTCCTTCACCGGCGGCGGCCCCGCCATCTTCAGCGGCAGACCCTATATCAACGGGAACCGCGAACAGGCCAATAACTTCCTGCTCGACGGCGCGGACAATAATCAGGTTTCAGATAACCTGGTCGGGTTCACGCCGGCGCCGGACGCGATTCAGGAGTTCAACCTGATCACCAACAACGCGTCGGCCGAGTTCGGCAACTTCCAGGGCGGGATCATCAGCGTCTCGATCAAGTCCGGGACCAACCAGTTTCACGGCAACGCCTACGAATTCTTCCGCAACGACGTGCTGAATGCCAACAACTGGTCCAACAACCTGTTCGGCTCTCCCAAGCCGAAGATCCGCTACAACCAGTTCGGCGGCACGTTCGGGGGGCCGATCAAAAGGGACAAGCTCTTCTTCTTCGTGGATTATTCGGGGCTGCGGAACAACACCCCGGCCGCGAGCGGCCCGGTCACCGTCTTCAGTGCGGCGCAGCGGCAGGGGGATTTCTCGGCCCTCTGCCCGCAGTACACCCCGAGTGGCGAGTGTGCCAAGGATCCAAAAACTGGGCAGTATGTGGGAACCCAGCTCTTCAACCCGTTTCAGCGCGATGCGAGCGGGAAGCGGGCCCTCTTCCCCAACAATAAGATCCCGATCAATCTGATCAACCCGGTGGCCAGGGCGCTCTTCAGTTCGTCGCTTTACCCGGCGCCACTTAACACTGCCCTGCAGGGCAATCAGGTCAACACCACCAGCACCTTCAACCATTCTGATCAGGGCGACGTCAAGATTGACTACAGCCTCTCGCAGAAGGATCACATCTTCGGGCGTTATTCACAGAGCCGCACGGATAACCCGACGATCAATACCTTCCCGCTCTTCGCCGACAGCTTCGCCAACGCCCCGACTTATAACGTCGTCGGCAACTGGACGCGGACGTTCAATCCGGGGCTGGTGAACGAGGCGCGTGTCGCGGTCAACTACGTCCGGGTGCATAACGGCGGCGCCACCAAGGGCCTGGGGAACGTGGCGCAGGATCTGGGGATCGCCAACGGCAATGCCCGCGGCCCCGGCCTCTTCGCGCTCAACTTCAGCTCGACGTTTGTGAACAGCATCGGCGATGCCAACACCGGCACGCAGCAGTTGTTCGCCGACACGGTGATTCAGCTCGGTGACTCGCTGATCATCACGCGCGGTCAACACATCTTCAAGACAGGGTTCCAGTACATGCGTAACCGGGTGAACACGTTCTACGCCGGGAACAACGGCCGGACCGGGTTCATGAACTTTACGGGGCACTTTACCGCCGGCCCTGACCCGCAATCCGGTTTGGCCAACACCGGCAACGGCGCGGTAGATTTCTTCCTCGGGCTGCCGGAACAAGTGGGGCTCGGCGTGAACAGCGGCACCTGGGGACAGCGTTCGCACGTCATCTCGGCCTACTTCCAGGATGACTGGCGTTTCTCCAACAACCTGACGCTGAATCTCGGGTTGCGCTACGAGACTCACACCCCATGGGTCGAAGTGAAAGACCGGCAGGTCAACTTCGGCCCGATCAGCGGCGCCGTTCAGTGCGCGGGCAAGGGCCGGCCCGACCTCGGGTGCAACACCCCGGCCACCATCTATGACGACAACCGCGCGCTCTACAACCCGCACAACTTCGGGAAGGGCAATTTCCAGCCGCGGATCGGGTTCGCCTGGACGCCGGAGCGCCTGGGCGGGAAAACCGTGATTCGCGCGGCCTACACGATCTCTTCCTACCTGGAAGGGACCGGGACCAACCTGCGGCTGACAATCAACCCGCCGTTCACGACCGAGTCCGGCGCGAACTATTCGTCGCTCGTGCTGCCGGCATCGAGGACGGAGCAGGGGCTGACGGTCGCGACTAAGCCGGGTGACCCGTACGCCGGCGTGTTCATCCGCCTCTGGGATCCGAACGTTCAGCCCGCAATCGTCCAGCAGTGGAATCTCTCGGTGCAGCACCAGTTCACCAAAGACACGACATTGCAGCTCGGTTATGTCGGCCAGCGCGGGACTCACCTGATGGTGCCGATGCCGTACCATCAGCGCCGGCTCCTCGGCGGATTCAACGCCGACGGCACTCCGAAGACCGCGCCCAGCCCGTATCTGTCGGGCAACCCCGCGCTCTCAACCATCGCGGAGATTTCGGGCACCGAGTCCAACGGCCTTCAGAATTACAACGCTCTGCAGGCGACCCTGCAGAAACGGTTCACGAGCAGTCTCCAGTATCAGGTGGCCTACACCTACTCCAAGGCGATGGCCAACTCGAGCGGTTATTACGGGAGCTGGGGCGGGCAGACGATTCCGGCTTCCCCCTACTGGCAGAATCTGTATGACGGGAAGGCGGAGTGGGCCCCGGCCTTTTTTGACGCGACCCACACCCTCTCGACTTACGCCGTCTACGAACTGCCGGTCGGCAAGGGCAAGAAGTTCGGCGGCAATATGAACAAGGTGGCCAACGCGGTCGTCGGCGGCTGGCAGGTGAGTGGCATCCTGCAACTTCACTCCGGGTTCCCGCTCTCGATCTCCGGCCCCGATAATTCCGGCACCAACTCGCGTGGCGCGCGCGCCAACTGCATCGGGCCGTCTAATGTCTTCGGTCGGCAGAATGCGGTTGATGCCGCCGGCAAGCCGGTTCTCGGCTATCAGTGGTTTGACCCCAAACCCTACGCCCCTGCCGCCAATGGGACCTTCGGAACCTGCGGCGCGGCGACGGTCCGCGGGCCGGACCTCAAGACTCTGGACATGGGCTTCCAGAAGCATTTCGCCATCACTGAGTCGAAGGGGATTGAGTTCAGAAGTGAATTCATCAACTTCACGAATACCCCGATTCTCACCGCACCGGGCACCGGACTCGGCGCGGGCCTCGGGCTGATCCAGGGCTCGCAGGGGCCGCGCACAATCCAGTTCGCTTTGAAGATCCACTTCTGACGGGGCGGATCTTCCGGGTGATCGCTTTACAGGCAGCGGAGCCGCTTTCAGGAGGGAGTGGCTCCGCTGTTTTACAAATCGGCATGAGTCTGGCTTTTCAATTCCGGGCTGAAGGATAATCCGCCGTTGCAGTCCAGATTCGCTCCCGCAGTCGAAGGAAATCATGTTTCAGAACACTCCCGGAAAAATCATTTCAATCATTGCCCTGCTCGCCCTTGTGGGCACAGTCTCTGCACAGGGGACGCGCCGGGCCTCACCGCCTGCATCTTCGCCTGCCGCAGCCAGCGCGCAGCAGGCGTTTGAGCGCGGGGACTGGGAGGCGGCCGTTCGCGGTTTTGAGGGTCTGGTGAAGGCCGCTCCGGGCAACGCCGATTACCATTTGAAACTGGGCGTTGCCCTTTACGCGGCGGGCCGCCCCGCTGATGCGGTACTCGTACTCAGGCAGGCGCTCAAACTCCGACCCGGCTTCGTTCAGGCCCGTCACTATCTCGGCGCGAGTCTCGCCGAGGCCGGGCAGTGCGCGGAAGCGCTCCCGCTGCTCAAAAAGGATCTGCCGCAGATGACGAATCAGGATTTGCGGCGCGTCGCCGGGCTCGCCGGGGTGCGGTGCAGCATGGGGGCCAATCAACTGGATGAGGCCGTGGATTTCGTCCGGCTGCTCGCCCGCGACTTCCCGAACGACGCCGAAGTCCTGTTTCAGGCCGTGCATGTTTATTCCGACCTCTCGCTGCGGGCCTCGCAGGAACTGCTCTTCAAGGCCCCGTCGTCTTATCAGGTGCGGCTGCTCAACGCCGAGGCGCTCGAGACGCAGGAGCGGTGGAACGACGCGGCCGCGGAGTACCGCGCGATTCTGGCGACGAATCCGAACCTGCCCGGCATTCATTACCGGCTCGGTCGGCTGCTGCTGTCGCTCCCGGAAAATGCCGTGACCCCGACCACGCGCGATGAAGCGCGCAGGGAATTTGAAGACGAGTTGAAGATCAACCCGCGCAACGCCGGGGCGGAGTACGTGCTCGGTGAACTCGCGCGCCAGGCGCGTGACTGGGCACAGGCCGTCGCGCATTTCTCGAACGCGGCAAAACTCGACCCCGCATTCGCCGACGCTTTCATCGGCCTCGGCAGGTCGCTCGTCGCCGACCGGAAATTTGCCGAAGCAGTCGCGCCGCTCGAACACGCCGCGAAACTCCAGCCCGATAACCCGGCGACTCATTACCATCTGGCCGTCGCCTACAGTCGCACGGGGCGCAAGGCGGAGGCGGAAAGGGAATCCGCGACCTTCCGGCAGACTTCCGACAAGGCCCGTCAGGCAAAGCAGGAGATCCAGACCGGCGTCCTCGGCCCGCAGAAGGCTGAACCGTAGAAGGACGGCGGCCTTCTGCACTCTATTTTCTTCCGGCCTCGTTGAAGACAGCGGCGGCCCGGCGCGGCCTGCAGCACATTTTCGGGCCTGATTTGTATGCGGCCATTTTTCATTCTCACCTGCTTCCTGTCGGTCAGCCTGATGGCCTCAGCGCCGACTGCAGGGCAATCTGTCGTGCAGTTCTCAGACGTGACGAAGGCCGCTGGGATCGGCTTCGTCCACCTCAGGGGCAGCAACGGGATTTCGACGATTCTTGAAGAGGCCGGCCCCGGAGTGGGCGTGGCGGATTACGACAACGACGGGTATCCGGATATTTACTTCGTCAATGGGCGCGACCTGTACGGCCGCGGGATCGCGGCGCGCAACGCGCTCTACCGCAACAACGGCGACGGCACGTTCGGTGACGTGACCGACAAAGCCGGAGTCCCCGGCAGCGGATATGGCATCGGCTGCGTGTGGGGCGATTACGACAACGACGGGAATGCTGATCTTTACGTGACCCAGTACGGCAAAAACATTCTCTATCACAACAACGGCGACGGCACGTTCAGCGACGTCACCGACAAAGCCGGCGTGGGGGCGACGGAGTTCGGAGCCGTATTTCATTCGGGCGCAACGTTCTTTGATTATGACCGCGACGGGCATCCTGACCTTTACGTCGGCAGCTACGTCACCTTCGGCCCGAACAGCCGCCGCACCTGCCTGCTCGGCAGCGGCGTGCCGACCAGCTGCCCGCCTTCCGTCTATCCCGGCACGCCCGCGGTGCTGTATCACAACAACGGCGACGGGACGTTCACCAACGTGACGAAGGCCGCCAGGATCTTCCAGCCCAACGGCAAGAACCTTTCCGTCGGGGCGTGCGATTATGACAACGACGGCTGGCCCGACCTGTTCGTCGCCAACGACGGCGTCGAGGCCTACCTCTATCACAACAACCGCAACGGCACCTTCACCGACGTAGCGATGACCGCTGGCGTGGCACTGACCGCCGACGGCGGGACGATGGCGGCGATGTGCATTTCGCACGGGGATTACGACAACGACGGGAACCTCGACCTCTACATCTCGGACTTCCAGGCCGTCCCCGACCGCGTCTTCCGCAACGACGGCAAGGGCTTCTTCGACGAGGTGAGTGACGAGGTGGGCATCGCCGAGCCGACCCGGTCGGTGCTGAGTTTCGGCGGCGGTTTTTTCGACTACGACAACGACGGGTGGCTCGACATCTTTATCGCCAACGGCCACGTCTACCCCGAAGTCGAGCAGGCCACGCCGGGCGTTCGTTACAAGCAGCTCAATCAGTTGTTCCACAACGACGGCACGGGCAGATTCGTTGAGGTCACGAAAACTTCCGGCAACGGTTTCGCCACCCCTCGGGCCGCGCGCGGTGCGGCATTCGCCGATTTCGATAACGACGGGAATGTTGACGTGGTCGTTGCCAACAACAATGACCCGCCGCTGCTGCTGCGCAATTCAGGGGCTGCCGGCCACCACTTTCTTAACTTCAAGCTGGTCGGCACAAAAAGCAACCACGACGCGACGGGGGCGCGGGTCAGAGTGCGCGCGGGCGGGCTCACACAGATTCGCGAGATAGCTGCCGGTGGCAGCTACTTCTCACACAGCGACCTGCGCGCTCACTTCGGTCTGGGGAAAAACAGTCGTGTCGAGAGCGTGGAAGTGTCGTGGCCGAGCGGCGCGCGCCAGACTTTTCGCAACGTGGAGGCGGACAGGTTTTATCTGATCGAGGAAGGGAAGGATCAGATTCAGTCGCAGAAGACGGGGCGGCCGGTCGTCAGACGCTGAGCAGAATAGAAAGGCGTCGGCAGCGGGAATCAGTCGGAGGTGACAAGGGCCGTATGAATCAGTTCCTGACATCATCTTTTTGTCGCGCAGTAAGTCATTGCAAACAGGTGTTGCCGGTTATCGAATTAACCTGTTAGCTTACCGTAAGGCTATTGAATCTCTCCCGGGAGAGCGAGTAGCTTCCGTCTGTCGCTGCTTCACGGCCAGCCCATCATCAGATCGGCCTTCGGACAGTGATGGCCGGAGTAACAATCACAGGCGGGGGCGGCCGAACGTCATCACCGTCTGATCACTTCAACATCAAATTACCAGGCTTGCATGAAAAACAGAAAAATTGCTTTGCTCGGTTTGATTCTGTTTTGTGCCTTGCAGGGCGCCGCTCAAACCAACATGACATCCGAAAGTCGTCACAATCTGCTGCCGGTGCCGGTGGCAGTTCAGTTCAAGCCGGGTCGCCTGGCGATCACGAAATCGTTCTCCGTCGCGGTCAGGGGGCATCAGGATAATCGGGTGATGGCGGGCATTGACCGCGCGGTCAGGCGGCTGGAAGGCCGGATCGGGATGGAACTGGCGCGCGGGCTCGCGGACGATGCCGCAACGGCGACGCTGCTCGTCGAGTGTCAGGGGCCGGGCCAGGACGTGCCCTCGCTCAATGAGAATGAATCCTACTCGCTCGGAGTCTCGGAGCGTCAGGCCGTGCTGAATGCGGCAACGGCAGTCGGAGTGTTGCGCGGGCTCGAAACGTTCCTGCAGTTGCTCGGCAGCGACCGCGACGGGGATTTCATTCCGGCCGTCAGCATCGAGGACAAGCCGCGCTTCCCCTGGCGCGGGCTGATGATTGATTCGAGCCGCCACTTTCAGCCGCTTGAGGTTATCAAGCGCAACCTTGACGGGATGGCGGCGGTCAAGCTCAACGTGCTGCACTGGCACCTGGTTGATGATCAGGGCTTCCGCGTCGAAACCAGCAGGTATCCGAAACTCTACCTGCTCGGGTCCGACAAGCTCTACTACACGCAGGATCAGGTGCGCGACGTCATCGCTTACGCCCGCGACCGGGGCATCCGCGTCGTCCCGGAATTCGACATCCCAGGGCACGCGACGAGCTGGCTGGTCGGTCACCCCGAACTCGGCAGCGCGCCGGGGCCATATCAGATCGAGCGGCAGGCAGGGATCTTTGAGCCGGCCCTCGACCCGACCCGCGAGGAAGTTTACAAGCTCCTTGACGGTTTCCTGGGCGAGATGGCCGGGCTCTTCCCCGACGCTTACATTCACATCGGCGGCGACGAGAATGAAGGCAAGCAGTGGGACCGCAACCCGCAGATCCAGGCCTTCATGAAGGCGAAGGGGATCAAAAACAATCACGAATTGCAGGCCCACTTCAACAAGCGCATCGCGCAGATCCTGAAAAAGTACAACAAGAAGATGATCGGCTGGGAGGAGATTCTGCACCCCGAACTTCCCCGGGACATCGTCGTCCATTCGTGGCGCGGCCCGGCGGCGCTGGCCGAGGCCGCGAAGAAGGGCTTCAGCGGCATCCTCTCGGCGGGCTATTACATTGACCTGATGTTCCCGGCTTCGGAGCATTACGCCGTTGACCCAATCGCTGCCAACAGCGGGCTCAGTGAACAACAGGCCGCGCTCGTGCTGGGCGGCGAGGCGACGATGTGGAGCGAGTACGTCAGCCCGGAGACGATTGACTCACGCATCTGGCCGCGCACCGCCGCCATCGCCGAGCGCTTCTGGTCGCCGCGCACGGTCACCGACGTTGACGACATGTACCGCCGCCTGAAAGTGATCAGCATCCAGCTGGAAGAACTGGGGCCGATGCATGAAAGGAACACGCCGGTGCTGCTCCGCCGGCTGGCGAAGAGTCACGACATCAAGCCGCTCAGAACGCTGCTCTCGGTGATCGAGCCGGTCAAAAGGTACAACCGCGGCAGGCTGCACCCCACGACGATGCTCAGCCCGCTCACGAGTCTGGTTGACGCCGCCCGCCCCGACGCCGAAGCCGCCCGCCCCTTCGCCGCGCTCGTTGACGGACTGCTCGCCGACGCGCCGCGCTTCCAGACGAATCAGGAAAGCCTGCGGGCAATGCTCACCGAGTGGCGCGACCTCCGCCCGACAATTGATGCGATGATCAGTCGGTCTGCCGCCCTGCGCGACGCCGAACCGTTCGCCAGGGATTTATCAGAGCTTGCGACGGCGGGCCTCGAAGCGCTCTCACACCTGTCCGCCGGGACTGCCCCGTCGCAGGAGTGGCGCGAGGCGAAGATGGCGATGATCGCACAGGCCGCGAAGCCGAAAGCCGCGCTCGAATTCGTCATCCTCTCCGGCGTCAGACAACTGGTGATCGCGGCGGCCGAAGCGCCGCAACTCAAAACGACCCCGCAGGCGGAATGGATCAGGCGGGTCAAAACGCTCGCCGGCGAAAAGAACTCTGAATCAGGCAACTGATTTCCCCGGAATCAGACATGAAACTCACACCCTTCGACTGGATCGTCATCGCGGCGTACTTCCTCTTCAACCTGGGCATCGGCCTTTACTACGCGCGCCGGGCGCGGGGCAACACGAGCGAATTCTTCCTCTCGGGCCGCGACGTCCCGTGGTGGCTCGCGGGGACTTCGATGGTCGCGACGACGTTCGCCGCCGACACGCCGCTCGCCGTGACCGGATTTGTGGCGAAGAACGGGATCGCCGGCAACTGGCTCTGGTGGAATATGGTGATGAGCGGGATGATGACGGTCTTCCTCTACGCGCGGCTCTGGCGGAGGGCCGGGGTGATGACCGACATAGAGTTCGCCGAGCTGCGCTACTCGGGCAAACCCGCCGCGTTCCTGCGTGGCTTCCGCGCGCTCTACCTCGGGCTGCCGATCAACTGCATCATCCTCGGCTGGGTCAATCTGGCGATGATCAAGATTCTGCGCGTCACGCTGGAAGTTGATGAACGGACGGCCATCCTGATCGTGATCGGTATGCTGCTGTTCACGGCTTTTTATACGACCATCTCAGGGTTGTGGGGCGTGCTGGTGACCGACCTGTTTCAGTTCGTGCTGAAGATGGGCATGGTCATTCTGCTGGCCGTGCTGGCCGTCAGGGCGGTCGGCGGCATTGACGCGCTGAAGCTGAAGATCGCCGCTCTCGATGCGGCGGGCGGGCAGCAGGGATCGCGGCTGGCGTTTTTCCCCGACATGGATTCGGCGTGGATGCCGCTCGTCACGCTCTTCGTTTACCTCGGCGTCAACTGGTGGGCGAGCTGGTATCCCGGGGCCGAGCCGGGCGGCGGCGGTTATGTCGCGCAGCGCATCTTCTCGGCCAGGGACGAGCGGCACGGGCTGCTCGCGACGCTCTGGTTCAATATCGCGCATTATGCGCTGCGCCCCTGGCCGTGGATTCTGACCGCGCTGGCTTCGCTGGTGCTGTACCCGAATCTGGTTGATAAGGAATCGGGCTACATCAGAACGCTCATGGATCCGAACATTTTCCCGACGTGGCTGCGCGGCTTTATGCTCGCGGCTTTTGCGGCGGCGTATATGTCAACCATCGGCACGCAGCTCAACTGGGGCGCGTCGTACGTGATCAATGATTTCTACCGCCGCTTCGTCCGGCGCGACTCGGGCGAGGGCCATTACGTTTTTGCTTCGCAAATCGTCACCGTGCTGCTGATGTTTGTTTCGCTCGTCGTGACCTTCAACCTCAGCTCGATTGGCGGGGCGTGGAAATTATTGCTCGTGACTGGCGCGGGCACAGGCACTGTGCTGCTGCTGCGGTGGTTCTGGTGGCGCATCAACGCCTGGTCTGAAGTTTCGGCGATGATCGTCGCCGCCGCCGTCTCGCTCTTCCTCCAGCTTTATCTCAAATGGGACAGCGACAAGCCGAGGGATTTCGCTTACATCATGCTGATCACTGTCGGGATCACAACTGTCGTCTGGCTCGCGGTGACTCTGCTGACCGCGCCGGAGCCAAAAGAGAAGCTGATCAGCTTCTACCTCAGGGTGCGCCCTGAAGGGCCGGGCTGGAAGCGGATTGCCGCTCAGGCGGGCGCGAGTAAGACAGGCACGGGTGAGAGTCTGACGGCACAGTTCGTTAACTGGATCCTCGGGTGCGTTCTGATTTACGCCTCACTGTTCGGCCTCGGCAAACTCATCTTCAAGGAGTGGCTCCCAGGTATCATCTATACTGCCATCGCCGTCGTCGCCGCCGTGCTGATCTCGCGGAGCCTCGCGCGCAGCGGCTGGCAGAGCGCGGCGACTGACGAGTCGGGCTATAGTCCTGCCATCGGCACTACTGACTGAACCCGCAGTCCGAACCGCCTTCGACAATAATTCTGCGACCGTCAATGAATCGAGGCGGCTTACGCCTGGGAGCGCGGGCGTCCCGCCCGCCCGGCTTGTCGGGCAAGGCCTGATGGAATTCGCTCGGGCTTTGATTCCAAGCTGGGCGGGACGCCCGCGCTCCCAGGGGGGCAGACGCCACGATTTATTTACAGCAGTAATTTTTACGAAGGTGAAGAAAACCATGAAACGGTTCACCCCAAAACCCACCCGGCTATGAATCAGCCCGCTTCTTTCTTTGTCTTCTGCCTGGTGTAAATCCGCCGGAAACGCCCGGATTAGTAATATTCCTTGAAGGGACACTCAGGCCCCGTCTGATTCAGCCAGCATGGGCACTATGCTGAGAGCATCACTCTGGTGATCTTCTCAGGATCAGTGTCATTGCGCTCAGATGGTCAGCAAAACTTCAGCTCGCCCCAGGGGACACCCGGCAGATGAAAAACGCCTTCTTCCAATTAATGCTCGTCGCTGCCTGCGCACTGCTCGCCTGTGCCGCACTCGTTCTGCATCACACGGCGTCAGCCTCAGGCGCGGGCATCAGCCTCACGACTCTCGGCACGGCTTACACGCAGAACTTTGACACGCTCGCCAGTTCAGGCACGTCCAGCGCTGTCCCCGCCGGCTGGGCTTTCAGCGAGTCGGGAACCAACGCAAATACAACCTACACTGCCGGCACAGGCTCCAGCTCGACGGCTGATACCTACAGCTTCGGCGCAACGGGCAGCACGGAGCGGGCCTTCGGCGGGCTGCGAAGCAGCAGCCTCGTTCCCACCATCGGCGCATGCTTCACCAACGACACCGGCAGGCAGATCACGAAGCTGCCTCCCTGTGCAAATGAGTCAAGATTATTGGTTTGAGAATAAAGGGTTTGTAGGCGAGAGCCAGCCACAGACAAGCATTCGGGCCACTTTGCGGGCCACACCCGCCGAATCAGCATCAATCCCCACCATCCCCTTCAGCATGCATTTCGAGAGCTTCAATCCGCGCCGTGAGCTGAGCAATTGTCTGGTGCATCTCGCGCTGCGTTTTGGTCAGTGCCTCAACCTCCGGGCTAACGCGTTTATGATCTGAATCCAGATCACCCCAATGGACCATTGCAAGCGCCATATCAGGTGAACTGCCCGGGTTGCCGGATGCAGCTTTACCGTCTTCAGATCTGGCGATAACTGAATAACGAATACTCGAATTTTCCGGGCCGGCATCAAGGACTTCGACCAAGACTTTTTGAATGCCCCCGTCCTTTGCGTTGCGATAACAAGTGAACGTTTTCCGTTCGTAGGCTTCGAAGAACTTCCCAAACTTCTTGATCACAGCAACTAATTCAAGGTCCGACATTGATAATTACTCCTCATTGTATGGGTTTCCGAAGTTTGAGTTTCGCCCCGTTGCACAGATCCGCCTGAGAGTTGGCTTCCTGAATCGCGGTCAGCATTTCCCCCTGAACCTCAGCGATCCGCTGCGCCAAGGCAGTGAAGCCCGTCGCGTCAAACTCGAAAGCCAGATGCACACCCCCGGCAGAATATCCAACCGAACGGCCAGCCATATCTCTGGCTTCTTTCAGCAACTCGCTGCGTTCTTGAGCCAGCATCTGCGCCCGCTCCATCTGAGTGACGTATTGCCTTGACGCCTGCCTGTCCCTCTTAGCCTTGTCGCGAAGGTTTTCCAGCCAGCTCAAAAGATCACCAGTGGGGATCAGGATCTTCGATCCGGCCATTCGCGCCTTCAGATTGCCGGCATTGATTTCCTGGCGGATGAAACTCTCTTCCACCCCGAGTGCCGCGGCTGCCTCCTTGCAGTTGAAGGCAAGCTTTTCAATCGGCCGCTTCTTCCTCGCGGTCTTGGCCTTCTGCTCGGCCAGTACAGCGTCCCTGATTTCAGTGATGCGGCTCATTCGTCAGACTTCTTCTTAGGAGTTCTTGCAACTACTTTCTTCCTGATTTTTCGCTTTGGGGCTGATTGACCTGACTCCTTTTTAGTGTGAAGGAGATTACCAAGTTGAGGAACTTTCAAGCTGCTCGGCTCAGGCATACGGCTAATTAAAACTGGTGATTCTATAACTGGCGATTCCCGGAATTGAATTACCGGAATATGGATATTATCGAACAGTGTCGCATAATCAATTTTACTGAAATCGTATTTCCCGAAGTCGAAGAGGGGTTTAGGAGTTGCTGCATCTGTCAGAGATTTTACCCGCTTCTCGAGTTCCTCTTTTTGCTGTTTCGTGATTTCCAGCTTTTCAACCTCCGCTTTCAAGTCGGCAGCCAATTTATCGTGTTTGGCTATTGCCTCGTTGTATTCCCGCTCTTTAATTCCAAGCTGCCCTTTGAGGAATCGAATGTATGACCCCATTTCATCAGCGCTCCCGGCCAAACGATTGAAAATGACCGAAAATTGCGCAAGGATCACATTGTTTAGGTCATGTGGATAGCTGAACTTGTGATCAATTTCCGCCCAGCCCTCTTCAAATATTGTCCTGACTTGAATTTCTGCAACGAACTGATCAACTGATGGCTGGGATTTGACCAAGTAGTGAATTGACCGGTAGCCACGCGGATGCTCTTTTATTTTGCAACCTTCCGCCTTGAACTGCTGCGTGAGTTCTTCCGGATCACCTTTCCTCACATTGGCAATCGGCTTTTCCTTCAGCTTCCAAGTGCCTTTTATGAATGTGTGAATGGGCCTCCAATCTTCCTTGAAAAGGTGCATTGCTCTGATCCCGATCAGATCTGTGATTGAGTCCCTGTAATTATCAGGTGTAATCGTCAGCGAAGGATCATCTAGCTTCTTTCGAATTATTTTTGCCACCAAGTGTTCAGGGTCTTTGATCCGGACTTTCAGGGAGTGGACTTCATTCACCTGTCGCAATCGCTCAGCGATATAGTTCGCTGTTGGCAATAAATTTGGGGTGTTGCTTGAATGGTCCAGATGGATTTTGTTGAGATCCTCCCAACTCAGTCCGGTTTTATCAAGCGCGTCTTCAGGCAAGTTGAAGTTCTTGAGCAAAGTCTTTTGATCCATGGTCAAATAGCCTTCTTTTTCGCTGACTTTGAGCTATTGGGCTTCTTGGAATTTGCCGGGCGCCCGCCTTTGTCCGGCTCATAATTCAGGACGTCAGCCGTCTTCAGAAATCTTTTCCCAGCAATTGTCAGGAAAGGCAGCTTTCCGCGGTCCAGCAAATTCACGATTGCCTGCACCGAAACGCCCCGCAGTCGGGCCGCTTGGGCAGGCGTAATCAGGTTCTCCAGTTCGTTGCTTGCCATATTACAGCATTGTAGCCATCCTGTGTACTTTGTCAATTGCTTTAGACAATTCATCCATCGCATTGGCCAGAAACCGTTATTAAAAGCCATCGGCGGCCTGTCAGGCAATAAAATAACCTCTTGAGTAGCTACACAGGTTATGGTAATATCCTCTCTGTCAGAGATTGATACTTCAACGACTGGAGGAAACAAAATGGTCAGACTCGAAAACAATCAGCAGTTCAGGAAGGCGGCAGAGAGGGCGGCGAAGAATCACAACTTCGTGGTTCGCGTCAGTGATGGCCAGTACCGGGTTCACAGCGGCGTCAGCTCGAATGACTATCTGGTGTCCTTCTTCAAGGGCGGGGACGGCAAGGCTTGGGCGAACTGCACCTGCATCGCCGGGCAGAATAACGCCGCCTGCCATCACGTGGTCAGCGCCGGCTGGGTCCACAAGGGTATCGTGCGGATGGCGAAGAGGGCCGCATGAAACAAAGGGCTTGCCAGAGCGCCAACTCTGACAAGCCCCCTCCGAAAAGGAGTGATACTGAGACATCCGGATTTTATCACTCCTTTCATTTTTTGACTACCTGACAATGCCCCGTTCTGGTAGTCCTCACCACAAACAGAAAGGGAGATTATGAGGCAGAAAATTCAACAGCACTGGAAGTC
This sequence comes from Blastocatellia bacterium, assembly GCA_035652435.1. Lineage (GTDB taxonomy): Bacteria > Acidobacteriota > Blastocatellia > RBC074 > RBC074 > DASRDU01. The sequence goes on from DASRDU010000067.1 coordinate 42,739, forward strand.
GAATCTTGACGCGCCGTCGTTCGCGATCTGCGCCGGCGACACGCTCACTCTGGAAAATCTGCGCAAGCCGAAGCCCGGCGAACTGATCCTGCTGGGCATCTGGGATGCTGAGGAATACCTGCACATCGGCGAGTATCAGGGGCCGGCTGGTAACGGCTGGCGATTTCTGATGGAAGACGGTGAGGTGCGCGACTTCAGGCCGGAGCAGATCAGGCTGAAGGGGCGCGTCGTGTACGTGGATGCGTTCGCCGGGATCACTGAGATTGATTTTGCGGTTGCGGCTTGAACTATCGCGACAGGGCAGCAGGAGCAGAGGGCGGGCTTCCGGGCTCGCCCTTTTCAATTTTGGAGGGCAGATCAAAATCAGCTTGATTTTAATCAGTCTGCATTGTAGAGTCTGCAATATGGTATTCTCCAACGGAGGTAATTCAATGGGAAAAAGAAAAGGAAAGTCAGAGAGCCCTAAAGCATCAAAGGGGCGGAAGAAGATAATAGGTCCAATAGCTGCATCAGATTTGTTCATTTCGTATGCCTCGGATAAAGAAGAGACTGGCAAGTCATTACCATCCGAGGTTACACAAGAGCGTGCTGAACAGGCGTGGAAGGCGTTTCTTGATACAACTCTGTTGATTTCGAACAAACTTAGTGAAGAACACGAAACGTTACCAGTGAAGGAGAATAAGGAGGTCGCCAACCCCGCATCACCAATCAGACGTACACCAATTGCTGGCAACCTGTTTCTGATGCTGCTGCCTGCTGCTGATCGCGAGGTTTACGCGGGCGATCTGGCCGAGGAGTTCCAGACTTGGGTTAATCAGTATGGATTGAGGACAGCACAGTTATACTACCTGAAAGATTGCGTTACTTTTGCTTGGCCAATTATCAGGTTTTGGGGAAAGAAATTTGCAAAATGGATCACCTTCATCGCTCCGCTGCTGGAAATTTTGAGGCGAGCGATGCACTGATCAATTGCGATCCATTTTTCTTGTTCATTAGGTTTTTCTGGGAAGATTTACAGTTATGGGTACTGATAAAAAATACAGTTTAGGCGAGTTTGAAGAATTAGTTTTGCTGGCAATTATCAAACTGAACAATCACACATATGGCGTCCCGATCCGTGAGGAACTTGAAGCGGCCGGCCGAGCCGTCACGGTCGGGGCGCTTTACACAACCCTCGACAGACTTGCAGACAAGGGTTACATCAAGTCCCGAGACGCTGATCCGACTCCTGAGCGGGGGAACAGAGTAAAGCGTTATTTCAAGGTCACCGGCTTAGGTGTGCAGGCTCTGCGGCAAGCGGAACTGGCGCGCCGCAGCCTCGTTCCTTCACTGAAGAAAGCCTTGGCGTGAAAAACTTTTCGATCAATGTTTATGGGCTTTCTGCGCTGGAGGGAATTTTGATGGTTGTCTGAATAGGCGGATTTGGTAACCTGCTGCTGTTTGGATACCGATGATGAGCAGGAAGGCCGGGCAGATTTATGGCTGAATCTGTCCGGCCTTCTTCTTTGCAGCACTGATCAATTGATCAGAGAACTCACCTCCGGCGACGGGACAGATGAATCATATGCTTCATCCAGATCCATCGCGTCATAACACTTCCTGACGCAGGCGTAGCAGATCGCCCCATCCTGCCCGTCAAACATCCTCACGTGATCAGCCTTCTGCCTGCCGCACAGCGCGCATTTGGCAGTCTTCTCCGAATGAGCCTTCATGGCCTCAATCGTCGGCCTGAAAGAATTCATCAGGTAATAAAGTCTCTCCGGACCATATAAGAGGGCATGCCGGTTTGCCTCTTCAATGATCGCGAGCGCTTTTTCGTAATCCCGCGACAATTGCGCCTCCCCGCAGCGCCTGAAATAGTCCCGGATCAATACTTCATCAAGTTCTTTTTCGGTCATAACTGAAACCGTCAGGAGATCAGGAACATTGTGATGATCCTCGGCCGGGACAGTGATGCAGATCGTGGTTGATCTTCAGAGGGCACATGCTCAGGTCGTGCTGCCAGAGCTGAAGACTCTGAACAGGAGATCATCGCGCGGATCGCCTGCTCGGCCCTTTTCTTGTCATCCGAACGTACCGACTCATCGTGCAGGATCTTGAAATGCTGCTCGTACCGGCCCATCTCTTCCAGCAGCCGGGCTTCGGTCCCGGCAGTATCCTGACCGTGCCAGCCGACCTTCGGGGTCAGCTCCGCGATTGATTTTTCCAGCAGCTCGGACTTCGCCTTTGCCTTTGCGTATTCATCCGGCGTGGTCGTTTCGTAGCGCGCATTCCTGAGCCAGATTTCCGTATTTTCAAGCTCCTCCCTCAGCGAGCGGAGTTGCCCCTGCATTTCCCGCAGTGTGGCGCGCCGCTGCTCCAGACGCTGATACAGGCTGCCCAGCTCGCTCTCCGGGGGCAGCTCTGAAAGAGTAATTCGCTTGTAAACGTCAGGCTTCGATTTCATTGAAAACATGATTGCTCCTTCTGTGGTTATGATTTTTCGACGTCAACTTTCAGCCTCGCGTTCGGCAGGAGCCGCTTCAGCTCCACCGGGTTGTGACGCTGTTGGAAAATGGCAGCCAGATTGCCGCCCGGCTGAGTATCGCGGCGATGGTACGGATTGGGCACGCCGACGCTGTACAGGGCAGAAGCTCCCATCATCTGGTAGAGGATGGCGTGATCCACCCTGTTCGCGAACCAGCAGGCCAGTGACGCGGCCAGCACCAGATCGTCATGCTGGCCATCGCGCCAGGTGCCGTATGTGTCGTGCGCATTCTCAGTGATTTTCACCTTGAAGTTCTGCAGCTCGTTTACCAGCAGCTGAGTCTCGGGCAGGCCTGCGGCAACCTTCAGCCGCTGCGACTGCAGCAGCACCTGAATGGCGGCAACCAGATTCCGCTTCGGCACGCGCCAGTAGTTGCCCTCGCGGTTCTCCGTGTCGCCGCCCGTGATCGTTACTGCATGAATGTGATCGCTTCGAGCAATCAGGCCCGGGTGAGCCCTCACCAGATCAACCACCGCGCGCCCAACGCCGGTGGCATCCAGAATCAGGTTTGTATCTGCCGGCGCCATCGCCAGCTTTTTGGCCAGATCCTTCACGATCTCGGGGTAAGCCGTGCCCAGCGGGTAACGCTTCATCTGCACGACCTGATGAAGGGCATCCTTGCCGCTGCCCTGACGCTGAAGCACGACTACGGCCGTTGAATCCTGCGCCTGGCCAAGATCAACGCCGACGAAGAAGGATGCAGTTTGTTCAGCCTGACTCATGCCGTTGCCCCCACCAGCCCAGCGGCTGGATGCTCGGATCAACCGCCGCCTGGATGTCTTCCCAGCGGAACACCTGATCAGTTGTGTCAACGAACTCACACAAATACTCCTGCCGGAATGACCGGTCGCCGATTGCCCGCCGCTCCTCTTCGAGCCATTCCTTCGGGATTCGCGGGCAGTCGTAAGCCGTGATCTTCACGCGCTCCCACCTGTCGCCGCCCTGCGACCATTCCCGGTGGAAAAAGCCTCTCTTGCCGAACGGAGTTGAGAGCAGAAGGATCCGCCCGCCGCTGACCGCCAGCATCGGGCGGATGGCGTTATAAAGATCATCAAGCACCCGGCTGGCCTCATCCACAACCAGCAGTGTGACGCCTGAGAAGCTCCGGATCGTCGCTTCCTTGCCCGGGAGACACACAATCCGGCTACCATTCATGAACTCAACTCTCAGCGCGCTTTCATCGCCGATTGGCACAGGCAGCGTGATCAGCGAAGCCAGGGCAAACTTAAACTTACGGAACAGCTCCTGCGACTGCCTGAGTGACGGCCCGAGCAGCAGGATCAGCGAGCCCGCCGTGTAAAGGGCCGTGTGCAACGCCTTCACCGCCGCCACGGTGGATTTCCCGCTCTGCCGCGAACAGAGCAGAATAATCTGCTTTGAGGTTGAACGGAGTAGCTTCTGCTGCCACGGATCAGGATCAATCCCAGCGCGCCGCGCCAGCTCAACCGGGTCAGCTTCTTCGACCCGCTGACGTCGCTTCAGCACGTTTCTGGCTGCCTCCAGCAGCAGCGGATTCAATTGTGACGTGTCAGTCAGCATCGTCCGTGTGCGCCGTTTCGATCAGGCGTCTTGCTTCGGCCAGGACTTCGTGAAGGTCCAGCCCGTTCAGCTGCGCCAGCTGCCGCCAGTCCAGCAGGCTCATATCAATGTCGAGCGCCTGCCGCGGCTTGCCTTCGATCCGGTCAAGCAGCTCGCGAATCGCCGGCACTTCGCCTGCTTCGGCCAGGCTGATTAGCTTCTCGGCAATCGCTTCGGCGTGCGTGCGTGAGCGGTCATCCGGGCAGTCTTCCCCGAGCTGTCGGCGCAGGGCATCCACGACCGAGCCGCGGCGCCCGTTCGGGTTGCCGGATTCCCCGGGCTTGAATCGGCTGTCCGATCCCTCAGTATTCCCGGGGGCAAACTGGCCGTTTGACCGCCTGCTCACCGCCTGTTTCCCGGTCTTTTTCCTCTTTCCAGCCATGGCCTCAGGTCCCCAGAATCAGTTTCAACTCTCGCTTGTTCCGAGCGGCGCGGGTGATGAATGTCCGGTCGCCCCTTCCCTGGGCCTTGTCCAGCGCATCCTCCAACTCCTCGTCCCCGATGGCGGCAATGACCGTGATCCCCTGCGAGGCGCCTGCAACTCCCGCACCTGATGAGCCGGTCAGCGCACCCACCAGACCGCCGCTCTGATAACCCCGCTTCGCCGCCGCATGCAGCTGGCTCAATACGCCCACGCCAAGGTTCTCGACTGCCGGAGCAGAGAAGACGAACTCTCGCCCGTGGACGATCCCGGCCGGCGCCATCGTGCTACCGAATCCGGTGAAGCCGCCGTCTTCAAATCCGAACAGCTTCCTGATCCGCGCCAGCGGGTCAATCGCGGGCAGCTGCGCATCCTTCGCGAGCAGAATGCTCAGCAGCCTGCCGAACACGCCGCCGCCGAAACCGCTCCGCTCCTTTACGCCGAAAGCCTTCGCGAGCCCGAGGACGCCGCCACCGGCAAACGCGCCCAGGAACCCGCCGCCGCCCGACCCCGCACGCTGCGCCAGCCCGTGCAGCAGGCCCAACTGTGGCACGCCCAGCGCCTGCACCGCCCGCTTGTTGAAGACGAACTCGCCGCGATGCACAACCCCTGCCGGCCGCGTCCGGTCACCGAATCCCGTGAACCCGCCGTCAGCAAAGCCGCCGCCGAACAGCGCGCCGATGCCCTTCCCGATGAACCCGACGACCGAACTCAGCCCCTTCCCGATCCCGCCCGCGATCGAAGAGAACACGCTGCCCAGACTGCTCAGCAGGCTGCCGAAGATCGAGCCGAACTTATCCACCACCCCGCCGAAAATCCCTTTCAGCTTGTCGAAGAAACCGCTGAAGAAGTTTTTGAACTTCTCGACCAGCCCCTGGAAAGGGCTTTCGCCCCCGGCCCCGCCCGGCACGTCCTCGCCCTCGACCCCGGCCGCCACGTCGGCCACCGGCACGCCGAATCCGGTCTGCTGCTGTTGCTTCCTGCCGCCCGTGAAGATGCCGATGATCGAATCAATCAGGCCGCCCCGCTGCTGCTGCCCGCCGCCCCCCTGACCGCCCTGCTGCCTCTTGCCGAAAATGGCATCAACGATGTTCTCAGCCGCGATCCGCTTGACCTCCGCGATGATCGTGTTGGCCAGCTCGCTGAAAAACTGCCCGACGCTTTTGATCTCCGTCCCCAGCCGCTCCAGGACATTCAAGAGCCCTTCTTCGGCTGACCTCTTGATCCGGCGAAAAGCCGATTCCGTGTCAATCGTCAGCTGCTCTAACGCGAGCTTCCGAGTTTCCAGAACAATCACTTCTTCTGATTCCGCACCGGTCAGCTCCTTCTGCTTTTGAATTTGGGCATCAAGCTTGGGCAGCACTTGCGCCACGTATGCCCTCTGCAACTCCAGCAGTTCCTTTCGGGCCTGGCGCTCTGTAATCACCCCTTTAGCCAGATCGTTCTGCACACCGACTTTTGCGAAGTCCAGCTGTGCCCCGATATTTGAAACCTCTCTGGCCGCATCCCTGACACCTGCTTCCTGCTTCAGCGCCCTGATTAAATTCAGGATCGCTTTGACCTGTTCGGAGAATTCACCGAACTCGGCTTTGGTGCGCTTCAGGATGTCGGCAAAGCGGTTGTCAATCTCAGCATTCGCCGCCCCCAGGTCCTGACCCGTCACCCTCAGGAATTCGACGCTGATCTGATCCAGCTCGTTCTTCAGATCACGTGCTGCCTTGATCCTCGCCCGCGCGTTGGCAGCCGCTTCAGCCTCGCCCTTCGCTTCGGCCTCGTTGATCTTCGTCTCCAGCCCGACGATCGCGGCATTGGTGCGCAGCCTTTCCGCCTCAGCTTCGGCCCTGATCTTTTCGGCCTCACCCTGTTTCGTGGCTTTGGCCAGCCGCTCGCGCTCGCTTAAGTCAATCGCAGCGAGCTTTGCCCGCTCAGCTCTGATCGCCGCTTGGAATCCTTCGATCTCCTGCTTCACCGCCGCGGCCTGTAGCCTGGCCATCTCGTCATAGAACTGGCTCAGCGAGATCTGCCGGTCCTCGAGCTGCTGTTGCAGGATGCGCGTCTCTTCGCTCTGAGTCGCTTTCGCCAGCGCAACCTCGCGGTCAGCAAATGCCTTCTCCAGCGCCAGTTCTGCCTCGCGCAGCTGCTTCTGCGCGCCGGCATCGCTGACCGGCTTCGGCCCCTTCTTCTCCTTCACCGGCCGCGGCCTGCCTTTGATGCTGACGCCGCTCTCACTGCCCAAGCCCGCCCGGGCCACGTCGCTCAGAGGCCGCACGGCCCCGAACTCATCCGTCAGTGAGATCGTGGAAGCACTCCTGAACGCACTCCCGATGTTCCGCACGCCCGCACCGATCCGGCTGACCGAATTCTCAAAGCGCGCGGTCGTCGTCTTCACAAAGCTGTCAATCGTATTAGCAATAGCCTGCGCCGCGTCACCCACCACCGGAATGAAAGAGACGGCCTTCGCCATCAGCTTCACCGCCGCCGCAATCGGCTCAAGCAGTGCCAGCTGGAGCGCCGAACCGAGCGCCACCACCACGTTGAAAAGGACGTTCAGCCCCTCGCGGATCTGCCCGACAATGATGGACACCAGCCGGAAAGCCGCTGCTGTTGCCTTCACCCCTTCGCCCCAGGTCTTCGTATTGCCGAGCGCGCCGAACAGATCAGTGACTATCCCGCCCAGATTCTCCAGAATCTTCTGGCTGAAAATAATGATCTGCGTCACCTCCGACTGATGCTCTTTCAGGAATTCGGAGACTGATTTGAGCCCGCCGACAACGAAGTCAATCAGCTTCGCGATCTCCGCGCCGCTCGTGTTGAAAATCTGCGTCAGGGTGTCCGTGATCCCTTTGAATGAAGATGAAATGCTGCCCGTCGTCTGATCGAAGATCTGGGGCAGCACGCTGTTGATCTTGTCACGCAGCTCATCAAACAAGCCTTTCGTCACGCTGGCCGCGATCAGCTGCCCGGCCTGATCAAGATTCGTCGCAGCCGCCTGGAAGGTCTGCGCCATGAGCTTCCCGCTGGCCGCGGCCACCTGGAGCTTTTCATCAAGGAATTCGGCCAGAGTCCCGAGCCGGACCGCGTTGTCAATGTCGGCCTTCGTAATCCCCAGCACGCGCGCGATCTGCGTATTCTTCGTGATGTCCCCGGTCAGCAGGCCGCGCAGCTCCTGCCCCAGCTGCTCAGCATGCCCCGTCAGCGGGATGATCACCTGCGACAGTGACACGGTGCTTTTTCTGATCTGATCCAGAGTGAGCCCGGCAGACAGTCCGGGCCCGACCGCCTGTAGGAAACCTTCGGAGAGTTGCTGGAACGTCAGCGGGGTCGTCAGCGCATCAACTTTCAGTTTTTTCATCTGATCATCAGCAACCCCCAAAGCGGCCGTCAGCGCGTCAATGCCCGTCAGTTTGATCCCCTGGGCATTGGCGATGTCCGAAACGCTGGCAATCGTTGTGGCCAACCCGAGCCTCAGCTGCTCCAGTTCTTTGTTGACCTGCACTCCGGCCTCACCGATTTTCGCCAGAAACCCGGCCCCGATCCCCAGCCCGGCGAGCGCGCCCACGACCGCGAGAATTGCCGGGTGAAGCCGGCTCACAGCTCCGACTGCGCTGCTGGCAGACCCCGCCACCCCACTGAGCGCATTGCCGGCGCCGCCTGCCGCACTGGTGAGCGAGCTGAAGCCACCACTGATATTTCGCACCGCACTGATCAGCGGAGAATTGCTGTACCTGGAGAGCAAATTCTGGAGTTGAATCTGACTGCGAACGGCTGCCAAAGATTGCCCGTTCACGCCGCTCAGTGCCCTTTCAAGCGTCCGAACAGCACCGCTGGTGTTCCCCTGAGCCTGCTGCAGCCGGGCTTGGGCAGATGCGAGCGAGAGGGCTTTCCTCTCTGCCGCCTCCGCTGCCTTCGCCTGCTTCTCCAGATCGCTGGCGTATTTCCGCGCTGCTGTGCCGGCCCGGTCAGTGTCACGGCTGACCTTCGAAACCGAATCGCCAGCCCGCTCTGCATCGCGCGCAGCGGTGCGCAGCCCGCGGAGTTCTTTCGACAGATCCGCTATGGATTTGATTCCGTTCAAAACAATGTCAATGCCAATGGTCCTGTCAGCCATTACCTTCCCCCTCCTTAGACGAGAACTTCCTCCATGATCTGGTGCAACAGTTGAACTGTTGCTTCGCAGGCCTGCGCCGCCCGCTCTGTTTCGGTCGCTTCACGCAAGCCGAATTTCCGCGCCAGCTCCGCGAATTCTTTTGAGGCAGCCTTTGCCGATTCACAGCTGGCGGTCAGCTCATCAAGCCGAGAAAAGATCAGCGCCCTGATCGCCGCCGTGACTTCATCGCGCTCTTTATTGAATTGATTCAAGGCGTCCATCGCCCGGCCCGAACGGATGGTCAGTTCATGCAGATCGTCGGCGCTCAAAGTCAGTGACTGCCCGCTGCTGCTGTTGCCGCTCTTTGAAAACAAATCCTTCAGCTTCATGCCGCGCTCCCTCCCTCTCAGGTTGGCTCAATCTCCAGCGTCTCGCCCTGCCGCAGTTCCTGAATCACCGCGCGAAGGCTGCGCCCCAGGTCATGCCAGTGAAACTTGATCGCATCAGGGTCAGGGTGTTCTGCTTCGAGCAGGGTCAGCATCCACTGAGCATCAACGCGGGCCTTGGCGAGCGCTGATAATGCTGGCTCTGTGGTTCCTTCCCCGACTTCTTTCACTGCAATCTCCCTTCGACTGACCACAGCCGACAGTGCGGACAGAAGTACGTTTCGGGTTCACGCTGCTGAAAGGTCATCGGCTGATGGCACTCCGGGCATTCATGCCGGGCCAGACATTCGGCCAGAACCTCGCGTGCTGGCTTCCTTCCCTGATCTTCTGAAGCAAGCGCTTCAATGATCGCCGGCTTGTGTTCGCGGATGGCGCTCCTCAACTCACCAGTCAGAGCTGACGCTGGAGTCACCCTGATGCCGTCACCTTCGACCATCAGGGCGAACCCACTGCGGCGTAAGTTTTCGATCATCGCTCTTGCGTTCATCAGATAACTTCCGAGTCCTCCGCTGAAAGTGCAGATAGGGTAGAAGCCATAGGGGGTTGCACAACTGCACTTTCAGTGGACACGTTCTTCGGGTGTCTTTTCTTCAGAGGAGAAAAGGCATCTGCCTTCAAAGACTCAACCTCCGTTTTTCGGCTTAACCCGTTGGTACGCGCAGAGTTCGGCGATAGTGCAGAAAATGCGGCACCTTTAGAGGCCTGCACTTTTGCACTATCGGTTTCATTTTCATCAGGCAAAAGTGCAGATGGCGCAGAACGCTCAGTTGCACTTTCCGCACTCTCTGCACTTTGGGTGAGTGGGGCGTAGACGCCATGCCTGATTTTCTGCAAGTGGCCGAGTTCTACGGCTTCCGAAAGTTGATCTTGGATGGTGCGCCGGCCGATTTTGTGCTGAGCAACGGCAAGGATGATTTCCGTCAGTCCCATTTCATGAGTCACAGCCTGAAGAATACGCTGATAGGTCGTAACCTGAGCCTCAGCCGGTTGCTCGGAGATTCTGAACCACCTTTTCTCTTTATCGAGCTGTAATCTAACATCAGCGGGTTTCTCCCCCTTGGCCTTCACGCAGGAAAGCGTCACCACGCCCTCAATCGCCGGATCAGGTGTCAGTATCCAGACCGCACGGGCAAAGGCTCCGCTGGCACTCGCCCCGCGTCCACGGTAGACACGCTCAGGTGACTGACTGTCTTCGGACCGCTTCCCGACGTGATGAAGAACAAGGATTGCCGCATTCGTCTGCCTCGCTAATTTTTGGAGTGGCTGCCAGATTCGGCGTTGTTGTTCTGCGTTGTCATTTTCGTTAAAGACGGGCCAGAGCGAGGCTAAAGTATCAATGATGATCAAATCAGCCTTGACGCGCAGAGCTTCTTGAGTGAGACGTAGTAAGTGATCTGGGCGAGTCAAAGCTAAAGATTCATTGTTTACCTCAGGTTCACAAACGATGTGCAGATTTTGCCCTGCCAAGATTGCCTCTTCGCGACTGAATGGCCCCGTCATCAGTTCAAGATCGCGTTGCAGGCGCGCTCTGCGAGTCTCACCGTCTACGTAAAGGACGCAGCGTGGTTCGGAGTCGTTTACTATGGGTGGGAACTTGTGTCCCACAATTTTTGAGAGTGACGCGTTCAGGGCGAGTGTGGTTTTCCCACCGCTAGGCAGCGAGATCATCAGCGCAATTTCACCACGTTCTACAGCGAAACCGATTGGTTCACCATGCTTGAATTCTTCCCTTGAGAAATCATCCCAAGACAAAGCTAAAGAACCGGATTGCGGCGTGCTATCGCGGTATAGATCTAAAGATGGCAAAGCTTCCGAGATTTCATTCACCAACTGAGTAACATTACAATCATCGGAGGACGCACGGTGAAACCAAGAGTCCGTGAGACGTGTGATTTTCCGCTGAAGGGAAGCTTCTTTGATCAGGTTGAAATAAGGGCCCAAATCTTTGGTTCGCGGAATCCCGTCTGCCAGTTTGCCTACTTCTGCTGCGAATTTTTTATACTGGCGCCGACTTTTCAGTCGTTCAATCAACAGGCTGGGGTGAGGAATCTCGCCGCGCTCGTGGATCTCCTTCGAAATCGAATAGACAGCACGGTGAAAGTCTGTCGTGAAGTCATCAGAATTCAGCGTGTTCACGACTTGAGCTAATTGCTCCTGCGACTCGTTTACATATGCAGCGCCGAGAGTTATTCGCTCGGGATCAGGACGGCTCTGAAGTTTGGGAATGTCAGCCATCGTACACCTCACTTTCTCCCCGGTGTTGTGCTACGACGGTTACATGAAATGCTGATTCCGGTTGAAGGGCCGGCTCGTCTTTAGTACAATCAATTTGCTCAATTAAGTTTTCTTGGAAGCCTTCCGCATTCACCGTGCGGGAGGCTTTTACTTTTATACTCATTCCTCGCCTCCTTTTATCCAATTCAGAATCGCCTCACCAGAAAACAGAGTTCGGCGACCAATACGTGTTGGCACTAAGCGGCCGGACTTCATTGCTCTGAAAACGGTCGCGTCAGAAACACGAATCGGGAAAGTCTCGAAGTCGTAAAATGCGGCTGAATTTATTGGGATTGGTTTTCTCGCAGTCCGCTGTTTTGATCTGCGGGAAGCAGCGACCTCTATTTTGGGCTTTTGGGAAACAGCCGGAGTTGGCATAAAATAGCAATGTCCTTTCTCCGCACCTCGTGCGGGGTATTGGTTTGAGGCCGCCAATCGCTTAGTTTTCCACGACCTGCGATTGGCGGTTTTCATTTTTGCTGGCTCTCAGGCCATTGCTGTTACATGCCTGAGGTATCAAATTCTTTGACTATCATAGTCAATTCGAAGAATACTGCAAGAGGGGAATTTTCCGACAAACCCTGTGTATTCAATCATTTATACACGCTATATAAACAATCGAATAATCGAACAGGATACATTCAGTCCTTAATTGATGAAGCCGCTCACCTTATGCTCACTGAACTGAGCATGAAATCCGTCCATTGCTTCAGCCGCCCGCCGCGCCGTGTTGTCATCAGCGTTGATGTACCTGAATGCGACGTTGAGAGTACGATGGCCTGACAGCCGCATCACTTCAGCAACCGGCATCCCTGACTGAATCCACCTCGTAATTGCGGTGTGGCGCAGATCGTGGGCATGCAGGTTTTCAATCCCCGCCTTCTGGCGGGCGGTCATGAATGACTTCTGGAAGTCACCCGAAGGGAATACCCTGTCGGTCGGTGCGGCTTTGAGCAGCGCCAGCCGCTCCAGCTCGGCTTTCAGGCGTACGGTGATCCCGACCTTGCGCTCCTTCAGTGTCTTAGTGGTTTCGCCTCGCACGTGTATCAGCCCCGAGCCCAGATCAACATCGCGCCATTCGAGCGCCAGCAGTTCACCCTTTCGCAGGGCCGTATCAACCAAGCCGATGACGATTGCGCACAGATGCGAGCGCTTCCCCGTGCAGACCGCGAGCAGCCTTTCTTCTTCCTGCCGTGTCAGAATGCGGTCACGCTGAGTTTCATTCGCAACACGAATCACGGATTCCCCCATCTCGAAGGGCGTGCGCGACAGCCAGCCCTGACGCTTGGCGAAGTTGAGGATGGCCCGCAGCAAGGCAAGTTCGCGATGCACGTTGGCCATACTGCGGTCAGTGCCGCGGTATGTCTTCGTCTGGAGGCGCGCTTCGCGGTACGCCTCCAGATCCGAGTGTGTGATGCCGGCAATCTTTCTGGCACCGAAGCTTTCCAAGAGGGCCTTCAGGTAGCCGCGCTGCACCTTGTATGAACGCAGGCCCGCCACGCGCTCTGTGCCCCGGATGACTGGTGGGATCAGCTTTCGCTCGGCGTAAATATCGGCCAGTTTCCTGAAGGTGAGCTTTGCCGCATCAACCATCCTGTCGCCGCCGATCTGCTCGAGCAGCGCCCCCCACTTCTTCAGCAACTGCCTGCCTTCTGTTTTTGTGGCGACCTTCTGCTTGCGGTAACGGCGCTTGCCGAGTGAATCAGTCCAAGTGATGCGTGCGACGTGATGGCCGCGCTCTTTATCATAGAAGACGTATCCGGATCTCTGTCTCATGTCTGTTACTCCCTTCCGGGCCACACTGACGGGTCACACTTGATCGTGAGTTCAGGATAGAGCGTGATAGCGCCGGAAGCAATAAAAGGCCGATGAATATTGCCTTTTGAGAGCATTTGACAGTTTGAGAAAGCTGCTGAAATAGAGGATTCACAGATCACGAAGCTCACGGTTGCTTACACCGGCGAGGAATGGCGACTCGGGTCACCCGGGCGCGCCGACCGTCTCGATTTCCAGTACAGCCTCAACGCCACCAGCCTGACTACCGGGACGTGGATTGATGTTGACGCGCTCGATTTTTCAACTCCGAACATGAGTACGACCGGGGCGAAAGACGGCAACAACGCGTCGAATCGCGCGAATGTCAGCGCGACCATTACCGGCATCGTCATCCCGCCCGGCGCGACTTTCTTCATCCGCTGGCTGGATTTCGACGCTTCAGGTTCGGATGACGGGCTGGCCGTGGACGATTTCTCGATTACGCCATTCACTACGCCAACGCTGACGATCAATGACGTGTCGGGGACGGAAGCTTCGGGCGGCGCGCCCAGTCTGGTTTTCGACGTCACGCTGTCGGAGTTCTTCGGCGACGTAGTGACGGTTGATTTTTCGACAATGAGCGGCCTGGCAGTGGAAGGCAGCGATTACACAAAAACCACCGGCAAGCTGACCTTCGATCCGGCCGAAGGGGTCAGGACGAAACAGCTCACAGTGCCGATCATTGACGATTGCCTGATCGAGGGTCCGGAAACATTCACGGTCACTCTGATGGACGCGGTGAACGCCGCAATTGTCAAAGCTTCGGGCACGGGCACAATTTTCAGCGATGACCTGCCGGGGACGCTGCAATTCAGCGCCGCGAATTACAGCGTGGCTGAAAACGACGGCACGGCCCTCGTCACCGTCACGCGCGTCGGCGGCACGGGCGAGAGCGTGAGCGTGAAATATTCGACGAGCAACGGGACTGCCGATTCGGCTCTGGATTACACCGCGACCGCGGGCACGCTCGTATTCGCCTGCAACGAGGTGAGCAAAACCTTCGCGGTACCGATCAACAGTGACAACCTGCCCGAGCCGCCCGAAACAGTCAACCTGATGCTCAGTTCCCCGGCCGGCGGGGCCGCGCTCGGCAGCGTGATCGCTGCGGTGCTGACGATCAATGACGATGACGGCCCCGGCTTTGGCGCGCCCGGCACCCCGGCCCCGGCATCCGCGATGGTCAGCGATCAGAAGGCCGGCTCGATCCTGATCTTTCCCATTTACGATTCCAGCGCGACGCGGCCGGCGCAGGAAAACACGCGGCTCAACATCACCAACACTGACAGCTCGCGGCCGGCTTACGTTCACCTCTTCTTCGTTGAAGGCGGCGGGCAGGTGGCTGACTCATACGTCTGCCTCTCGGCCAGTCAGACGGTGAGCCTGCTTACTTCTGACGTGGACCCCGGCGAGAATGGCTACGTCGTGGCCGTCGCGGTTGACGGCGCGACCGGCTGCCCGGTCAATTTCAACTTTCTGATCGGCGACGAATACATCAAGCTGACTTCGGGCCACGCGGCGAACCTCGGCGCCGAAGCCTTCGCCGCGCTCCCCGGCGCGCCGCTGCCCTGTGACGCGAACGCTGCTGACGTGGAACTCCCGCTCGACGGCGTCAGTTATAACGAAGCCCCGCGCGTGCTGGCGGTGGACAGCGTCCTCTCGCCGGCCGACGGCAACAATCAATTGCTGATCATCGACCGCGTCGGCGGCGACCTGCGCGACCGGGTTTCGACCATCGGGGAGATGATCGGGCTGCTGTTCGACGACATGGAAAACCCGCACAGCTTCGAGAATTCCGGCGGGATTCAGCTGCGGCGCACGCTCGGGAACGACTTCCCGCACACGACGCCGCGCCTCGTGAATGTCATCCCGGCGGGTCACACCGGCTGGCTGAAGTTGTGGACTGAATCGGATCGCGGGATCATCGGCGCGGCGATCAATTTCAACCCGAACGCAACGAGCCAGACTGCCGCCTTCAATCAGGGCCACAACCTGCACAAGCTGACCCTGACGACGAAAGCGGTTTTCCAGATCCCGGTGTTTCCGCCGCACTGCCCTGCGTAGCCGTGCAGCAGACCGCCGAAGGCAATCATCGGCAGAAAAATTATTGATAAGGAAATAAACCAATGCCTCTCTCCTCATACCAGTTCAGGAACCTGTTCCGTTCGCGATCAGCGGGCGCTTCCCCGCAGGCCGGATCATCGCCCCGCCCGTCCCGGAAGAAATGGTTCGCCTTCCTCATCGGCTTTTTCATTCTGTCACTCATTATCGCGCTCTTTCCCGGCTGGCTTCGGTCGTCTTCCGCGCTGACGAACAACGGGATCATCACAACTTTCGGCTCGGCGATTCAGGAAGACTTCAACACCCTGTCCGCCAGCGGGACAGGTAACGCCTGGGTTGACAACACCACTATCGCTGGCTGGTATTCGACGCGCACCACTTACAACGCCGACGCCGGGAGCAGCACCACGGGGAGTCTTTACAGCTACGGCAGCGCAGCCGTTCCGGCCGACCGCGCACTCGGGTCAGTCGCCTCAGGCACGACGGGAACAATCTATTATGCGGTGAAGCTGACCAACAGCACCGGGTCGGCGATCAACTCACTCGTCGTCAAATACACCGGCGAGCAGTGGCGTAACGGCGGCAACACCAGCGCTCAGACCCTGAGCTTTCAGTACCAGATCCAGAACCCCGGCACCATTACGGGAGCCAACACTCCCACGACCGGGTGGAGTAATTTTACGACTCTGGATTTCACGAGCCCGATTACCGGAGCCACGGCCGCCGCCCTCGATGGCAACGCCGCCGCCAACCGCACGCTGAAAGAGGCGACTCTGCCGGTGACGATCAATAACGGCCAGGAGGTATGGCTGCGCTGGGTGGACATCAATGACACGGGCAACGATCATGGCCTCGCGATTGATGACCTTTCAGTCAGAGCTTACGCGACCAATCAGCCGGTAGTTCCGACCTGCCCGGCGAGCCTCACCGCCAACACCGGCATGGCGACTTCAGGCGCAGTGAGCGCGACGGATGCCGACGGCAAAGTCACAGGGGCGACGATCACCAGCATCACGCCATCAGATCCGGGAACGATCTCGCTCAGCGGCTTCACCCCGGCCAGCACCATCGGCGGGACGGCTACCGCTTCGCTTGATGTCGGAGCAGGCACTCCGGCGGGAACTTACACGGTGAACCTTCAGTGGTCGAATAATGATTCTCCCGCCGCGCAAACGGCCGCCTGCGCGGTCACCGTGATGGTCAACAACCCGCCTCTGGTTCCGAGCTGTCCGTCGCCGCTGAACCTGCTGGCCGGGACGGCCGGGTCAGTCAATGTGAGCGCGACCGATAGCAACGGCGTCGTCACGAGTGCGATGATCACCGGTATCACGCCGTCGAATCCCGGCACGATCACGCTCGATAACTTCGTGCCCGCAGGTGCCGCCGGCGGGACAGCAACGGCCACGCTCAACGTCGGGTCAGCAACACCCGTCGGCAACTACGCGGTGATGATCACGTGGGCGAATAACGATTCGCCCACGCCACAGACGGCCTCCTGCACGGTCAACGTTAACGTCAGCACCAATGCGCCCGTCACCCCGACCTGCCCCGGCACGCTGACGACGATCTTCGGCATCGCCACTTCCGGCAGCGTGAGCGCGTCCGATTCTGACGGGGTCGTCACGAGCGCGATGATCACCGGCATCACGCCCTCTAACCCCGGCACGATCACGCTCGACGGCTTCACGCCTGCCGGCGCCGTCGGAGGCACGGCCACGGCCACGCTCAACGTCGGGTCATCAACCCCGGTCGGCAATTATGCCGTGACGATCAAATGGTCGAACAACGACTCGCCGACGCCGCAGACCGGCTCCTGCACGGTCAACGTCACCGTCAATACCAACGCCGCGGTCATGCCGAATTGCCCCGCCAGCCTGAACACGTTTGCCGGCGAAGCCGGTTCCGCCGGCGTCAGCGCAACTGATTCGGACGGGAAGGTGACCAGCGCCACGATCAATGGCATCACCCCGTCAGACCCCGGCACGATCACGCTCAGCGGCTTTACGCCGGCCGGGAGTGTCGGGGGCACGGCGACGGCCACGCTCAACGTCGGGGCGACGACTCCCGCCGGGACTTACGCCGTCACGATCAGGTGGTCGAATGACGATTCTCCGACGCCACAGACGGCTGACTGCACAGTTTCGGTGAAAGTCACGCCCATCACGCTCATCCACAGCATTCAGGGGGCGAACGAGACTCCGGCTATGACCGGCGCAGTCACGATTCGTGGCATCGTGGTCGGCGATTTTCAGGGGGCGGGCAAACTGAGCGGCTTCTTTGTCGAAGAAGAGCAGAGCGACTGGGACGCTGACCCCAACACCTCCGAAGGCATCTTCATCTTCGACCCGTCAACGCTCGCGAATGTCAGCGTCGGCGATCAGGTCACCGTGTCGGGGACGATCAGTAATTTCGGCGGGCCGCCGGGGCTGACGGAACTTTCGAGCGTGACAAGCGTCGTGGTGAACAGCACCGGCAATCCGCTGCCTCCGGCGCAATCAGTGACGTTGCCATTGCCGACCTCGCCGGCCGCTGACCTCGAAAAGTACGAAGGCATGCTCGTGACTTTCAGCACTCTGTACGTCGCCGACAACGGTGATCTGGGCAGGTTCGGCGAACTCACTCTGGCCGCGAGCAGGCTCTTTATACCGACCAACTCGATTGACCCGAATGACAACCCGGCTTCAGGCACGAGCGTGACAGGCAACAGCAACGTCGCGGCGGTCACGGCGCAGCAGACGACCAACAATAACAGCAGGATCATCCTCAATGACGGGAGTACCGGTTCCAACCCTAATCCCATCCCGTTCATCGGCGCGGGAACGAATGCGACTGTCAGGCTCGGCGACAGCGTGACCGGCCTGACCGGCGTGATGGATTTCGCCTTCGGCTCTTACCGCATCGAGCCGACGGCCGTGCCCGCCTTCAATGCGCTCAACCCGCGCCCCGCCGCTCCCGACCCGGTCGGCGGGACGCTCAGGGTAGCGTCATTCAACATCGAGAATTACTTTGTGACCACCGGCTCGCGCGGCGCGAGCAACGCGACGGAACTTGCGCGCCAGCGCGACAAGATCGTGGCGGCCCTGGCCGGGCTCGATGCCGACGTGATCGGGCTGATTGAACTGGAGAAAGGGACGCAGGCCAATCCGAATGCGGCGGTTAATGACATAGTGACTGCGCTCAATGCGCTCGGAACCGCGGGCACCTACAACTTCATTCCCACTCCCGCGGCGGTTTACGATCCGATAAACCCGGTCGGCACCGATCAGGATATAAAATCGGGAATCATCTACCGCACTTCCACTGTGACCCAATCGGGCAGCGTGCTGACCGACACGGCGGCCCCGACCGGCACATACAGCCGCGCGCCTATCGCGCAGACTTTTCAGTCAATCGCCAACGGCGGGAAATTCACGGTGGTGGTCAACCACCTCAGGTCGAAAGGCTGCGAGGGCTCAAGTGGCGCGGACGCGGATCAGGGCGACGGGCAATCCTGCTTCAACGCGCGGCGGCGCAATCAGGCGCAGGCGCTCGTGAGCTTTATCAACAACACGCTCGTGCCGCTTGACCCTGATGTCATCGCGGTCGGCGATTTCAACTCCTACGCGCAGGAAGACCCGATTGACGCGCTCCGCGCCGCCGGGCTCGCGGATCTGATCCCGAGCGACACGCAGTACTCATTCAACTTCAACGGCGAACTCGGCAGGCTCGACCATGCGTTTGCGACGGCCAGCCTCAACGCTCAGGTGACGGGCGCCACGATCTGGCACATCAATGCGGATGAACCGGTGGTCTTTGATTACAACAAGGAGAACAAGCCGGACGACCGCTACGCGGCGACGCCTTACCATTCGTCGGATCACAACCCGCTCGTCATCGGCCTCAACCTGACCACGCCTGTGCTGACCATCAACAGTGTCTCGCAACCCGAAGGCAACGGCCCGACTTCGAGTCTGACTTTCACCGTCACACTCTCACAGTCTCCAGATTCGGATGTCACTATGAGTTACGCGACCGCCGACGGCAGCGCGACGACCGCGGGCAATGACTACACCGCGCAGAGCGGGATGCTCACCTTCGCCGCCCGGACGACGACATTGACTCAAACGATCACCGTCGTAGTCAACCCCGACTGCGTGATCGAACCAGACGAAAATTTCACTGTCACATTGTCAAATCCGGTGAATGCGGCTCTCGACATGAGTCAGTCCGTCGGCACGGGGACGCTCACCAATGATGACGCGGCGGGGGCGATCCAGATCGAGATGGCGAGCTACAGCGTCACCGAGGGCGGGACGGCGACGATCAAAATCATCCGCAGCGGCGGCAACGCCGAAGTCAGCGCGGATTACAAGATCACCGGCCTGACGGCGCTTGAGGGTGCGGATTACACCGCGGCGGCTTACACCGGGACGGTCAGTTTCGGCTGCAACGAGACGATGAAGCAGATCACCATTCAGACCGTGGATGACAACATTGATGAGCCGAATGAAACGGTCGGGATCGCGCTCAGCAAACCGACCGGCGGCGCGGCACTCGGCAATCCGGCAGAGGCGACGCTGACGATCACTGACAATGACCCCGAGCCGACCGTCTCCATCAACGACGCGACGACCACCGAAGGCGACTCCGGCACGAAGCCGCTGACCTTCGACGTCATGCTGTCCAACCCGAGCAGCCAGACGATCACTTTCAGCTTCGCCACGGCCAACGGCACCGCCATGGCGGGCAGTGATTACATCGCGGCCGGCGGCCCGCTCGTCTTCGCGCCCGGCGAAACCAGCAAACAGATCACTGTCACCATCATCGGGGACATGATCCCTGAAGGCACGGAAACCTTCTTCGTAGAGATCAATCAGGCCCCGGCGCAGCAGGCCGTTTCGGGTATCTCCGCCGGTGAAGGCGCCGCGGAAGCGCCTTCAGCCGTCACGCCGCTCGCTCGCGGCACCGGCACGATCACTGACGACGACGGCGGCATCAATGCGCCCGGCCTGTTCGACCCGGCGGGTTCCGAGGCCACTGATCAGAAGCCCGGTTCAGTGCTGATCTTTCCGGTTTACACTTCGAGCCTGAGCAATCCGGCGGCTGAAAACACGCGCCTCAGCCTGACCAATATCAGCCCCGACAGGAATGCTTTCGTCCATCTGTTTTTCGTTGACGGCAGCAGCTGCACGGTCGCGGATTCCTTCGTCTGCCTGACCGCGAATCAGACGATGATGATCAATGCCGCCGACGTTGACCCGGGAGTAATGGGCTACGTCGTTGCTGTTGCGGTGGACTCAGGCGGCTGCCCGGCGAACTTCAATTTCCTGATCGGCGATGAATACGTGAAGTTCCAGTCCGGCCACGCGGCTAACCTGGGCGCCGAGGCGTTCGCCGCGCTCGCGGGCACGGCCCCGGCCTGCACGGCGAGCGCGACGACGGCAGAGATAGCCTTTGACGGAATCCGTTATAACCGTGCGCCGCGCGTGCTGGCGGTGGACGCCGTCCAGTCGCAGGCCGACGGCAATTCGACGATGCTCATCCTCGACAGCATTGCAGGCGATCTGAGTTCGTCGGCAGGCCAGATTGGTTCGCTCTTCGGCCTGCTCTTCGACGATCAGGAAAATCCCTACAGCTTCACCTTCGCCGCCGGCTGTCAGCTGAAGCAGGTCTTCTCGGTCAGTTTCCCGCGCACGACGCCGCGCTTGAGTCAGGTGATTCCGGCGGGCGGCACGGGCTGGATGAAATTGTGGGCGACAGAAGACCGGGCATTGCTGGGCGCGGTAATCAATCACCACCCCGGCGCGGCCGGCAACCCGGGCGCCTTCAACCAGGGCCACAATCTCCACAAGCTGACTCTCACAGCGGCAGCGAAATTCACCATCCCCGTCGTTCCGCCAAATTGCAGGTAGGGCCCGGCAGAGGACGCGGAACAGGTGAATCAGAGAAAGCGCGGGGTAAATCGGAGCGACTTCCCGAGGGGGAGTATTCCCGCCCGCACCCCGGGGACACTGCCGTGAAAATGAACCGGCCCTGGAATTGACAGACACAGCGTCCCGGCGTAAAGTGCAGGCCGTCTTCAGCATTAACAGACCACCGCGTCTTTTCGCATCACCACTGTATTCATCTTCTGGTTCTGATCATTCCGTAACATTTCTGGGCTTTTCTCACTTGTTCATGGAAGTGCATAAATCCGGCGACGACCAATCGCCCGACTATAACCCGGCCAGCGATGGCCCACTTCAGGCAGTAACCAGCAATGGAGCCCCACGATGAACAAAGCCACAGTCAGCAACACCCCGCAGAAGCCTGACGGGGGAAAAAGATGGAATGTCATGATCTACATGGCGGCGGACAACAGTCTCAGCGAAGAGTGCGTCTTCTCACTCAAGGAGATGCAGCGGGTTGGTACCGGAGCCAATGTGGACGTGATCGCACAGTTTCATTCCAGCGCCATTGAAGAGTCGCCACGACGGAAATCGAGCGAAGCCGAGCTACAGCCATTCACCAGGCAATACCTCATCAGAAAGCTCAATCAGACAGCCACGCAAAAAGGAACCAGGACCCGCACTCCCACGGGCGATATTGATGGCGATCTCCAGTTGATTGCACGCCCGGTCCATCAGCCTCCCCTTTATAAGACAGGTTCTCAAGCCACCAGCCGCGAGACGAGAGCCACAGCCGCTCAGGCAGCGCCGGGCCCGCTCAGCGCCTCCAATCCGGACGTGCTGAAGGACTTCATCCTGACGAGCATCGACAAAAACAAAGCGCAAAACGCCTGTAGCATGGTTATTCTGTCGGGGCATGGCAGCGGGGCTGTCGGAGAGTTTCTAAAGAGCAACAACCCGCCAGCATCGCTCGAACTCCACGATTTGCGGGAGGTCTTCCAGTTCGTCAGTCATGAGCTTAAGCGCAAAATAGATATTGTGCTGATGGACAGTTGCCTGATGAGCATGGCTGAGGTGGCCCACGAACTATCCGGCGCGGTGCGATTGCTGATTGGAGCCGAGGGGTTCGAGCTGAGTACGGGCTGGCCTTACCACCGGGTGCTGGAAACCCTGAATGCAGCAGGTAAGTCAGATCCTAAAACACTCGCTCGCATGCTCGTGAGCAAGTATGTACAGTACTATTCGGACTATGACGTAGCAGGAGTTTCGGTGGATCAGGCCGTCTGCGATTTAACGCACAGCCCGGCTCTTAAGCGCGCCGTCAGGAAGCTGGCCGTGGCGCTGAGAAGGGGCATCCGGAACAAGGCTGTTCTCAACGCCGTCCTGCTGGCACACTGGAGGGCACAGTCATACAATGCCGACCAGTACGTCGATCTCTGGGATTTCTGCAACCAGCTGAGCCAGCACAGCTCGGATAAAAACATCAGGGAAGCGTGCAACTCTGTCAAAGCGGTGATTGCTGGCGATAAGGAGACTCCCCCGCTCGTGCTGCAATCATGTTATAGCGGAGCTGCTTTTCAGCATTCACATGGAGTGTCAATCTACTTCCCCTGGGCGACAGACACGCCAGAGGCCAAACAGTTCAAAGACCTCCAGAAGTACAATGAACTCAGTTTTTCCACAGCGACGACATGGGGAGACTTCCTTGAGCAGTACCTGGACAAAAGCCGAGGCGAGATTCGCAATGATGGTCACCACCCTGTTAATGAATCCCGCTGCTTCATCCCGACGGATGAGACGAGAATCGGTCTGCGCACCAACGATCCGCTCTCCAAAGGGGGCAGTGGCAGAGCGGCGAAGGTAAAGAATCCGCCCGTCAAGTTCTTCAGAGAAGTTTGTGAATGATGAAACGGCGGCTGATGGCGTCTCTGATATACACATCCGCGAAGGGAGTCAAGGCACCGCCCGGCGAGGTGCCCACTCCCGTCGCGCGGTCAATGCTGGCGCGGGGCTTCCGCGCCGCAGCTTTCTGTATCAGCGTACTCCTGCTTCAGGTAATGTTCCCACCTCCATCCCGCTGTCAGCCCGTTGGCAGTACACAGGAATCGGAGCCGCGGCCACTCATCCCAAATCAGCCGGCCCAACGCGAACTCGCCCCGGGCGAAAGTCATAACTATCGCATCGCTCTCCAGGCTGGCCAGTACCTGCGTGTTGACGTCGAACCCGCGGGGATTATCGGCGTGACTCTGCTCTCTCCGCAGGGCCAGAAGCTCCGGGAACTCTCTTGTCGCCACGGCCTGACACCAGTGTCATTGATCGCTGCGGCCTCAGGCGCTTACCAGTTCGTGGTGCATTCGCCGGATAAAGAAGCCGCGCCCGGAACCTATCGCCTGAGCGTCGGGGAAGTCCGACAGGCCACCTCGCTGGACAAGAGCAGGATCGCCGCGGAAGTCGCATTCGCCGAAGGCGGGCTGCTGCGCGAAACCTGGGAAGAGCAGGCCTGCCGGGAAGCCATCAGGAAATATCAGGCGGCCCTGGCAGCCTGGCAGAAGGCAGGCGAGCAGCAGCAGGCCGTAATCGCGTTGCACACCATCGGAGAGGTCTACTATTCATTAAGCGAACTGAAAACAGCGCTCAAATATTACGAACTCGCCCTCTCACAGAACTCGGGAAGCAACAATGCGCGCAGCAGGAGCGATACGCTCAATGAGATGAGCAGTGTCTGCCTTTATCTGGGCCAGCATCAGCGAGCGATGGAGTGCGCGAACAAGGCTCTGGAACTGAGCCGTGAGGCCGGCTATCGGTCAGGAGAAGTGCTGGCGCTCAACAACCTGGGCGAGTACCACTTCTGGCTTGGCGAAAAGCGGCAATCGCTCGGCTTTTACGACCAGGCGCTCGCGCTCTGCCCGACGCTCAATGATCGCCGCCTGCTGGCGCACACATTGATGAACTTCGGCTACACGCACTCGGATCTGGGTAATACCGGGGAAGCCTTCGATTATTATGCTCGCGCGCTCAAGCTCTGGCGCGCCGTGGGTCATCGGCGCGGCGAAGCCCTGGCGCTCACCGCGACGGGCCAGCTCTATTCCCACATCGGCGAGAAGCAGGAGGCGCTCAATTTCTATGCTCAGGCTGCCGGTCTCTTCAATCGCATAGGCGACCGGCTGTGGGAAGCAGTGAACTTCAACAGCGCGGCGTATGCTTACCTGGGCCTCGGCGAATTGCAGCGGGCGCTCGGCAATTACGACCGCGCGCGGCGGCTGTGGCAGGCAGTGAGTTATGACCAGGGCGTGGTGCAATCGCTCGTGCAGATCGGCGAGGTCCACTACGCTCTCGGCAATCACCGGAGAGCGCTTGATTATTATCAACAGGCGCTGCCGACGCTTCGCACCCTCAGGTTGCAACGGGCGGAGTCGTACACACTCAACTACATCGGGCGGAGTTATGCAGCGCTGGGGGATCGACAGAAATCGCTCGCGTACTATCAGGAGGCGCTGTCACTTTACCGGCTCGGCGGAAACCGTCAGGGGGAAGCATATCTGATTAATGACATCGGTAATGTTTATCGCGCACTGAATAAGCAGGAGCGTGCGCTTGAATACTACAAGCAGGCCCTTGCCCTCAATCAGACGGTCGGCGACCACTTCGGCGAATCTCAGACACACTATCATCTCGCGGCTGTCGAGCATGACTCCGGCAATCTGCCGTCGGCCCGTGCAGAGATCGAAGCCGCAATCAAAATCATCGAGTCATTGCGCTCCAAAGTCATCAGCCAGGAGTTGCGGACCTCTTACTTCGCTTCCATTCACCAGCACTATCAACTTTATCTGGACATCCTGATGCATCTGCATCAGCAGCACCCGGCACAAGGGTTCGAAGCGCTGGCGCTGGCAGTCAGCGAGCGGGCGCGGGCAAGAAGTCTGCTGGAATTGCTGGCGGAAGCTCGCGCCGACATTCGTCAGGGCGTCGAGCCGGATCTGCTGGAGCGCGAGCGCACGCTGGGTCGGGCGCTCGACGGTAAGGCGGGACGGCTCGCGCGACTACTCGGCGGCCAGCATCAGGATGCCGAGTTGGCGGCGGCGACACAGGAGGCAGGCGAACTGACGGCGCAATACAATGATCTGCAGGCGCAGATCCGCGCGCGCAGCCCGCGCTACGCGGCGCTGACGCAGCCGCAGCCGCTCAGCCTCACAGAGATTCAGCAACAGGTACTTGACGCCGACACGCTGATGCTCGAATACGCGCTCGGCGATGAGCGCAGCCACCTCTGGGCCGTGACGCCGGACTCGATTGCGAGCTTTGAACTACCCAAACGTGCTGAGATCGAAGCGGCTGCGCGCCGCGTCTACGACCTGCTGACGGCCCCCAATCAGCACAAGCCGCTGGAGACCCCTCAGCAGCGCCTCGCGCGGATCAGCCGGGCCGAGAGTGAATACGTGCCGGCGGCAACGGCTCTGAGCCGGATGATACTGGGGCCGGTGGCCGCGCAGCTCGGGAACAAACGCCTGCTCGTCGTCAGCGAAGGCACGCTGCAATACGTTCCGTTCGGCGCGCTGCCAGTGCCGGCGTCAGGGGGACAGGGAGAGGGGGGGACGGGGGGACGGGGAGACAGGGCGAGAAGAACCTTTTCTTCCCCTCTCCCCCTCTCCCCCTCTCCCCCTCTCCCCGTCGCCTTCACTCCACTCGTCGTCGAACACGAAATCGTCAGTCTGCCGTCGGCTTCAACGCTCGGGGTGCTGCGGCGCGAGCTGGCCGGGCGCAAACCGGCGCCAAAAGCGGTCGCGGTGCTGGCCGACCCGGTCTTTGACGCCGCTGATGAGCGCGTCCGTGCCGGGGCCGGGCAGACACTGGCTATGGCCCGGGGCGCGGGAACGACGAGAAGAGGCGCGACGCCCAGGGCCGCGTCGAAAACCTCTCCTGCTGCCATCACGACCGACCTCGAACGCGCGATCAGGTCGGTGAGAATCAGTCGTCATCGCGGCGCCGTCTCGCGGCTGCCTTTCTCGCGGCAGGAGGCTGATGCGATCCTCGAAGCCGCACCGCCAGACGCGGCGATGAAGGCCGTTGATTTTCAGGCCAGCTATGAGACCGCCACCAGCGCCGAACTCGCCCAATACCGCATCATCCACTTCGCCACGCATGGCCTGCTCAATACCGAGCAGCCGTACTTGTCCGGCGTCCTGCTCTCGCTCGTTGACGAACGGGGCCGGCCTAAACAGGGCTTCCTGCAATTGCACGAAATCTACAACCTCAGGCTGCCCGCCGAACTGGTGGTGCTGAGCGCCTGCCAGACGGGCCTCGGCAAAGATATCAGCGGCGAGGGGCTCGTGGGACTCGTGCGCGGCTTTATGTATGCCGGAGCCGCGCGCGTGGTGGCCAGCCTGTGGAAGGTGGATGACCTGGCGACCGCCGAGCTGATGAAGCGATTCTACCGGGAAATGCTGGGCAAAGGGCTCGCGCCGGCGGCGGCGCTGCGCGCGGCGCAGGTCGGGATGTGGCGGCAGCCATCCCGGCGCTCACCTTATTACTGGGCCGCTTTCGAACTTCAGGGCGAATGGAAGTAAGGCAACAGGGGCGGGGCAAAAACATCAACCTTTTCTTTTTTCCTTCCCCTCTTTACTTTTGCCCCCCGCCTTCTTACTTTTGCCCTGATCATGAATCGCCTCCCCTTGCAGAAAAAAGACTGGGTATTAACCGAGGGATCGCTCGACCGACTGCTCGCCCGGCTCGATCCTGACCGCGAGCGCGCCGGGGAGGTGTATGAAAATCTGCGGCGCGTGCTGATCAGCTTCTTCGAGTGGCGGGGCTGCGTCTTCCCCGAAGACCAGGCGGATGAGACGCTCAACCGCGTGGCCAGGAAGATTGAAGAGGGCGAACAGATTCAGGATTTCCGCGGCTATTGTTACGGCGTTGCGCGGCGGCTCTGGCTGGAGGTGGCGCAGGAGCAGGGCAAGGAGCTGAAAAGGCGGGTCGCCCCCGAGGAGCTGTCAGTCGCGTCGGCCCCGGTCGAAGAGAACCCTGAGAAAGAGGCGCGGCTCGCCTGTTTCGAGCGCTGCCTGCACAGGCTGCCGGCCGAAAGCCGGGCTCTGATTGTCCAGTATTATCAGTCCGAGAAGCGCGGAAAGATTGATAACCGGGCCGGGATGGCAAAGCAGCTGGGCGTTTCGCTCAACAGCCTGCGCGTGCGCGCGTACCGGATCAGGGCCCAGCTCGATGAGTGTATCAGCCGCTGTCTCAGGCAGGCGCCCGCCGGGGTGTAATAAATCCGGCGAATCGCCACGAGGATGTGGGCGACGATAATCACGTGGAAACGAAAGAAGACAATCAGGAACTGATGACCCGCTACCTCCTTGGGGAAGCTTCCGAGCAGGAACAGACCCGGGTGGAAGAGCAGTATTTCCACGACCCGGACTTCTACCTCGAAATGCTCGTTGTGGAGGACGAGCTGATCTGCGATTACGAGCGCGACCGGCTTCCGCCGCGCGAGCGTGAATTGTTCGAGCAGTATTTCCTGGCCTCCTCACGCCGGCGCCGGAAATACGAGACGACGAAAGAGCTGATCAATCTCGCGGCTTCAGCTCCCCCGCACGACGACGCCTCGCCAGCCCGTGACAGGTTGTCCTGGTTCGAGAGCTTACGACTGCGCGCGCTCATCCCGGGTTTCGCCGTAGCGGCCCTCGCGCTCGCGCTGATCGGCGGCACCGTCTGGCTCGCCGTGGAAAACTCGCGGCTGAGGGAGCAGCTCAGACAGAGCGAGGCTGAGCAGGCGGCGCTCAGGCAACAGGCGCAGGGGCAGGAGCGGCAAATCGCCGACGCGCGAGCGCGCAACAATCAACTGGCGGCAGATGTCGAAGATGTGCGCCGGCAGCTTGAATCAATCAAAGCAAACCAGACTCCCGCGCAACAGCCGGCGCCCGGGCTCGTCTCATTTATCCTGACCAGCCTGGTCAGAGACCCGCAGGCCGCACGCCCGCTCGTCATTCCCGCGCAGGCGGAGACCGTCCGCCTGCGGCTTTACTTTACCGGGCAACTCTACCCGGCTTATCGCGCCGTGATTCGGACGGTATCCGGGGAAGAAGTCTGGAGCCGCAGCGGGCTGAATGGTCGCGCCATCAAATCCGGCGGAGAGGTCGTCCTGAATCTGCCGGCCACGTTGTTCGCGAAGCGTGATTATCTGCTTTCGCTCGACGGCCTCACCGCGGCAGGCGGGATAGACAATGTCAGCCAGTATTATTTCCGCGTGGACAAAAAGTAATGCCCGCCATCCCCACCTGCTCTCCCCACTCACCTGGCGACAAGCTGGCAGACCGTCAGACATCTGCCGGCGCAATCCCGGGCTGACTGAATAGCAGTATCGCAGGTGACGCTCGCGCCGCCCGGGAAAATCCTTCGTCTCACCGCCCGAATAATTTACGGGAAGAAATTTTTCTGATGAACCGAAAAATCACGAAACGTTTTTCCGGAAAACTCACATGGGCATGAAGGAATAGATTTCCTTCTTAACAGTCAGCAAGGCTGCGGGAGACCCCGCCTTTACGCTTCCGCAGCCGCCTTTAATCCATGCGGTCGCAGTCCGGCGGGGTCATCAGCCTCGGGCCGCTCACCGGCTCTAAAATTTCTGCGTCAGCTCGATGTAAGCGAAGTGCGCACCCGGATTGCTGCCGCCGAGCGGGTAGATCGCCGACTGCACGCCGCCGCCGCGGATGCCGCCGAAATAAAACGTGAACGCCGTCCGCGAAGTCACATTCACGTCCGCGCTCAGATCGAACAGCCAGCCAAGGCTCTGTTTGCCGTTGCCCGGACGCGAACTGTATCCGAAGGTTCTTTTCTGAAATGCCCCGCCGCCCACATACCAGAGGTCTTTTGAATTGCTCAGGCGCAGGTGATGGGCGTCAAAGCGCACGGCCAGTTTCGTGTGCGGTTTGAGCATCAGCTGGCCGAAGGCGTCTTCATTATTCATCGCGTTGAAGAACGGCGTCCGGGCGTAAATGCGCGGCGTCGGCAGCACGGTGAAAAAAGTGCCGTGCGTGTCGTCATTCGGGTTGCCGTCGCCCGTGCTGCGGTAGTACCCGGCGCGCACCCAGGGCTTGATCCTGTCGGCCAGTTTGCTGCTGCCGAACGTGTAACCGGCCTCGGCGGCAATCGCCCCGGCGCGCTGACCGAGCGTGCCCCAGTCGCCGAACTGACCAGCGCCCCAGAGCAGCACATCAACTTTGCCTTTGCCCGCCTTGTAAGCGCCGATGTAATGCCCGCCGACGGTCGTCAGCCTGATGTTGCTCTTGTCGACGGCGCGCAGGGCCTGAGCGCGGTTATCTGTTTTCAGCACCGGGCGGCCGTCGTGGTAATGCAGCACGAAGGCGCGGGCCTCGCTCTCGCCTTTTTTCGATTTGAACGGCTTCGTCAACGCGCCGTAGTAAAAATCCACGTCGAGTTCATCATTGCCGTCGAGCTGAAACACGCCTTCGGTCGGGCGCGCGCCGACGAAGGTAAAGTTGCCGGCTTTGAAATTGCGCGCGTATTGCAACCCGTCATAGCTGCGCCCGACGTGCGAGAAGCCGAACGCGCCGATCAGCCGCTGCGCAATGTGGTCGCGTTTGACGGCGGCGAGCGTCGTGTCGGACGGTGTCACTTCCGTCCCGTCGTTGAATTCGAATCGCCCCAGCTTCAGGCTGCTCGCCTTATCGCCGAACAGCCCCTTGAAGCGGACGAAGCCCTGCTTGAAGATGACGCTCGCGTCCTGACGACCGCTCGCGGCGAAATACGAAGCGCCGAGTCCGAGTTGCCCCTGCGGCGCCGCCGCGATTGAATTCTCCGGGACGCTCATCAGCACCGGCGCTTCGCCTTCCACGAGCCATTCCAGTTTCTCCTTCTGCTGGCCGAGTCCCAGCCGCAGCGTCGCGGCACCGAAGGTGTAAGCGTTCTCGGCCTTATCAGTCTCGAACCAGTCCCAGTTCTCCATGCGCAGTCGCAGGCTGCCCGATAAAGTTACGCAGCCGATTTTGATCGGCGCGGGCGCTGGAGCTGGTTTGGCCGCCGCGCCCGCCGTCTTTGCCGCCGGGGTGGGTGACGGCGTCGGCGTGGCTTTGGCGACCACGCTTTGCGGCACGGGTGATTGTGCCCAGGCGCTGATTGCAATCAGGGCCATTGCCGGCAGCAGGGACAGCGATAATGTTCCGGCTCTCTCCGTCGCTGTGCTTCTGGTCATCATGGTCAGTCCTCCTCGGGAAAAAAATCCGCAGTCCGGGCAAAGCTCACGCCGCGGGGTGGCCGTCATCCGGCTCCCCGGACGGAATCAATTGTTGTTCCGGGAGTAACGGAAGAGTGTTGCTCTGGCCCTCAACTATACCGCCAGAGACGGTGTGCGGGCTGGCCGATGGTGGTCGGCAAACGCGTCCATCAGCAGGTACAGCATCCGGTCGTGAATTTCGACGTACTCCTTCAGGTGAACGATCTCGCGCTTGTCGCGCGGGCGCGGGATTGGCACCTCTATGATTTCACCGATGGTCGCCTCCGGCCCGTTCGTCATCGCGTTCAGGATCGTTGACTTGCCGCAGCCCGAATGCCCGATCAGGGCGACGATTTCACCGCGCGCAATCGTCAGGCCGATGCTTTTGACGGCGGTGAATTTCCCCCGCGGCGTGTCGAAGCTGATCGTCACGTCGCGCGCCTGAAGGTACTCTGTGCTGTGGATCGGAGAGACCGCTCTGGGTTTCATAAAAGCAATCAGACAGGATTGGCAGGATGAAGCAGACGTTCCGAAGTACCTGGAATTACGGCGCGGTACGCACGGGGTGATCGCGATCATCCTTCATCGAATACTTCCGCCGCCTGCGGCAGCCGCCAGGAGAGCCGCCAGCCTTCCTGAAACGCGGCCAGTATGCGCAGGGTGATGGTGGCCGCGAAGGCCACGGCGGAAAGCACGATGAAGCCCGTGCTGAATGTGCCGAAGCGCTGTTTGAACGCGCCCAGCAAAGCGGGCAGCAGGAAGCCGCCGACGCCGCCGATGGCCCCGATGATCCCGGTGGCCAGGCCGATTTCGTTGTGGAACCGCTGCGGCACGAGCTGAAAGACTGCGCCGTTGCCCATCCCAAGGCAGGCCATCCCGAACACGAGTCCCGCGACCATCAGGCCGAGTTCAGGCAGTCTGGAGCAGAAAAACCAGGTCGCGCAGACTCCGACGAGCAGTACCGAGAGCATCCTCACCCCGCCTAGTTTGTCGGCCAGGTATCCGCCGACCGGGCGCAGGCCGCTGCCGACAAAAGCCGCCAGCGCCGTCAGCGTGCCCGCCGTGATCGGACTGACGTGATACTGGTCGCGGAAGAAGAGCGGCAGGTAGCTGCTCAGGCCGACGTAACCGCCGAAGGTCACGCTGTAGAGCAGACAGAAGCCCCACAGGTCGGACTCCCCGAGCAGCCGCAGATAACCTTTGAGCGACCGCCCCTTGGCCGGGTTCGGGCTTTCCTTCGCCAGCAGCAGAAAGGCAATGAGCGTCAGCACGAGCGGGATCATGGCCAGCGCGAAGACGCCCCGCCAGCCGACCGCCGCCGCCAGCCGTGGCGCGACCAGGTTGGTGATGATCGTGCCGCTGTTGCCGGCGGCGGCAATCCCCATCGCCAGCCCCTGACGTTCGGGCGGGTACCAGCGGCTCGCGAGCGGCAGCGCCACCGCGAACGACGCGCCCGCGACGCCCAGCATCAGCCCGACTGCGTACAACGACGGCAGGCTGTCGCCGCCGAGCCAGCCCAGCGCGAGCGGCAGGAAAAGAAAAACGAGAATGCCGGCACCCGCGAGTTTGCCGCCGATGCGGTCGGCCAGCAGTCCGAGCGGCACGCGCAGCAGTGACCCGCTCAGGATCGGGATGGCGACGAGCAGCCCTTTCTGTGACTGGTTGAGGCCGAGACTTTCGGCAATCGCGATCCCCAGGGCGCCGAGCAGCACCCAGAGCATGAAACTGAGGTCGAATTGCAGGAAACAGGCGAACAGGGTCGGCAGGTGGCCGTTCAATTTTGGCTGTCGTTCGTTCATAAGACACACTTTTGTTAGTTGATTAACAGTTAACCAATTGACATTCAGGGGAAGTAAGTGCGCCTCAGTCGGCCTTCGGCGCCGGGGTTACCGGTTCTGCCCGAGATAATGCATCAGCGCAAGAACCATTGGCCCCATTTTCGGGTGTTCAGGTTCGACGTGCGGCGCGACGCCCAGGGCCTGCAACGCCGAAGTGCAGGTCGGCCCGATTGAGGTGACGACGATTCCCTCGTTGAGGGCATTTCGCAGTTCGGCCTCTTTGCCCGTCTCAGCGGCAAGCTGAAACAGGTGACGCGCCTGGATCTGGCTGGTAAAAGCGATGGCGGTGAAATCCCCGTCGAGGATTTCGTCAATCAGTCGTCTGAGTGCGGCCGTGTCTTCGGGCAGCAGCCATTCGTACAGACACAGCTCCTGCAACTTCGCGCCGCGGGCGGCGAGGGCCTCGGCGAGCGCGGTGTTTCTTTCGCCGTAATGCAGTACGGCGATGGTTTCGCCCATGACTTCGAGTTTTTCGAGCGCGGCCAACAGCTCAGTCGTCGTGAACGGCTCCTGGGCCTTGACCCACACCGGGATCTCATTGCGCGCGAGTACGGCGGTCGGCTTCGGCCCGCGGCAGACGGTCGTGACCTGACGGAGCGCGGCGAGCAGTTCGTCCTTTCGCCCGAGCTTTTCCGCTTCGCCGAGCAGGGC
Organism: Blastocatellia bacterium; assembly: GCA_035652435.1. GTDB lineage: Bacteria > Acidobacteriota > Blastocatellia > RBC074 > RBC074 > DASRDU01. Next base: position 75,527 of record DASRDU010000067.1, read on the forward strand.
GATGACGCCGACGCCGGTCTGGAAAACCACTATGTGCGAGAGCCCGCCGGTCAGGGTGTCAATGAACTGCGCGACCTCCGCTTCGCAATCGCGCGCAACTTCGCGCAGCGCCGGGACGCAGTACGGCTCGCCGCCGTGACGTCGCACCAGACTGGCCAGTTCACTGCTCATTCTCGCCTCCAGCAGCACTACCTTTGCGCCTGACAGGTCGGACACGATTTACTCCTTCGGCCTTTACAGACTCAGCAGTATCTCGCCGCCCTCCCCGAGCGAAACCTGATAAGTCCGGAGCGCCGCACATTCATTGCCGACTGGCTGCCCGGACTCCAGTTCGAACTTGAAAGCGTGCAGCGGACAGATGACTTTGCCGCCGCCGATGATGCCGTCGGCGAGCGGGCCTTCACGGTGCGGGCATTTTGCCTGCACAGCATACAACCGTCCGGCGCGCGTGCGAAAGACCGCGATCCCTTCCCCGGCAATCGTGAATTCGCGCCCCTCGCCGGGCGGGATGCGCTCGACGGGGCCGAGACTGATCACGACCGGCGCGGCAACTGTTTCAGCGAAGTCAGCGAACGGTATTTCCATGTTCAATCCCCGAACGACGGCGTCATCCTTTCAATCCGGTACAGCGCCTGTGCGACCTCAGCCGGGGCGGGCAGCGCGTTGACAAACTGCGACGGATGCACCGGCACGACTGCTTCCTGCCAGGGATCAACGTAAGCATCAACCGCGGCCTGAATCTCCGCGTCGAGCCGGTCGCTGATCTCTTCGCCGTCATCAACCAGAATCCGGCGCAGCTTCTCGATGCCAAGGCGTTCGACGAAGTCGTAAGTGCGCTCCAGATACTTCGCGTTCTCGCGGTAATACTGCATGAAGCGGCCCATATACTTCAGCACCTCGTCGTGCGTATTGACCGTGATCAGCACGTCGCCCTTGCGAACCTTCGAGCCGGCGGCGCCGCCGATATAAATCTCCCACCTGCCGCCTTCAATCGCGACCGCGCCCAGATCCTTGGTCGTCGCCTCGGAGCAGTTGCGCGGGCAGCCCGCGGTGGCGAGCTTCATCTTGTGCGGCGATTCAATGCCCTGGAAACGCCTCTCGATCTGGATGCCGAGGCCCGTGCTGTCCCCGAGACCGTAGCGGCAGAATTCAGAGCCGACGCACGTCTTGCACGTCCTGAAAGCCTTCGTGTAAGCGTGGCCCGAGGGCATTCCCAGATCACGCCAGACATTCGGCAGGTCTTCCTTCTTTATGCCGAGCAGGTCAATGCGCTGGCCGCCGGTGATCTTGACCATCTTCACGTCGTATTTGTCGGCGACATCGGCGATGCGGCGCAGTTCGTCGGGCGAAGTCACGCCGCCGTAAATGCGCGGCACGACGCTGAAGGTGCGGTCCTTCTGGATGTTCGCGTGAACGCGGTCGTTGATGAATCGCGCGTCGCGCTCGTCTTCGTAATCCTTCCCCCAGACGGTCTTGAGCAGCGAAGCCAGCCCGACCTTGCTCGCCGGGTCTTCCTTTCCACCCGCGAGTGCATCGAACACGGCGGAGACCGATCTCAGATTCTGTACTTTAATTGCTTCGATCAGTTCCGGCTTTCTCAGCGGGACGCCGGGCACGTAATAGTGCGCCGACGGGTCGTCCTCAACTAACCCGTCGCAGGCCAGTTCCAGAATGCCCTGCACCTGCGGCTTGCAGGAGCCGCAGCCAGTGCCCGCGCGCGTCGAGTCGCAGACCGATTTGAGGCTGCGGCATCCGGCCTTGACCGCCGCAATGATCTGCCCCTTGCTCACGCCGTTGCAGTTGCAGATCTGCGCCGCGTCCGGCACGTAAGCGAACGTCATCGGGTCGTCGCCCCCGGAGAGCGAAAACAGCAGTTCCGCCCGGTTCTCCGGCAGTTCCGTGCCGCGGTCGAAGGACTGCCACAGCGATGGCGCCTTCGTCCCATCGCCGAGCAGAATCGCGCCGGCCAGTCGCCCGTCGCGCACGATCAGCTTCTTGTAAAGGCCGCGCGAAGGTTCGGTGTAAACGACCTCTTCGTCGTTCTCGTCGAGCGCGTCCTTCTCGCCCATGACGGCGAGTTCGATGCCCATCACCTTGAGCTTCGTCGAAACCTTCGAGCCTTTGTAGGCCGCATCCGGCCTGCGCCCGGTCAGACGGTCAGCCAGCACCGCGGTCTGCTCCCACAGCGGCGCGACCAGACCGTAAACTTTGCCGTCGTGCTGCGCGCATTCGCCGACCGCATAAACGTGCGGATCATTCATGCAGTTCAGGTCATCGCCGACCACAATGCCGCGTTCGACAGTCAGCCCGGCTTCCCGTGCGAGCGCGACGTTCGGCCTGATGCCCGCCGAGATCACGACCATCTCGCATTCAAGCTGCGAGCCGTCCTTGAACTGCAACCCAGTGACGTGCCCGTTGCCCAGGATGGCCGTCGTGGCCTTGTTCAAATGAACCCGCACGCCCATCGCTTCCATGCTGCGCCGGAGCGTCGCGCCGGCCTGCGCGTCAAGCTGCATTTCCATCAGGTGCGACATCAGATGCACGACGTGAACTTCCGCGCCGAGGTTGAGCAGCCCCCGCGCCGCCTCAAGCCCGAGCAGCCCGCCGCCGATCACCGCCGCTCTCTTCCCTCCTTCAGCGTACTGCGTGATCGCGTCGCAATCGTCGAGCGTGCGGAAGACGAACACGCCGTCCTTGAACCCTTCGCCGTCGGATTTGTCGAGTCCCTCCATCGGCGGCACGAAGGCCGAGCTGCCGGTGGCGATCACCAGGTGATCGTAATTCTCGGTGACACCATTCGCGCCGTGAACGAGCCTGTTTTCACGATCAATCGCCGTGACGTACACGCCGGCGTGCAGCCTGATGTTGTTCTCTTCATACCACGCGAGCGGGTTGATGAAGATGTCCTTCGGGTCGTGAGTGCCCGAGAGTACGCCGGAAAGCAGGATGCGGTTGTAGTTGCCATACGGCTCGTCGCCGAACATGACGATCTCGAACAGGTCAGCGCCGCCGCGCGCCAGCACGTCTTCGACCAGACGCGCGCCGGCCATTCCGTTGCCGATGACGACGAGTTTTTTCTTCTCAACCATTACTTCTGCTCTCCTGCCGGGCGCCCTCGCCGGGCTGAACCTTTACCGCGCAAACCTTGAATTCGGGCATCCGGCTGGTCGGGTCGAGCGCCGGGCTGGTCAGCCTGTTGGCCGACTGATGATCGCCCCAGTGAAACGGGACGAACACGGTGTCTTCGCGGATGTCTGACGTGACTTTGACCTTGAAATTCGCCGAGCCGCGGCGAGTCACCAGCGTCACGTCGCCGCCCTCCGCCAGCCCGTAACGCTTCGCGGCGTTCGGGTGAAATTCGGCCTGCGGGTCGGCGGCCATCTCTTTCAACTTTTCGACCCGGCGCGTTATCGCGCCCGACTGGTAATGAGCCAGCACGCGCCCCGTCGTCAGGTAGAGCGGATATTCGGCGTCGGGTTCTTCGACCGGCGCGAGGTGACTGACCGCGTGAAATCGCGCCCTGCCGTTTGGCGTCGCAAAGGATTCAGCGAACAGGCGCGGCGTGCCGGGATGGCTCTCGCCGGGGCAGGGCCAGTGCAGCGCCTCGCCCGCTTCCAGCCTCGCGTAACTGATGCCCGAGTAATCGGCGATGCCGCCTTTCGTCGCCCTGCGCAATTCGTCAAAGACCTGCTCCGCGTCCGCGTAGGTGAAGAACCTGCGCTTACCCAGCCGCGCCGCGAGCGCGCAGATGATTTCAACATCGGTGCGCACCCCGGCGGGCGGCGCGAAGGCGTGACGGCGGCGGATGACGCGCCCTTCCAGATTCGTCATCGTGCCGTCTTCTTCAGCCCACTGCGCCGCAGGCAGCACGACGTCGGCGAGCCTCGCCGTCTCCGAAAGAAAGAAGTCGGTGGCGCAGAAGAAATCGAGCGACGACAGGCGCCCAATGATCCTGCCGGCATCGGGCGCTGAGACCGCGAAGTTGAAGCCGAGCGAAAACAAGGCCCTGATTTCGCCGCCCAGCGCATTCATCAGTTCATAGGCCGACTTGCCCGGCCCGGGGATTTCCGCCTCGCTCACGCCCCAGACCCTGGCGATGTGCTGCCGCGCTTCGGGGTCATCAATCTTCCGGTAGCCCGGAAGCTGATCGGCCTTCTGCCCATGCTCGCGCCCGCCCTGACCGTTGCCCTGACCGGTGATCGTGCCGAAGCCGCTCGAAGGCCTGCCGACTTTGCCGAGCGCGAGCGCGAGATTGATAAACGCCAGCGTGTTGTTGACGCCCTGCGACTGCTGTTCAGGGCCGCGCGCCGTCAGGATCATCGCGGTGTGCGACGACCCGAGCATCCTCGCCGTGCGCAGCAGCAGCGCTTCGGGGACGCCCGTGATGCGTTCCACACGTTCGGGCCAGTAAGTGGCGACCACGCCTTTAACCGCGCCGAAGCCCTCGGTGCGTTCGCGGATGTAAGCTTCATCAATCAGCCCGTCGCGGATCAGGATGTGCAGCAGCCCGTTCGCCAGCGCCGCGTCGGTGCCGGGGATCAGCCGCAGATGAACGTTCGCCATCTGCGCCGTCGCCGAAAGTCGCGGGTCGGCGACGACGAGCCTGCCGCCGCTGTTGCGCTGCGCCTCAAAGTATTGCACGAGCGGCGGCATCGTTTCCGCCGGGTTCGCGCCGACGAGCAGGATCACTTCGGCCTGCGGGATGTCGGCGACCGGGAAGGGCAGACCGCGATCAATGCCAAACGCTTTGATTGATGCAGCAGCAGCGCTCGACATGCAGAAGCGGCCGTTATAATCAACGTTCGCCGTCCGCAAAGCCACGCGCGCGAACTTGCCCAGCAGATAAGCCTTCTCGTTCGTCAGCGAGCCGCCGCCCAGCACGCCGACCGCGTCGCTCCCGTACCGCGCCTGCGCCGAGATGAAGGCCCCGGCCACCGCGTCGAGCGCCTCGTTCCAGTCAACGGGAACAAGCGCGCCGCGGGCGTTGCGTTTGAGCGGCCTGAGCAACCGTTCCGGGTGATTCAGTACTTCAGCCGCCGTCCAGCCCTTGATGCAGAGCGCGCCTTTGTTGGCCGCGAACGATTCGTCGCCGTGAATTGTCACGCCCTCGCGGCTGCCCGAAAGCTTCATCCCGCATTGCAGGGCGCAGTAAGGGCAGTGCGTCGAGGCCGGCTCTGAATTGTGCGGCGACAACTGATTCACTGGTGAACTGTCATCCAGTTGATAATTGGGTTGACTCAAGGCCTGGGTGAAGCTGATTGGTGTTGTCTTCCAGACACCTGATCGGCTGAGCAATGCGTACTGCTCGCTGCTGGCTTTGGCAAGCCGCGTACCAGTAAAGCGGGGTGATGCCGATGTGGCGGGCAATCTGTCTGGCGTTTCAGCGGGTTAGGGGAATAAAGAAGGAAATGTCTGCGTGGCGGGCGGGGTTGTCGGGCTGGCGCGATTTCTACAAATTTGTCTGAGACGAAAAGAGATCAGGAAAGAATTTTCGGTTCACTGCGACGACCTGAAAGCGTCACAGTCAATCGCATGCTTCTTGACCTTGTAACTCAGCACGCGCTCGCTGACCTTGAGGAGCTTCGCCGCCTGATTGCGGTTGCCGCGCGTGTTTCTGAGGGCATCGCAGATGAGGCCCTTTTCGTAAGCCTCGACTGATTCGAACAGCCCGCCGTCAGCCACTCTGTCAGGCAGGCGGGCGGCTTGCACTGCTGGCGGCAGATGATCAGGCTGAATGGTCTGCCCGTCGGCGACGACGACGGCCCGCTCAATCGTATTTTCCAGTTCGCGCACGTTCCCCGGCCAGTCGTAATGCTCGAGCAGTTCGAGCGCCCGCGGCGAGAAGCGTCGCACCTGCTTCCCGTGCGCGCGCGCAAACTTTGCGAGACAGTGTTCGGCCAGCGGCCCGATGTCTTCCCTTCTTTCACGCAGCGGCGGGAGGCTGATCGGGAAGAGATTGAGCCGGTAAAACAGGTCGGCCCGGAAGCGCCCGGCGGCGACTTCTCTTTCCAGTTCGCGGTTGGTCGCCCCAACGAGCCGCGCATCAACTTTGATCGTTTCCGTGCCGCCGACCCGCTCGAATTCGCCCGTCTGCACGACGCGCAGCAATTTGGCCTGAACCAGCGAGCTGAGTTCGCCGATCTCGTCAAGCAGCAGCGTCCCGCCGTCGGCGAGTTCAAAGCGCCCGCGCTTCTGCGAGACGGCCCCGGTGAAGGCGCCGCGCTCGTGGCCGAAGAGCTCGTTCTCCAGCAGCTCGCGGGAGAGACCCGCGCAGTTCAGGTCCACGAGGCGCTGCTCCCTCCGGCGGCCGTGTCCATGAAGCCAGCGGGTGAGGACCCCCTTGCCGGATCCGGTCTCGCCCTGGACCAGGACCGGTCCATCGGCCTCGGCAAGCCGCATCGCCTGGTCTCGCAGGACGCTGACCGACGCGCTCTGTCCGATGAACGGGTCGAGCGCGTCTTGCGCGTCCCGCTGCTCCGGCGCGAGGTCTGACTGACGCGATCTATGACCATCGCAGAGGCGCTCTACGATGGCCAGGAGCGCCGGCACGTCCACC
>DASRDU010000068.1:0-92293 GCA_035652435.1 Blastocatellia bacterium
CACCCCGTCCGGCGTGACGACCGAGAAGGCGACCCCGGCGGGCGTGCTGATCGTCGCGCTCCCGGCGCTCAAGGATCCGCCGATGGCCTCGGGCGACAAGTTCATTGTCATCTCCGACCCCGGCCCCAGTTCAATCCTCCCGAGCTGACCGATATTCACTGCGGCCGTACCACTGCACCCGGTCTTGATGATGGTGTTGTTCATGACGGTATCGCCGGGCATGGCTTTGACCCCGTTGATGGTCACGTCGCCCGTCACCGAGAGTTCACCAGACAGGAATTGTCCGGATTGCACTGTCTGCGCGGTGGCGGAGGTAGTCAGCAGGAGTTGAAAGCTCCCGACTGCAATCATCAGCGCGACAGCCAGAGTACGGCGAAAGAAGGTTGGTTTGCGGTTCATTTCGTTATTCCCCGATGGCAAAGTTTCACAATTGTCCGACAGCCGGAATCAGACCGGTGACGGAGCGGATTGTTCAATTGCATGGGTTTCGTTGAAAGGACCGCAGGGCCGCGGGATGGTGGCTGGGGGCTTATAAGGAGCTGGCGGGAGATTAACCCAAACTCTGTGCAGAGTACAAACAATTTCTTCGGCCTGACTCTGCCCGGTATTTACTACCGGCTTTCATCTATTATTGCGCTTCATTCCCTGCCCGTACCCCATCGCAGATTGAACCGCAGGTGGGACTATCAACCGGACAAGCTCCCGGCCCTCTCGTCACTTCCCAGACCCCATTCTTTCCCTCGGATTAATCAGACGATTGGGAGTGAATGCATGATGCAGAGTTTTTCTCAACCGGCTGTGATCTGAATGATGCCCGAGGCGACTACCCCCGTCGTGCAGAGTCGTAGTATGGCGTTTTAACTGCTGCCCGACCCCAACACACCAACCTCAAACGGGGGAGATGATGACTTCACACAAACTCACACAGACATTCATCGCACTGGCGGCGCTGGCACTGCTCTCGATGAGCGCTCTGGCCGCCGACCCCGGTCTCGTCCCGGGCCCGGCCAGCGGCGTCGTCAGCGACCAGAAGGCCGGCTCGGTGCTGGTCTACAACCTCTATTCCTCCAACTCGACCAACCCGGCGGCTGAGAACACCCGCATCAACATCACCAACACGGATGACGCCAACGGCGTGTTCGTCCACCTGTTCTTCGTCGACGGTCGCACCTGCTCAGTGGCCGACACCGTCGTTTGCCTGAGCAGGAGCCAGACAACCAGCATTACTGCCTCGGACCTTGACCCCGACGTGACGGGTTTCATTATCGCTGTAGCCACGGGGGCTGACGGCCTCCCGATCTGCTTCAACCAGTTGATCGGCGATGAGTACGTCAAACTGACGAGCGGCCACCAGGCCAATCTTGGCGCCGAAGCGATCTCCTGGATCAATGGCCCGAATCCGATAGACCTCACCTGGTTTGAAACCTCCATTCTGAGGTTCGACGGTGTGGCTTACGATGCTCTGCCACGTGTGCTGGCGATTGACAACCTTCTGAGTGCCAGGGATGGCAACAACACGCTGCTGGTAGTCAATCGCATTCATATCCGGCTGAATATAGGAGGTGAGAGCGTTGGCGACATTTTCGGCCTTCTCTTCAATGAACTGGAAGCTGCTTTCAGCTTCAGCTTCTTTCATTTCCCATGCCAGCTCAAGACTTCTCTGAGCGACACCTTCCCGCGGACGACGCCGCGGCTCTCGAGCGTGATCCCATCGGGCAGCACGGGCTGGATGAAGTTCTGGCGTACAGACGATCGGGCCCTGCTCGGCTCGGTGATCAACAGGAATACCTCTGCTGCGGCGACAGCGTACCAAGGTGGCCACAACCTGCATAAGTTGACTTACACGACGAATGACTCGATTGTTATTCCGGTATTCTCTCCAACCTGCAATTGATCCGGATTCGCCCGGGAAGGTTGGCAACCATCCGCTCCGGACTGGAAGGCAAAGGGGCCAGAGCAATTCGACCCTTCGGCCTCTCATCACAAGTCTCAGTCCCCGCGCTCATTCTTCCGACCCCTCGTGTTTCAGCCTGAAGATTCGGCTCTTTGCGCGTATGTATTGAGTGCAGGGGTTGCGGAGGGGGCGCTCACTTTCTCCTGCCAATTCAATCGGACCGAGGCAGGACACATTATGGCGATGCGATTCAGACGACTACTGCGGCAAATGAGGGAGAGCGCGAGTCTGTCACCGGGAGAGCTTGCCCGGCTGGCCGGTCTGAGAGTGGAGCAGGTGGCCGAATATGAGCAGGGGACGTCCGTCCCGAGCTTCGATGCCTGTTACCGGATGAGTGAAGTGATCAGCGCGCAGGGCGGGCAGAGATTCGTGATGCAGGACCTGTGGAAGGCACTGAAAGATGACAGGCTGGATGAGTGGGCGGTGACTCGCGATCAGCGCGTGTGGGATTCAGCCTGATCCGGCAGCCGCCCGTCCGAAGGGCGGGAGCGAAGCGACAGTTCTGGCAGTTCCCGGACGAGCCTCGGAAGCCCACCTGCATTGAGACTGGATAGTCCTGTTCACTTCAGGTTGCAACAAGTCTCAGAAATGCCACTTCCCTCCCTTTTTCTTCGCCACGAGCGCGACAATCATCAGGGCGGGTCTGCCGTTAAGCGTCCCTTCCTTGAGGGCAATGCCGATCTCATCCGCGCCGCGCGCGAGGAGCTGCTTGCGGTGCGATGGACTGCCCAGCCATCCCGTCACCACCTCTTCGGGCGTGTGCTTCCGGCCGTCATCGCCCTGAATAGTTGCCGCCACGACCTCACCCGCATATGAGGGCTTGTAGCCCGCGCGGCGGATCTCGGCCAGGTAGCGGCGGCCGTCGCCATGACCCACGGCCTGCCAGTCGAGCTGCTGCCCGGAGCGCACGCGGGCCGCTTGTACCAGCTTCGCATCGAGGCGCAGCGGCGAAAGGCCGTTGCGCTCGCGTGCCTCGTTGATGGCCGCGAGGATCGGTTGCTCAAAGTCCAGGCTGACCCTGACCAGTTCCGAGGTGCCGGGCGCAGACTTCAGCCGGTAGTCAGAGAAGGCCATCACATTCCGCCACTGTGAGCGACCGCGCCGGACCTCAATCGCAGTCTGAGACGGCAGCCACAGATCGAATTGAGGATCGCGGACAAAGTCCATGCTCAGGCTGAAATCCCGGATCGCCTTCGGCTGAAACATATCCTCGCTGCCCGCAGCCATGGTGAATCTGAGAATCTGACCGCTCGCCCGATCAATCACCAGCTCGCCGGCAGCCGAATATCTGGTGTAAGCTTCAGTCCGCCGAAAGAAAGCATTGACGGCCTCGGTTGACAGACTCCGCGTCGCCTGCTCCGAGCCGATGGCATAGCGGCAGCGAGTCACCGACCCTTCGCCCCTGCACTCCCACCCGGCGGGCTGCCGCTCGAGCAGGGCTTCGTAGATAAACCCCATCCAGTACCTGCGATCCCAGGCATACGTTCCGTTCACTTCATTGGGCAGTGGGACATTGCCGGTAGCGCAGACGGTCTCCCACTTGTCGTAAGGTGACCAGTGGAAGACGTATCCGCTCAGCCGGTCATGGCGACGACGGAACCCGCCCCGCGCCTCTCTTTCCAGGGCGCCGTCCCATTCGAGGGAAGCGAGCCGCGCAGATAGTTGTTCATATCGGGATTTGAGTTGCTGCCAGTCGTTCGGTTCCGGGTCGGCCAGCAGTGGGAGGCAAAGAATAGACAGGAGGAACAGCACAGCGCTTGACCGCGCCGCGAAACTGAGAATCATGGCCATGCTCCATCGTTGAGAGACCCTGGAGTCAATGCCCGCCGTCGCTCGTCGCCAAACTCGCACGGCGGGCATGCTGTTATTTTTTTATGGCTTTACTTTTCCGGGACTCCTGCTTGTAACCACTGATTGCTTTCACGTGCCTGTCGCCTGTTTCTTCACCACTTCTGGTTCTCCTGATAGTCGTAATAGGTCCGGTTTTGCGGAAGAAAAATTGCTCCCCGGTCACGATCCGAATCAGGCCTCCGGGGACTTGCGCTGCCCGGCTTCCGCAGGCGACCCCGGCCTGCTATATTGCCGGACGGCTGGTAAGTTGGGACAGTGAGGATTCAGATCAGGCGGCTGACAGTTTTTCAGACCAGCCCGGGGGCAGACAAACAGTCGGGCGCCCTGCCGAGCATTCAAACGGCGGACTTTTTTCTGATCAGAGGTGAGTCAAATGAAATCTGGAGAGGTGGATTTTTTCAAGCTTGACAGTCTGCTGTCGGACGAAGAGAAACTCGCCCGGCAATCAGTCAGATCATTCGTCGAGGAGCGGATCAACCCGATCATCAGTGAATGTTTCGAAGAGGGTCGGTTCCCCCGCGAGTTGATCCCGGAGATCGCTCAGCTCGGGTTGCTCGGCTCAAGCCTCCCGGAAAAATACGGCTGCGCCGGAGTCAGCAATGTGGTTTACGGCCTGACCACGCAGGAACTCGAAGCCGGCGATTCGGGCGTCCGCAGCTTCGTCTCCGTGCAGAGTTCGCTCTGCATGTACCCGATCTACGCCTTCGGCAGCGAGGAGCAGAAACAGCGGTGGCTGCCGCAGATGGCCGCCGGCGAGAAGATCGGCTGCTTCGGACTGACCGAGCCGAACTCCGGCTCCAACCCCGCGAGCATGAAGACTCGCGCGAAGCGGGTGAAGGACGGCTGGCTGCTCAACGGCAGCAAGGCATGGATCACCAACGGCACCATCGCGGATCTGGCTGTCGTCTGGGCGAAGACGGACGAGGATGACAGGATTCGCGGCTTCATTGTGGAAAAGGGAACCAGGGGCTTCAGCGCGCCCGAGGTCAAACACAAACTGAGCCTGCGCGCTTCGGTGACTTCCGAACTGGTCTTCGAAGACTGCCTGATCCCGGAAGAGAACGTCCTGCCGTTAAGTGGCGGGCTCAAGAGTCCGCTGATGTGTCTGACGCAGGCGAGGTACGGCATCGCGTGGGGCGTCGTGGGCGCGGCGGTCTCCTGCTTCCAGGCGGCGCTCGATTACTCAAAACAGCGTGTCCAGTTCGCCCGGCCCATCGCCGGCTATCAACTGACGCAGAAGAAGCTGGTCGAGATGTTCACCGAAATCAGCAAGGCGCAGCTGCTCTGCCTGCGGCTGGGGCGGATGAAGGACGCCGGCGAAATGGACTCGATCCATGTCTCGATGGCGAAGATGAACAACGTCGCGATGGCGATGGAATGCGCCCGCACGGCGCGAGGCATCCTCGGGGCGAACGGGATCACCGGCGATTATCCGATCATGCGGCACATGTGTAACCTGGAGTCGGTCTACACCTACGAAGGGACGAACGAAGTCCACCTGCTGGCGCTCGGCAAACACATCACAGGACTGGATGCCTTCGAATAAAAAGCGAAGTGAAGAAACAACCACTCGATGAACGACTGGATATCCTGAAGCTCTCACCCGTATTCCCGCTGCTCAGCAACCCATCAAATCACGACCGGATAAGCGAAGATTAATTACTTACCCGTAAGCATTTACCCCGATTATGAGTATAATGCCGGTGCCGCCGAGCCATTCCGGCTCCACCCTTTCGTCAGGTCATTGAGTAAGGAGAGAAAGACATGAGACCTTCGACTATGAGCAACGCCCTGCTGCTCTCTCTGAGTCTGATGGTTGCATCAGCCTTCGCACAATCTCAGAAGACAGCGCCGACACAATCCCAGCCTCAGAACCCTCAGACACACGCCCAGAATAAAGCCCCACTTGCCGAAGAAGAGAATCCCGAACTGATCGGCAAGCGCAACATCAACAAACACCAGATCAACTTTTATTCCTTCGACAAGGAAGTCGCCGTCGGTCGCCAGTTCGCCCAGGAAGTTGACCGCGAGGCCAAACTGGTCGAAGACCCGATCATCGTTGATTACATCAACAAGGTCGGCCAGAACCTGGTACTCCATTCCGACGCCAAAGTCCCCTTCACGATCAAGGTGATTGACAGCGACGAGATCAATGCCTTTGCCCTGCCGGGCGGTTTCTTCTACGTCAACAAAGGTCTCATTCTGGCGGCTGACAACGAGGCCGAGTTGGCCGGGCCGATGGCGCACGAGATCGCACACGTGGCGGCGCGGCACGGCGTTGAGCAGGCGTCGAAAGGTCAGATCGTCAACTGGGGGTCGCTGCCGCTGATCTTCCTCGGCGGCTGGGGCGGTTTCGCCGCACGTCAGATTGCGAGCCTTGCTATCCCCGTCGGCTTTCTGAAATTCTCACGCTCGGCGGAGGAAGAGGCCGACAAGCTCGGCGTGCAGTACCTGTGGGCGACTGGCTACGACCCGCATGCGATGTCCACTTTCTTCGAGAAGCTGCTGGCCAAGGAGAAGAAGAAACCCGGCACGATGGCCCGCGTCTTCAGCACTCACCCGATGGTCTCCGACCGCATTGACAAGGTCAACTCCCTGATCGCCCGCTTCCCCGACCGCAGCGAATACACTGTCAGCACTTCCGAATTCAATCAGGTCAAAGGCCGTCTGGTCGCGCTGACCAACCGGAACACGCCTTCGGCCCGCGCCGGGGCAGGTTCTTCCGACCGCGACAGCTCGCGCCCGACGCTCAAGCGCCGCCAGCCCGGGCCGCCGGACGGGACCAGCACCGATTCAACTTCGACTTCCGGCTCGACCACCACTGGCGATGCCGCCGAGAAGCCGCCCGAGCGCCCGACACTGCGCCGCTCAGGCGGTACGGAAAAGCCTGAGAAGCCGTAGTTCGATTGCGAATAACTGATAGTTGAGGGCAGACTGATTTCAGATCAGTCTGCCCTTTGTCATTTTTACGGCTGCTATCCGAAATATGGCGGAGATCCGCCCTGGCACTTATTCCACTCCGACAATCCGCCTTCCCGACTCCGCGATCACATTGAATTCCGGCTGACCCCCGGGCTAACATTGCGTCCGCTGCACGAGTGCATTCATCTTTATTTAGTCGAGACTATCGAATTTCCACTTACCGGCGTCATTCGGTAACGATCTGAAATCCTGGTGCCACTGATGGTCGGCATCCTGATCGGATCTGCCGGGCAACCCGATTCATCAACTGGAAAGCGAGGTTCCTATGAAAGCGCGGAGTCATTTACCGATTCGCTCAGCCTTCACGCTGCTCGTCGTCTTATGCTTCACCCTGACCGCCGGCGTCGCCACGGCGCAGACTCCCGGCAACCAGCCGAAGCGCCCGATGACTTTTATGGACATCATGGAGATGCGCTCTGTCGGCAGCCCGGCCATCAGCCCTGACGGACGGCAGATGCTCTACACCCTGAGCGCACCCGACTGGAAAGCGGCGAAGAGCTTCACGGACATCTATCTGGTCTCGCTCGACGAGGGGCTGACTTCGACGCGCCAGATGACTTTTACGAAAGACAAGAACGAGACTTCGCCGAAGTGGTCGCGCGACGGAAAGTTTTTCGTCTTCGCCTCAAACCGCGAAGCCCCGGCCGCGGGCAGTCCTGCGGCTGCGACTCCCGCCAGTCAGCTTTACCTGATGCGTCCCGACGGCGGCGAAGCGCGACGGATCACGAATGCCAAAGACGGCGTCGGCACTTTCGCTTTAAGCCGTGACGGCAAGTGGCTGGCGTTTTCTGCGGGCAAGGAAGAAGAGCAGCAAATATGGATCATCCCTGTCGCCGGGATCGAAAGCGAATCGCCGAAGCAACTGACCAGACACGCGACGCCGGTCACCTCGTGGCAGTTCTCCCCCGACAGTAAAAGCATCCTCTTCCTATCGCCCGACAGCTTTGATAAAGACAACAAGGAGCGCAGGGAGAAAAAATTCGACGTGCGAATCCGCAACGAAGAAACGCCGCTCGTGCGGCTGTGGTCATTCGAGCTGGCCGCGAAAAAAGAGGCGCTCCTCACCCCCGGCGGCGATTACAGCGTCGGCAGCTTCACCATCTCGAAGGACGCGAAATGGGTCGCCTTCAGCGCCTCGCCGAAAGACCGTTACCTGCGCAACATCACCGACGCGTCGGATTACGCTGACCTTTACCTGCTCGAAACGGGCAGCGGCAGGATCGAGCGGCTGACGAACAACAGAGATATCGCCGAGAGCCTGCCGGTCTTCTCACCCGACAGCAGGCTGATCGCCTTCTCCGCCGCCGATGATTTTCAGTTCTTCCACAGCACCCGCGTCTACGTGCGCGCAGTGGCCGATGCGGGCGGCAGATGGAGAAAGCTGGGCAGTGATTTTGGCGACGACATCAGGCCGGGCTTCTGGTCGCAGGACGGCAAAACGATCTACTTCAACGGCGGCATCGGCGCGACGGAACAACTCTTTGCCATCTCAACCGAGACCGGCAAAACCACGCAACTGACGCACGAGAAAGCCGCGCTCCTGGTTTCGCAGGATGAAGATACACAGAAGCTCATCATCAACTATTCCGACCCGGTCAGGCCGGCGAACATCTACACGGCTTCGATTGACCAGATCGCGAATCGCGCCGTGTGGAAACAGCTGACTGATTCAAACCCGCAGGTCGCGGGGCTCGCGCTCGGCGAGACCGAAGCGATTCAGTGGAAATCGAGCGACGGCAAAATGGTCGAGGGCATACTCGTCAAACCCGTCGGCTATGAAAAGGGCAAACGCTATCCGCTGATCGTGCAGATTCACGGCGGCCCGCAGTCGGCGGACGTACTCCGCTTCAACGGCGGGTATGGCAACTACTCGCACGTCTTCGCGGGCGCGGGGTACGCGTGCCTGCTGCCGAATTACCGCGGCTCGACGAATTACGGCGAGGCGTTCAAGATGCAGATCGGCGGCGATTATTTCCGCCAGGGCTACGAAGACATCATGGCCGGCGTGGATCACCTGATTAGTACGGGCCTCGCTGACGGCGACCGGATGGGCGTGATGGGCTGGAGCGCGGGCGGCCACTGGTCGAACTGGATTCTGACGCACACCACGCGCTTCAAGGCGATCTCGACCGGCGCGGGCGCGATGAACTGGATTTCGATGTACGCGCAGACCGACACGCAGCGCGTCCGCGAATTCTATTACGGCGGCAGGCCTCCCTACGACGACTTCGACAAGTGGTGGGACGTCTCGCCGCTCAAGTACATCAAGAATGCGAAGACGCCGACGCTCATCCACGTCGTTGACGGCGACCCGCGCGTGCCGCGCCCGCAGAGCGAGGAACTGCACATGGCGCTGAAGAAGCTCGGCGTGCCGACCGAGTTCTTCGTCTACCCCGGCAACACGCACGGCATCCCCGACCCGCGCAACCAGATGGTCAAGATGGTCGCCGAATTCAACTGGTTCGAGAAATGGATCAAAGGTAAGGACAAGTGGTTCGAGTGGAAGGAACTGCTCTCGACGGTGAAAGACGAGAAGCCTGAGGCGCAGAAGTCTCAGCCGGCGGAAGGCCCGAAAGAACCGGAGTAAAGGGGCGAAGACCAGTGATGAAATTTGCCAGACGGCTTTACCTGGTGGCGGGCGTTTACGGCCTGCTCGTGCTTGTCCCGCAGCTTTTCACCGAGGAGCGACTGGGGCGCGATTACCCGCCGGCGATCACGCACCCGGAATATTTTTACGGCTTCGTCGGCTCTGCGGTGGTGTGGCAGGTGCTGTTCCTGATCCTCTCGACCGACCCGGTGCGTTACCGCCCGATGATGGTCGCCGCGGTTCTGGAGAAAGCCGTCTTCGGCATCACCGCGATCTTCCTCTTCCTCCAGCACCGCCTCGCCGCGCTGGTTCTCGGCTTCGGCATTGTTGATCTGATCCTTGGAGCATTGTTTCTGGTCGCTTATGCAAAAACACGCAGTCACGACGGATAAAAAAACAGGCTGGTCAGCCTGCGACAGCCCATTCACCGCAGAGGCGCAGAGGACGCTGAGACAACGCAGAGAGAGGCTGTTCTCTCTGCGCAGCCCCCGCCCTCTCTGCGCCTCTGCGGTGAAGACGGCCTCGACATTCTGTGGTAACGAAGCCGGTCAGCTTGTTTTTTTACGTCCCCTCAGGTCGTTTGCCCGGATCACAGTCGCGTTATGCCTGCTCATACTAATGATGCATTCGTCAGCGCGAGCCGACATCAATGTAAAACTGCTCGGCCAGCTCGACCCGTTCGAGGGCGATAACCGTTACGCGGACGTGTGGGGCGAGGGCCACTACGCCTATCTCGGCTCGTACAACGGCACGGGCGTGATGATCATTGACATCTCGAACCCGGGCGCGCCGACGCTCGCCGGCCATTACAATCCGCCCACGTCAGGGCGCTTTCAGGATGTCGTCGTCATCAACGGGGTCGGCTATTTTTCGAGCGACAACGGCGGCGGCGTACATATCGTTGACGTGACCGACCCGGCCAATCCGAAACTGCTCAGCCAGATCCATCAGGGGCAGAGCGGCTTCCCCAGCATTCACGAACTGTTCGTCGCCGACGGCTTTCTTTACGAGGCCGATTCGCGCACGCCGGTGGTGAAAGTATTCGACGTGCATAATCCTTCGGCGCCGGTCTTCGTCAGGGATATTGAGACCACCGACACCCGGTTCATTCATAACATTACCGCGATCAACGGCCGGCTTTACACGTCGGGGTGGAGCGGGAAGACCGACATTTACGACATTCGCAACATCGGCACGCAGCCGCCGGTGCTGCTCGGTTCGGTCAATTCGGGCAGCAACTCTCACAGCAGCTGGGTGAGCAGTGACGGCAGACTGCTGGCGAGCGCGAGAGAGATTACTGACGGCGACGTGCGTCTGTTCGATATATCGAACCCAGCCAGCCCGGTGCTGCTCTCGACGATCACTGCGGCCTCGCTCGGGATTCAGGGCGTCTCGGCCCACAACCCTTACATCGTCGGCAATCTGCTCTTCGTTTCATGGTATCAGGCGGGCGTGCAGGTGCTGGACATCACGAACCCGGCCAGTCCCGTGCTGGTCGGTTCATTCGACACTTACCCGGGAGTGGTCAACGGATTTGACGGCAACTGGGGCGTCTACCCCTTTCTCGGTCTGGATCGTGTGCTGCTGAGCGATCTGGACAGCGGGCTGTTCATCGTTGACGCGAGCGCCGCGGCCCCCGGCCCGCGCACCGTTTCAGCCGCGAGCTACGGCATCTCAGCCATCGCCGGCAAATCAATCGTCGCCGCCTTCGGCACGAACCTGACGACCGCGACCACGGGGGCGACGGCCCAACCCTTACCGCTCACGCTCTCGGGCACGTCAATCAGAATCAAAGACCGCACCGGCACCGAACGCGACGCCCCGCTGTTTTACGTCTCGCCGACGCAGATCAATTACCAGATCCCCGAGGGCACCGCCGCGGGGCCGGCGACGATCACCGTCACGGGCAACGTCGGGCAAACCTCGACCGGCACGCTCATCATCGCCGCCGCCGCGCCTTCCCTGTTCACGCTCGATCTGAGCGGCAACGGCCCGGGCGTGGCGCAGGACGCCTTCACTTTCACCGGCCCTCCCTTCGCGGCCACGCGGGCCACGGGCGAGCCGAACATCCTGGCTTTTTACGGGACCGGGCTGGGCGCCGACGCGACCGACGTTGATGGCAATGTCAGCGCGAGCGTGCAGGTCAGGATTGATGGGAAACCGGCAGAGGTGCTGTACGCCGGCCGCGCCCCCGGCTTTGCCGGCCTGAATCAGTTGAATGTCGTGCTGCCGGCCGGGATCACTTCAGGCACGCATACGGTGGTCGTCTCGCGCAACGGTCTGGCGAGTAACGTCGTCACGATTATGATCGGGTGAGTGCAAGGCAGAAGTAAAAAGGCAAAAGTAAAAAGGCAGAGCTGTCCTGATCAATACTGGATTGTCCGGCACTCTCCCTTTTACTTTTGCCTTTTTACTTCCCCGGTCGGAATAACAACGCAGCAGCCGCTGCCATCGCCTGCTCCAGTTCCGCCACCTGCGATCCCCCGCCCTGCGCGAAATCAGGCCTGCCGCCGCCGCGCCCGCCGAGCATCTCGCAGGCCCTGCGCATGGCGGCATTCATATCGGCCTGCAGGTCAGCCGAACGCGCAAAGACGAGCCGCGCAGTCTCTTTGTCGCGTGTTGCGAGCAGTGCGATCACCGAATCGTTTTCCACCAGCCGGTGCGCGAGCAGTTTGATTTCATCGAGGCTGCGGTCATCGAAGATGCGCGTGACGACGCGCGCTCCCTGCTCTGCTGCTGCTGTCGCCTCGATCAACTCACGCGCCTCGGTTTTCGCCGCCAGTTCAGACAACTCACGCGCCCGGCGTTCGAGCCGCTTGTTCTCGTCAAAGAGCCTCTCTACCGATTCGGGTAATTCGTCGCGCCCCACGCTGAAGCGCCGGGCCACGGCTTCAGCCGTCCGGCTCGCCGCCCGGTAATCCCTGAGCGCCCTCACGCCGCAGACGAAATGCACGCGGGTCATCTGCTTTGCGCGCTCCCAGCCGCACACCGCGATCAGCCCGACCTCGCCGGTGCGTTTCGCATGTGTGCCCCCGCAGGGCGACCAGTCGAAATCGGCGATCTCCACCACGCGGATGCAATCGGTGATGAAGCTCTCCTTGCGCAGCGGCAGCCGCGCCGCCTCTTCCGGCGTGACGACGTGAGTGCGAATTTCGCGGTCATCGAAGACCACTGAATTCGCCAGCTCTTCCGCCCGCTCGACGGCGCGCGCGATTTCGTCGGGGTGCAGTTCCAGCGCCAAGTCAATTTCCGCCGCGCGGTCGGTGATCCGAAAGCCCCGCGTCTCCGCGCCGAAGAGTTGAAAGAAAGCCTGCGAGAGGAGGTGCTGGCCCGTGTGCTGCTGCGTCATCTCCCGGCGCCGTGCCCAGTCGACTTCGCACGAAACCTCGTCGCCGGCTTTGAACTCCGCGCCGTCTTCCACCCGATGCAGAATCCGCTCGTCATCATCAGTGATTACAACCGTAACTCTGGCTGAGTTGATGCGCCCCGTGTCGCCGGGCTGCCCGCCGCCTTCGGGATAGAAGGCTGTCTGATTGAGGACGACAAAGTGATTGCTGTCCCTTACCAGCAGGGCTTCGACCTCAGCCGTGAATTTCGTCAGGTGTGAATCGTGCCAGTAGAGTCTGGTTGTCATGGCTTATATAAAAATGGCTGAGAAGCGAGGCAGGCTTAATAACAGGGGCTGCGGCCCCATCATCAGGAAAAAAGTTCAGCAACGCTGTAATGAAACCCGGGAAGCACTTCCCCGCCATCAATCGTGTCCCTCCCGGTCAGAACGACAGCCGTACCGTCAGCATTGTAAATCGTTACCACCCGGAGTTTCGGACTGACGACCCATACCTGCGAAGTTCCGTAATGCAACCACTCCTGCACCTTCTCTTCGACTTCGTAATTCCGGTCATTCTTCGACACGACTTCAACCGCGAGGTCAGGCGGGCCGGGCCAGTACCCATCGGGGTCGCCGACCTGTTCGACCGTTTCGCGACGGACGAAGGCGATATCAGGGGCGCGCACAGTGTCAGGGTCATCCGCCAGCCTGAACCCCGTTTCCGCCCCAAAGACCTCGCCCAGATTGTGATCCCTCACGTGTACCGCAATCGGGATGGTCAACTCGACAACCAGTCTTCCGTGTTTACCTCCTGCCGGGGCCAGTTTTCGCAGCTCTCCTTTCACGAGTTCATAGCGGAACCCGTCGTCAGGCCTTTGCAGCAATTCATCCGCCGTCATCAGTTGTGTGGTGGTACTCATATCGTCCTCCGTCTGCGGCATACTAATCCTTCACTTCCAGACCTTCAACCGCCTCCACCTTGACCTTCTGCGTCAGCTTCTTCTTCCCCATCACGAGCGTCACGGTGTATTCGCCGGGCCTGACGAACTTCGGCTGCCCGCCCGAAGGACCTTCGCTCTCCTCTTTCTCAGGCTTCAGATCCCACACCACGCGGTTGATGCCGGGGGTCATCGGGCCTGTGAGTTTGCGAACCACCTTTTCCTTCTCGTCGGCGACGGTGATCGCCACTTCCTCGCCGGTGTACGACTTGAGGTAGTAGTTGATGTATGCGCCGAACGGCGGATTGGGCGCGGCGAAGATGCGTTTGCTCCAGACCGCGCTTTCGGGCAGGTAGTAAAATTCCGTCGCCGGTCGGAGGCTGAAGAGGTGAACGTCCGAAGCCATCACTTCCGGCGTCATCTCCTCAAGGGGTCGGATGTCGTCGAGTACAAAGATACTGCGCCCATGAGTGCCGATCACCAGATCGCGGTCGCGCGGGTGAACCACTATGTCGTCAACGGCGACGGTCGGCAGGGCGTTATTCAGCCTGATCCACGTGCGCCCGCGATTGAACGAGAGCCAGAAGCTGAATTCAGTGCCGGCGTAAAGCAGATTGCGGTTGACGGGGTCTTCGCGCACGACTTTGACCGGGCCGCCGGGGGGCAGGTTGCCGGCAATCGAACGCCACGTCTTACCGAAATCATTTGTCACGAGTACGAACGGACGGAACACGTCGTTGCGGTGGCCGTCAATCGCGACGTAAGCCGTGCCTTCTTCAACGTGCGAAGCCTCGACGCGGCTGACCCAGAGGCCTTTCACTTCGGCGGGCAGGTTCGCGGTCAGGTCATTCCAGGTTTTGCCCTCGTCGGGCGTCACCCAGAGTTTGCCGTCGTCGGTGCCCGCCCAGATTATTCCGGCCTTGAGCGGCGATTCGGAAAACGTGTAGATCGTGCAATGCGTTTCCGCGCCCGACCCGGTGACGGTGATCTTCTTCGCGTCCTGAGTGGACAGGTCGGGGCTGATCTCCTCCCACTTGTCGCCGCGCTCGGTCAGCTTGAAGAGATGATTGCCGCCGAGGTAAAGCGTGCCCGCCGCGTGCCGCGAGGCCTGGAGCGGCGAAGTCCAGTTGAAGCGGAAAGCGGGCTGGCCTTCCTTCGCCTTCGGCTGAATGTCTCTGGTCTGCCCGGTCTTCAGATTGAGGCGATAGGCAAAGCCGTTCTGCGATTCGGCGTAGACTATTTCAGGGTCAACCGGGTCGAAGACGCAGTAAAAGCCGTCGCCGCCGCCAAGGCTCACCCAGTCGCTGTTGAGAATGCCTTCGGGCCTGCTTGTCTGGCTCGGGCCGACCCAGTTGAAGTTGTCCTGCAGGCCCCCGGCAATGCGGTACGGCCTGCTGCCGTCCACCGTCACGCGGTAGAACTCGCCCGCCGCAATGTTGTTGATGAAATCCCAGTTCGCCATTTTGCTGTAGCTCTGATAGACGCCGCCGTCGGTGCCGAGCAGCACGTGGTCGGAGTTGTTCGGGTCAATCCACATCGCGTGCAGATCGCCGTGATAGCCCTTGCCGCCGTCGCTCTTAAATGTTTTGCCGCCGTCATCGGAAGTGTGCAGACCAAAACCAAGCACATACACGCGATTGTCATCGGTCGGGTCAACACGAATCTGGCAGAAGTAAAAAGCGCGCGGGACGATTTTGTTGACGCGCTGCCACGTTTCGCCCTTGTCTTCGGAACGAAACACTCCGCCGGATTTGCTCTCGGCGTCTTCAATCGAAGCCCCGCCCCCGGCGTCCGATTCGATCAGCGCGTAAACGACCTTCGGGTCTTTGCGGTAAACATCCAGCCCGATGCGACCGGTCTGCGCGGGCAGTCCGTTCGTCAGCTTCTTCCAGTTCGCGCCGCCGTCTGTTGTTTTGTAGACGCCGCCAACGGCGCCGCCGCTCGTGAAGCTCGACGGCGTGCGGCGGCGAAAATACATCGCGGCGTAAAGCGTGTTCCGGTCAGACGAATCCATCACCAGATCAATGCAGCCGACATCCTCGCTGAGTTGTAATACCGCGTTCCATGTCCTGCCGCCATCATTCGTCTTATAGACTCCACGCTCTTTGTTCGCCCCCCACAGGTGGCCGAGCGCGGCGACGTAAACGATATTCGGGTCGTTCGGATCAATGACGATGCGCGCGACGTTGTGGCTGTCCCTGAGACCCATATTCGTCCACGTCTCGCCGCCGTCCGTTGATTTGTAAACGCCGTCACCCCACGAAGAGCTGTTGCGCCCGTTCGGTTCGCCCGTGCCCGCCCAGACTACTTTTGAATCCGACGGCGCGACGGCGACGGTGCCTACCGAAGCCACGGCTTCCTTCTCGAACACCCCGTTCCAGGTCACGCCGTTGTCGGTCGTCTTCATCAGCCCGCCGGTGCCGAAGGCGACGAACCAGGTGTAAGGCTTCTTCGGGTCAACGGCGAAATCGGCGACGCGGCCCCCCATCGTGGCCGGGCCGATGGAGCGCCACTTCAGGTTTTTGAAGACGAGGTCGCTGACATCCGCGAGCGGCGGACTTTCTTCCTGAGCGGCGGCTGGCGCAGGTTGCGGTGCGGTGACTGCGGGTTGTGGAGCTTTGCCTTTGGGCTTCTTCGGCGCCTGAGCAAAGGAAGTCAGTGCGAACAACGACAACATGCCGGCCAGCGTAAGACAGGCGGCCCGACGGAGGGCGGGGCAGACTCGCTTCAGATGATTTCCATTCATAGCTTCGCTCGGAGTGGGTGATGCCGGTCGTGTTTTGAATGCCGACCGGTCAGTGATAACACCAGCCGGCCTGAACGGCGCAGGTTGAGGGAATCTATCTCAGCTCAGGCGGAACGAATGGTCGGTCAGGTACTTCCACCCCTCATCGCCGATCAGGTCGAGCGATGACAGGCCGTCCTGCTCGGTCCCCGGGTAGACGTAAATGCCGTCGCGTTCGATCACGCGCGGGTCGAGCGCGCGCACGGCGTCGAGCAGCCGGGCGAAAGTCGCCTGCGTCCACGTTTCTGCCTCGTCAAAGCCTTCGGCCACGTTGCGGAAGGGCGCGGCGAGCTGGGCGTATGTCGGGCGGAAAGCGTAATCACCGACGTCATCGGCGACCGGCTCGTCGCGGTTATCGAGCAGCAGCAGCAGCGTCACGACCAGATACTCCTTCTGGTCGGAGAAACGGTGCAGCCGGTCAGGCTCCTGCCCCAGCTCTTCCGGCTCGGTCGCCATCGAAGCCTCGACCTCGTTGCGCCACTGATTGAAGCTGTTGATGGCGGCCTCGGCCTCGTTCGAATACTCCCAGAAGCCGTACTCCCAGGCGTACTGGTTCTCGGTCAGCAGCGCGGCGACGGACTTGATGAAGCGGCGTTTTTCCTGCGCCGAATCGGTCTCGTCCTCGGCGTTGATCAGCCTCGCGATCTGCGCGCGCAGTTCGTCGCTGCCGAAAATCTGGATGGCGATCTGCAGGCCGA
Organism: Blastocatellia bacterium; assembly: GCA_035652435.1. GTDB lineage: Bacteria > Acidobacteriota > Blastocatellia > RBC074 > RBC074 > DASRDU01. The sequence continues at coordinate 17,124 of DASRDU010000068.1, forward strand.
AGAAGATCGCGTGCTGCCCCTCGTTGCTCAAGCTGCCGCCGAGGAAGGCGCGCCGCCCTTCACTGATCTGCCCTTTGTTGGGGTTGCGCCGCGAGAGATAGATTCCGCCGGCAAAAACGAGCGCCAGCACGAACAGCACGAACAGGTATGTTCCAGTGGCCATGTGATGATTTGAAATCTGAGATATTCGAGACGAACAAAAGCCGCAATCCGCAATCAGTTCATCCGCCGAACCAGCTCCCGCCGCTGCGCCCGTAAGAACCCGAGCGGCCCGAGCGCGTGCCGGTCACATGGCCGTCCGAGCCGACGCGCACGCTGGTGCGACCGAAACCACTCGGCCTGTTCCGGCCAATGCCGCTCGCGTTTCCGCCGACGCGGGTGGCGGCGAAGATCGTCGGACGCGAGACCGGGCGGTATGAGACCGGCGGCGGAGGCGGCGGCGTTGTCGGGCGCGAGTAAGGGACGCTGCGGCCCCCGCGGTAAACGTAGACGGTCGAGTACGGGCGGTAATAGTAATGATCGTAAAACCACCAGTGATAAAGCGGCGAGCCGCCGTAATAGTAATGCCGCTCCTGCACGACGGCCGGGGTGCCGGTCGGCTGCGGGACGGTGACCTGTTCGTCGTAAGGCTTGAACTCCGAGAGCCGCAGCATCTTCACGCCGATGCCGTTCTTCTCGTAATTCACGAAATCGTCGTTGAGGTCGTCGAGTTCCTGCTTCTGCCGCTCGTCGCGCACCAGATAAATCAGGCTGGTCACGCCGCGCTGCCTGAGTTGATCCGGCGGCGGCAGTTTCGCGAGCCAGCGGTTGTCAAACTGATTGTCCTGATCGCTGTAATCGGCGAGGCGGCGGTTGTCGAGCAGCAGCAGGGCCGGCGCGTCCTGTTTGAGCTTCGCTTTTTTCTGCTCGACTTCGGCGGCGTAATAGGCCATCGCGGCGATGGTCTCGTGCGAGCGCACGACCCCGAGCGGGTGCGGCCAGTTGTCGAAGGCGGGGACGAGTTGCGCTGTGTCGGCGAGCGCGGCGCCGAGCGCAATCGAAGCGGGCCCCTCGAGGTCGGCGACGAGCAGCGTCTGCGAGGCGTTCTGAGCCTGGCTGAGCAGTTCGCGCAACCCGCTCGAGCGCGCGTAAGTCTCGACCATCTCCGGCGTCTGGATCAGCTTCATCTGCGAGCGCAATGAAGGCTGCGCAAGGCTCTGGATCAACGTCGGCACGAAGAACGGCTGCCACTGTGAGCCCGGAGGCTGATAAGCAGCGATCAGGCGCGCGGGGTCGAGGTAAGTGTTCCAGTCCGTTTTACCCGAGCTGTCTGCGGGGACGGCGGCGGATGAAGACCAGACCAGTTGCTTGTCGGTCGCACCGACGTTCCAGCCTTCCTGCTTCTGCAGGTCGAGCGAGTCTTTGTCTATCTCCTTGTCACCGGCGCCGGAGAATTTATAGACCGTCACCCCCGCGGCGCCGAGGACGGCGGTCCACGCGAGGCCCTTGCCGATGCGCTGCGACGCCGTGCGGCGCGAGACGTCCTGCCTGAACCACTCGGCCATCGCCCCACCGCCGGTCGCGGCGGACGAGGCCTGACTGTATTTGCTGGTCAGCTTTGTGTGGCGGGTTTTCCTGCTCATTGATGGGGCAACACCGAAAAGTCAGAAGATAAACAGGCGATGTGTCATGGGCTTCCGACGCTTCAGGCTATTTTGGCGACCGGACGATACTCCGGTGAAGTGTATTGTTCGGGGTGGGCGCAAATTTCATCAATCGTTCTGGAGACCTGTGGCTCAAGATAAGTCAGCCCGCAATTGCGGCAGATGATGACGGGTAAATCTTCGATGATGACGGCCTTTTTTCCCCGGCCAAAGATTTCATCCCTCCGGGTGACGTAGGCTGATCTCCTTCCGCAGTTGACACAGGTGAGCGCCGGGTCGGTTTTCTTCGCGGATCCTTTCTTAGCTGTCATAATCATCAATCCGTAATCTGTAAACCGTGATAATGACCGTATCGTCTTCAAAGCCGAGCCTGGCGACCAGCGCGATTTCATCATTGTTCAGGCTGTCGCCGTAGATCACATACTAGTCTTCATGCTGGTCGCGCTGCTGCTCGATGATTTCCCCGGCCAGAATACATTGCCTGACATCATCGTATGTCAGGCCGTCGTTTTTCAACTCTCTGTTCGCATGGAGCGTCAGATAAACGCGATCTTCCAGAGCCGCCTGCCGCATCTTTTGCAACAACTCTTCGAACACAGACCGCCTTTCACCAAGGACGGAGAAGCCGATCACTGCTCGCGACTCATTGCATTCCGACTTTCTCGTTCTCCTTCGCCGGCTGGATGCTGAAGTCATCAACCGTGAAGGTCTCGCCTTTGAGCGAGCGGAAGCCGAAAGTGCCGTACAGGTAGCTGTTCTTCGTGTCGCTGATGTCGGTGTAGATGCCGAGGTCGTTCTCCTCGCCGGTCGAGTTGGAGACGATCCAGTGCTGAATCCTGTGGCCGCGCACCGAGAGCCTGATCGTGTAGCTGTCCTTCTGATTCAGGTCGGCGATCACCGGGATCGGCGTGCTGACCTGCGTCATCTGACCGTCCTTGACGAGGTACGTGTAGAATTTTTTCGGCGTCTCGGACTTCGGCCCGGCGAGGTGGAAGAGGTAATAGTTGCGGCCCGACTTGTCTATCCGCATCGCCCACGTGGCGCCCCTGCCGTCATTGAGCCGGATCTCGAACAGGCCGTCGAAATCGCGATAGAGCGTCCCCTTCGGCACGCCGAGCTGCTCGCCGCTGACGGTGAGCTTGCGGTTGTCCCTGCCGTTCGGCATCTTCACCGGGGCCAGTTTCCAGCTCGCCGGCGCGCTCCAGAGCGACAGGTCATCGAACGTATCCGACACCCCGGCCGAGGTTACGATGGGCTCGAGTTTCGCGGTGATGTTTTTCGCGCCGGGCGTCAGCATCTCGCGCGTCACCCAGTCCTGATAGCCCAGGAGCGCAATCGAGATCGAATGCTCGGAGGCCTTATCGAGTTCGTATTTGATCAGCACTTTGCCGTCGGCTTCGGCCTTGCCCTTGAGCGCGCCGTCAATCATCACAAGCGCGCCGGGCATCGTCTGCACGGTCAGGCGCGCGACCTTGACGAGTGGGAGAGAGGGGTAAGAGAGCAGGTCGCCGGCGGCCAGATTGCCGAGTTCGTTGCTGAATTCGTCGTATTCGGGGTGGCGGATCGTCAGCTTGTGTTTGCCGGGCGCGAGGTCGGCAATCGTCACGCTGCCGGTCTTGTCGGCGGTCGTTTTCAACTGGTCATCAATGAACACCTGGGCGGCCTCGGGCAGGTTGACGAGTTTGAGCGCGGCGAACTGCGCGGTCAGTTTGAGCCGCACGGTTGCGCTCGCCGCGAGCGGCACGGATTTGCCGGCGGCGCTCGTGAACCCCGGCGCGGTGGCTTTGACACGGTAGGCGACGCCGCGTTTGAGCGTGAATTCGGCCTGCCCGGTCTTGTCGGCTTCGGCCTTCGCGACGACTTTGCCGCCGGCATCTTCGACCACGACTTCGCCCGGAATGATCGGGTCAAGCACGACGGCCAGGACGCCCTCGGTCGGCGCTTTGGTGACCGTCTTGATGACGATGCGCTCGGTGGCGGCGCGGGCGCGGGCTTTTTCAACCTTCGCTTCGACCGTGGTGTATTCGCGCTGGGCCAGAGCCGCGGACGCGGCGGCGAGCAGAAAGAGCAGTGACAGCAGCGCCGAGACGCCGGCCTTCATTCGCGGCCTGTCGTGGGTGGCAGGGTTGATGACTTCAGGTGAAGTTCGTGCGGCGTAAAACTTTGGAGCGTTCATTGAGAGCAATTACCGATGAGAAGTGTGGAGTGAAGAGTGTCATCCGCGCTGCCCTCTCCACTTCGGCACTATCAGTTGACATCCTTCGCGGTGCGGAACCCGATAAAGTCTTTGGTCGAAGTTGGCGGATAATAGAAACGATCTGTCGCGGTCTGTTGTTTCGCCGGGACGTTGAAAGCCCCGCCGCGAACGATCTTCTGGTTGGCCTGTGGCTTGGCCTTGCTGCCCGGATACGGCGTGTAATCGCTGGCCGTCCACTCGGCCACATTGCCGGCCATATCCATCACGCCGAACGGGCTGGCGCCGTCCGGGTAACTGCCGACCGCGGCGGGTTTGAGCTTTTTATCTTCGGCCGCGTTTGAATATTGCGGCTTCCATTCCGGGCCGTACGGATAAAGCCTGCCGTCCTTGCCGCGCGCGGCGAATTCCCACTCCTCCTCGGTCGGCAGGCGCTTGCCGACGAATTCGGCGTAGGCCCTGGCATCCTCCCAGCTGACGTTGACCACCGGGTAGCTGGCTTCGCCCGGCGGGTAAGTCCCGCCGACCCAGTTGCTCGGCGGCTGGCGGCGCGTCTGGGTGACGAACGCGGCATACTGCTCGTTGGTCACTTCCATCTTGTCAATGAAGAAGGGCTTGACCGTCACCGTGTGCGCGGGGCTTTCAAACTCGTTGCCGTCATCGCGCCCCATTTTGAACTCGCCGCCGGAGATCAGCACCATGCCCGGGATCGTTGACGGCACGGTCTGACTGCCCCCGCCGGGATTGCCGGGAGTGGTCGTCGTGTTACTCCCGGAAAGCATCTTGTAAGCGCCGAAGGCGGCGGCGAGCAACACGAGGACGGCGATTCCGGCAATCAGCGGCGTCTTTGAACGGGAAGGCGCGGCAATCGTCGTCACCTCCGCGCCGGCCGCGGCGGCGCCCGCCTTCTGCACCGTTTTCGGCGACAGATTTTCCGCCGTCGCCACGCCCGCCGGTCGGGCGACAGTGGGCGCGGCGCTCAACCCGCCGGCCGTGCCGACGCCGGCTTTAACGGGAGCCGCCCCTGGGCGCGGTTCGCGGCCCGGGTGCAACACTGTCCGGCGTTCGCCCGTCGGTGCGGCGTTCAGGACGGCCCGGCCGGTGCGCTCGAAGGCTTCGATGGCATTGAAGAAATCCTTCGCCGTCTGGAAGCGGTCGTCCGGGTCTTTTTCGAGCGACTTGAGGACGATCTTTTCCAGTTCGAGTGAAATGCCCGGGTAGACTTCCGACGGGCGCGGCACGGGCATCTCGATGTGGCCGCGCCGGACTTCATAATCCGAAGTCGCGTTCTGGTCGTCTTCAAACGGCACGCGCCCGGTGAGCATCTCGTAGAGGACAACGCCGAGCGAGTAGATGTCCGAGCGCTGATCGAGTTCGCGCCCGCGCGCCTGCTCGGGGCTCATATATTCCGGCGTGCCGGGGTTGAAGCCGAGTTGCGTGCCGCCCGTGGCGCCGCGCACCTTGACGATGCCGAAGTCGGTGACTTTGACCACGTCGTCGGGCGTCACGAGGATGTTCGCCGGCTTGAGGTCGCGGTGGATGATGCCGACGTATTTCTGGCCGGACTGGTCGGAGTAGGTGAAGTTGTGCGCGTAATCAATCGCCGAGAGGACCTGCTTGAAGAGCTTGAGCGCGCGGTCGGCCGGGATCGGCCCGGTCTCGTTCATGATCATCTTGCGCAGGTCGCGGCCCGGCACGAACTCCATGACCATGCAGGTCGCGTCGTCGGTGGCAATGAAGTCGTAGACGCGGACGATGTTCGAATTATCGAGCTGCGACTGGATGAAGGCTTCGCGCTCGAGGCGGACGCGGAGGTGTTCGATCTGCTTCGGGCTGAATTCATCGGTGCGGATGGTCTTGACGATCACTTCGCGGGCCAGCCGCGTGTGACGCCCAAGGTACAACTCCCCCATGCCGCCTTCGCCGAACCGGTTGATGACCTCGTAATTTCCGATTGTGCGTCCAAGCATATTCTGATTGCGGAGTGCGGAGTGCGGAGCGCGCGCCCGATGAGCCGCCTCATTCCGCACTCCGCACTCACCTCGTGTTCCTCTTGAAGTTCAAAATGCAGTCCTGCCCGCGCAGGGTGACGGCGAGCGTGTAATTCCCGATGCGCAGGCGATCCCCGTCCTTCAGTTGCGCCGACTCGATGCGCTGCTCATTCAGATACGTCCCGTTGCTGCTGCCCAGATCAGTGACGTAATAGCCGTCGTCACGGCGGCTGACGGACGAGTGCGCCCGCGAGATGTTGTCTGCGTCCAGCACGACGTGGCAGTCGGCGCGGCGCCCGATGGTGATGGACGACTCGTTGAAAGGCTGGGTCACGCCGTCCTCCAGCCCCTTGACGACGATGTGCGGCGTGATCGGCTGCGAAGAAGAAGACTGCGAAGTCGTCTCCAGTGGCGCGGTGCGGCGTTTTGTGAGCGACCGTGTTCCCATCGGGGATGACAAGTTAACGACCAGAACGTTCCGACCGATCCGAATCTGGTCACCGTGATGCAACTGCGTCTGCTGAATCCGCTGACCGTTGACGAAGGTCCCGTTACGGCTGGCATCCTGAATCACGTAAACACTGCCCCACCTCGTCACGGTGCAGTGGTGTCGCGAAATGGTTTCGCCATCAAGAATGATATCGCAATCGTCGCCCCGCCCGATCCGCGCGCTTTTATTCGGCAGCACGACCGTGGTGCGGCCCGCGCATTCCCCGTCAGCAAAGATCAGAGAGAGTTCGCTTTCGGGGCAGCTGACTGTGATGCGGCCTTTGCTGGCTGGCATGGTGTTTCACGACTGCTTCGTATCTGCTGTGACGAGCGACTTCACGGGGTTTCCGGAACTGGTGACCAGAGCAATCGCTTAGCCATTTTTCCTGCCGGCTCCAGAGCAGTAATCTCGCGAGACTCGCCGCAGTTCGTACGGACGACTGCGATGAGCAGCGGTAAGAGTAGCACGACACCTCAGTTTTGTTCCAGCACTAACCTCTCCCGGCCAAATGCCTGAACCTGCACGGTCAGCGCCGGATTTCCGGGGCGCGCCGACCGGGGCCGGGCGCGGGCGGAAAATTCCTGAATTCTTTTTGAAACATCGGCCCCGCCCGGGCGTGTAATTCTGCGGTCTCAATTTCTGGGTGAAGTGTTTTACTTGCGGGTTACAGATTTCAGATTGCGGATTCGATGTCTTTCACTTTACCCGGTGTCCAGCCAAAGCCTCTTCGATTCCGCAATTTGCGATCCGCGACCCGCAAATCAAATCGCTGGCTTCGGATTAGACGGCTGTGTTATAGTGCGCCGGCCGTCGGTGGGGATTCGCCAATCCCGACAGTTTTCCCCGCAGAGTCCGAAATCCCAGCCGAACAACCCCCAGCAACTGTTCTGCGGTGTGATCCCGGACGGGACTCGCACTGTCCTGACACGCTTCGGCAACTGAAAAGAAATCTTCTCTGGCAATGGCTGAGTTTATTTGCAGACTGGGAACCCCGGCAGGCGAAATCGTCACGCGCACGGTCGAAGGGCTGAGCGAGGACGAACTGCGGCAGCGGTTGCACGGTGAGGGCTACCGCATCTTCGCCGTCGAAGCGACCGGCTTCGCCGCCGGCGTCCGGCTGCGCCCGAGCAGCGGCCGCCGCGCGCGCGTCAAGATGGACGACTTCCTGCTCTTCAACCAGCAGCTGGCCGCGCTGCTGCACGCGGGGCTGCCAGTGCTGCAGTCAATCCAGCTGCTGCGCCAGCGCTCCACGAGCGCGCAGCTCCGCGAAGTGCTGGGCGACGTCGAGGCACGCATCAAAAACGGCAGCGCCCTTTCCGAGGCGTTCGAGGCGCAGGGCGAAACCTTCCCGAAAATTTACACCGCCTCGATCCTCGCGGGCGAGCGGTCGGGCAGCCTCGATGAGGTGCTGCGCCGCTACGTCGCCTACACCAAAAAGATGGTCGAGCTGAAACGCAAGATTCGCGGCGCGCTGACTTACCCGATCATCCTGCTGTGCGCCTCGGCGATCCTGATCACGGTGTTGACGACGTTCGTGATCCCGCGCTTCACCGCGATCTATGAAAACGTCGGGTCGGAGCTGCCGACGGTGACGGTCGTCGTCGTCGGGTTCTCGACCTTCGTCCGGTCAAACCTCTGGTGGCTCATCCCGGCGCTCGCGGTCGGGGGCTTTGGCTTTTACTCCTGGTGGCGGACTGAGGGCGGGCGGCGAGCGGTTGACAGCGCGATCCTGCGCATCCCGATCTTCGGCGAGCTGGTGCGGCAGATGACAACCGCGCAGTTTTCGCGCAGCCTCTCGACGCTGCTGGCCGGCGGCATCACCCTGGTTGAAGGGTTTCAGATCGCCCTCGCTTCGGTCACCAACCGCGAACTGCTGCGTTCGACCGAACCGGGGCTCGCGAAAATTCGCGAGGGCCAGCCGTTCACCGAAAGCCTGGCCGAGGCCAGATGGGTTCCCGAACTCGCGCTCGATATGATCGGCGTGGGCGAGCGTTCCGGCTCTCTGCGCGAAATGCTCGACGAGGTTTCGGGCTTCTACGAAGCCGAGACCGAAGTCAAACTCGGGCAGCTGACCACCTTCATCGAGCCGGCGATTCTGATCACGATGGGCGGCATCGTCGTGACGATCCTGCTCGCGATTTATATGCCGCTGCTGCAGATGGTCGGCAAGGCCGGGGCGGGCTGAGAGCGCGGCTTTCAGGTTTTCTGCTTCCGGGTTTCTGGTTATCCGGTTTCAGAAATCATTGTGCGGGCCGCCCGGAACCAGCAGTCTGAAACTTTAAGACCCCGGAACTCACTTGAATGGAAGAGACGATTGAACAAGTAGACGTTGCGCAGGAGAAGCTCGAAGCGCAGAAACTGGCCCGGCGTTACCGCCTGCCTTTTGTCGCGCTGGAAGAATACCCGGTGGATTACTCGCTCGTGCAGTCGCTGCCGGTCGACATGATGCTGCGGAACAAATTCGTCCCGCTGCGCCGCGAGAACGGCCACCTCGTGCTGGCGATGGCCGACCCGGCTGACCTGCTGCTGCTCGATGAACTCAAAGCGCAGCTGCGCGCGCAGATCAGGGTCGAGGTCGCGACGCTGACCGCAATCGAAGGCGTGCTGCGCAAGGGCGACGCCTCCAAGCGCGTGCTGGACGAGGCGACCGAAGGCTTCCGCGCCTCGCTCATCCGCGACAACGACCAGGGCGAAGAGATCATTGATCTCGAGCGGCTCTCGAGCGACGCCGAGATGTCACCGATCATCAAGCTGGTGGACACGATCGTCTTCACCGCGCTCGAACGCCGCGCCTCCGACATCCACATCGAAACCCGCGAAAGCGACGTGGAGGTGCGTTACCGCATTGACGGCGCGCTCTACGAGGCAATGCCGCCGATTGACATCCAGCACCACCAGACGATCATCTCGCGCATCAAGGTCATGTCCGAACTCGACATCGCCGAGCGACGCATCCCGCAGGACGGCCGCTTCCGCATGCGCATCAGGGGCCGGCGCGTGGACTTCCGCGTCTCGATCATGCCCTCGGTTCACGGTGAGGATTCGGTGATCCGTATCCTCGACAAGGAACAGATCAACGAATCGTTCAAGGATCTGAAGCTGGAAGTCGTCGGGTTCGACCCGACGCTGCTCGGCAAATTCCGCCGCTTCATTCACGAGCCTTACGGGATGGTACTGGTGACCGGGCCAACTGGTTCGGGTAAGACAACGACGCTCTACGCGGCGCTCAACGAGATCAAGAACGACGAGGACAAGATCATCACGATTGAAGACCCGGTCGAATACCAGCTGCGCGGCATCACGCAGATTCAGGTCAATGAGAAGAAGGGCCTGACCTTCGCGCGCGGACTGCGCTCGATTCTGCGCCACGACCCGGACAAGATCATGGTCGGCGAAATCCGCGACACCGAGACCGCGCAGATCGCGATCCAGTCGGCCCTGACCGGCCACCTGGTCTTTACGACCGTCCACGCCAATAACGTGATTGACGTGATCGGGCGTTTCCTGAATATGGGCATCGAGCCTTACAATTTCGTCTCGGCGCTCAACTGCGTCCTGGCGCAGCGGCTGATCCGCACGCTCTGCACGCGCTGCAAACAGCGCTTCCAGCCGTCGGACGACGAACTGCGCGAGTCGGGGCTCAACCCGGCGAAATACAGGGACCGCATTTATTACACCAATCTCGGCTGTGAGATTTGCAATCACACGGGCTACCGCGGGCGGACGGCGATCCACGAACTGCTGGAGATGTCCGACAACATCCGCGAGCTGATCATTGCGCGCAAGCCGGGTTCCGAAGTCAGGCGCGCGGCGACGGCCGAAGGGCTCGACTCGCTGCGCGAGAGCGCGCTGCGGCTGGTTTTTGAAGGCCAGACCACGTTGCACGAAATCAACCGTGTGACGTTCGTCGAGCAGATTAATTGAAATGGCCGGCGGGGAGGGCGACTCCCCGCCGGCAACGGTTTTTGGAACTCTCGCCCGCGCGCGGCGTTGACAGACTGAAGCAGTTATGATGAGCCCTGACCCCACCGTCAGCCCACTGCGGTCGCTTGTTACCTGCGAAGTCTGCCACGCCCGTGAGACAATTGTTGTGAGACGTTCAGAAGATCGTGAGAAGTAACAACGATACCTATTTACTTTCAGGCGGCGCGCGCCCCGCCCCTGAAGCGGTCATTCACTGGGGGCCGTAATTCCAGTGCGCTCAGTTCCCGGGCTCCGTCGAGCTTAATTACAAAGCGAAGGTCACCATGAACAAACTACGTCGTAACCAGTTTCGCCAGATCCTCACCATCCTGCTGATCATCTGCCTTTCGCTCCCCGGCACGGCTTTTGGCGCGTCCATCGGCAAAAAGGGCCAGAAGGATTTCAAGGAAGGCCTCAAGCACGAAGTGGCTGAGCAGTGGGATCAGGCGGCCAACGAATTCGCCAAAGCCGTCGCGGCCGACCCCGGCAACGCCGAATACCGGCTGCATCTGTTCCGCGCGCTGCAGGGCGCTTCGATCATGTTCATGAAGCGCGGCGATGAACTGCTCAAGCAGAACGACTATTCGAGCGCCTACAACGCCTACCGCCAGGCCGCCGCCTACGACCAGACCAACGAATTGGCGCGCGTCAAGATGGAGCGCATCGTCGAGCAGCAGAAGGCACTGGCCACGGGCGCGCAGCCGGTCAGCTTCGACCCCAGAACCGGGAACGCCAGAAGCCCTGAAAACATCGAACTGGCTCCGCAGCAGCGCTCGAATGATCTGAGCCAGAACATCGTCTGGCGCGAGACCGGGTTCAAGACGCTCGTCACCGGGCTGGCGCAGCGGCTCGGCCTGAACGTGATTATGGACGAGACCGTCAAGGACTCGAAGGTCTCGCTCCAGCTCCAGAATACGACGGAAGCGAAGGCGCTCGACAACCTGCTGCTTATGACCAAGCACACCTTCGAGCAGATTGACCGCCGCACGATCTTCGTCTACCAGGACAACCCGACCAACCGCCAGCGCTACGAGCGGCTCTACCTGAAGACCTTCTACCTCGGCAACGTCGAGCTGCAGACGGCCCAGCAGGTCATCCAGCAGATGCTGACGGGCACGGCCAAGCAGGCGGTCCCGCTCAAGCAGCAGAACGCGCTCGTGGTGCGCGCCTCGCGGGCCGACCTCAAAGTCATCCAGCAGATCCTCAACTCGCTCGACAAGAGCCGCCCGGAAGTCGTGATTGACGTGAACATCTATGAGGTGTCGCAGAGCAACCTGCTCCAGATCGGCAACCAGCTGGCATCCAGTTCATCAACCATCACCTCTCCCGAAAGAAAAATAGAGACGAAGAACGCTAATGGGACGACGACGGTTGAGACGATTCCGGGGACATCAACGCTGGTTCCCGGACTCAATAATCTTGCCGGTTTCAGGCCGAATCTCGCCCAGGTCGCGGGCGCGGCTCTGGTCGGTGGCGGGCTCAGTCAGTTCGCGTTCCTCGGCCTGCCGACATCGGGCCTCAGCCTGCTGCAATCGAAAGGCAACTCCAAACAGCTGGCCAGCACGCAGGTTCATGCGCTCGACGGCGAGCCCAACGAAACCAAGATCGGTAAAAAGGTGCCGATCAGCCTTGGCGCGGCATTGCCGGGAGTCGTCGGCACTCCGGCGGTCACACCCGGGACCAACGGCGCGGTCGGGTCCGCGCTCGGCGCGCTGGGAGGTTACGGTGGATACGGCAGCAGCCTCGGCTACAGCAGCATTCAGTATCAGGACGTCGGTCTGGTGATCAAAGTGACGCCGACGATCTCCAACGACGGCACGGTGCAGGTCAAAATGGATCTGACCTCGAGCGGCGTCGAGGCGGCGGCCACGGCGGAAGAGCGCCTCACGCCGACCATCACGCAACGCTCGATCACCACCGTTTCCAGAATCGCCGACGGTCAGACCGCCGTCGTCGCCGGCGTCAAGCAGCAGACTGACGGCAACACGCGCACTTCGGTCCCGGTGATCGGGATGGTGCCGCTTCTCGGTCGTCTTTTCACGGCCCCCAAACAGGACAACAGCACCAGCGACATCGTCATTACGGTCACGCCGCACATCATCCGTTCGGCGGAAATCAACCCGAAGGATCACCTCGCGAACGGCGTCGGCACGCTCGGCGGCGGCAATTACATCAGCGTCGAAGAGATCATCAGCAGTGCCCAGACCGAAGAAGAGCAGGAGCGCCGGATGATCGCCGCCCAGAGGGGCAACATTCAGAACCAGACGGCCGGCGCGCCCGTGCAGACCAACAACGCGCTGGTCGCCGAAACCACCGAGCCGCGCTATAACCCGTCGCCCAAAGTTGATGTCATCAATGACCCGATCCCGACCCCGACGGCTCAGACGGCCTCGAACGGCGGTCTGACACAGCCGCCGAGGATCGGCGCTCCCGTTCCGACGCCGACCCCGGCGGTCGCCAGTCAGCCCGACCGGAGGGTGGTCGAGAATGCCAGTCTGCCGGTGAAACCGAAGCAGCAGCCGACCACTGCCCCGCCGGAGATGCCGAAGAACGTCGTCATCAACGAGGCCGGGCAGCCGAGGAACAAGGCGGCCGTTGAAGACATCCCTGAAGACCAGCGGCAGTACATTCCTGAAGGGCCGACCGAGCCGGTCAAGCCCGCACAGGTCGTCCCGTCCCGGAGGCCGGAAAACTTCGACAAGATGATGAAGGAGAAAGCGAAGGAGGCCGAGGCCAATCCAAAACCGGAGCCGGTCAAAACTCCCGAGCAGATCAAGGCCGAGGAAGACGCGGCGATCAAAAAGTTCATGTCTGAAGTGCCCCCGGGTCCGGCACAGCCCGTCAAGCCTGCGACTGTCGTCCCTTCCAAACCGAAAGCCAAATCCGGCACACAGCCTGCGGGCGACAAGCCTGCGGAAAACAAACCCACCGAGAACAAGCCGACGGCTCAGCTTACTGGCAAGCCGGGCGCCGCGATGGTTGAACTCAACATGATGCCGACGGTCATCAAGGGGCAGGTGGGTAAATCCTTCATCCTGGTGCTGACGCTTGACGGCCAGTCCACCATGACCGGGGCCAACATTGCGCTCAAGTACGACCCGAACATGCTGCAGGTCAAGGCGGTGCGCGACGGCGGGCTGCTCGGCCGCCGCCCGGACATCACGCATCAGGTCGAAGGCGGCAACCTGACGATTTCGATGCAGCAGGCTTCTGAAAAAGACGGCCCCGTCAAAACCAGCGGGCGGCTGCTGATCGTCGAATTCACCGCGGTCGGCAACGGCCAGACGGCGATTGACGTGAACCCGGCGGAAACCCAGCTGATGATGGCCGGCGCGCCGGGCGCCCGCATCAATGCCACCGCCGCCCAGGTGCAGATCAGCGGCGAAGCGGTTTCGCGGTTGTCGAATGAGCGGTAAGACAATGAGATTGCGGATCGTGGATTGCGGATTGGGGATTGAAGGGGCGGGTCATCGCTCCCGACATTCCGCATTCCACGATTCCGGTTTCACGCTGATCGAACTGATCATCGTGCTGGGCATCCTCTCGATTATGGTCACGGCGGTCTTCCCGATCATTCGCAACGTTGAGAGGCGACAGAAGGAGCAGGAACTGCGGGAAAGCCTGCGAATGATCCGCCTGGGGATTGACCGGTACAAGAAATTCTGCGAGGCCGGCGGCATTCCGACACTTGAAAGAAAGCAGGACGACATGTGCTATCCCCTGACGCTGGAGATTCTGGTTGAAGGCGTCACGCCGCCGAACTCAATCAACAAAGTGCGCTTCCTGCCGCGCATCCCGAAAGACCCGTTGACCGGCTCGGCGGACTGGGGGCTGCGCTCGGCGCAGGATGAGAAGGATACGACGTCGTGGGGCGGGCAGAACGTGTTTGATGTCTACTCGAAAAGCACCGGCGTCGCACTCGATGGCCGGAAATACGGCGACTGGTAAGTCAGGGCAACCCCGATGAATCGAAGACCGGACATTTCGGATTTCAAATCCCGCGCGGCACGCGGCGTGACGCTGCTTGAGCTGATCATCACGATGACCGTCATTTCGATTGTCGTCGCCGGGGCGGTGCCGCTGGTGAAGAATACGATCAAGCGGCAGAAGGAAGTCGAGTTGCGGCGCGCCTTGCGCGAAATCCGCCAGGCGATTGATCAGTACAAGACGTTCTGTGACAGGGGCGGGGTCAGCCCGTTGGATCACAAGCCTGATGATGCCTGCTATCCAACCAGTCTCGACATGCTGGTTGATGGGATCACGCCGCCCAACAAAATAGACAAGATGCGATTCCTGCGCCGCCTTCCGATAGACCCGATGACCAACTCGACTAAATGGGGGACGCGCGCTGTGCAGGACGACGGCGATTCGGCCGGAGGCAGTGAGAATGTCTTTGACGTATTCACCAGATCCGACGGGACTGCACTCGACGGCTCAAGATACAAGGACTGGTAATTATGGCGCCCACTTCGAACCTCTCGCATTCCGCACTCCGGCGTTCACGCGGCTTCTCACTGATGGAGCTGGTGATTGTCATGACGATCCTCGCGATTCTCGCCTCGATTGCCGTGCCGATTTTCAATGTACACGTCAGGCACGCCAAGGAAGTCACACTCATACAGGATCTGGACGCCATGCGCCGCGCGATTGACAATTACACCGTGGACAAACAGAAAGCGCCACAGTCCCTCCAGGAACTGGTCACCAGCGGCTACCTGCGCAAAGTCCCGGATGACCCGCTCACCAGATCGGCCGACACCTGGATCACGGAAAATGAAGACACTCCGTTTTCCCCCGACGCTGCGGCAGGAATCAAGAACGTCCGCAGCGGTGCTGAAGGGGCAGACCAGACAGGTAAGGCTTACAGCGAATACTAAAACAGAAGTCAGAAGTCGGAACGATGAATGATGAAGTCAGAAGGATGAAAAGGCAGAGAGGCGAATCAAAAGGCGTGTATTTATTCATCGTTCATCGTTCCGACTTCTGACTTCATCCTACCGACTACCAACTCCTATGCTCGATTTTCTAACCGCACCGAAACTCCCCAGCACCTCTCTGGCCATTAGTGAAACGCATCTGGCGATGGTCGGGTTGCGCCCGCGCGGCAAAAATCTCGAAGTCCGGCACATGGGCGTGATGCAAATCCCGGCTGGGCTCGTGCGCCCGCACTTCACCGAGCCGAACGTCTCGAACGAAGCCACGCTGATTGATTACCTGACGCGCACCGCGGAACAATCGGAACTGAAACGTCTGCGCAAGCTCTCGGTCGCGCTGCCCGAAGCCAGTGCCCGCAGCTTCGTCGTCGCGCTCGACAGCGAGCCTTCGTCACGCGCCGAGTTGAATCAGATGCTGGAATGGAAGGCCGAACGCAACCTGGGCTGCAAGCCCGCCGACGTGCGAATGACCAGCCGGCGGCTGGAGACGCTCTCCGGCAAATCGAACTGGCTGGTCGCGGCGGCGCACGAGAAGGTGCTGGAACAGTACGAGCGGATCTTTGACGAGATGGGCTGGCAGGCCGGCCTGGTCGCGCCGCAGCACCTGGGCGAGGCGCAGTGGCTGATTCGCGCCGAAATCCCCGAAGACCAGGCGATGGTCAGCCTGAACCCGCGCGGCTTCACGGTCGTCATCGTCCGCGGCCGGGAGCCGATCCTCGTCCGCGAGATCGTCTGCGCGCCCGAAGAACGCGAGGACGAATTTTACCGCCTCATGATCTATTACCGCGACCGGCTGCTGCCGGAAAGCGGCTCAGGCATGGTCAGCCGGTTGCTGACCATCGGCTCTCCCGAAGAGCAGGACAGCTTCCGCCGCACGTTCGAAGCCGCGCTCGAAAGGCATCCCGTGATGCTCAATCCGAACAGCCTCGGCTTCAACCTCAACTCAAACGCCCCGTTCAATCGTGTCGCCGCCGCCGCCGGACTGGCCTCGCTCGGCTGCTGAAAGTCCGACGGCAACGGCCGGCCTTCGTCACCGCCGAAAGACTCACCACTCACCAGAGGCAATCGCTGACCAGTCGCCCGGTGCGTGCGCTTCGGCGGCCAATTCTGTTTTCAGGGGAATCACCAATGATCAGCACCACGAACAAATACTTTATTCTGCCACTGACTTCGCTGCTGCTCGGCGCATTTTTCATTTCAGCCTGTGGCCATCAGAACAATGCCCAGGTCGCGGGCAGCGCACAGCCCGCCCCCGCGGCCTCGCCGTCGGCGACGGCGAGCGCGCTGTCAGGCACGCCGGCCCCGCCGCCCGGCACAGCGACTTCGGCCACACCGGCTCCGACGGCCAGGGCGGGCGAGCCGCAGCCCGGCGCCACCGGCCAGCCCAAACAGACGCCGAGTATGAGCCACCTGGCTGTCGTCAAAACGGAAGCGACGCCGACGCCCAAACCGGAGCCAACGCCGACTCCGGCGGCCACCCCCGTGATCAAAAGAGAAAACGGGAAGATCGTACAGTCGTGGCAGGCCCCGGCGGAATTCGCCAAACTGACGAACCCGGTCGGGAAGAAGCCTGACGCCGCAAAAACAGGGAAAGCTTTCTACGACGAGCGCTGCGCGGACTGTCACGGCAAGGAGGGCTTGGGCAACGGCCCGATGGCCCGGCTGAAAAACAAACAGGCCACCAACCTCGCCAGCGAAGTGGTGCAGGCCAACACCGACGGCGAGCTGTTTTACAAGGTCACCAACACGGACAAGGAGCGACTCCCTCACCCGAAAAGCCAGGAGCGCTTCACCGACGAGCAGCGGTGGTACATCGTGGCTTACCTGCGAACGCTCAAGCGCTGACGGCCTGAATTGCACAACGGAATTTAAGGGGCGAAGCGGTAAAACCACTGCTTCGCCCCTTCTGGTTTTCGGCCTCAACCCTGCGATCTCCCGCCGCAGTTGATTATCTTCAATTCCCCTGACATCCGAAGCGCCCCGGTCGTCGTAATCCATACCGGGAGGCAGAGATAAATTGAGCAGCGAAGAATTCAGAGAGTCGGCGGCTCTGTATGCCGTTGGTGCGCTCGACCCGCTTTCGGCCCGCAGGTTTGAAACTTACCTGCATACGGCCACCAGCGCGGAGTGGAGGGAGTTCCGCGAACTGACTGAAACCGCTGCACTCCTGCCGCTGGCGCTGCCGCAGGCCCTGCCCTCCACGCAGCTCAAGCAGCGCGTACTCGCCGACTTTGCCAGAACAAAGCATAGCAACGTGGTCTTCCTTACCCGCCCGACCGGCGGCATTTCACCGGCCTCGCGCAGACTGCTGATTGCGGCGTCCGTCGTGCTGGCTTTCGGCAGCGTCCTGCTGTACTGGCAGAACCGCCAGCTCGCCGCGCAACTTGCGGCCGCGCGGCAACAGCGGGAGACGATGATCTCACCGACCACCCGCGTGATTGCGCTCACCGGGGATGCCGCGCCGCAGGCCAGCGCCAGACTCCTCTGGGACACGGTGCAGCAGCAGTGGATAATTTACATTCACAACCTTCCCGAACTGCCCGCGGACAAGGACTATCAACTCTGGTATCTCACTTCCGATCAGAATAAGGTCAGCGCCGCGGTCTTTCGGACGGACGCGCAGGGGCGCGGCGAGCTGAGGCTTTCCGTCCCGCCTTCGATCACTAATCAACTCGCGGCAACCGCCGTGACGCTCGAACCCAGAGGCGGTTCGCCTCAACCCACCGGGCAAACCTTCCTCAAAGGCACAATCTGACTGCCAGGGACGTGCGGGTTCTCACGACCACGCCTGAACCTGCTGCGTTCACCGTAGATTGAGCCGGGCAGTGCGTGATTTCGCGCGGGGGTGGGAATCTTTTCATACTCCACCTCAATTGATTTCTCCGGTCGCCCGTAATCCACTCTCTTTCCTCAGGCACACAGCTTGCACTATAAACAGCGTATTCTGGGAAAGCGCACTGCTGAACCGAGAGGTCGGAGATTATGAGTGCAACTTCAATAACCCAGCTGATCCGCTGTCCGTCCTGCGGGGTCACCAATCGCGTCGGACTCAATCCACAGTCTCCGAATCTCGAGCCTGTCTGCGGCAGATGCAAAACCCCTTTGCCGGCTTTTTCACCGCCGGTGACAGTCACTGATACCAGTTTCGCCAGCGTGGTTGAAGGCTCGCCGTTGCCGGTGCTGCTTGATCTGTGGGCGCCCTGGTGCGGGCCGTGCCGGATGATTGCGCCGGTGATTGACCAGCTGGCCGCCGAATTGTCAGGGCGCGCGCTCGTCGCGAAACTCAACGTGGACGAGAACCCGATCACCTCTTCGCGCTTCGGCGTGCAGAGCATCCCGACCCTGATCATCATGAAAAACGGGCGCGAGGTCGGGCGCCTCCTTGGGGTGCAGCCCAAGGCGGAAATCCTGCGCAGATTGCAGCCGCTGATGTGAAATGGAGCGGGCGGAGGCGGCGCGATTTTTTCGGCCCCCTTACCACCCTGCGAAGAACTTCCCAACCGCCCGCCTGAATTACTCCCGGTTGCAAAGGCACAATCATGGCTGATGGATTAGCGGGCTGCTTCAAAACAGCCCGGAGGGAACCGCCCTGACGGTCGAAAGATTGTTGAGATTGCGGGCTCGCTCGCCCTAGTCGCCCGATGATTACCAACAGGGAGGTTAAGACTGTGTCCGCTTACACATTCATCAGGGGCGACGCCGATTCGGTTCTTTACCCGTTGTCCTGGCTGACGCTGATCATCGTGGCGTCTGCCGGAGCCGTCGCGGTGGTGATGGCAGCCATCTGGCTTTTTGCGAGGTGGCATTGGGTGAGGGGGCCTGCGGCAGAGTATGCCGTTCACCAGTTGAGTCCGGCGGAAGTCACAGCCGTTGAGTGGGCCATCACCGAAGCGACGTCGGCGGATGAGCAGGCGCGGATCGAAGTCATCCGCCTTTCCGCTCAGGGCGGCATGATGAAAGAGATTGCGTACCTGACCGGTTATGACAAGAGCGACGTCGAAAGCTGGCTGAGACTTTATGAAGAGTGCGGGCTGGCGGCGTTGCAGGATGTTCATACTCCGAAAGCAGCATAGAGCCGCCGGAGACAGGGATTTTCGCTCAGCGCCTGGCGCTGCACGATCAGAGCCGGTATCCTGAGGCCGGTGCGGATTTAGTTCAACCCCTGATTCAGGCCGAAAAGCTGCGGGGATTGAGACATCACCCGCGGAGTTCGAGATGAAGAAAACAACGCCGTTCGGAGAACTGGAAATTCTCGATGCCCACGCCCACTTCTTCTCGCACAAATTCTTCGAGACGCTCGCGGGGCAGTCCCCGCAGCTCGGCAAAGAGGCCGACCCGGTCCGGCGCGCCGGGGAAGTGACCGGCTGGACAATGCCACCGCGTGACGCACCCGGGCTCGCGGCAGTCTGGAAAGAGGAGCTTGATAAAAACGACGTGTCAGCCGCGATGATGATGGCGAGCGTGCCGGGCGATGAGGAATCAATTGCGGCGGCAGTCGCCGCTTTCCCCGACCGGATCGCGGGCGCTTTCATGCTTGATCCGACGAAGCCTGACGCGGAAGCCCGCGCCCGGCGGGCATTCGATGAGCTGGGGCTGCGCGTGGCGTGCCTGTTCCCGGCGATGTTTCACTTTTCGATGGCCGGGAGTGAAGGCGTCCGCGCGGTCGTCGCGCTGGCCGGCGAGCGGCCAAAGACGGCGGTCTTCGTCCACTGCGGCGCGCTCTCGGTGGGCGTGAGGAAGAAACTCGGTCTGCCGAGCCGCTTCGACATGCGCCACTCGAACCCGCTCGACATCTACAGGCTGGCGGCCGAATTCCCCGCCGCGCGTTTCATCGTTCCGCACTTCGGCGCCGGGATGTTTCGCGAGACGATGATGCTGGCTGACCTCTGCCCGAACGTTTACGTGGACACTTCGAGCAGCAACAAGTGGATGAATTACGAGGCCGCCGCGATTGACCTGCCGACGGTCTTCAAACGAGCAATGGTCACAATCGGGCACGAACGGCTGTTGTTCGGGACTGATTCATCATTCTTCCCGCGCGGCTGGCACGCCGATATTTTTTATGCGCAGATCAACGCGCTGCTGGAAATCGGAGTCAGCGAAGAACAGGCGCAGGCGATTTTTGGCGGGAATCTGCGGAAGCTCCTGAACTTCTGACGAAGCGCTTCCGGCCATCACAACCTTTCCGTCACATAACTGATTTCAGGTGCGTGATGACGCACTCGTGTCGGCCTCTTCCGAGGCCCTGCTTCCTTCATTTGCCTCGGCATGCAGCTGATGCAGTTCCCGGAACTCATGTTCGAGTCTCTCCAGTTCCTCCCCCGAGAGATTTTCCAGTTTGACCATGCTCGTGCGGGCGCCTTCAACGGCGCGGATCAGTTCATCCAGCTTCAGATGAATCGCCTTGCTGTCGCGGTTCTGCGAGTTCTGCATCAGAAAGAGCAGCAGCAGAAACAGCACCGACGTGGTGTTGTCAAAGATCATCTGCCACTCGTCGGAAAAGCCGTGGATAAAGCCGGCCACGGCCCACCCGATGATCCCCAGCAGCAACAGCACGAAGGTCCAGGGCGAACCGATCAGGTCATCAACCCAGTCCGAAAACCTGCGAAATAACTCTCCCATAACAAAAGCCCGGGGGTGGCATGCTCAGCTGCGAATTGCGACGCGCTTTCAACCCCGATTGTCCTTTCTGATATTACTGTCCGTTGGTCGGCCGGGCGGTAGCAGCCGAGCGTTCCCGTCCGGCTGATTATCAGGTACAACTTCCCCGGACACAATTTCGCTGGTATGGTTGCGGATCGTCGGGACTGATTATGGAAATATCCGGCCTCTTTCAGCAACTGGGGATCGCGCTCGGGCTCGGGCTGCTGGTCGGGATGCAGCGCGAGAGCGCGTCATCGCGTCTGGCCGGGGTGCGCACGTTCCCGCTCGTCACGATTCTGGGGACGGCCTGCGCATTCCTCGCCCAGTCATTCGGCGGGTGGGTCATTGCCGCGGGGCTGGTCTCGCTCGCCGGGCTGATCTTCATTGGTAAGACTGTCGAGATCAAGACCGATAACCCTGATCCGGGACTGACCACTGAAGTCGCCCTGCTGTTGATGTTCGCGGTCGGCGCTTACCTGGTCGTCGGGCACCAGGAAGCGGCCATCGCCATCGGCGGCGGCGTGGCGGTGCTGCTCCAGTTCAAGGGGCAGATGCATGGCTTCGTCGCGAAACTCGGCGAGAATGATCTGAAAGCAATCATGCAGTTTGTGCTGATCTCGCTCGTGATTCTGCCCGTGCTGCCCAATCGCCCTTACGGGCCGTACGCCGTTCTTAACCCCCGGAACATCTGGTGGATGGTGGTGCTGATTGTCGGCATCAGCCTGGGCGGTTACATCATCTACAAGTTTTTCGGCGAACGGGCGGGCGTCGTGCTGGGCGGCGTTCTGGGCGGATTGATTTCCAGCACAGCAACCACCATCAGTTATGCAAAACGCACAACTCAGGCGCCAGAGAGCGTGAACATTGCGGCGCTCGTGATTATGATCGCTTCCGCCGTCGTCTACGCCCGCCTGCAACTGGTAATCGCGACTGTCGCGCCGCCCTTCCTGCCCGCGGCCAGCCCGCCGCTGTCAGCGCTGCTCGTCCTGCTCGTGGCGCTTTCGGTCGTGCTGTGGCTGAGGAGTCGCAAAACCGGGAACAGGATGCCCGTTCAGGGGAACCCGTCCGAGTTGAAATCGGCATTGTTGTTCGGATTGCTCTACGCCGTCGTGCTGTTTGTCGTGGCCGCCGCCAGGGAACGCTTCGGCAATCGCGGGCTGTTCGTCGTCGCCGGGCTGTCAGGCCTGACCGACGTGGATGCGATCACTCTGTCCACTTCGCAACTGGTCACCAGCGGCCGGCTCGGCGCCGATCAGGGCTGGCGGGTGATTGTCGTGGCGACGCTCTCGAATCTGATCTTCAAGGCCGGGGCGGTGGCGATGCTCGGTCACCGAGAGCTGCTCGTGAAAGTGGCTTCACTTTACGGCATCGTGCTCGCGGCGGGCGCTCTGATGCTCATCTTCTGGCCTCACGGATCTGCGCCCTGATTTGCAGCAGTTTTCGCCCGTGCGCCGTCTGCGGCCTTCGAGACGCGGGCGACCTGATCTGGCATCGCACTTGCCGTTTGATCAATGGTTCAGCACAATTGCGGATAGTTACGCGGGGAGTTGAATGAAAACAATACCAGTCACTGAATCAGCTTTGATTGCCGGACTGACCGCGGATTTCGCCCGGGACCTGCGGCTGGTTGCTGGCACGGTGTTGCGGATGCGGCTGCTCAGTCCGCAGGATCGTCATGGCTTGAAAGAACTCTTCGCGCGCTGCTCGCCGGAATCCATCCGCTTCCGGTTTCTTCACCCGATCAAAATGCTCACCGAAGAAACGCTCGATGATCTGACGAACGTTGACGGCGCACGTCACGTCGCGCTGGTGGTCACGGAAGGCGCGGGGGCCGGGGAACAGATCATCGCCGTCGGCAGGTATCAGGCGCTGAAAGACCGCCCTCAGGTGGCTGAGGTTTCATTTCTCGTCGAAGATGCCTGGCAGAGGCGCCGCATCGGCACACGGCTCCTGCAGACGCTGGTCGAGCTGGCCCTTCAGGCCGGCATCACGCGCTTCAGCGCCGACGTGCTGTCGGACAACCTGCTGATGCTCGCCGTCTTCCGCCACGCTGGTTATGCCCTCTGCTCATCCACGAGCTACGGCGTCACCCATCTGGAGTTTCCGATCATTCCGCAGCCCGGGGCGGGCGCTTCAGTAGACGCGCAGGTGGTAAGTAAAGAAAACAACCAGCCCGAACAGCAGCGCGATCAATAAAGCCCCCCAGTGTATTGTTTCCTGTTTGATCATTGCTGACCTCCTCAGGATTGAAGGGACGAACCATTTTCATCGCCGACTTATAGCAAATAGCAAATACCCGGGCATGGGGCAATGGCCGTCACGGCGGCGCTTGCGTCTCCGGAAATGAGTGCCATACTGACCGGGCGCGGCCGCCGCTGGGGGCCGAAGACTGGCAACCACGACTGACATCATCCGGCAAAAAATGAATATCCTCGTTCTCAACTGCGGCAGTTCCACCATCAAGTTCCAGCTGATCGCCACCGACCAGGAGCGGATCGCGCAGAACGCCGACGAGCGGCTGGCGCGCGGCGTGATCGAGCGCATCGGCGGCGAGGCGGTCATTTCCGCTCAGGCCGAAGGCGGCACCGCACAGCGTTCGACCGCCAGATTGCGCGACATCCGGGCGGCGGTTGATTACATCATCCGCTGGCTCACCTCTGACGAATCCGGCGTCCAGGCAATCACGAACGTCGCCGACATCCAGGCCGTCGGGCACCGCGTGGTGCATGGCGGCGAACGCTTCAAGCAGTCAGTGCTGATCACTGAAGAGGTGCTGCGCGGCATCGAAGACTGCATTGACCTCGCGCCGCTGCACAACCCCGCCAACATCAAAGGCTTTCTGGCAGCGCGCGAGTTGCTCGGCGCGGGACTGCCGCAGGTCGCCGTCTTCGACACGGCCTTCCATCAGACGCTGCCGGAGCATGCTTACCTCTACGCGCTGCCGTACCAGTTTTACCGCCGCCACCGCATCCGCCGTTATGGCTTTCACGGCACCTCGCACCGCTATGTGGCGTACCGCTACCGCCAGTTGCGCGCCATCCCGCGCGAGGAGGTCAGCATCATCACGCTGCACCTCGGCAACGGCTGTTCGGCGGCGGCGATCAGGGCGGGTGATTCTGTTGACACTTCGATGGGGCTGACGCCACTCGAAGGCCTGGTGATGGGGACGCGCTCGGGCGACCTCGATCCGGCCATCGTTGATTTCATCGCGGCGAAGGAAGGGTTGTCAGCGCCCGAAGTCGAGAGCCTGCTCAACAAGCAGTCAGGGTTGCTCGGCATTTCGGGGCTGACCCACGACATGCGCGAACTGCTCGATGAGGCCCGCGAAAATAACGACCGGCGCGCCCGGCTGGCGGTCGAACTCTTCTGTTACCGCGTCCGCAAATACATCGGCGCTTATCTGGCGGCCATGAACGGCGCAGACGCAGTCGTCTTCACCGGCGGCATCGGCGAGAACTCGGCGGAAATCCGCGCCCGCATCTGCGAAGGTCTGGAGTGGGTGGGGCTCAGGCTGGACGCCGACCGCAACGCCGCGCACACCGGCCGGCGTGAAGGGCTGATCAGCACGGATGATTCACGGCTCGCGGCTTACGTGATCCCGACCGACGAAGAACTGCTGATCGCGCGTGACACCGTCCGCAGTCTGCCCGCCGCGGCCACCCGCATTTCCAGCACCGGGATGCTGGCGGATATCAAAAGCAGCTGATTCACTACTCACCTGAATCGAAGTCGCCGCTACTGTGCCAACGTTGTCTGCTTCGATTTTGTAATAAATTTCGCACCTGCCTCTACATCACAAGTCATCATCTTCGTGAGTGAAGTCGCGCAGGAACGAATCTTCAGCCGCCCATAACTGCTCATCCGTGCCGTCGAAGACGACCTTGCCGTTATTGAGCATGATGAATTTCGTATTGATGAGGCACAGCCGGTCGTTCTCTTCGCGTATTTCAATCCGATTGTTGCCGCCTTTGACCGCGTAATGTGACGCGAGGTATTGCACGTCGGCGATGCGGTGAGTCACGAACATCGAGGTCACGTTTTCGAGGTCACGCAGCCTGACCGCCGCGTCGCAGAGTTTGCGCGCGGTCGGCGGGTCGAGTCCGACCGTCGGCTCGTCGAAGAGGATGATTTCCGGCTGATCCACGATGGCCCGCGCGATGGCGACGAGCCGCCGCGTGCCGCCCGAAAGCGATTCGGGCAGCAGGTCGGCAACGTCGTCGAGTTGCGCGAATTCCAGCACGCGCCGGACGCGGGCATCAATCTCTTCCTCCGGCCAGCGCAGCTCGCGCGGGCGGTAGGCGATGTTTTCGTAAACCGTCAGGCTGTCGAAAAGTGCGCCTTCCTGAAAGATGATGCTCATCTTCTGGCGGATCTGATTGAGTTCTTCCTCCGTCCGCTGCGAGATCTCTTCGCCGTTGATGAAAATCTGCCCGTCGTCAGGTTTGAGCAGCCCGAGCGCGAGCCGCAGGATGGTTGATTTGCCGGAGCCCGACTGGCCGAGGATGACTTTCAGCTCGCCCGACCCGACCGCAAAGTTCACGCCGTCCAGCACCACTTTGTCGCCAAAAGCCAGACTGACATTGCGGAACTCAATTTTCGGCAATTGCATTTTTCTCTCCTGAGTGAACAGATCACGCCTTTCGCCACACCCCCTTCAGTCATCGAGAGTCTTCACGCTCGCGATTTCAATGTCAACCAGAAGTGCCGATCCGCCCAGGGCCGCCCGGCCACTCAGATTGTCCGGGCTCCCGCCGAAAATTTCGCAGCACTGGCATTTGTCCGGCTCTCTGTCTAAACTTCAGACGCTCAAATCCCGGAGGAAACAACCATGCCAACAGACATCCTGAAGAAGACCATCAAGGCCGGAGCCAAAGTCGCGCAGGTCGGCGTTGAAGCCGAGCGCATGAAAGATACCATCTCCAACGCGGTCGAAGACGGCGTGACGGCAGCAAAGCGCGCCGTCAAACGTGGCCGGTACGCGGCTGAAGACCTGATTGATGAGGCAGCCTACCGCGTCAAAAAACATCCGCTCGAATCAGCCGGCGTGGTTTTCGGCATCGGCCTGAGCCTGGGGATTATGATCGGGTGGCTGATCGCCCGTGACGGCAGAAGCAGTGATGAATGAGGGCCCGGGTCCGCCGAGCGCGCGATCCAGTCGCCGTACTGCTTCCAGTATCTTCCGCTCGCTCAGGTCGGAATAGCCGAAGATGAACTCTCCCGCCGGTCGCCCGCGCAGGTAATTGGGCCGCGCGCTGATCATCTCCACGCCCGCCCGGGCGGCGCGGGCAATCACTTCTTCGTCGCCGATGCCGGTCTGCAACCGCGCCATCAGGTGCATCCCGGCGCTCTCGCCCATGACCGTGACGCGCCCGCCGAAATGTGAAGCGAGAGCGCGCACGAGCGCTTGGCGGCGGCGATCGTAAAGAGTCCGCATGCGGCGGATGTGGCGTTCGAGATGACCCTCGTTGATGAAATCCGCGAGCGCGCATTGTTCCAGCATCGGCGACTGCCGGTCGGCGAGCCACCGCGCCCGCGCGAACACGCGGGCCACCCCCGACGGCACGACCAGATAGCCGATCCGCAGCGACGGGAACATCACCTTCGAGAAAGTGCCAACATAAATCACCGACCCGCTCTGATCCAGCCCCTGCAGCGCGGGCACGGGCCTGCCGCCGTAACGGTACTCGCTGTCGTAATCGTCCTCGACAATCACTGCGCCGCGCTGCTCGGCCCACGCAATCAACGCCAGCCGGCGCGGCAGCGACAGCAGGGCTCCGGTCGGGAACTGGTGCGAAGGCGTGACGTAGACCAGTTTGATCTGCGGCACGGAGCGCGCAGTCAGACGTTCGACCTCGATGCCTGATTCATCAACCGGGACGGAAAAGAGCCGTGCCCCCGTGGCCTCGAAGATTCTTCGTGCCCCCAGATAACATGGGTCTTCCACCGCCACCTGGTCCCCGCGATCCAGCAGCAGCCTCGCAATCAGATCCAGCCCCTGCTGTGACCCACTGACGATCACCACCTGATCGGCCGCGCATCGCGCCGCCCGCGCCCGCGCGAGGTATCGCGCAATGGCTTCGCGCAACGGCCTGTAGCCTGATTCATCGGCGTGATAATCGAAGACCGTCCGCGAGGCCGCACGCGCATGGCGTGAGAGCAGGCGTCCCCACTGGCGCCACGGGAACTGCTCGAAGCTGGGAGTCCCGTATCTGAAACTGATGAGATGTCTGTTCGTGGCCTCGCCGGCTGATTCGGCACAGCCGATACTGCCGCCATAAGCTGACAGCCGCCACGCCCGCCCGGTGGTTCGGGCGGCACGCGAATCAGAACGCAGCGGCGCGGGCCGCAGCAGTTCTTCCGGCAATTGCTGACAGATGAAAGTCCCCGAGCCATGCGCGGCCTGCAGGTAACCTTCGCTGATCAGGTCTTCGTAACTCTGCGTCACCGTCACCCGCGAAACGCCGAGCAGCCCGGCCATCGCCCGCGTCGAGGGGAGGCGCTCGCCCGGCACGAGCCGCCCGGTCAGGATGGCCCGGCGCAATTCGTCCGACAGCTGCCGGTGCAGCGGCGCGGTACTCTGATTGTCGAGAGGGATAACAAAGTCCATTTCAGGCCCCCGGAACTGGACTGGTATTAAATCACAAAACTGGCTCTGGCAGGAGTCCACTTATTCCGCTAGATTGATCCTGCGGATTCACAGATTCGCAACGCAATCAACCGGGAGTAAAGGAAAACAGCGATGGAAAGATTCACACCGACCGAGCGCACCACCCTGAAACGCCTGCCCAAACGCGGTGAATTCGACCGCGAAGCCGTTTACCGCATCCTCGACGAAGGTTTCATCTGTCACGTCGGCTTTGTCGCCGAGGGAGGCCCCTGCGTCATCCCGACGGGCTACGGGCGCCTGGGAGACAGGCTCTATCTTCACGGGTCGGCGGCGAGCCGCATGCTGCGGTCGCTCTCATTGGGCGTCGAAGTCTGTGTGACGGTGACCCTGGTTGACGGGCTCGTGCTGGCGCGCTCGGCGTTTCATCACTCGATCAATTACCGTTCGGTGGTCATCTTCGGCACCGCGTCAGTCGTGGAAGGATTGGCGGAGAAGGCAGAAGCGCTGCGGGCGATCTCCGAGCAGATCATTCCCCGCAGGTGGGATGAAGTGCGTGAGCCGAACGAACAGGAACTGAAAGCCACGCTTGTACTGACGCTGCCGCTCGTCGAAGTGTCGGCGAAAGTGCGCACCGGCCCGCCGATTGATGATGAAGAAGACTACGTCATTCCGGTCTGGGCAGGGGTGTTGCCACTCAGTCTGGCTGCGGCTGCGCCGGTTCCTGACCCCAGATTGTCCGATGGAATTTCACTGCCGTCGTATGTCAGCAGCTACACAAGGCAGGCACGATAATTCGGCACAGTAAGTCGTGGGACAAGATGCCATCTTGTCCCACGGATTTCACACACCACTTCTCCCGGTCATGTCTCAATTCAGGCTCTACAAAACCTCAGCGATAGCCTCACAAACGTATCCGACATTATTCTCGTTCATCGCCGCCAGGCAGATCCGACCGCTGCCGACGATGTAGATACTGTATTCGTCGCGCAGCCGCTGCACCTGATCCCTCGTCAGGCCCGAATAAGAGAACATTCCGCGCTGCTGTCTGATGAAACTGAAGTCCTGCTCCACGCCCTTTTCGCGCAGCATCTTCACAAACAGGTCGCGCATCCGGTGAATGCGTTCACGCATTTCGGCCAGTTCCGTCTCCCACTGCGCACGCAATTCCGCATCAGCCAGCACTGCCGCCACGATCTGCGCGCCGTGCGAGGAGGGGCTGGAATAGTTGGTGCGGATGATCCGCTTGACCTGGCTCAGCAGCC
Organism: Blastocatellia bacterium; assembly: GCA_035652435.1. Lineage (GTDB taxonomy): Bacteria > Acidobacteriota > Blastocatellia > RBC074 > RBC074 > DASRDU01. The sequence goes on from DASRDU010000068.1 coordinate 45,851, forward strand.
GCTTCGATTCGTCGGCGCCGCTCGTCAGAATCGTCAGGGCGCCGACGCGCTCGCGATAGAGGCCGAATGATTTTGAGAACGAGTTGGCAATCAGGCATGGCACCCCGGCTTCGGCGAACGCGCGCACGGCGAAGGCGTCCTGGTCGAGGCCCTCGCTGAACCCCTGATAGGCGAAATCAAGAAACGGGATCAGATTGGATGCCTGGAACAGATCAACCAGGATTTTCCACCGCTCGTCGCCGAGATCAACTCCCGTGGGATTGTGGCAGCGCGCGTGCAGCACGACGATGCTTTGCGCGGGCAGGCTTTTGAGCGCCTCGACCATGCCGCCGAAGTTGAGGCCATGCGTCGCCGGGTCGTAGTAAGGATAGTTGTTGACGGTGAATCCGGCGGCTTCAAACAGCATCCGATGATTTTCCCAGCTCGGGTCGCTGATCCAGATTTGTGACTGCGGGAAGAAACGCTTCAGGAAATCCGCGCCGATTTTGAGCGCGCCGGTTCCCCCGAGGCCCTGCACCGTGACGGCCCGGCCTTCGGCAATAATGGGTGAATCCGCGCCGAACAGGAGTCTCTGCACCTGCTGGTTGTAAGCGGGCAGGCCGTCAATGCCCAGGTAGGTCTTGGTCGCTTCCTGTGCGAGCCAGCGCGTTTCGGCTTCGCGGACGACTTTCAGCACCGGGACTTTGCCCGCCCCGTCCTGGTAAACGCCGACGCCCAGGTTGGCTTTGCCCGGGTTCGTGTCGGCGTTGAAAGCTTCAGTCAGCCCGATGATCGGATCGGGAGGGGCCTGCTCGATGTGTGCGAAAAGAGAATGCTCCATGGTCGTGACGGTTTCCTGATTCGGTGAAAGTTTGCGACCGGCCCTGACCGGGCCGGTCGGAGGATAAAAGTTTGCGCGCCGGATTCTGACGCACCTGCAGGGAGTGCCAAGCTTACAACAGACGGCTGACAGATCAAGAGCAGGGGCCGCAAAAAAATCGGGTTGCGACGGTCACGGCACTGAGTCCAGAATAGCGACGAGGTCATAAAGTGACGGTCGAGCATTACCCGATGAAAACTTCCGGCCCGACAATTTATACCATCGGACACGGCCGGCACCCGATGGTTCACTTCATCGAACTGCTCCGGCAGCACCGGATCGCATTCGTGTGCGACGTGCGGAGCGCGGCACGTTCCCGCTGGCCGCAATATAACGGGCCGGCGCTCGCCGAGTCGCTGCGCCGGTGTGGCATCGGCTACGAACACCTCCCGGAGTGCGGGGGGAAAGTGGTGGCGCCGCCGCCGGAGCTGGCGCGCGGGCTGGATCGTGTGATGGAACTTTCCGCGGAGTTGCGCGTAGTGCTGATGTGTTCCGAGTCGCAACCCCTCACCCGGCACGTGCGCGAGCCGCGCGCGAACTGCCACCGCGTCGGGCTGCTCGCGCCCCCGCTGCGGGCACTGGGGGCGGCGCGCATCATCCACGTCATGCCCGACGGGAAGACACTGGAATTCGATGAGTCGGCTGTGCCTTCGATCTGGTAACGTTTACGCCTTCTGAAGACCTGCAAGGGAAACCATTGTGAGCGATCAACACCCACCTCCCGCCATCGAATTTCGGAACGTCTCAATCGCCTTCGATGAACGCGTGCTGCTCGACGACATCAGCTTCGCCGTGCCGCGCGGCGAGATGCGGGTCATCCTCGGCCCGTCAAACTGCGGCAAATCCACGGTCATCAAGCTGGCCATCGGCCTGATCAAACCCGACAGCGGGCAGATTTTCCTCGCCGGTCAGGAGATCACCGGGCTGCAGGAAGAGCAGATGTTCGACCCGCGCCTGAAGACCGGAGTGGTGCTGCAAACTGACGCGCTCTTTTCGCTGAGCGTCGCGGAGAACGTGGCTTACCGCCTGTCGCAGCAGGGCTGGCAGGAAGACGACATCGAGAACGAAGTGCGGCGGGTACTCGACGTGGTCGGGCTCGAAGAGGCTTACGACCTGATGCCCGATGAGTTGTCGGGCGGGATGAGCCGCCGCGCCGCGATTGCCCGCGCGCTGGCCGGCTCGCCGGAAATTATGTTTTACGACTCGCCGTGTTCGGGGCTCGACCCGATTGTCAGCCGCCGCCTGATGCGTGAAATCATCCGCCAGCGCGATGTGGTCGGGGTCGGCTCGATTTACGTCACCCAGAACCTCGACGAGGTGCGTTACCTCTGCTCACACTTCTGCGAAGCGAAGCCGGGCGGCGAGCCGGTCATGCGGAGAGAGAACAACGAATTCTGCCTGATCAACACCCGCATCCTGATGCTCGTGGACGGGAAGATCATCTTCGATAAGGAGGATGAATTGTTCTGGGATGTGGAGGATGAAAAGATCCGGGAGTTCCTGACCTGACTCGTCACGACGATTTGAGAAGTTCCGCTGGCAGCCCTGAAAGGGCGGGCTTCAATAGTCGTGGGTGAAACCCACGGAGTCGTTACCATCAGCCCACCGACCCTGAAAGGGTCGCAGCTCACATTCAGCTACAACCCTTTCAGGGTTGGGGTTCGTGCTGCCGGGTTCCCGTGGGTGAAACCCACGGCTATTGAATTCGGTCCCCTCCGGGGACAAAGAACAATGCGTGCCTGATACTGCTCAGATAGTCTGAGCAACCCGCGCGGCTTCGGCCTGAATTGACGGAATGCTTCCCGCTCACTACACTGCACTGGCGGTTACCATCAGGTGACCGACGCAATTTCCATTTACTACTTCTGTTGACCCCGAAACTATGATCAAGACTCTCGACTGGACTGACGAGGGAGTCGTCATGATTGACCAGCGACGACTGCCGACCGAAGAAGTTTACCCCGTCTTTCGCACTTACGAGGAAGTCGCCGAAGCCATCAAAGAGATGGTCGTGCGCGGCGCACCGGCGATTGGCGTGGCCGCCGCGATGGGCGTGGCCCTGGGCGCGCGCGACACGCGGACCGAAGACCCGGCTGAATTCGAGCGGGCCCTCGATCACATCTGCGAAGTACTCGGCGCGACGCGCCCGACCGCCGTCAACCTCTTCTGGGCGATTGAGCGGATGCGCAACCTGTATCAATCGTTGAAACGCGACGGCAGCAGCCTCGCCACGATTCGCGCGCGCCTCGTCGAGGAATCGCGGCGCATGCACGACGAAGACATTGCCGCCAATCAGGCGATGGGCCGCCACGGCGCCGAACTGATCCCGGACGGCGCGACCGTGCTGACGCATTGCAACGCGGGCGCGCTCGCGACGGCCGGTTACGGCACGGCGCTTGGCGTCATCCGCGCCGCCGCCGAAGCCGGGAAGAAAGTCGCCGTCTTCGCCGACGAAACCAGGCCGTTCCTGCAGGGCGCGCGGCTGACCGCATGGGAACTGCACAAGGATCAGATCCCGGTCACGCTGATCACCGACAACATGGCCGGGCATTTTATGAAGGCCGGCAGGATTGACTGTGTGATCGTCGGCGCCGACCGCATCGCCGCGAACGGGGACGTGGCGAACAAGATCGGGACTTATTCGGTCGCGGTACTGGCGAAGGAAAACAACATCCCGTTTTACGTCGCGGCCCCGATTTCAACGCTCGATTTAAGTTTGAAGTCGGGCGATGAGATTCCGATTGAGGAGCGCCATGAGCGCGAAGTCACGCATGTGCGCGAGGCGCGCCTCGCGCCCGCCGGAATCAGCGTCGCCAACCCGGCTTTCGACGTGACGCCGAATCGTTATGTCGCGGCGATCATCACTGAACGCGGAGTGGCGCGGGCGCCTTATGAGGAGAGCCTGCGAAGACTGGCGGGAAAATAATTCTGATCCCGGCTCACACTCGCCGGCCCATCGCAATCAGCCCGATCCTCCGCAAATCGGGCAGCAGCCGGAGCGTAATTGCAGACATGATCAGCGCCGAGGCCGCACCGCCACAGATCAATCGCAGCAGCGCCGATTGAATCCCGGTCTTCACGAGCAGGCCGGCCGCCAGACCAGTCACACCGGCGAATAAGACGACCGACAGGATTTTCATGACCTGTCGGAAGACCGACGGCGACAGCGACCTGACCAGTCGCAGCCGATTGAGCATGGTGAAAAGATAGACGACCGTTCCGGCCCACGCCGCGCCCTGCGCCCCGAATCTGACGGTCAGGGGGTAGAGCAGGGTCAGAAAGACGACCGCTTCCAGTGTCTTCGCTCTCGCTTCAGGGGCGTACCCGCACCGGCTCACCAGGAATGGGGAGATCAGGTTCAGGTGGCCGCGGCTGAAACCCACCAGCGCGAGAATCCTCAATAACTCCCCAGCCGCCGCCCATTTCGCGCCGTAAAGCACCAGGATGATCTCATCGGCCAGCAGCGCCATGACTACTGCCATCATCGCGAGCAGCGCGGAACCCGGGGCAAACACGCGGATGAAGGCGCGCTCAGGCCGTTCGCGGCCGTGGGCGCCCAGTTCGGTGTAAGCCGGCAGCATGACGTTCCCGATGGTGCTGGCGATGATCGTGACGGGCTGGCTGGCGAAGTTATATGCCGCGACGTAAATGCCCAGCGCCGACGCCCCCTGGAGGCGCCCGATGAAGATGTTGTCGGCCATCGTGGTGATGTAGCTCATGACGTTGATGACGACGGTGTATTTCCCGAAGTTGAAGGCCCGACTGAAGGCCCCCCGGTCAAAGGCCAGGCGCGGGCGCCAGGGATGAAAGAGGTATGACAGCACAACGCCGCTCGCGGCAGACATGAGCTGGCTCGCGACCAGCGCCCACACGCTCCGCGTCCACCACGCGCAGCCGATGACGGTGCAGGTGGCGATCAGGTTGTTGAGTTGTTCGAGCCGGACGATCCGGCGAAAGCTGACCTGCTTGCGCTCGATCAGCCACCCGATGTTCTGGAACCCCTGAATCAGCGGCGTCAGGCTGATGAGCGGGAGGATGACGTAAAGCTGTGGCTCGCCGTAAAACCGGACGGTCGGATAAACGGCCAGCAGAAGAAGGATCGTCAGCCCGGCTTTCTTAATCAGCTCAGCCGTCCAGATCGTATTCAGATGCGTGGTGAGTTCGTCGTCGGTCTCAAACCGCGTGGCGACCAGAAAGGTTTCAAGCCCGACGTTCGCGAACGCGATGAGTGCCGCCTGAATGGTCAGGGCCAGCCCGAACAGGCCGAAAGCGTCGGGGGCCAGCAGCCTGGCCAGCACGACGGCCCGGAAGATCCCGGTCAGGTAGTTGAGGCAGACAGACGCGGCATTCCACGTCACGCCGCTCCGAACCCGGCTGGTCAGGGATGAGGTCATGGTACGCGGCGGGAGAGTCTCACTTCGACAGCAGGGATCGGGGGCAATCAGGCGGACACGAGATGAGCCGGTTCATGGATTGAACCTTGAGGAAATACTTTTGACGCCGGTGCGGATCAGCCTGCCGAGCAAAGGGACACGCAGCAATCGCCGACCGAGTCGCACCAGCGCCGGGTTATAAATGGCCCCCTCCCTGTCCAGGCTGTCTCTCAACCAGTCGAGATAAGCGGCGGCGGCGCGCCCCTCTGATTCCCTGTCGCCGCCGGCCTCCCTGTATTCCGTCAGCACGTTCTGGTAAAGGGCGATCAGTTCATCCACCGCGGCCTCGATCCCGGCGGTGGCGCGAACCTGCCGCGTCACTTCGGCGGCGTCGGCGGGGTCATAACGGTTGATCTCGCGGGCGATAATCTCAGGGCGGATCGGCTCCTGAAGAGTCCGGATGCCGAAATTCAAACGGCGCAGGCGGGCCAGTTCGCCCGTCGTCACCATCGGCCCGGCGCCGGCCTGATCGCACAGCACCACGGCGTTACCAGTTGCCAGCGCCTCCAGGGCGCAGCGCGCTTTGGCGAAGACCACGTCGTATTGCGCCAGAATTCTTTCGGGTTGCTGACTGACGTTGTTGACCCCCATCCCCACCACATCAACGGCCATCCCGGCGCGGCGACAGGCGCTCTCGATGACGCGGTAATAGTTGTCTTCGCGAGCGTTGTTGCTGAAGACCAGCGCGCGCTGCGGCCGCGCCGGGAGCGGCCCGCGCGCCCTGAAACGTCCGAGGTCAACGAAATTGAGGATCACCCGCACCCGGTCTTCGGGGATGCCTCCCTCACAAACCAGACGGTCGCGGCAGGTGTGATCCACGGCCACGTAACGCAGGATGCGCGGGAAGCGCGGGGGCGTCTCCGCCCACGGCAGCCAGCCGTGACAAACGAACACCGCCGGCGTCTGCGGGAAATGCAGCAGCGCCATCATCGCCTCGACATGGTGCTGCCCGTGAATCAGGTCGGGCGCGGCCTTGAGCGCCTCCAGCCGGTCAATCACCGGGACAGTCGCCTGCCGGAGTTCCCGCGCCAGGTCGCCGAGATGCGGGCTGTAGACAACCGGCGAATGCCCGCGCCGGAGCAGCGCTACAGCCAGATCGCGCACATAAAGTTCCGAGCCGCTCGGCTGCGCCAGCCGGTTATTCGTGATCAGAATGCGCAAGCTCTGCCTCCCGCTTTGTATTTAAGCAGGTGAAACACCTGCCGGCGGCAGCCTGCGGCGATGAGTGGCCATCCGTGATGAGCCGTCACCAGAACTGCACACTGAGTTGAATGGAGCAAGGGAATAATGTCTCCGGGGCTGAATGCGATGTCACTGTTTTGAATCGGGGGTGACTGGTCGCGGGGGATTTTACGGCTGCGCCCCGGCTCATCACAAGCGGGAATGAGATTTTATTCGTTTGAGGAGCCGACGGGATGCGACACCGGATGGCGACTGTCGCCGCGTGTCTTCTTCTGCCTCAACTGGTCAGACGATCCGCTGTTGACTCTTCCCTTCCGGCTGCAACCCCGGCGCTCACTCGCCGAAGTTAGGTGACGTGTCCTGTGGCCGCGGGGCCAGGTTGTTGCGCATAATCATGCGCGCGCAGGTGTTCCAGCGTAAGACCGCCGCATCGTTCCCCGGCGGGCGAATCGCCTCGGCCTTCTCGTACCAGCTCATCGCCTCGCGCATCCATTCGTAGGCATCATAGGCCGCGCCGGGGACGCCTGAATAGAGAATGGCTTTGGCTCGCCGCTCACAGATGATGCCGGAGTAGTAAGCGCGCTGGTATTCATCCTTCAGGCGCGGGACGAGTTCCCTGGCCCGCGTATCGCCGACGGCGTAGCCCTTGCCGTAACGATCCGTGATCGCGAGCAGCATGGTGACGAGCGCCTGCTGGTTCTCGGGGTCAACGGCCAGCACGTCGAGACAGATGCTCTCGGCCTCCCCGGGATCATTGAGCAACCGGTAACGCTCGGCCCTTTCGAGCGCCTGCGGGATGGCTTCTCTGGAAATGGTCTTCAACTCGAACATAGCGCGCCTCGTGTCAGTAGACCGAAGCCCTTTCACCGCCGCAGGCGCAGAGAACACAGAGACAACGCAGAGTTTTTTCCTCTCTCTGCGCTCCCTCTGCTTCCTCCGCGCCTCTGCGTTGAGGAGGCATTCATCACTTGGCCAACTTATTTTTTACGGCTCCTAAAGGTTCCATAACAGCCACGCGGCCAGCAATGTTCCAGCCACAGCCCCGCCGTAACAGATCAGAAAGATCAGTTCGTTCAGGTGCTTGATCTGCAACCCATCGTAGAGCGTGAAGCGGAAACGGTGCGCCCAGTGAAAGAGCGGCAGCGAACACATCACGAATAACCCCAGCTTCACAATCGGATTCCTGAACAGTTCGAGCAGGTTTCGATAACCCGGCTCAGCGATCCACCCCAGCGGGAACGCCACGCCGAACAGGAAGAGCATCACCGGGAGCAGGAGCGCCGCGATCATCCCGCCGGAACTGAAGAGCGACCACAGGAACGGCTCGTTGGATCTTTTCGCCGGCATCAGAATTTCCCTCCAAGGATGAACCACGCAATCACCGCCGAGGCCGCAACCCACGCGACGTAATTGGGCAGCGCGATCAGCAGACCCGGCACCCGCCTGCCGCCCACCCGCACGGTCATCGCCTTCGGTGCCAGATTGAACCAGCTGATCGCATGAAACATGATGAAGATAAAGCTGAGTACGCTGAGGGCGATCATCAGCGGCGACCTCATCAGATCAAGAAAGTCCGCGTACCCGGCCGGCCCCTCGCTCAGGCAGTAAAGCAGAGTCAGCAGGATGACCACCGAATAAGCGACAGACAGGCTCGTCAGCTCGCGCAGGATGAATTTCAGGTAGTTCCATTTCCACATCCACCACCAGGTTGAAACCCGCGGGCGATACCACTTCGGATGATACAGAGTGTAACCAGCCATCTGCCTTATTCCCCCTTCTTCCCCTGTTCCTTCTTACCCCACGGCATCAGCAGCGATTTGTACCAGGCCGTCGTCGCCGTCAGCTTGTACTGCTGAATCGCGCCCGCCGGGTCAACGTGCTTGGGGCAGACCTTCGTGCATTCGCCGACGAAGGTGCAGCCCCAGATGCCCTCGTGCTGCGAGAGCAGATCGAGCCGCTCTTCCGTGCCCTCGTCGCGGCTGTCCATGTTGTAGCGCTGCGCCAGCGCGAGCGCCGCCGGCCCGACAAAATGCTGGTCGAGCCCGTAGACCGGACACGCGGCGTAACAGAGCAGGCAGTTGATGCACATGCTGTACTGCTTGTATTCATCAAGCTGCTCCGGCGTCTGCAGGTACTCGCCTTCTTCCAGCGGCTTCTCGTCCTCGCGGACGATCCACGGGTTGACGCCCTTGAGCTTGGCCATGAAATCCGAGAGTTCGACGACCAGATCGCGCACGACGGGGAAATACCTGAGCGGCTCAACGCGCACCGGTCCGGGCGCGTAACTGGTCAGGAAGGTGGCGCAGGTCAGTTTCGGCTCGCCGTTAACCATCATCCCGCAGCTCCCGCAGACCCCCATGCGGCACGACCAGCGGTAGGAAAGCGAGCCGTCGAGTTTGTCCTTGACGTAATTGAGCGCATCGAGGACGACCCAGTCCTTGCGCAACGGGACTTCGTAACTCTGGAATGTCGGTTCTTCCTCTTCCTCGGGGCGGTAGCGCGCCACTTCGAGCATGATTGTTTCAGCCATTGACTCCTGCTTCTCCTGTCTTTCCTATCTTCCGTAAACCCGTTCGCCGGGCGGCCAGCGAGTGATCGTGACGGGCAGGTATTCCACCCGCGTCGTCCCGTCGGCGTTGCGGGACACCATCGAATGCGCCAGGAAATTCACGTCATCGCGCTTCGGGAAGTCCGTGCGCTGGTGCGAGCCGCGCGACTCCTTCCGGTCGAGCGCGCACCGGATGATCGCTTCGGCCACGTCGAGCATGTACGAGAGTTCGAGCGCCGCGGTCAGTTCGGTATTGAATGTGTAGCTGTGGTCGGAGATGGCGATGTTCCTGAACCGCTCCTGCAACCCGGCGATTGTGCCCGCGGCCTCGGCCAGCGAATCGTGCGTGCGGTAAATGCCCGCGCCCTTCTCCATCGCCTTCTGCATCTCTTCCCTGATCGCCGAGATGCGCTCGCTGCCACCGGTCTTGTGGAGGTACTGCTGCTCCAGTCGCCGCTGCTCGTCCATCGCCTGCGCAATGACCTGGCCGGCATTTGATTCCTGCTGTCCCGCAGCGAACTCAGCCGCCGCACGGCCCGCGCGCGCGCCGAAGACCAGCAGTTCGGTCAGCGAATTGGAACCCAGCCGGTTCGCCCCGTTGATGCTCACGCACGCGGCCTCGCCCGCGGCAAACAGCCCTTTGATCGGCGTCGCCGCGTTGATGTCGGTATGCACGCCGCCCATCATGTAATGCACGACGGGCCTGACCGGGATCATCTCTTTGACCGGGTCAATGTTCTCGTACTTAAGACACAGCTCGCGCACGAAGGGGATCTTGCTGTTGATCTTCTTCTCGCCGAGATGACGGACATCGAGGTGGACGACATGGCCGTACGGGGTTTCGATGGTGCGGCCTTTTTCATACTCCTTGACGAAGGCCTGCGACAGCCGGTCGCGCGGCCCCAGCTCCATCGAGCGCAGCACCGGCGTCGGCTCCGGCTTCCCCAAATCGTAATCCTGCAAATACCGATAGCCGTCCTTGTTGAGCAGGTAACCGCCCTCGGCGCGCGCGGCCTCGGTGATCAGGATGCCGGTGAAGGGCAGGCCCGTCGGGTGGTACTGGACAAACTCCATGTCCTTGAGCGGCGCGCCAGCGCGATAGACGAGCGACATGCCGTCGCCGTTCTTGATGTTGGCATTGGTCGTGAACGGGAAGACCTTGCCGCAGCCCCCGGTGCAGATGATCACGGCTTTGGCGAGGATGGCCTGAATCCTGCCGGTCATCAGTTCGATGGCCACCACGCCGCGCACCTGCCCGTCGTCAACCAGTAATTTAGTGACGAACCATTCGTCATAACGCGTGACGGCATTGTATTTGAGTGAGGTCTGGAAGAGCGTATGGAGCATGTGGAAGCCGGTCTTGTCGGCGGCGAACCACGTGCGCTCTTTCTTCATTCCGCCAAAAGGCCGCACGGCGATGTGCCCGTCCGGTTCCCTGCTCCACGGGCAGCCCCAGTGTTCGAGCTGCAGCAGTTCCTTCGGGGCTTCCTGGACGAAGGCCTCGACAGCGTCCTGATCGCTCATCCAGTCGCCGCCGGAGATCGTGTCGTAGGCGTGTTCGTCGAGCGAGTCACCGGGCTTGATGACGCCCGCGGCTCCGCCCTCTGCGGAGACCGTGTGGCTGCGCATCGGGTAGACTTTTGAAACTACGGCAACGCTGAGTCTGGGATTAACTTCGGAAACTGCAATTGCGGCTCTGAGACCCGCACCACCACCACCAACCAGGAGAACATCGTGGGAAGAGATGTCCATGGTTCCTCCGGGTATCGAGGTTGACCTGTTGTTACTACGTCTGAAAACCTAAAGCTGTATGAAACTGACGTACCGGATATGAAAACGCCGAAAATCTAACTGCTGGCAATCGCCATTGTCAAGCAATGCCTCCGGCGGGGCGGAGAAAAAATCAGTAGCGGCGTTCGGGCCCCTCACATTTACCTTTTCCCCATCGTCCTATATGCTTCGCCCGCTACCGCGAAGACATAAAGGGAGGCGGCTATGAAGTTTTCACCCGTGCGGTCGTTGTCCATTTCTGTCTGCTGTCTGCTGCTCAGCAGTTCCGCCCTCGGGCAGGGCCAGTGTCTCGTCACCGTCAACCTCGTCAATCACAACCGCTACGCTTACAAAACCGAGGAAGAGTGCGACGGGCCGTTTCACAGCGTCCCGTGGGGCAACTGGGGCGTCAGTTCGAACGTCGGCAGCAAGCACGACACGGATCAGTTCAAGGGCTGGGATCGCGACTGCTCGAACATCAAGGTGCAGTGGAACAGCTGCTCGGTGAACAATCGCTATCGCACCCCGGCATACCTCAACTTCCCTCTTCCCAACTCGGACGTTCCCCTGCCCGCCAACGGCTACCCGTTCAGCGATTCGTGGTACTGGAACGACACGGTGCCGCCGCATGGCTTCACTTACCAGGTTGATCAGCACTCGCCGTGCGGGCCGAATACGTACGGCGGCCTGCTGCTTCGCATCCCGGTTCCGGCGATGGTGGATTATGACAACGACGGCATTGCGGATGACGGCGGGTGCAAAATACTTGACGGGAAGACGCTAACCATCAAACAGAACTTCATGACGGTTTACGAACTGGACGAGCCGGACGAGGATGACCTGATCCAGAGCCTCTTCTACCCTGACCTGACGGTCAGGTTGTCCTGCACGCCGTACAACTGCGTCGCCGTCGGCGACCAGGACCGCGACGGCCTCGCGGATGACCTCAGCGACCCGCGCAGCCCGGCGTGGCAATGGCCGGTGCTGTATCAGGACGGACATGGCGCGACGTGCAAACCTGACGATGCAGGCGTTCCGTGCAAACGGATTGATGCCACGATCAGGATCGGTTACGTCTATGGTTTGTATTCCGGTCCGCTCCAGAGCGCGCGGCGCGGGAGGGATGCAACGCCGCCGGTTTCGCCGGCCAGAAGCCCGACCGGCAGGAGTGTGTTGTCGGCTTTGTCAGCGCCGTTCGCTTTCACGCGACTGATCGATCTGTTTGTAGAGCCGCCCCGCCGTGGCAGAGTCACCGGTCGCGTGATCGAACGCGAGACCGGCAGCCCGCTGGCGGCGGAAATCGGCATCGCCATTTACAACGAGCAGGGCATCACGCTCGGACACCTGAAGGTCGCCGAAGACGGCTGGTTCGAGACTGACGATCTGCCCCCGGGTGACCTCTGCTTCAGTACGAAGGTTGAAGGCTTTGCCGCAGAACTTCAGCGCATCGCGCTCGGCGAGGGGGAGGCAAAACACATCGAGTTTCAGTTGATCAGAACCAGTCGGGTGCGTGGCCTCGTCGCCAGCCAGACCGGAGAGCCCGCGGCCGGCGCCCGCGTCAGAATCATTAACGTCGCGCCGTCACAGCCGGACGCATTCACCGCCCGTTGGCAGTGGGAAACAGACGAGGTCACGACTGATGACTCCGGCGGCTTCGTCATTGCCGTTCATCCCGAAAAAGAGTTTGTGATCGAAGCCTCCCGCGCCGCCCTCCCCGCTGCCGTGTCAGAACAGATGTCAGCCCGAGAAGAGCAGCCATTCATCAGGCTGTCGCTCGACACAGGTGCGGGGATCAACAGAAAAGCCGCGGACAGAATCAGGAAGCGGAAATGAACTTCCCCCACTGACCCTTCCGGCGACTTTCGCAACCGGCCCGGCATGTAATACGATGACAGCAACGGCTGTTCACATTCGTGATTTCCGGGAGGCGACAATCCAATGACGAAACTGGCTGATCTGTTCGATCTGACCGGCAAAGTTGCGCTGGTCACGGGAGGCTCGCGCGGGCTCGGGCAGGAGATGGCCGAGGGACTCGCCGAAGCCGGGGCATCGCTCATGCTCGTCGCGAGGCGCGAACAATGGCTGACTCCGGCGGTCAAAGAATTTACAGCGCGCGGCTTTAAATGCGCGGGCGTGCTGTGCGACGTTTCCAGACCCGAAGACGTGCAAAACGCCGTCGGCAAAACCATCGAGTCTTTCGGCCGGGTAGACATCCTCGTCAATAACGCCGGGGTCACCTGGGGTCAGCCCGCCGAGGAAGTGCCGCTCGATAAGTGGAAAATGGTGATTGACATTGACCTGACCGGGCAGTTCCTCTTCTGCCAGGCCGCCGGGCGCGAGATGATCAAACAGCGGTACGGCCGGATCATCAACGTCGCTTCAATCGCCGGGATCATCGGCACGCTGCCCGAAGGCCAGCACACCGCCGCTTACGTCGCGGCCAAGGGCGGGCTGATCGCGCTGACCCGCGAACTCGCCGCCAAATGGGCGACGCACAACATCCGCGTCAACGCGATTGCGCCGGGCTTCTTCCCTTCCCGGATGACCGAAAAGGTTCTGGAGCGCGCCGAAGAGATGATCGCGACCGCAGCCCCGATGCGCCGCGTCGGGCGGGCGGGCGAATTGAAAGGCGTCGCCGTCTTCCTCGCGGGCGACGCTTCAGATTACATCACCGGACAGACGATTGTGGTGGATGGTGGAACAACCATCGTTTGAAGAGAAAGAGAGAATACGAAACAAACGAAAAGGGCTTTGCCAGACGGGAGCGTTTCGTCTGTTTAGTTACTTTCGTTTTTCGTATTCACTCTTCCTGATTTACTGAACCATGGAACAAATGACCGGACAATCACCTTACGCGCAAAAGCCCTGGCTGAAGCATTACGATTACTGGGTTCCTGAAAACGCGACCTTCCCCGGGCAGCCGCTTTATCACATCCTGCAGATCGCGACGGGCCTCTACCGTGACCGCCCGGCTTCGGCCTTCCTCGGCGCGCAACTGACGTTCGGTGAAGTGAAATCGCAGGCGGACAGACTGGCCACGGCGCTCGCGCAAATGGGCATCGGCAAGGGCGACCGCGTCGGGATTATGCTGCCGAACTGCCCACAGTACGTGATCAGCTTTTTCGCGATCATACGGCTCGGCGCAATCGTCACCAACATCAATCCGATCTACACGGCGCGCGAGGTCGCGGTCGTCGCGAACGATTCGGGGATGCGCGCCATCATCACGCTCGACCTGCTGGCGCCACTCGTCGCCGCGATCAAAACTCAGACGGCGATTGAAACAGTCATCACCACCAGCGTGCAGGCATATTCGGCCAGCCCCGCGACCGCCGGCCCGACGCCCGAAGGCACGCTGTCATTTTCAAAACTGATCGCGGATGTGAGCGAGCCTGACCTGCCGCGAGTCGAGATTAATGCCGCAGAGGACGTCGCCGTGTTGCAATACACCGGCGGCACGACGGGCACGCCGAAAGGCGCGATGCTCACGCACCGCAATCTGTTCTCGAACACGGTTCAGGCGTACTTGTGGGGAAAGGGACTCAGCCAGCCGGGCAACGAACGTTATCTGATGGTGATCCCGTACTTTCACATTTACGGCCAGACGGTCGGCATTCTGCTCGGCACGTGGCAGGGCGCGATGCAGATTCAGATCCCGAAATTCGACGTGAATTTACTGCTCGAAGCGATCCGCACTTACCAGCCGACCTTCTTCCCGAGCGTGCCGACCCTGTTCATCTCGATGATCAATCACCCGGAGGCGAAAAATGCCGGGCTCGAAAAGGTGCGCCGCTACAACAGCGGCTCCGCGCCCCTGCCGGTTGAAGTGATTGAGAAGTTCGAGAAGATGACCGGGCTCATGCTCTACGAAGGCTACGGGCTGACCGAGGCTTCGCCGACGACCCACAGCACGCCGACCCTGGCGATGCGCAAGCCGGGCAGCATCGGCCTGCCCTTCATCAGCACGGAATGCAAAATCGTTGACCTCGAAACCGGCGAGCGCGAACTGCCGGTGGGCGAAGAGGGTGAGCTGTGCGTGCGCGGCCCGCAGGTGATGAAAGGTTACTGGAACAAGCCCGAAGAGACGGCGCAGACATTGCGCGACGGCTGGCTTTACACCGGCGACATCGCGCGGATGGATGAGGACGGATACTTTTACATCGTCCAGCGCAAGAAGGATATGCTCATCGTCAACGGCTTCAACGTCTATCCGAACGAAGTCGAAGAGGTGTTGTTCACGCACCCGGCAGTCCTCGAAGCCGCCGTCATCGGCACGCCCGATGAATACCGCGGCGAAGTCGTCAAAGCCTTCGTCGTCCTCAAGCCCGGGCTCCAGGCGACCGCCGAGGAACTGATGGAGCATTGCAAGACGCGGCTCGCGAAATACAAGTGGCCCGCGGTGATCGAATTCGCCGCGAGCCTGCCCAAGAGCGCCGTCGGCAAGGTACTGCGCCGCGAACTGCGCGAGATAGAAGCAGAACGACGAAAGTGAAAGTTATCCGGGCGCTGACGCCTGCCTGACCTCACATCGTCCCGCGCGTCAACCCGCCGTCAATCTGTATTGAAGTGCCCGTCAGGTAACCTGCGCGCTCGGAGGCGAGGAAAGCAACGAGATCAGCGCATTCACGCGGCTCGCCCAGGCGGCGGAGCGGGACCGTCGCGGCGACTTCCGCGAAATACTCCTCGTGACTGATGCCGCGCTCCTTCGCGCGCAGTTCGGCGATCTGAGTCTGGCGGTCAGTTTTGAAATGGCCCATCAGCACGGCGTTGACCGTGATGTTATCCGGCCCCACCTGATTCGCCATCGTTTTGGTCAACCCCGACAAGCCCGCGCGCAGCGTGCTTGAGATCGTCAGGTCATCAAGCGGCTGTTTCGCGACGAACGAAGTCAGGTGGATGATGCGGCCCCATTTTTTCTGCTGCATGCCGGGGATCACCAGCCGCGAGAGGCGCACGACATTCATGAGCGTGGAATCAACTCCCCGCTGCCACTGCTCGTCGGTGAGGTTCATAAATTTCGAGACCGGCGGCCCGCCGGTGTTCGTGACGAGGATGTCCACCTGACCGAAGCGGGCAATCGTCTGCTGATACCATTTATTCAGATCCGCGGCGGATGAAACGTCCGCGACGACGCTGACGACCTCCCAGCCCGAATGCGAGGCAATTTCGCCGCGCGCTTTTTCCAGTTCTTCGGCGCTGCGTGAGCAGATCGAAATGCGACAGCCTTCACTGGCGAGCGCCATCGCGCAGGCTTTGCCGAGCCCTTTGCTGGCCGCCGCGATCATGGCGACACGGTAGTTGATTTCGAGGTTCATAGGCCTCCTTTACCTGAATTGTCGGTGAGGCGAATTTTTCGGATGAAGACCGGAGCAGTTTATTAACCGGCCTCGGCATAAATCAAGCCGGTGATCACAATCAGAGTTCGGGGCAAAAAGAAAGACCTGTGTCCGATGACTGTCACCGAACACAGGTCTGCCAGGTTGCTTGTTGGTGTTATCTCAGAAGCTGAACCGCAGATTCAACTCAAACTGCCGGGCCGCGCTGGCGCTGCTCGAAGCCCCGAAGTAAGGCGAAGTCAGCGTGCCGCTGTACTGACTGAAATTGACGCGGTTGAGCAGGTTCGTGATCTGCGCGGAAAGCTGAACGGTATACCGCGAGCCCTCGGCACCGCCGCCACCAAAGCCGCCCGGCCCCATCCCGCCTCCGCCAAAGCCGCCCATACCGCCGCCGCGCATGCCTCCACCGCCACCACGGCCACCGCCACCGCCGCCACCACGACCGCCACCACCGCGGCCACCACGACCGCCCTGTCCGTCCTGGGCCGCAGCCTCAGGACGTTTACCAAAGCCCCAGGTCTTGCTCACATTCAGGTTGACGTTGAGCGCGCCCGGCCCGATGGCATGGACGCCGTTCGGGAAATTGGCCGCCAGGTAATCACCGTAAGTCTGCCCGCCGATGCATGTGCCCGGGCTGGCCAGGTCAGGCCGGCCGGTGCGGCAGAAGGTAAGCTGCGAATAAAGGCTCGCCGGCAGGTCGGAATTGCGGTTGATGCCCGCCGGGCGGTCGTTGAAGCTCGTGTCGCGGTTCAGATCCTGCCCGAGCGTGATGTTGAAGGGCCCCCCGCTCGAAGCCATGATGAACGGCGCCAGCGTGATCCCCTTCGGCAACGAGACGCGGCCGCCGATGAAGAGCGAATGGCGGCGGTTGAAAGATGACGGCCCCCACTCGGAACGCAGGTCATAGTTGTTCGCGGGCGTCGTCCCCGTGCCTTCCGAATCGTTGTGGGCGAAGGAGAGCGAGTAGTTGCTAAAGACCGTAAACAGCCTGCCCATCCGCCGGTCGAGCCGGAACTGGAATCCCTGATAGATGGATTTCGCCGACGACTCGACCTGGAAGATGTTGCCCTGAGTCGGGTCAGGCCTGACCCCGTCGGGCGTAGCAAGGGTGATTGTGCCGGGCAGCGGGGCGTTGATGTTGCGCGAGCGGTACTGATGCACGCCTCGCGAGTAGATGTAGGTCGCAGACCCGACCAGACCGTACGGCAGTTGCCGTTCGACGCTGCCGTTGAAGCTGATCGTGTAAGGCGCCTGGAGATTCGGGTCAAGCGTGCGGATGATCGAATTCTGCACGTTCAGCGTTGACCCCCCGGCGAGCGGGAACGGATCCCCGGGCTTGTAATTCGGATTGTAGAGCGGGTTGTCAATCACGATGCTCTGCTGCGTCAGACCGTTGTAACGCAGCGAGAGAGCGTAGGTGTTATCACTTAACCGCTGGTAGAAAATGCCCCCGCCCGCGCGGAAAGTCGTCTTGCGGTCCTTGAACGGCGACCACGCGATGCCGACGCGCGGGGCGAAATTCATCCTGTCATCGAGGTGCGTCTGGAATTCGTGACGCAACCCGAGCGAGAGTGTGAAAGCCTGATTGAGGCGAAAGTCATCGTTGATGAACCACGAATACTCAGTCTGGCTGTAACGCAGCTGCGGGTTGCCGGCATTGGTCGTGAACTGATAGCGCCCGCGCGGGCTGCTGAGTGGAATCTGCTCGCCGTTGAGAATGGCGCGATAAACCTCCAGACTGGGGAAAGTGTAAGTGCCGTTGAAATTATTCGCGCTGTAATCGTTGTGTTTGACGTACTGAATCTGGACGCCACCTTTGATGGTGTGTTTCTTCAGTGTGTAGGTCAGGTAGTTCTGCAATTCGTAATCGAACTGCCGCGAATTGCTAAAGCCCGTCGGCGAGCCGCCGCCGTTGAAGGCGTCCAGCACGTTGACCGCCACCCCCTGGGTGCGCGCGTGCGCCTCGCTCGTGTCATAGCCCATCCGCAGCCGCGCCTCGTTGATCAGACGCGAGGAGAGGATGGTGGTGTTGGCAATCTGCAGGTCGTTGCTCGTCCCTTCTGAATCGGTGCCGCGCTCGGGCAGCGTGAAGTTGACCACGCCGCTCGCGCCGCCACCGCCGCGACCGCCGCCGCCACCAAAAAATGCGAACCCGCCGCCGAACCTGACGGCGAATTCCTGATTCATGCTTTCGCGCATTGAGCGGTGATAATTGACGCTCAGCGTGTTCTTGTTATTGACCAGATAGTCAGTCCGGATGCCGAAATTCGTGTTGCGGTTCGGGGCCAGAACGTTGGCGACGAACGGGCCGGCGAGCGTGGTCGCGTTGGTGGTGCTGCCGCCATCCAGAATTCTCCGCTCCATGTTGGCGAAGAACGACATCTTCTTTTTGATGATCGGCCCGCTTAAATTGAAGTTGTACTGCTGCTGACTGAGGTCGGGCTTCTGCAGGGCGAAGGCGTTGCGCGCGTCGAGCGCCGAATTGCGGAAGTTCGTCCCGAACGAGCCGCGCCACTGATCGTTGCCGGGCTTGGTGATAATTTCGATGCGGCCGAAACCGGGCTGCGAGAATTCGGCGGAGTACGGATTCTGGTTGATCTTGATCTGCAGGATCGCCTCCTTCGGTGGCAGCCTGCCGCCGCTGAAGCCGTTGACCAGAATCTGCGCGCCACCCTGCCCGCCGTTCGCGCCGGCGGCGGCCGGGCCGGCCAGCGCCTGCAGATAATCGCGCAGGTCATCTTCGTTATCGGGCAGCGTCTTGATGAAGTCCTCGCCCAGCACCGTCGCATTCTGATTCTGATCCGGGTCAGTGCCGACCGTGTTGGTCTCTGATTTCACTTCTTCCGTGACGTTGACCGCCGCCACGGCCAGCGTCACTTTCAGCGGGGAGGCGAGCGGCAGTGTCAGGTCGCTTTGCACAAAGGGCTGGAAGCCTTTGAACTCAACTGTCAGCGTGTAAGTGCCCGGCGCCAGATTCGGGATCGCGAATTCACCCGCAGCGTTGGCGACGGTCGTCCGCGGCTTCCCAGCGTTCGGCCCGTCAACAGCGGTCACCGTGACGTTCGCGCCTGGAATAATCGCGCCCACTTCATCCACGACCTGGCCGCGTAACGAAGAGGTGCTTTGCGCCTGAATCGCGGAATGGCACAGCAGGGCGGCTGATAAAACGAGGAGAGTTACGAGTGATAGTTTTTTCATTGCGAGTGTCTTCACGGATTTTTTTCCTGACCTTCAGTATTTTCAAATTACGTTTTCGAATGCGTTCGGGTCCGGGCATCTGCCTTCATTGATCGGCGACGATTATATGACGACCTGCCCCTGTCCTTTGTTTCAAAAGTGGCCGGAAAAGGTTCCGCTGTGTGATAAAAGCCTGAAAAAAGGCCGTCAGGCGGCGGTTTATGTAAAGGATGTAAAAGTCGGCGTGTAAACGGTGTAAAGAGTGTAAAGAGTGTAAAGGGATGGGCGCGGGGTGACTGTCATAGCCAGGAGCGGTCAGGCCTGAAGGGCTGTTCGTTCGGAGCGGCACGTGCAGGCTGATGACGTGCCGAAACAGAATTCCGCTGGTCCGGGTCGTCGGAGTCTCTGGCGGCCGTTTACCTGGGAGGAAATGGTCGTCGGAATAACCGAAGACGGGAAGCAGATCTGGTTTTGCGCTGGCGTTTGAGAGGCGTGCTGCGGAGAGAGTGAAATTGGTGAATTACAGACAAGCCCCCTGTCCCACCGGGCGGCAGATCAGGTCGGTTTTTCGGCAGCATCTGCTCGCGCACTGGCTGCTGGCAGTGCAGGGAGTGCCGTTGGGGAGGTTGGAGGCGGCTTGTGCGGCGGTCGGCGCGATGATCGAGGTGATCAGCGGCAATGCAATCACGGCCCCGGCCCCCAGCCGCTTCATCATCTGCCGGCGTGACAGCCCCTCCATCTGCTTTGGCAGTGCGACCCGGTCTTCAAGCAGTCCGGCTTTTTCCAGTTGCTCCAGGGCGTGCCAGATGACACCCTCGTCAACCCTCGTCTTCAATTCCCGCCCCGTCAGGGTCGCCACTTCGGCGGCGGTCCGGCGACCGTCACAGTGTCTCCAGATGATGGCCGCCGTGCGGTTCAGGCAATGAGCCTTGTGCCGCCGGAGGTCATAGACCAGAACCTCATCTGACAACTCCTGAACCAGGATCCCGTCCTCACGCGTCGCAGGTAATGAGGTAGCTCGATTCTTCTTCATAACTGCTGGGACTGACCCCGGTCAGTCTCCTGACACCGCTGACACCTGTCCGGCTAAAAAGGTGATGACAGAATCGGAAGGGGGCGAGGAATGGCCAGTCGGGCAGGCTGCTGACATTGCCGGGGTGACGGCTCTGAAGTGGTCAGCCGTGGTCGCCGGGCGTCAACCGGCACCGCCTGTGACAGGGTTGGTGCTGCCCTGCGGTCCTTTTATCGGGACGGTAGTCAATGGCCCGTCACTCCGGTTGCGGCAATTCTTCCGATTCCGGGCAGGGTTTTTTATGTGAAGGGTTCAGTGGCCTGTCTGGATCAGGGATGTCGAGGATGCCTGGCCACCAGCGGGTTGATTGGTGCTTCGAGGCTGAAGCGTCTTCGGGACGGACGGGTATCTTTTACCTGAAAATTGGGGATGACTGCAAGGATTATTTTCGGTCAATTTGAAAAGACCCCGAGCCCGGAGGTGAGAATAGCTGAGAGGTCAGCAGGCCCGTCGAATCAGGTGAATATTTTTGATCAGATGGTATCTGCGGGATTTACCCTGTCTTCACGGCAATGGTAAAGGCAGGCACTGTGGCATCAGCAGGCTGCTCCGGCACACCCATTTCCGCCGGCAAGACATATTTTATTATTACTGCAGCAGCGACCGACATAGAGAGGGTCCCCACTGTTGCACTGAGACGGGCCTATCAGCGTTGCCGCCTGCGCCGCGGTTGGCACAATGATTGATGTGACTACAGGTACAGCCACGGCTGCGGCTTTCCCGACTTTTTTCATCAGGTCACGGCGCGTGAATCTCATAAAATCATCCGACCGATCAAGGCGCTCGCGCAACAGGTGAGTCTGATCAAACCGCTCGAGCGCCACCCTGATCAGTTCTTCGTCAGCCGGCTTTTTCAGCTCGCGTTCCAGTCGCGCTTTGATCCTGACGACCGGAGTCTTCCCGTCGCAACATTGCCAGATGAGTGCCGCAGTCTGATTGAGGCAGTAAGCGCGATGACGCCTGAGGTCATAGATCAGAACCTCGTCAGACACCTCGCGGATGATCAATTCATCCTCTCTGGCATGCGGCAAAGAGTTTTTCAGAAATTCTTTCATGCGTCAGTGAATCTCCTTCCCTGCTTCGTTGACGCCGGCGGGCCGGATGCCGGACGGGGGATACAATCAGGGTGCCCGCACTGCCGCCAGCGACTCTGTCGTGATCGCTCATCCCTCAACCGAAAAGGAATGATTGATCAGGCTCTGTCACCTCAGACTTCCGGTGACAGCCCGGATGGATAACTTCTATGGGAGATAACCAGACGGTGCGCAGCAGGGAGTTTGCAGCAGGGGAGACCTTAATCGCAACTTCGGTGGAAGATTCCTGTGCCCTGCCAATCTGAAGATTCAGGAGCGGGAGAGGCCCGTTTGCATGACGAATCTGAAGGTGCGCGCCACACATTCGCCGAGTTGGAACGGCAGTCGCGGCCAGTTATTGAAAGGCCCGCGCACGCCGACTGTGGCCTCGATGGCGTTCGGCCAGCGCATCCGCAACGCGCCGAGCAGGCCTGCCGGGTCGCGCAGATAATTTTCCATCGGCCGGCGCGTGCCATGCGGGATCTGCCCTGCCCCCCACTGCCGGAGGACGGTTGAAATCAGCCAGCCCGGCAGGTGCCCGGCGCGCCACTCGACCGGAGTGCCTGCAACGCGCGCGCCGAGCAGTTGATGGGCCAGCCCGATGGCGCAGGCGATCCAGTCGGTGCGCCTCTGGTCGCCACCGAGGAAGTAATCCCAGTCAAAGTCGGCCGGGCGCGTTTCCAGCGCCACCGCAATGTCGCAGAGCCAGAGCGGGCGCCACGCGCCGTGACGCAGCGTGTGCAGGCACAACAGGCGAAGGTGGTCTTCGGGCCCGAAGACCCTCACCTCCGCCCCGCTCGCGTCCAGCTTCACGACCAGCGAGCGGCGCCAGAGTTCGTCAAAGCTGCGGTCGTCGAGTTCCGCGCACCCGCGGTGCAAATCCGCCGGGAAGGCCGGCACGCCCGGACCTCGAAGCGCCTCTGAAGTTGCGTCGTACTGCTCGGGTCGCACGTACAAATCAATATCGCCGTAAGGCCGCAGCCCCGGCTCGGGGTAAAGTCGCGCCACCGCCCACCCCTTCCCGAGCAATGGCTCGATACCCCGGGAGCGCAGGAAGGGAATGCCTTGTCTGATTTCCTGTTCGTGGATTGCGGCTTGGAGGGTGTGCAGGCGGTAGGCCTGCTGAAGTTCCAGTGCGGCCGGGGAGTTTCGCAATGAGTCGCGGCGCACCCGCCACCAGGCCAGAGCCGCACTGCCGGACTTGAGCAGCAGCGGCAGAATCTCAGCCAGTTCAGCCGCCGCGAGCCCGGTCGCCGGGACAGACTGCTGCCACACACCAGAGAGTGCGGTGGCAAGCACCTTCCCACGTTTGCGCGCGATTCTGACCAAACTTCAGTTAAGACGTGCTGCCGGCACCCACGGTTACTTCAAACGCACAGGCCTGAAGCACCGTCGCACACGCCGCCCCCGTTACAGCATTTTCCGTTATTCGCAGGATTACACTGTGGCGGATCGATACAGGTCGCCGCCTGCGCGGCTTCCGGCGCCAGGATCGAAGCGACCACGGGCAGCGAGAGCGCCGCGGCCGGCCCGAGCCGGCGGATCACTTCGCGGCGCGTGAGCCCCGGCATGCCCGCCTTCCTTTCGGCCCCGGCCGCCAGCAGGTGTGCCTGCCCCAGGCGGTCAAGCGCCAGCCAGATGACATCTTCATTAACCGGAGTGTGCAGCTCCTTTTCCATCCGCGCGGCGATCCCGGCCACCGAAGTTCGTCCGTCACAATGCTTCCAGACCAGGGCGGCGGTCTGATTCAGGCAATGAGCTTTGTGGCGCTTCAGATCGTACACCAGTGTTTCACCTTGCAACTCCTGTTTCACCAGATCTTCCTCGCGCGCGCAAGGCAGCGGTTGGGTTGTTCCTGTTCTCATAGTGGGTTGTTCTTTCTGTCCTTTATTATCCGGGGCGAAAGTTGTCCCAGCCTTGTTTTCAGAGGGCTCTGAAAAGTAATCCCGGGCTGGAAACAGAAACCTCGACCTGCATTCGTCTGCGGTCGTCCTTCAATTGCCGACGCCGTCGAGCAGCGCCGCCGTCACTTCACCGGCCTCGCCACGAACTCCTTTCAGCAACCGCGCGCGCGAGGCGACCTGCTTCAAAGCGGCGAGCGCGGCCTCCGGCTGCCGGCGGGCCGACACAGTATTCGCGAGGAGGGCCAGGATCCCCTGCCCCGATGAGATGCTCTGAGGCCGCCACCTGGCCTTCTCTTTGAACTGGGTAATGACGACTGTCCCGACCGGCAGCGGCTGGCGGCCGGACTGTCCCCCCAGCACTTCAACCGGATACTTCTTCTGCTTGCCTGCCGGCTGCTCCCTGATCTCCAGCGGGCGCGCATACGGGTGAACCCGGCCCTGCGCATCCAGCACGGCGTACTCGTCTGAATAGTAAGTCGCCCCGGCGCGCACAAGTTCCGCCACGAGCGTGGTCTTGCCGCTGAAGCTGCGACCGGGGATGAGGATGGCCTGCCCCCGCCAGCCGACCACTCCGGCATGGACAAACACCCTCCGCCGCGCATACTCAGCCACATAGAGCTGTAGGTCGGAAGCGAAATTGTCAAAGACCTCGTCGAGTTCCATGCTCCGCGCGAGCCGCGTCAGGCCCGCGTACAAAAGGTGAAACCGGCGGCTGCCGGTCTTCGACTCCGCACCGCCGACCTTGAGCGAATAGAGACGCTCGACGATCGGTGACGGCGCCGGCTTCCACCCCGGCGGCAAATGCTGCTCGACCTGCTCAAGCATTTCCGGTCGGTTGGTCCGCACCCCGATCCGCGTCCCATAAGCCGTAAATGACAGTCCATCCACCCAGCCCAGGCGGTCCAGTTTCTCCATTCAAGTGGGAGTCCGTTTGAGCCGGGGCAGAACCAGATCTGACAAGGTGTCCTCCTGAATAAAGTCACCGAAAAACCTGCGGGGAACTCTGTTGATCTTCGAGGCGACGCGCTGACGCCAAAAAATTCCGGCTTCAGGAACCCGCGCCCGCGCTGGTGCCGTTCTTCTCGCCCTGCCCTTCCCACCACTCCTGCGCCTGATCGGAATGGTAGCGGTAGTAGTAGTAATCGTCGTAGCCTTCGCGCCGCACGTCCACGTTGTTGAGGACGACGCCAATCGTGCGGGCGTTGACGGAGGCCAGCTCCTGACGGACGCGGCGCACCACCTGCCGCGTCGTCTTTCCGCCGCACACCACCAGAATCACGCCGTCAACCATCGTCGAGAGGACCACCGGGTCGGTCACGTGGACGACCGGCGGCGAATCAACCAGGACGTGGTCGTAGCGCTTGCTCAGTTCCTGCAGCAGCGTCTTCATCTTCTCCGAGCCGACCAGCTCGGCCGGGTTCGGCGGGATCGGGCCGCACGGCAGCAGCGAGAGGTTGTCAACCGGCAGCTTCTGAATCAGGGTGTCAAGCTCGGCGTCCCGCGAGAGGTAAGTTGACAGCCCCTGCCGGCTCTCGACGTTGAAGAGGCGGTGGATCATCGGGCGGCGCAGATCCGCGTCCACGATGATCACGGATGAACCCTGCCGGGCGAGCGCGATGGCGGTGTTGACGGTCGTCGTGGTCTTGCCTTCGGACGGCTGGCCGCTCGTGAAGAGGATCGTCTTCGGCGGGCCCCCGGCGGTCGAGAGCATGACCGAGGTTCTGAGCATGCGGTAAGCCTCGGACACCGTCGAGTGCCGCACGAAAGCCACGATCGGCGCGATCGAAGGCCCGCCGCCCGGCTGATCCAGGCCGGCCTCCGATTTCATCTTCTCCTCAGCCGCCGCGGCGCTGTTGACGAGCTTTTTGATGCCGCTCCCGGCGGCGACGAGGCGCGACGCCTTGGTGCTGATTGTCGGGATCACGGCGAGCAGCGGCATCTGCGCGTAGCGGCTGATGTCCTCGACGTTGCGGATCGAGTTGTCGAAGAATTCGACCACGAGCGCCAGCCCGACCCCGGCCAGCAGGCTCAGGAAGAGGCTGAAGAGGATCGTGCGGAGGCGCTTCGGGCCGACCGGGGAGAGCGGGGCCACCGCCGGGTCAATCACCCGCATGTTGCTGTGCTGCTCGGCCACCTCGATCTTGGCCTGGCTCTGCTTCTGGAGGAAGTCGGTGTAGATCGCCTTGTTCGTCTCCACGGCCTGCTTGAGCAGGCTGTACTGGATCGAGGCCTGATTCTGATTCACGGCCTCCGATTTGGCGCGATTGAAGGCCTGCCGGAGCGACTCCTCGTCACGCACGGCGCGCTCGTAATCGGCCTTGAGTTTTTCTTCCAGCTTCTGGCGGCTGACCGCGATCTGCTCTTCGGTGGCCTTGATCTGGGCCTCCAGTTCGATCACCTTCGGATTTTCCGGGCCGTATTTCGCGCTGAGCTGCGCGGCCATGGTGTTCAGATCATCGAGCCTGCCTTGGAGGTTGTTCGTCTTCTGGTTGGCGAAAGCTTCCGGCAGCCGCTCGACGCGCCCCTCTTTGACCTCTTCGTAAAGCGACTGCTTGAGCAGCCGATCGGTCTCGGCGCGCGTCAGCTCGTCGTGCATCTTCGCGAGCTTGGTCGTCGCCAGATTCTCATTCGATTTGCCTTCAATCGTAAAGATGCCGTTATCGCGGCTGTAATTGGCGAGGGCCTGCTCGGCCTGCTCGAACTGGGCCCTCAGCTTCCGGGTCGAATCATCGAGCCAAGTGGAGGCATTGGTGAACTTCTCGGTCTTGTTCTGAAAGGTCCGGTTGATGAAGATTCGCGCCGCGGCGTTGGCCACCTGGGCCGCCAGCACCGGGTCGGTGTGCCGGTAAGAGATCACCAGCATCCGCGTCTCTTCGAGCGGCGAGGCCGAGAGGTTTTCATCCAGCACCGCGACGTACGGCGACAGGCGTTCGCTTTCAGCCGGCGGGCGGATCGTCTTCTGCTCGACCGCGCTGAGGTCAGGCTCAGCCGCCTTTGACACCGACGTGCCCGACTTCTGCTGACTGAACAGGCCGCGAATCTGCTTCACCGCGTCGAGGACGGAGCGCTTCTGCGTGATTTCAAGAAACTTCGGATTCTCGTCCAGCTTCAGCCCGACGACCACGTCCTCGAGCAGCGGGCGGCTCTGGAGGGCACGGATCTTCGTCTTCATCAGCAGCGGGAGTTCCCAGGCGCTGACCGAGTCCTCCGTCTGGATGAAGACGTCGCCCCGCCGCACCATCATCTGGTTCCCCTGGTCGAGTTCAATCGTGACCGAAGCCTGGTAGATGGATTTGGTCCGGAATATTTCGACGGTGGTGATGCTGGTCACGATGACGGCGAGGCTCAAAATCAGCCAGCGGTGTTTGCGCACCTTGCGCCAGATCTCCTGAAACTGGAACCCATCGGCCTCCGCGGGGTCACCGTACCCCGGGTTGTAAGCTTCAGGATAAGCCGATCTCGGATAACCGGGCCGAACAAGTGCTGAGTCTTCTGGCGGCGCAACAGTCTGCGTCCCGACGCGATCTTCTGCCATAGGCAATATCAGTCTCTGCCTCCGGGGCTCAATTGTTAGTGCGCAGGTTCAGAAAACCTGCCGGATCACGAAGCGATATCAGGGTCGGGGAAGGGGCAAGGAGTAATCGGGCTGTGTCACACTGGCTTTTTCTCTCGTGGGCGTTCACGGCCTTCGCTTCGATTACTGACCCGGGGCTCTCGCGCCCCTCTCAGGTCAGCAGTGTCTTCATCGAATAGCGTAATGGGTTATGGAACAGCGTTGTTTGGTCTTCAGAGCGGTGAAAGAGTAAAGAACGGAGCCCGGAATGTCAATGAACAATTTGCGTCGCAAGTTCCCGCCCCCGTTTCACTTCCGCGCGTTTGACACCCGCCGTGCCTTCCCGTAGCCTTGCTCATTGCCACCGGGCGGCCCGAAGCAGTGACAGAATGCGGCAGGCTCTGCCCGGGGCCCGTAAAAAAAATCATCGGAGGGATCCGTGACCGAAAGAATTCGCATCACGCGCGGCGACAACCCTTACCGCCGCGAAGTTCAGGGCAAGGCCAACGAGCCGATCACGGTCGCCGCGCTGCTCGACCGCAGCCGCGCGCTCCTGGGCCTGCGCGACCTCGACTACTCGCTCGCCGAGATCGTTGACCGGCTGGATGACAACGCCCCGCGCGTCGCCGTCATCGGCGGCTCGCCCGATCACCCGGCGCACATTATGGATCAGGAGACGACCGCCCGCGCCGCCGTCCGCATCTGGCAGCAGGGCGGAGTGCCCTTCGCGTTTTCGACCCCCGTACTGTGCGACGGCACGGCGCAGTCGAACGTCGGGATGTGCTACTCGCTCGAATCGCGCAACGCCATGACCGCGATGATCGCGAATCAGATGGAGGCGCAGTCGTATCACGGCGCGTTCGTGATTCAGGGCTGCGACAAGCAGCCGCTCGCGGCGGTGGCCGCGCTCGCCGCCGTTGACGTCACGCGCCGCGCGCGCAGCGACGCTCCCGTCTTTGCGACCTTCGCCCCCGCGCACGTGCTGAAAGGCGGCACGATCCCTGACGATTTGCGCGGGGAGATCGAAGCGACGGCACGGAAGGCCGAGTGCCTGAATCACCCTGACATCGCCGACGACCTGCGCGACGCGATGGCTTACGTGCTGCAATGTTCATCGAACCAGGCTTTCCAGGGGGTCTTCACCCGTGCCGTCGCCGCCGGCGTCATCACCGAAGCCGGGCATAAGGATTTTGAGAAACGTCTGGCCGTCCACA
Source organism: Blastocatellia bacterium (assembly GCA_035652435.1). Classification (GTDB taxonomy): domain Bacteria; phylum Acidobacteriota; class Blastocatellia; order RBC074; family RBC074; genus DASRDU01. The sequence continues at coordinate 73,972 of DASRDU010000068.1, forward strand.
CCTGCGACGGCAAGGGCGGCATCTGCGCCTTCAATGGTACGGGCAACTCATCACGCCATCTGGTCGCGGGCTTCGGACTGGTCCACCCTGCGCTCGAGCTGCTCACCGAGCCGCCCGATCAGGAACGAGTCAACGCCGCGGTTGACGGGCTTTTCAGTTACTGCAACAACCCTGACTATTCAGTTTCGGAGATGGTCAGGCGCAACATCGAGAACGCGATCCGGATTCACGCGACGACCGGCGGCTCGACCAACCTGATGATGCATCTGGTCTCGGCGATGATCCACGCCGGGGTTGATTTCAGCATCTTCGATTACGAGCGCATCCACCGCGCGCATTCGATCCCCGACCTCTTCGATTACAGCCTGACGCAGGGCCGCACCATTTTTGAATTGGCGCAGCAATGTTGCGCGGGGCAGATTCGCGGCATGGAAACGGTGACCTACGAACTCACCCGCAACGACGTGCCGATGGCTCTGGACGCGCCGACGGCGACCGGCACGACGTGGCGCGAGCGTCTCGCCGACACCCGCAACCTCTCGGCCGAAGGGGTCACGAACAATCCGATCATCCTCAGCCGCCCGCGCCGCCCGATCAGCGGCGTGGACGTGCTGCGCGGCAACTTCTTTGATTCGGCCGTCGTCAAGATCAGCGGCATGCCCGACGCGCAGCTCGATGAATTCGATCGGCAGCTGAGTGTGGTTCTGTATTTCGAGAACGAAGACGACGCCAACCGCCAGTTGCTCGATGTCCACTTTGAAGCCTCGCTCAAAGCGCACGCCGAAATCACCCGCGAAGATTTGCTGCGCATTTACGAACACAACTCCGGCCGGCCGGCGGACGCGCGCATCAACGCTTTTTCGAGAGACGAGCTTTTCGATTATCTGGTCGCCGAACGCCTGATCAAATTCGCGCTCGTGATCAGCGGACAAGGGCCCGAAGCCTACGGCATGCCCGAAATGTTCACGCCCATCCAGCACGTCAACGCCAGCCGCTTTCTCAAAAAACTCGCCATGATCATCACCGACGGGCGCTATTCCGGCGTATCATACGGCGCCGCCATCGGCCACATCACTCCCGAGGCGAAGCGCGGCGGCGGGATTCTGTACCTCCAGACCGGCGACATCATTCAGGCAAATTTACGCGACCGCAACCTGACGCTGATTGATCGTGAAGCCCTGAGAGAAAGAGGTGAGATTGTGGCTTTTGCCGGTGACCTGGCAAAAGCGCGACGCGAACCCGGGGCCGAAAGAATGCGCCGCATCAACGAACGGCTGCGCGACATCGCGCCGACCAACCGGATGCGCGACGTGACGGATGCGGCGCATGGTGTTGTGCCGAATGCCGTGGCAGAGTGTGCGACAGAACCTTTCGCTGAATTTGCCAGCAGACATCTGGCGCTGGCCGGAGACTAAAAGTTCCTTCAATCCAAAATAAATGGTTGTACTGCCCCGAACCTTCCGCTAAATTTGCACTCCCACAAGCGAGCCCCGCCGATCTCAGGCACCGCCCCGCTCCCGGATTTAATCTTATGCTGACTGAAGGAACTGTCCTCAACAATCGTTACCACATCATGCGGATGTTCAGCGACGCGGGCGGCATGGGCCTGATCTATCAGGCGACCGACCTGAACCTCGGCAGCACGGTCGTCATCAAGCAGATGCGCTGCACGGAGAGTTACCTGCGGCAGGAGTACCCGGGCTGGGTCGAGTCCAGTTACTCGACCAAGTCTCAGGAACTCAGCCAGGCGTTCGTGCGCGAAGCCCGCCTGCTCAGCAGCCTGCGCCACAACGCGCTGCCGCGCGCGATTGATTACTTTTCCGTTGAAGATCTCGGCCAGTGCTTCGTCATGGAATTCATCCCGGGCAAGGACCTCCGCGAGATGATGGACGAGCGCGAAGACCAGCGGCAGGGGCCTTTCCCGCTCGCTCAGGTGATGGAATGGGGCGACCAGCTGCTTGAGGTTCTCAACTACCTGCACTCGCACGAGCCGCCGATCATTCACCGCGACCTGAAGCCGTCGAACCTGAAGATCATGCCGGGCGGTCAGATTATCCTGCTCGATTTCGGTCTGGCGAAAGGCTCAGTCGCCGGCATGTCCGGTTCCCACAAAAGCACGGTCGGCCACACGCCGCATTACGCGCCGCTCGAACAGATTCACGGCAAAGGCACCGAGCCGCGCAGCGACCTCTATGCGCTCGGCGTGACGCTGCACCAGATGCTGACCGGGCAGATGCCGCCCGACGCGGTCGAGCGCGCGGCTGAAACTTTCAGCGGGCAACCCGACCCGCTCAGGCCGGCGCACGAACTCAACCCGGAAGTCCCGGTCCCGGTTTCAGTCATCATTCAGCGGGCCGCGTCGCTCAATCAGAACGAGCGCCCGGCCTCAGCCGCGGCGATGCGACAGGAATTGCGACAGGTCACCAGACCCGCGGCTGCCCCCATGTTTATGACCGCGCCGATCCAGGTTGTGGTTCCCGCCGCGCAGCCGGAGTTGCCGTCGGAAATATCCGACCAGAATCGCGCGGCAACCATCGCGCTCGCCGAACCACAGGCGCCCGAGCAGGCGGCCTCGCAGCTCCTCGTCCTGCAATCATTCGCCGAAGACCTGGGCAACGGCGTCAGTCTGGAGATGATCGCGCTGCCCGGCGGGACGTATCTGATCGGTTCGCCCGATGGCCAGGGGACAGCCGATGAGCATCCGCAATTTTCCGTCTCCGTTTCCCCATTCTTCATCGGCAGGTTTCTCGTGACGCAGGCACAGTGGCAGGCAGTGATGGGCAGCAATCCGAGCCTCTTCGACAGCAGTGATCACCCGGTGGAATGCGTTTCCTGGCTGGGCGCGGCGGATTTCTGCCGGAAGCTCTCGCGGATGACCGGCAGGAATTATCGTTTGCCCACCGAGGCCGAGTGGGAATACGCCTGCCGCGCCGGGACGAAGACAAAATACAGCTTCGGCGATGACGATAAACTGCTCGGGCAGTACGCCTGGTACGACCGCAACTCCGATCAGGGCACGCACCCGGTCGGGCGGAAGCTGCCGAACGCCTGGGGCCTGCACGATATGATCGGCAATGTCTGGGAGTGGTGTCAGGACTGGTACGGCAAGGACTATTACCACTTCGCGCCGGAAGTTGATCCGACCGGGCCGGAGACGGGACAGGCCCGCGTGCTGCGCGGCGGCGCGTGGAGCTTCCCCGGCGAGGAATGCCGCGCGGCCAACCGCCACCACTTTCATCCGATCAGTGGGTTCGACAGCATCGGGTTCAGAGTCGTCATTCCGTTCCCGCCGCAGGAATAGAATTTTACTCTCGCGGACTTTTGCACTTTACCCCGTTTTTCTTTACCCTCCTTCGGCGAAGCGTATTCATTGCGTCGCCGTCACCGAAAAATCTGAAGACCATCTGTTGTCGCGCAGGTAATGCATCCCATTCCGCGCGGTTTGAGCATATTGATCATGCACAGAACACAAACTTCCCCCGCCTCGTTTATCCGCTCATTTTCTGTAACTGCCATCTCACTCGTCAGCCTCCTGCTCGCACCCGCTCAGGCCCGGGCTCAGTCCGCGAATCAGTCACTGACCATTGAGGAATACGAGCCGAAATCCACGCTCGTCACCAGAGAACATAAAGTTGAGCGCGCCAAATACCCGTTCATTGACATCCACAGTCACCACAACGAAACGTCGCCGGAATACGTGGACAAGCTCGTCAAAGAGATGGATTCGATCAACCTCAGAGTGCTGGTCAACCTGAGCGGCGGCACGGGCGAAAGACTCAGGCAGATGATTGCCGCTATGAAGGGCCGTCACCCTGACCGCTTCGTCGTCTTCGCCAACCTCAGCTTCAATGATCTGAACGAGGCGGGTTACGGCAAACGGGCGGCGGCTCGGCTCGAAGAGGATATCCGCTGCGGCGCACAGGGGCTGAAGATTTTCAAGAACTTCGGCATGGATCTGAAATACAAAAGCGGCGAGCGCGTCAAAGTTGACGATCCCGAATTCGACCCGGTCTGGGAGATGTGCGCGAAGCTCAAAATCCCCGTGCTGATTCACATCGCCGAGCCGGCGGTCTTCTTCGACCCGATTGATCGCCACAACGAACGCTGGCTTGAACTCAAACAATTCCCCGGACGCGCCCGCCCGCCGGAAAAATATCCGACCTTTGAGACATTGATGACCGAGCGCAATAACCTTTTCGCGCGCCACCCCAAAACCACCTTCATCGTCGCGCACCTCGCGTGGCACGGCAATGATCTGGAGCGGCTGGGCAGACTCTTCGACACTTACCCGAATGTTTACGCGGACAACGCGGCGGTGCTGGCCGAACTCGGCCGTCAGCCTTACTCGGCGCATGACTTTCTGATCAAGTATCAGGATCGCGTGTTGTTCGGCAAAGACATCTATGAGGTGAACGAATACAAGTGGTATTTCCGCGCCATGGAAACGCGCGATGAATATTTCGAGTATTACCGCAAGCGCCACGCCTTCTGGCGCATTTACGGCTTCCAGTTGCCGGATGAAGTGCTGAAGAAGATTTACTACAAGAACGCACTGCGGCTGGTTCCGGGGCTTGATGCAAAGCAGTTTCCGGAATGAAAACATGACATAAGCCTGTCCCGCAAACTGTCAGCCGGCGGTTCGCTTCGCGACATCTCCAACGGCCTGAACCTCACGGCATCCACCACCCGCCGCATGGGCTGATGACCTGACCGGTCATAAAGTCGTTCTCTTCGTCAGCCAGGTAGAGCGCTGCGACAGCAATGTCCTTCGGCTTGCCTGACTTCTTCGTTGGCGTGTTCATGATCCACGCCCCGCGCACCGCTTCGGACAGCGGCGCGGTCATCGGCGTCTCGATGTAACCGGGCGCAATCGCGTTGACGGTGATCCCGAACGGGCCGACTTCGCGGGCGAGCGCGCGGGTGAAGCCGAGAATGCCCGCCTTGGCCGCCGAGTAATGCGGCGCGGCGTCCAGCCCTTCGGTCGCGGCAATCGAAGAGATGTTGATGATCCGCCCGTAGCTTTTCGGCTCCATCAGCTTGAGCGCCTCGCGCGTGCAGTAGAACGTGCCGTAGAGATGCACCCTCAGCATGCGATCCCAGGTTTCATCATCCATGCTCTGAGTCATCTCCCAGCGCGTCCTGATGGGGCCGCCCGACATCATCTCCCCCATCTGCGCCTCGAAGATGCGGTTCAGGCGGTCAGTCTCTTCCGGCCCCCTCACTTCGGCGATGCCCGCGTTGTTGACCAGAATATCGAGCGTGCCGTAACGATCATGCGCCGCGGCAAACATCCGCCTGACCTGATCGCTGTCTGAAACGTCGGCTGGCACGGCGAGCGCTCTGCCGCCGGATTCGCCCATCAGCCTGATGGTCTCTTCAATGCCGGCAGCGTTGATGTCATTGACGGCGACGCTCGCGCCTTCGCGGGCGAAGACGAGGCAGATTTCGCGGCCGATGCCCGATCCGCCGCCCGTGACCAGAGCGATTCTGTTTTTGAGTTTCAAAGTGTGGCTCCTTTGTCTGTTGTTTACTGCCCGATTGCAGCGCCTTTCAGTTCATATTCAATCATCAGGATTTCCTGTAACCGTAAGAGGTCATTCCTTCGCGCTGTCATGGCGCTGCTCAGCCACCGCGCGCAGGACGCGATCAATGGCCACGCGGTGGCTGAGTCTGGGTTTTTCGGGCAGGATGTTCCAGCCCGTGAAGACCAGCACCAGGTCGTACTCCGGCACGACGACCGGTATCTGGCCGCCGAAACCCGAGCCGGCCCACGCCAGGCGCGAGCCATCACCGTAAGGATAGAGCCACCACTTGAAGCCGTACTTCACGCTGGCGGAGACCGTGGCGCTCGGCGCGACGGACGCCTTGACCCAGTCTGCCGTGACGATCTGTCTGCCCTCCCAGACTCCGTTCTTCAAAAAGAGGTAAGCGATCTTCGCCAGGTCGTGCGCCCGCAGGTAAAGTCCCCCTTCGGTGTCCGCGAGGCCCGATGGCGAGCGCTTCCAGTGGTACTGCTCAATGCCAAGAGGCGCGAAGAGATGCTGCGCGGCATACTCTTCGATGTCTTTGCCGGTCGCCACTCTGAAGATGTGCGCGAGCAGCTGTGTGGCACCGCTGTTGTAAGCGAAGACGGCGCCGGGCTCGTGCGCCATCGGGCGGTCAATGGTGAACTGCACCCAGTCGGCGCTCGCCTCCATCAGGCTCGCCGCGTTATTCGGGTCGTTGTAGGGAAGCGCTTCGTTCCAGTCGAAGCCCGCGGTCATCGTCAGCAGGTGGCGGATAGTGAGGCGCCGCTTGCGCTCATCAATGCTGGCGACTTTCGCGGTGTCGAAGAATTTCAGGATCGGCGTGTCAAGGGAGGGGAATTCGTTGCGCGCCGTGGCGACGCCGATCACGACCGAAGTCACGGTCTTCGTCACCGATTGCATCGTGTGCAGTTCGCCGCGGCGGTAGAAAGGGTGCCACCAGGGATTGAAGTAATTGTACGGCCCCGTCGGATCGTGCGCATTGAGCGGCCCGGGCTTCCTCGAATCTTCGCCATAAATCCGGTCGTAATCGTGTTTGTATGACCGGTCGTACGCTACCTTGCCGTGCCGGATGACGAGCATGCTGTCAACGTAGCCATACTTGCCGCTCGCAATGTCCGCGTCCAGATCGGCCAGCGCTTTGGCCTCGAGTCCGACGGCCTGCGGTGTCGCGGTCGGCCACTGTCTGGTCGGCCATTGATCCTGCGCCCCCGCCGAGAGCGTCAGGCCGAAGACCAGACAGGTGACGAAAGCAGAATATCGAATACGCATCATCGCCTCCTTTTCAGCGCGCGCCTTCACGCCATCATGTCTGATCGCATCTGCCGGTCGTTTCAACGGACGGCGACGGGTGCGACCGTCGAGCCGGTGCCGCCCTGAATCTTGAGCGGCTGCATCATGAAGGCGAACTCCTGGACGCGCTTCGCCGCGAGTTCATCGAGCTTCAGGTTTTCGAGCAGGTGAATGCCGTTCACCACCAGCATGATCTGATGCACGGGCAGTGACACTTTCGGATCAGGATTGGGATTAACTTCGACGGAAGAGTTGTCGGCCCCGACGAGCATCGGATCCTGTTTCGCCAGCCACTCGGCGGCGGCGGCGCCGATGCCGGGTGAGCCTTTGGCATAGCGGGCATTGTCCTTGCCCCAGAGCTTGCCATAGCCGGTGTGAATGATGACGGCGTCGCCAGGCTGGAGTTTCAGATTCTGCCGCCTGAGCGCCTGCTCAAGATCCTGCACGGTGATCTCGTAGTTGTCGGGCAGCATCTCCACGCCTTTCAGGGCGGCCACGTCGATCAGCACGCCGCGCGTGATGAGCGCGCCCGCGTTCTCGACGCCGAGCTTCGCAAAGCCGTTGCGGGTCGCGATCTCATCAAGCTTGAAGCAGTTGTACAGGCTGTCGCCGATGGTCTGATGTGCGAAGCCGTCGAACTGCGTGCCCACCTGCCCGATCTCGCTGACGACGAGTTCCTCGTTGCTGCCCCGGCGGTTCGACTGCGGATTCATGAAGGTGCGTTTGGTGTGCATGTCAAAGCGCCGCGTCCCGAAGAACGGCATCGTGGAGCTGAGTACCTGACCAAGCTCGATCACTTCGCCGGTGCGAATCAGTCTGACGGCGCGCAGCACGGTCTCCGGCTTCATGTGGTTGCCGGAACCGCGCTGGTCGCCCGCCCCCCACTTCGAGGGGCAGCGTTGCGCGTCAGCCGGCGGCTGCCAGGTCTGGGCTTTTGCCACTGTTCCCGCCAGCACAAACAGAACTGCGCCGCACAACAGGAGATGGGAGAGAGTTCGCATCGTGTTCCTCCTGAACATTGAGAGTGTTTAGGCCAGTCCAGGTTGATCACCGCAGAGCCGCAGAGAACGCCGAGACAGCGTGGAGAAAAGCCACTCTCTGCGTTTCCTCGGCGTTCTCTGCGGCTCTGCGGTGAAATGATCTTCCTCAAAAAGGCAGATTGATTTCGCGCTGGCCCATCAGGCCAGACCCATTCCGGTGCGGACGAAATCGCCGACGTGGGCGAGGGCTTCGCGTCCTTCGCGCAGCATCGGGAAAAAGTAATGCCAGACGTGAATCATCTCGTCCCACACTTCCAGCGTGACTGCCACGCCCGCCTCCTTCGCGCGCTTTTCCAGACCGAGTGAGTCGTCAAGCAGCACTTCATCAGTTCCCACCTGAATGAGCAGCGGCGGCAGCCCGCCCAAGGAGGCGAAGAGCGGCGAGGCCAGCGGCGTCCGCGCGTCCTGATCGTTCAGATACGCCTGCGCCATCCGCATCACACCCTCGCGCGTCACTATCGGGTCGGCGGCGGCCTTCGTCGTGTACGATGCGGCGGTCATCGTCAGGTCAACCCACGGCGAGATGCAGACGCCGGAGGCAGGCAGAGGAAGCCCGCGCTCGCCGAGCGCAACAAGCGTCGCCACCGTCAGCCCTCCGCCCGCCGAATCCCCGGCAATCGCGATGCGACCCGGCGCGATGTCCTGCCGGAGCAGCCATTGATACGCGCTCACTGCATCATCCACCGCCGCGGGGAACGGATTCTCGGGGCCGAGGCGGTAATCGAGCGCAAGAACCGACACGCCCGCCGCCTGACTGAGAGCGGCGTTCATGTGCCGGTGCGAAGTGGTTGACCCGATCATATATCCGCCGCCGTGGACGTAAAGAATGACGGCATCAGCGCGCGCTTCCGGCGCCCGCAGCCACTCGCCGCTCACTCCGCCGGCCTCGGTCTTTTCAACTGAAACTCCGTCGGGCACCGGGAACTGCTGCCCAAGTTGTTCGTAGAGCGCGCGAAATTCCTGCACGCTCAGGGCATTTGTGTCCGGCAGGGTAGCGATCAATTCGCGCACCCCTGCGATGTCACCGCTGCTCATAATTTTTTCTCCTGTATTGCCCTTGGACGAGAGACTCTCACCTGCCCCTTACTCGGTGGCTCCTTCCCTTTCCAGCACCCTGAGGTTGTTCGCGTGGTTGAACTTTCTGGCGAGCGCGAGCGCCGTCAGGCCGTCCTTGTTCTTTGCCTTCAGGTCGGCCCCGGCTTTGATCAGGATCTCCAGCAGTTCGGTGTTGCCGAAATCCATATTGGCCGCGTAAAGCAGCGGCGTCATCCCGAGCGAGTCCACGTGATTGACGTCGGCGCCCAGGGCGATGAGGGCGCGCGCCAGTTCGGGAAAGTTCGAGAAAGCAGCCCCGGCCAGCAGCGTGATGCCGTCCGCGTCCGCAAAATCCACGGGCACTCCTCTCTTAATCAGGTAGCTGACCATCGGCACGTCCTGCTGGCCCCCGGAGTAGAGGAACGCGAAAGTATCGAACTGGCCGAAGAGCGTCATCTTCTGCCGAATGTCGGCGCCCTTGTCGAGCAGCAGCCCGAGCTTTTCAGTCTCCCCCGTGACGGTCGCGAGGAAGGCCGCCGAGGCATTGAAGATCGGCTGTTTGCCGTCTTTGGGTTTCACTTCGGCGCCCTTGTCGAGCAGCAGCCGCACCACTTCAGTCGTTCCCCTGTAAGCCGAAGCGGCCACGAGCGCCGTGAAGCCTGACTTCGCCCTGGCGTTGACATCAGCCCCGGCTGCCAGCAGCAATCTGACTTTCTCCGGATCCGCGGCGGCCATCATCAGCGCCGTCGTCCCTTCGGCGGTTTTACTGTTCGGATCAAACCCGCCCTTGAGCAGAGCGCGGAGTTCCGCCGGGCTGCCAAAGAGAACCGTCTCAACCCACGGTTCCACTTTCGCGGTCATGACTTCCTGCTGCAGTATTGCAGGCTTGCTGCCCGCCGTTTGCGGGAGCGCGAGTGAGAGTGCCATCGTCGCCCAGCACGTCCCGGCGATGGAGATGAACTGATTTTTTCCGTAAGGGAAACCGCTCTCGAAGTAAGCCGGGCTGACCGGGGCAGGATGCAGAATCCTCGTCGGCACCAGCCAGGAGCCGTCCGCCGCCTGCGTCTCGAGCAGGAACCGCACGCCGCGCTGATAAGCCTCGTGCCGCACCGGCAGCCCTCCCGCCTCATGCAAAGCGACCAGCGCCTCACCGGTCGAGTAAGCGTCACTCGCGCGAGTCGGGAGCTGCGCCCAGCCGCCATCTGGCCGCTGCTGGCCAAGCAGCTCGTCCGCCGCCTTCTTCACGACCGCCGCGTCAGCGCCCGCCCACGCGAGCCCCCGCAACCGGAACGTAAATTCTTCGGTGCTTTTGGGCGTGACTGATTGCAGCCAGCCTCTGGCCCGTTTCACCCTTTCAGTGGTCTCAGCCGCCATGCGAGCGGGCAGATAAAGCCTCAGCGCGCGCAGCGAGACGGCCGTCATGGTGATCTGGCTGTAAGACATCGGCGGGCGGGAATCAACAGTCCCCCACTTGCCTTCGAGGAGTTGCCGCCGGGCGATGAAACGCGCGTAGGCTGCGGCCGTCGGGTTCGGCGGGACGCCCGCATCGTGCGCCGCGAGGAGCGTGGAGGCTTCACTGCTGGCCGGGTCTATCTCGTGAGAGCCCTGAACGGCATGATCGAGATTCAGATAGTTGACGGTCTGGCGCAGGCTCTTTGCGGCCAGTTCCTCATTGATCGTGATGCCATGCTCGCGGGCCCGGCTGATGGTCATCACTGGCAACATCTGGTGATGGCAGGAGACGCACGGCAGTGACCAGTTCTTCGCAGACTTCTGCACCACGGCCACGGCCTTCGTTGCCGCCTGCCGGACTTCCTCACTGGAGACTGTGCCGCCAGGCTGCTGGGCGAGACGTGACCCCGCCAGAAGCAGGCCGACGAGGAGCAGGCAGGAGAGTTTCAACATCATGACTTACACCTTTCTACATCCGCGGGGGATGAATACTGGCCGGCAAAATTATTCTTTCCGTAAATTATTCGGGGCTGTGCGCGGCACTACTCTGGGAGCGCGAGCGTCCCGCTCGCGCTCCCAGAGTAGTGCCGCCGTGATTTATTCACAGCAATAACCAGCGAATAACGTCATTTCCACAGCGTCTCTTATACCGCCACTGCCGGGCGGTTCTTTCCATGTTGCGTCGCCTGCTCGAAGGCATAGGCCAGTTGCAGGACATCGAAGTCACGCTGGTGCCGCCCGACGATCTGCAGCCCCGTGGGCAGCCCCTCCTTCGTGAAGCCGCACGGGACGGAGATCGCGGGCAGACCCGTCACGGTGATCGCGTAGCAGGTGGCCATCCAGTCTATGTAGGTCTGCATCCTGATGCCGTTGATCTCTCTGATCCAGTCGGTCTCGACCGGGAAGGGCGCGACCTGCGACACAGGGAGGATGAGGAATTCGTGGCGCTCCATAAACTCCCGGACGCGGTGGAATAATTCCGTGCGCTTCGCCTCGGCGCGCGAGACATCCAGTCCGCTCAGCTTCAAGCCCTGTTCGGTATTCCAGATCACCGTGTCCTTGATCAGGTGGCGATTTCGCCTGAGGTCTTCGCCCCTGTTCTGCGCGTATGACCACGCGCGGAGAACCTGGAAGATTTCATCGGCGTCACGGAAATCCGGCTCGCCGTCCTCGACACGGCAGCCGAGCGCCGCGAAAGTCGAACGCGCCTTGTCGCACACTTCGTTGACCGCAGGCTCGACCGGGTAGCGCCCCAGGTTGCGGCTCCACGCGATGCGCGTACCTTTGAAATCCCGCGGCAAAGGCCTTGAGAAAAGCCAGCCCGGTTCATTGATTGAAATCGGCGCTCTCGGATCGGGCCCGGCCAGCACCGAGAGCAGAAAGGCCACGTCACCGACCGTGCGCCCCATCGGCCCTTCGACTGAAAGCGTGTTCCAGGCGAGCGAAGACGGCCAGACCGGGACGCGGCCCGGCGAAGTTCGGAAGCCGACGACGTTGCAGAAGCCCGCCGGGTTCCTGAGCGAACCGCCCATGTCGCTGCCGTCGGCGAGCGGGAGCATGCCGCACGCCAGCGCCACCGCCGCGCCGCCGCTGCTGCCGCCGCAGGATTTGCCGAGGTCGTAAGGGTTGAGCGTCGCCCCGAAGACTTCGTTGAAGGTGTGTGACCCGGCGCCGAATTCGGGCGTGTTGGTCTTGCCGATGATGATCGCGCCCGCGGCTTTAAGCCGCTCGACCAGCAGCGCATCAGTAGTGGGAACGAAGTCCTTGTAAATGCGCGAGCCCTGCGTCGTCCGAATGCCTGCGGTCGGAACCAGGTCTTTGACCGCGTGCGGCAATCCGTAGAGCGGCCCCGGTGTCTGCCCTTTCGCGAGGCGCTCATCCGCTTCTCTGGCCGCACGCAGCGATGCTTCCTCACCAATGAATGTACAGATGGCGTTGACCTTCGGGTTGACCCGCCTGATCTGCGCGAGGAAGGCCGTCATTACTTCGGGCGCGGACACTTCACGGTTGCGAATCATCCGCGCCAGCGAGATGGCGTCCTTGAAACAGAGTTCGGCTTCCGGCCTGACTGATGACTGTGAATTCCCTGCCATGAGCTTCGTGATTCCAACTGAGCCGGTAGCGGAGATAAATTCCCGCCTCGTGACGTGTGTCGCAGGACAGGAATTGCTGCCGGCATCAGATCCCATTTGCTTTCCCCTCCTGCACGATTGTGGAATGTTCTTTCACCGCCGCAGGCGCCGCAGAACGCAGAGGGGAACTTCCGCTCTGCGGTTCCTCTGCGTTCTGCGGCGGTGAACATCAGAGTTGACCGGGCGGCGCGATTTCATTCAACCTTCGCCGCACCAAATATCTTGAGAAACACGCTCCCGCCGCTCCAGTCCAACGAGTTGTTATGCTGCCCCAGGAGAATGACGGGGATCGCTCATAAATAGCTTAACCACGCTTCACGACGACGCCCTTTGACGTTAGCGAACCATCGGCAAACAGGATAAAGGATCAAAACCACGCCAAGCCAGATCGCGTATACTATCACCAGACTGTACCCGTAGCCTTGAGGGTACGGAAGCACAGAGTTGCTCGGCACCGTTACATTCCTGAACATCCATTCGGCGTGACCGTATCGTGCATAGGCGAAAGCGACAGCTAATGCGTGGATAATTATAAGATGGAGCAAATAGTAGAAGAGAGGCACTCGACCGAATATTACGAAAGGTCGACTGAGCGGATGTGAGATGCGTTCAAATAGAGCAAGAACAATTATTGCCGGCCCTAGTGTCATCAGCAGGTACAGGAGCGAGGGCGGATATTTTTCGGGGTTCATGAAGGATAAGAAGGTGAAGAATGCCGTCTTCTGGATAGTCCATCCATGCGGATCCCCATAAAAGTTAATCGCGCGAATTACAATGAAGGCAACGGTAAGCCCGATGCCTGATCCCAGCAGCCATTTTCTTCTCTTGTCCTGCGGGCGAAGCAGGAGCTTGCCAAATCCATAGCCCACGGCCATCACTCCGATCCAGGGCACGAGTGGATAGCCGGGCACGAAGTGAAATCCGGGCTGCGGCTCCAAAATGTCGCCACTATGAAGAATCGCCCAAAGCCAGCGGAAAGGACCAAAGCTGTCGGCATGCACGGTATCGAAGAGGTTATGGAGCGCCACCATTGCGATACCGAACGTCATGATAGACCACACTGGAAGAAAGATCAGACCGGACATCACCACCATTGACCAGCCCAAAGCCCAAAGCACGTCACCATAGAGTAAGTGGTAGTCGAAGTTGAACCACCAGCCGAAGGTGTGAACAAAAAAGAGATCAAGAAAAACCAGCCATAGTCCACGCGTCAGGAGGAAGCGGGCCAGCTCCTTTTTTGTCTTGCCGCGCGAGGTAGACAGAAAAGCGCCGGTGCCCGCAAGGAATACAAAGACAGGAGCGCAAAAATGTGTGATCCAACGAGTCAAAAACAGCGCGGGGTTCGTTTGGGACAGATCGGTTGGATCGATGGCGTAAGCATTGGAGAAGAAATCGCGGACGTGGTCGAGCGCCATGATGACCATTACCAAGCCGCGAAGCATATCAACAGAGTAAAGACGAGACCGCCCGGCCAGGGACTCGCCCAATAAGTTTGCGCCGTGTACAGATGTTTTCACGTCGTTCTCTGAGTAGGTGCTTACGGTAGTATGAGCGGCATAACAAGTCTCTCACCTTCAATCCTCACCCTCATTCCCGGGGCTTCAGTAATGGGCGCTGTTTGTGCCACTCGGTGGCCTGCTCGTAAGCGTGCGCGAGCGCCAGCACACGCGCTTCGGCCCAGTGCGGCCCGCTGATCTGCAACCCGACTGGCAGTCCTGTTTTCGTGAAGCCGCAGGGCACGGAGATGCTGGGCAGGCCGAAGATATTAAACTGATTCGTATTGCCCAGCTCCGGCGGCAGAGGCTTGTCGCTCTCCGCGCGTTTGATGCTCTCATCAATCGTGCGCGGCGGGATCTTGACGGTCGGCGTGACGAGCAGATCCACCTCACTAAAGACTTTGCCGATCTCCCTGCGCTGGCGCTCGACTTCACGGCGCAGCAGCACGTAATCCGCCGCCGGGACTTTCGCCGCCGCTTCCAGCCGCCGCCGCAGCGTCAGCTGATAAAGCTGCGGCGTTCTGGCGAACCACTGAGCGTGATAAGCGTAAGTCTCGGCCCCGCCGAGCGCGGTGTAGATCGTCCCGACCGCCGGCAGTTCGACTTCACGTGAGCCCGCCGTGAGTTTGCCAAGCACTGCCAGCGCCGCATTGATCGCCGCTTCGACATCCGCATCAAGCTTGTCATAGTACTGCGCGACTGGCATTCCGAGGCGCAAGCCCGCCAGCGGCGCTTTCATCCCCGCCACGTAATCTGGTACAGAGACATCCGCCGAAGTCGTGTCCTGCGCGTCGTAGCCGGCAATCACCTGCAACAGCACCGCCGCATCCTCGACCGTCCGGCACATCGGGCCGACGGTGTCGAGCGACCACGAAAGCGGGATCACGCCGCGAATGCTGACGCGGCCATAAGTCGGTTTGAGGCCGACGATGCCGCAGAACGACGCGGGCGTCCGGATAGAGCCGCCCGTGTCAGTGCCGAGCGCGCCGAAACAAAGCTCAGCTGTCACCGCCGCGCCCGACCCGCCCGAAGAGCCGCCGACAATCCGATCCGGCGCCCAGGGGTTATGCACCGGGCCAAAGTACGTACTCGTGGACGTGCCGCCGGCGGCGAACTCATCCATATTCAGCTTGCCCAGGATCACCGCGCCCGCGGCTTTCAGCCGGCGCACAACCTCGGCGTCTTCCGTCGGGACGCGATCCGCAAACAGGGCGCTCGCGGCGGAGGTGCGGATGCCCGCGGTGTCAACGTTGTCCTTGATCGCGATGGGCACGCCGTGCAGCGGCCCGCGCCACTTCCCGCCGCGAGCTTCCGCGTCCATTTCCCGCGCCTGTGCGAGCGCCTTTTCAGCAGTGACCGTGATGAAGGCATTGATCGTCGGCTGATATTGCGCGATGCGAGCGAGACAGGCCTGCGTCAGATCAACAGAAGAGACCTCTTTCTTCCGCAGCAGATTTGCTGCCTGCCGCAAAGTCAGAGACGTGAGGTTGCTGTCCGCGCGGGCAACCAAAAGAGGTCTTCCGAAAGCTGAAGACCCGCCGGCAGCAATCGCAATCGCGCCGGTAGCTGCGGTCAGAAACTCACGCCGCGAAGTTCTGTTCAATCGGAGTTGCTGTCTCATTGTTGTCCCCAGCGGATCAGCGCCCCGGCCAGCAGTTCCGGCGATTCGAGGCTCATCGCATGCCCGGTGTTCGGCAATCTGACGACCTCTGCGCCCGCAATCTTCTCTTTGAAAATGTCCGCGTAAATCGGCGAGATGAACCGGTCCTGTTCGCCCCACACGACGAGCGTCGGCGCCTTGATCCGCCACAGCCTGCGCTCCAGCCCCGCTTCGGGGATCGGGAAGAGGAACTTCGCCGCCGTGCGGAAGCCGCGCGAGAGCGCGATGATCGTTTCAATCTGCTCCTGCGTGCGGTCATCCTTGTCGCTGAAGAGCTGCGTGAAAGACATCATCCGCTGCGCCGCCGGGCAGCCGAGGTTGTGATACAGGTACGGCACCAGTTCGTGCGGCATCATCCCGAACAGGTCGGTGACCGGGGCCTCGTCGCGCCACAAGCCAACGGGGGCGACGAGCGCCAGACGCCTGACATCTTTCGGTCGCAGCGCGGCCATCTCCGCCGCCATCCAGCCGCCGAGCGATTCTCCGACGATGTAAGGCTGACTCAGGCCGAGCGCCTCGATCACGTCGAAGCCGTGCATGAACAGGTCGAACTGGTCTTCCAGATATTCGAGCCCCGTGGACTGGCCGAAGCCCGGCAGCAGCGGCGCGTAAACGTGAAAGCGTTCGGCGAGCAGTGGCAGCACGCCTTCCCACGCCGAGATGCCGCCCGCGCCGTGGAGGAAGAGCAGCCGCGCGCCGTCACCGGCTTCGATGACTTCGACGGTCGGACGACCTGCGCCAAGGTTGAGCAGAACGGATCGTGGCATGTTCATTTCTGCACCTCCTGCGTACGTTCGGCCTGAGCTTTCACGGCAGCGTTGTGGCTGCCGGCCTTGTCACGTCTGTCCGGGGGCAGCGCCTTCGGCCACCAATGGTCTTCGTACTCGCCCCAGATCGGGCGCAGGTGCGGCATCACTTCGGTCGCAAACAAATAAGTCGAGCGGTTCGTCAATTCCATCGGCGCTGAACCCATGTGCAGCCCTAATCCGAGATGGCCGCAGCGCAATGACCGCGCCAGTTCCTCGCACTGCTGGCGCACGGTCGCGGGCGAGCCGGCGATGATGTAACCGCCTTCGACCAGTTCCTTCCACGTCTTGTTCATCCCCATATTCAGCGACGTGTTGCCGGCCTGAGCGACGATCCCGGCGCGGATCGAGGCCTCGGTCATATAACCCGGCGGCCCCATCATGCCCGGGTAGAGGTGCAGACACCGGTTGAAGAAGTAATCCACGTGCGGCCACCATTCGCGCTCGCACGATTCGTCGGTGTCGCTCACGCAAATCTGCTGGAAGAAAGTGCAGCTGTAAGGATTCGCCTCACGCCCGAGCGCCGCC
This sequence comes from Blastocatellia bacterium, assembly GCA_035652435.1. GTDB lineage: Bacteria > Acidobacteriota > Blastocatellia > RBC074 > RBC074 > DASRDU01. The sequence continues at coordinate 90,939 of DASRDU010000068.1, forward strand.
ATGCGCTCCCAGAAGCCGTCAAGCACGCGCTGCGCCCGCTTGTAGCCGCTGAAGGAAAGATAGCTGTAGTTGTAACCGCGCTCGGCGCAGAAATCCCACGTCTCAATCGAGCCGGTGCCGGGAACCCAGACGGGCGGGTGCGGTTTCTGAATCGGCTGCGGCCAGAGGTTGACGTAACGCAGCTTCGTGTATTTGCCGTTCCACGCGAACGGCTCGCGCTCCTGCCACGCTTTGATGATCAGGTCGTGTGCCTCGCGGTACTTGTCGCGCAGCGTGACCGGGTTCTGGCCGTAGCAGTAGTTGACATCCATCGGCGTGCCGACCGGAAAGCCGGCGATCAGCCGCCCGCCGGAGATCACGTCGAGCATCGCGAAGTCCTCGGCCACGCGCGTCGGCGGGTTGTAGAGCGCAATCGAATTGCCGAGTACCAGAATCATCGCCCGCTCGGTGCGGCGCACGAGCGCCGCCGCCATCAGGTTCGGCGAAGGCATCATCCCGTAGCCGTTCTGGTGATGTTCGTTCACGCCGACGGCATCGAAGCCCAGCTGGTCGGCGTATTCGAGCATGTCGAGATACTCGTTGTAGAGCGTGTGGCCGCGCTCCGGGTCGTAGAGCGCATTCGGCAGGTCAACCCAGACGCTGTGGTACTGCTCGCGGAAGTTGTCGGGCAGCCAGCGATACGGCATGAGGTGGAACCAGTTGAATTTCATGAGGAGCATCCTCCGGCGCCGCAGCTATCCAGGCGGGCGCGGCGGGTGTTATTGCTGCTGTGATGAATGGAAAGGAAATCGTTCCGTGTGTTGCGGCGCACATTATCTTCCGGCAAATATTCAAAGGCAATGACGCAAGGGGCCCGGGAGTCCGCATTGACGGCCGGGAAAAACGCGGCTGTATTGCCATCCGCCCCGGCATCGTTGGAGAATACGCGCAACCAGAAATTGCAGTCATAAACAATCGGCAGTCACTGAAGCAGACCGAAGACAGGTACGAAGCCGCGGACTGCTTCGGATTTCGTCCGGTAAAACGGAATCAACCAGGAGACCAGAATGAAACTACTCGCCCTGACTCTCAGTCTGTTTGCCCTGCTGGCGCTTGCCTGCGTGATCGCGCTCGGGGCTGACAACGACCTCGACAAACGTGTCGAGCATGGTTACGCCGACTCGAATGGCGTGAAGATTCATTACGTCAGTCTGGGCAAAGGCCCGCTCATCGTGATGATTCACGGCTTCCCCGATTTCTGGTACACGTGGCGCGACCAGATGGAAGCATTGTCGAAAGACTATCAGGTCGTCGCGATTGATCAGCGCGGCTACAACCTGAGCGACAAACCGAAGGGCGTCGAAAACTACGACATC
>DASRDU010000069.1:0-52405 GCA_035652435.1 Blastocatellia bacterium
TAGGACTTACGCAGAGGCGACGTTAAGAGTCGCTTGATCATTGAAAACCGGGTACAGTCTCGGCTCATGAGCGATTCCGTGAGCCGACTCGACTATTGTCAATACTTGCTGGTCAGCCAGATCAACTACACCCTGACCAACTATGCCGATCACTGCGAGAAGTTTGCCCATGATGCGATCAATCGCTTTCTGCGCCACGAAAAGTTCACCCCGCGGCTGGTCTGGGAGAATGTTCAGTCCCAGGTCGTTCAAACGCCGCGAGCCTGTGTGGTCTTCGATGACACCGTCCTGGATAAGAACTATTCCCACCAGATCGAGTTGGTGCGTCGGCAATACAGTGGCAACGCCCACGGAGTGATCAAAGGCATCGGGGTGGTGACCTGTGTCTACGTCCACCCGGACCTGGATCAGTTCTGGTTGATTGACTACCGCATCTACGACCCCGAAGGGGACGGCAAGACCAAGCTCGATCACGTCCGCGAAATGCTCACCAATGTCGTGTATCAGAAGCAACTGCCGTTCCGGGCGGTCCTGATGGACACCTGGTACGCGACCAGGGACCTGATGCTGCTGGTCGAATCGTTCGAGAAGATTTACTACTGCCCGCTCAAAGACAACCGGCAAGTGGATGACTCGGGCGGCGAGCGTCCCTACCGGCGCGTGGACGCGCTGGAGTGGAGCGCCGCCGAGTTGACCTCCGGCAAGCAGGTCAAGATCAAAGGCTTTCCGCGAGACCACAAGGTGCGCTGTTTCCGGGTCGAGACGTCTACCCGTCGCACGGATTGGGTCGTGACCAACGACCCGACTCAAGACTCAACGGAGGCGACACAAGAGGTGTGTGGCTTCCGCTGGAAGATTGAGCAGTTGCACCGCGAGGGCAAGCAAGTCACCGGTCTGGAGCGCTGCCAGTGTCGCAAGGCGAGAATCCAACGGAATCACATCGCGTGTGCGTTTCTGGTCTGGGTCCGGCTCAAAGAACTGGCGACCGAAGCCGGTCGCACGGTGTATCAACTCAAACATGGGCTGCTGGATGAGTACCTCATTCAACAACTGAAGAAGCCGTCTCTCAAAATGGCTTCTGCGTAAGTCCTATCATATCGTTTCATCCGGCGGGAAGAATGAAGATCAACCAGGTCAGCAGCGGGGCGGTCAGGACCATCACCATCCCCCACCACAACAGTCCCCGGTAAATCTGCGCCCGTTCTTCCTCGCTGGCGTTAGCCACAACGAGCGCGCCGACGGTGGAGAAGGGGGTGGCGTCCACGACCGTTGCCGAAAGCGACAGCGCGACGGCCAGCCCCGTCGGATTGATCTGCCCACGCGCCATTAACGGGACGGCCAGCGGAATCAGCGCGCCCAGTATTCCCGCGCTCGATGCGAAGGCCGAGGTGACTGCGCCGACCGCGCAGAGCAGCAGCGCGGTCGCAAGCGGGCTGCCCGAACCCGCGATGCCGCGACCGACGGCTTCCACCGTGCCGTAGCGTTGCAGCGCGGCCACATACGTGATGATGCCGCAGACGAGTAACACCACGCCCCAGGCAATCCTCTGCTCCACTTTGCCGCTCGACACAGGGAAGGTCAGGTGGAGAGCAACGGCGGCAGTCAGAGCGACAAACCCGATGTTGAGGCCGAAGCCGAAGGCCGCGACGCACACCGCCAGAATGACCAGCAGCGTGCAAAGCTGGTCGGGGCTTAAATGCCGCGCGGGCGGTTCGGCCGGCTCGTCTGTGGGCACGGGCTGCACGGGCCTGGCCGTTCGCCAATTGAGCCGCAGCCCGCCGAAGGCCGCGAATATGACGACGGCGAGCGCCACGTTGTATGCAAGGTTTCCCAGGAACAAGGCCGCCACAGACAGTTGCAGCCCGTTGCGCGCCAGCGCCTGCGTGACAATCGCGCCGAGTACGTTCAGCGGTGAAAAGTTCCCGGCCGCGGCCCCATGCACCACCATCAGCCCGACCATCCGGCGATCAACTTTGTAACGCTCGGCGAGCCGCAGCGCGAGCGGCGCCAGCAGCGCCACGCCCGCTGACCCGAGCGCCCCAGCCATGGCCGGGAGCGCCGCGACCACAAAGACCATCCACGGAATCAGCGCCCTGCGGTCTTTTACCAGCCGCGCCGCCCCTTCAACGACGCGCCCGACCGTGCCGTTGCTTTCTGCGATGGCGAACAGGTAAGTTACCCCGGCGAGCAGCACCAGCAGGTCAACCGGGAACCCGCCGTATATCTCCTTCACGCCCTCGCCGGCAAAGATCGTGCCGACGAGGAACGTCATCGCCAGCGCGAGCGCGCCGAGGTTGATCGGACGCAGTGTGCCGATCACGAAGACGAGAACGAGCCCGATGACTCCGACGACATGGATGGACAAGCTCCTCCTCCGGCCGGCGTTTGACCTCTTCCTGATCGGCCCGACGACCGTCGCGCGGAGTTCGACCTCAGGGGCTTTCGCTTCCGGCACCGCGTAACAGGAGCAGGTAATAGACCGGCACGCCCGCCAGCACGATCACCAGCCCCGGCCAGTTCGCCGTACGAGCGCGCCCGCCGCGGCCGTCAGCACGCCGGTCACAACCCAGTCCACAAGCAGCCAGCCCGGGCTCCCGATCTGATGAACCATATCGGCCGAGACGATGAAGATGCCTGAGCCGATCCTGATCCCGATGACGATCATCGTCTAGTCATACAGCCCCAGCCCGCGCGTGAATTCGGTCTGTGCCGCATCGGGCTCTCGTTCTGTTCTTACCTTCACGGGTTCAGCCATTCGGCCTCCGACAGAGCGTGATCCGGCGTGGTTATTGCGCAGTCACCGGCCCGTAAAACTTCCAGCTCGTTTTGAAATCGCGCGAGAGCTTCTGTTTCGTCAGGATCGCGCGGACCATCTCGATGGGGATGCGGTTCTCTTTCAGGATCTGGTCGTGGAAGGCGCGATTGGTCATCCGGCCCGAATCCACCAGTTCCTTGTGCAGCGCGTGAAGCTGCATGCCGCCGAGCAGGTAGGCGGCCTGGTAGAGCGGCGAGTAAGCGCCGGCGAACGAGCGGCGCACTTCGCCCGCGGCGTTCTCCGGCTCGTGGCCGACGCGGTTGACGAGCAGCTCGATGCACTGCTGCGGCGTCATCTTTTCGAGGTGGAAACTGAGCGAGAAGATGATGCGCGCGCAGCGGTGCGAGCGCCAGAAGAGCATGCCGATCTTGTCTTCGGGCGTTTTGGCGAAGCCGCGGTCCCAGAGCAGCAGCTCCCAGTAGAGCGCCCAGCCTTCGCCCCAGAACGGCGTGCTGAAGAGCCCGCGGTACGCCTTGTAGCGCGCCGTCATGAACCCCTGCAGGTGATGGCCGGGGATCAGTTCGTGCTGCACGGTCGCGCGCGAAAAGTGCGGGTTGTTGCCGCGCATGCTCATCAGCTTCGCCTCGTGCGACATCGTGTTGGTGGGGTATGACACGCTGATCACTTCCCCGCCCGTGAAGAACGGGTTCACGAGCTGTCGTTCGGGCGACATCATCTCCATGCGCCACGACTCGCGCGCGAGCGGCGGCACCGTGACAAGATCGTTCTTCTCCACGTACTCGATGGCTTCGAGCGCCAGGTCCCTGATCACGTCGGTCTGTTTGCCCGGCTCGACGTATTTGTTCTTGACGAATTCGAGCGCCTTCTTCCAGTCGTCGCCGAAGCCCAGCTCGCGCGAAGCCTTCTTCATCTCGTTCTCACACCAGTCGAGTTCCTTGTCAGCGATGGCGATCAGTTCCTCGGGCGTGTACGGGATCATCTCGGCGGCGAGTTCGACCATCAGCCCGTCGCGGCCAATCGGGTCGCCGATGATGTCGCTGTAATCGCCCGTGCGCGCTGCGGCGGCCCTGCCGCCGGCCTGACCTCCGCCGCCCTGGCCGCCACCGAATCCGGCGCCGCCACGACCGCCGCCCGCGCCGCCGAACCCGCCGCCCGGCCCGCCCCGCCCCTGACCGCCGACTTGAGCCATCGTCGGCCCAGCCTCAGCGGGCCGCAGTCCGACGACCCGCTCGGTCAGCCAGGTGGCGTAATTGCCGAGCGCCTGATCGAGCGCTTTGTACGGCTCCTCCGCCCACCAGGTGAAGAGCGGGTCGTAGCCATTGTAATAACCGAACCACGTGCGCAACACGGCGCGCAGGTTGCCCACCGCGCTCGCGGCCCGGTTGGCAGCCGTCTTTTTGACCTTCCCCGGCTCGGCGCGCAAGGCGGTTTCGAGCGACCGGCGCGTCGCCTCGATCTGCTTCGTCAGGTCGTTGAGCTGCGCGGCGGCCTTGGGCGGATCAACCTTCTCCATCCGGCGGCGCGCTTCGGCCAGCGCGGTGATCGTCTCCGCGAACGGGAGCAGGGGCGCGATCTCGGCGAGCGCTTTGTTCTGAAGCTCCAGTTGCTGTTGCTCGTGTTCGACGTGGTTTTTGAAGAGTACGTAATCAACTTTCCCGTCGAGACTCATTGCGTCGAAGTTCATCCTGCCGATGGCCGTGAGCCAGTCGGCGTAGAACTGTTTGAATCGCGCCTGCCGCGCGGGCGACGACTCGACGGGCCACGAGCGGACGAGGCTGCCGCGGTCGGCGACGTACCGCTCGATGACGGGGCGCATCTCGCTCCTGGAAGTATCAAGCTCGCTCGGGTCGGGCACGTCGCCGCGGGCGGTCTGCGCGCGGGATGAAGCGCCGGACGGGGCGACCTGCCCGAAACAGGCGCTGGCGGCGAGCGCCAACGCGAGTCCATTTGCCAGTAACTTTCTTTTATCGGTCATCACGGGTCTCCTCAGCCGAAGGGCTGATCAATCGAGGGGCTCTGCGCGGTGAACATCTTCGCGCCGCCTTCGGTGATGTAGAGGCAGTCTTCCAGACGGATACCGAATTCGCCGTAGATGGCGATCATCGGCTCGTCGCTGAAGCACATTCCGGGCTGGATGCGGGTCTTGTTGCCGCGCACGAAGTTGGTCCATTCGTGTCCGTCGAGTCCGATGCCGTGGCCGGTGCGGTGCGGCAGGCCCGGCACCTTGTAATCAGGGCCGAAGCCGGCGTCGGTGATCACCTTGCGCGCGGCGGCGTCCACCGACTCGCAGGTCGCTCCCGGCCTGGCCGCGGCCAGTGCGGCGTCCTGCGCTTTGCGCTCCAGATTCCAGACGCTACGCTGGCGCTCGGTCGGCTTGCCGAAAACGAACGTGCGCGTGATGTCGGACTGATACCCCTCGACGGCGCACCCGCCGTCCATCAGCACCACGTCGCCTTCCTTCAGCTTCTGCGGCTGGATGCTGCCGTGCGGGAAGGCCGTGTACTGTCCGAAGCCGATCAGGGCCGAGCCGGAACTCCCGAGCGCTCGGAAGGCGGCGGCGACGTTCGCGCCGAATTCGTACTGCGTCATGCCCTCTTTCAGGGTCGCGGCGGCGGCCTTGAACGCGGCGAGTGTGATGTCGTTGGCGCGCTGCATGAGCGCGATCTCCGCGGGCGACTTGATGACGCGGCAGCCGACCGTCACCGGGTCGGCGCTCGTGTATTCGAGATGTGCGGCCTCGCGGCGGATGCCGTCGAAGAGGAAGAACCGCACCCGCTCCTCGATCCCAACCCGCCCCGTGCGGATGCCGCGGTCCCTGAAGATGCCGGCGACGACTTTGTAAGGGCTCTCGTCCTCCTCCCAGGGGCGAATGTCCTTGCCGAAGCGGATCAATTCGCGGGCGCGCGCCTCCTCGAACTTCGGCGTGACCCACGCGACCTCGCCGCGCGCCGGGATGACGGCCGCAAACATCCGCTCGCTCGCGCCCCACCGCACGCCGGTGTAATAGAAAAGGCTCGAACCTGCTTCGAGGTAGATGGCCTCCAGGCGATTGTCAGCCATCAGCCGCTGCGCCTTCTCGATGCGGGCGCGGCGCTCGTCGTCGGAGATTGGCACGGCCCGGCCCGGCAGCGGCCGCAGGTCGCGGGTGAATTCAGGGGCCTGCGCGGCGGTCATCCCGGCTTCAGCTTCGATCCCGTCGGCGGCGAGGGCAAAGGCCCCGGCGACGCCCGCCGACAGGCGAAGAAATTCTCTGCGGTCTACACACATAATCGGCTTCCGGGTAATGGTGAAAGCAAGTCGTCGGAATCCCCCGTGGAGATTATCACCTGCGCCTTCAAGCGCCGGCCTCAAAGGGGAGTTGAGATACAACGTGATCTTTGTAGTAAAACAATTGCCGCAGTGCCCGTCTTGAAGGAAAGTAAGGCGGGGTTGAACCTGATTAGGGGCGGACGTTCGCCCTGTCAGGGCCGACAAGGTCATAGCGTCGCCGGGTATTTTAACGAGGCGTGGCCAGGCTGATTGAGAGCGAGCTGCCTTCTGTGTACTCACAGCGGTTCCACCCTGACCAGAGTTTCAGGAACGCGACTGATTGAAATCGGGTTACGCAGGGGGCGTCCGAACCCGGCAAAACTGACCTGCATCACGTCGCCGTCTTGCAGCTCGACCCCGTCGCCGAAGCTGAGTACGGCCGCGCCAAAGAAGTGGATGTGCAGGTCGCCGGGCCGCCGGTGTGCGGAGTGTTTGAAATGATGATGCTCCATATTCCCGAGGCTGTGAGACATGGCCGCATCGCCGGTGAGGACCTGCTTTGACCAGATCGTCTCGCCGTGACGTTCGATGGAGACCTCGCCCGGGACGGAAGAGTAATCGGGGTCAATCGTCAGTTCCGGCCCGATGGCGCAGGTGCGCAGCTTTGAGGCGGCGAGGTAGAGATAGTTCTTCTTTTCAAAGCGGTGGTCGGAGAACTCGTTACCGATGGTCATCCCCAGCCGGCGCGGCACGCCCGCCGCGTCAATCAGGTAGACGCCCGCCAGCTCGCCCTCCTCGCCGCCGTCCTCGGCGTGTGGGGGGACTTCCAGCGGTTCGCCGTGCGCGCGCAGGATCGTGCCGGGGCCTTTATAAAACCATTCGGGTGACACGCCGACCTGACCCGCCGCAGGGCGCCCGCCCTCCAGCCCCCACTGAAACATGCGCATGCTGTCGGTCGGCGCGGCGTCGGCGGCGTGCATGGCCTGGCGGTTGGCGGCGCTGCCCTTATGCGTCAGCCCCGTTCCGCTGACCAGACAGCGCGCCGGTTCGTCGGGCTGGTCTATCGGCGGCAGGATGCGCCACGCCGCGCGGCCCGCATAAATCCCATCGTAATCGAGTTCGTCCGAAGTGAGCCGACGGCTGACCGTTTCCGCAAGAGTGGCTCCGTCAGCAAGCGCGGCCTGCGCCAGGGCGTAAACGGAGGCGTGCCCGCCGATCAGCCGCAGCCGGTCGTCCTCGGCCAGACAGACACGGCGCTCGCCACGTGAATTGATAAGCTGGATTAGTCGCATTGGAACTCCTCAAACAATGTCCGACAAGCTGGCAGCTTGTCGTGGGTCCTGGGGGGGACGGTCTTCCCACGCCACTCGACTACGCGGGTGCGAACGTCAGTGATTCTCACGTCGGGGCTCCTTTGACTTCAATGGGGCGGACCACGCGAATGGTCAGCAGAATGAGCATGAATGCGAGTACATGAAACGTACTCACGAGAGCGAACACCGTACCGTAACCGAAGCCGCCGTCGAGCAGGCGCCCGGCCACCAGGCTGAAAACGACGCCGCCCATCGCGCCGCCGAAGCCGACGAGCCCGGCGACCGACCCGACCACCCGGCGCGGGAAGATGTCCGCCGGCAGGATCATCACGAGCGTTGACCACGACTGCTGCCCGAAGAAGGCGATGCTGAAGAGTACGATGGTCCATCCGACCGGGACCCGCGTCACGAACAGGACCAGCGGCATCACGGCGGCGCTCGCGCCCAGCGCCACTTTGCGCGACAGGTTCAGCGAATTCCCGCGCCGCAGCAGTCGGCTCGAAAACCAGCCGCCGAGCAGACTGCCCAGGCCTGACGCCGCATAGGGGATCCACGCGAAATAGCCCACCTGTTTCGTGTCAAAGCCGCGCGCATCGTAAAGATACTTCGGCAGCCAGAAGAGATAAAAGTACCAGGCGGCATCGCTCAGAAATTTTCCCAGCACCAGACCCCAGACCTGCGGAAAGGCGAAGAGGCCGAGCCACGACACTTCGGACTTTTGCTGCGGCGTGGCGGCGAAAACTTCGGCGATCTCGCCGCGCTCCCGCCCGGTGAGCCGCGGATGCTGCGCGGGCGCGAAGTATTCGCGCAGCCACCAGAGCGTCCACAACAGGCCCGCCGCGCCGCACAGGAAAAAGACCCAGCGCCAGCCCAGATGGCGAATCACCAGGGCAATCGCCGGGGGGGCGACCACCGCGCCGACGGCCGTGCCCGCGTTGATCAGGCCCATCGCCGTCGAACGCTCGCGCGCCGAGAACCATTCGGAGACGGCTTTGGTCGCGGCCGGAAATCCGCCGCCCTCGCCCATGCCGAGCAGGAAGCGGCTCGCCGCCAGCATCCCGAACCCGGCGGCAAGGCCGTGGCTCGCGCAGGCCAGCGACCAGAAGAGCATGATCCACAGGAAGCCGCGCCGCGTGCCCAGCACGTCAATCAGCTTCCCGCCGCCCGCATACATCACGGCGTAAGCCAGCAGGAAGGCCGCCTGCAGTTGCGAAAACTGCGTGTTGTTGATCGGAATCTCGCGCTGGATCGCGGCAATCGCCACCGGCAGCGTCTGCCGGTCCAGGTAGCTGATGGCGATGGCCGCGCTGACGAGCAGGGCGATCTGCCAGCGAAGCATTTTGATAACGCCCTCCTTACCAGCTCACCTGAATCAGGGAGACTGCCTGGCGGGGCAGCGCGAAGCTCAGCTCCACCCTGCCGTCCCTGCTGCTCACCCACTCGGGCGAGGTGAGTAGTTCAAGCTGCCCGGCGGCTTCGAGCCGGGCGTACTGCTCGGGCGTGGACTGCTGCGGCGACCCCATCTCCTTCCAGACCGTGTAAGAGTTGCTGTGGTCGCCGTCAATGCGGTAATGCGTGACCAGCACGCGCCGCGCAGAAGCCGGCACGCCGGTGATCTGCAGGCGGACGGGGCCTGCGGGCGCGGGCACGTCGTCGTCGTGATAGTTCCAGGTCATGACCGATATGTCACGCTCCGAGCGCGAGGCGAGTGCGTCAATATCCGGCCTGCCGCGCACGCCTTCCTTGAGAATGGCGTCGAGGCCGACCGCGCCACTGCTCTCAACTTTCACCCGGTCGCCGCGCATCAACCCAGCCATGCGGAAGACGTTGAGTACGGGCTTGTCCACGCCGTTCGTGGCCAGCGACCGGAACCCGTCAAACCACGGCTGGTCCTCGAACTCAAACGCCCAGGTCATCATGCCTTCGAGGCTGGCCTGGTAGCGGTCGGCGAGCTTGAAGATGTTGCTCATGTGTACAGCCGTGTAACACGGGTACATCGTGCCGTTGCGGTAGGTGTTCTGCGGGTAGACCCGCGCCGAACAGGCCGCGCACCCCTCGGGATCGGACTCGGTGAGGATGATCGGCAGACCCTTGAACTGCGGGAACTCGGCGATCACCCTGAGGCCGCTGTCAATGTCGGCGAGGTTCTTCCCGAGCCCCATCTGCACGTGGCCCTCGACGACCCGCGGGCTGCCCTTCGCGTGATAAGTGATGAGATCGAGCGGCGAGCCGGTCCCGCCCGTGGCGTAGTTTTTGCCGCGGGCGCAGTGTTCGAGGAACTGGCGGAGGAATGCCGCGGCCCGCGGCGCCGACGGGCCGGTGGTCGCGGGACCGCCGACCCGCGCCTGCGGCAATACGCCCTTGATGGCAGCTACCGTGTAGTCATACAGCTTGTTGTACTCTTCGGGCGTGCCCTTCCAGTAAGAGATGTCCGGCTCGTTCCACAGCTCCCAGTACCAGGCGAGTACCTCTTCCCTGCCGTAGCGCTCGACCGAATGGCGCACCCACTGCCGGATGAGTTCGGCCCACTTGTTATAGTCCCTGGGCGGGTATGCCCAGCCGGTGTAAATATCCGCGTACGGCTTGCCGGGTTCCCAGTGATGACGGTACGGCTGCGGCTTGACTGATAAGGCTTCGGGCATGAAGCCGACCTCGACGAGCGGCTTCGCCCCGACTTTCACGTAAGTGTCGAAGATCTGATCAACGATCTTCCAGTCGTAAACCGGCCGGCCCGTCTCGTCTTCGGTGTAGGCGTTGGTCGAGCCCCACTTCAGATTCGGCTTCCCGTCGCCGGTTACCAGCAGGCTGTGCGCGCGGAAGTAGACCGGGACCGGGTTCATCTTCGCCAGTTCGGCGACGAGCTTCTGGCCGTGCTTCATGTAGGTGTAGTTCGGCTCGTCGTAACCGACGTAAGCCCAGATCGGCTTGAGCGGGCCGATTCTGGAGCCGGCGTCCACGCGGATTGTTACCTGCTCCTGGGCCGGCAGGCTGATCGGCGCGAGAGCTGTCAGAAACGCAAGGCAGCATGCGATTCGTTTCATTGATCCTCCCCCTGAAAGTTGTACTTCAACGCGAACTGAATCTGCCGCGGCCCGGCTGAATGCGCTCGTAACACGCCCGCCGGCCGCCGTATCAATCGCCGTGTTCGGAATCGCGAAGCCCGGCGTGTTGATCAGCTTGAAGGCTTCGGCGCGGAACTGCAACTGGAAGCCTCAGGTGACCGAACCCGGACGCGACAAATTCTGTCCGTTCGCGCTGAAAAAGAGCCGGAAGCGGTGGATATGGATCGCGCTGCGGCCGCTACACCCGACAGGTGGTCGCCCAGGTAATCGGCGACCGGGGCGAAGCGACCTGCCGGGAACTCCGGGGTCACATCCCGGAGTTTTATCGGGCAGGTTACTGTTATACGAACTTCCGGGAAGCGTACCGGAACGTCATCCCGGCAGAGCTGCACATGCCATGCGGCAAAGGGGACCGGGCTGACGGCCCACGCCGAGCGATGGAATGACACGCCAGCCCGCGACTGGCGCGGTTTGTCAGGAAGACGTTTCATTCTCAAAGTCGGATCCGATGCACGAAATTGTCTGCGCTTGTGCCTGGGGCTGACGAGCATCGCCGGACGCGTGCAGATGTCAGGCGGCACGCACACCATCAAACCGGCGCCGGGGAGGGGACGACGCTCGACATCAGGATTCCTCTCGCTACCGGAAAGGCGGGAAAGAGCGAGCGCCAGCCCGCCCCAGCCCCACGCGCCGATGCCGCTGCGGCGGATTGAAAACCCGGTCGCAAACTTGTGCAGATACCAGCGCCGGGAAGCTGGCTGTAGATTCAGGCGATTCTGACTTTGTCAGGCCAGTCGAATCTGGCGCGTGACATCATTGTGGGACAGATGGCTTGTCGAATTTCGCGTCGTCCACCGGGACATTGAACCTGATCTCGTCGAATTTGAATGTCCAGGTAAAGCCGGGCCGCGCGCGGCGGATGGCGAACGGTATTCTGACGCCGTCCACTTCACGGTAGTCTTCATAGAAAGCCTGCACCGTTCCCTTCCCCTGTGGGCTTTCAATCACCAGATCCGCGCGGAGGAGCAGGCCGCTCCGGGTATCGAAATACCATATCTCAGGCTCTCTCGCGAGGGCTGTTGCTTCAATAGCATACGTTTCGCGCTCGCCGAGGCGCGCCGTCCCCAGCACCTTCATCTTCGGGTAGCGTTCCTTCAGTTTGAGTTCCTTGTGGAATTCCGCCTCGAATTTGATCCGGTCCAGTTCTTTGCCGCCCAACTCCTGCAACGGGGTTCCCGCCGACTGACGCCAGCCGACCGCGCCGTTGAAACCCGTCACCGTCGTGCCCATCGGCAGGCGAAAAGTCGTAGTGGTTTTGTGCGGGGCCTTCTCGTGGATTTCCAGCGGCGCGCTGCTGCCGCCCTGTGTGACGAGCGACCCTTTCATCACGCGCGTCGTCACCCGCGCGAGGGCCGCCGTGCCGCCGAGCGCCTGGACGTATCGGTCGAGGATCTGATCAACAAAGGGCAGCGAGGCTGATGGTTTGATTTCGGGTTTTGGCGGCTCATCTTTCGGTTGGGCGACGGGTGGCATGGAAACAGGTTTCACCTGACCGCGGTGGCAGGTGTAACAGTTCACCGGGCTGTTGCCGCCGTAATATTCGCGGGCGATGACGCCGGTCAGCCGCAGCATCCGGCGCGCGGTCTCCTTGGCCGGTTTGTCGTCCTTCTCAAATTCGCCGGGCACGTGGCAGTGGGCACAATCCACGCCGAGCGAGCGGCTGAACATCTTCATCACCATCACAAGGCGGCCCGCCGGCAGGACGCCTTTGAGCGCCTGGATGTTTTTGTAGACCTCCTCGGCGGGGCGTTGATCCCGGGCCGCCTGCTCGCGCTCCTGCTCTGAGGGCGCCCAATCGGCGGGCGGCGGCGCGGGTTTCGCCTGGCCGCGATGGCAGGTGTAGCAGGTCACTCCCGGGTTGCTGAGCGTCGAACCGATGGTGCGCACCATCTGAAACATTTTGCGGGCGGTCTGCTTGGTTGGTTTGTCATCCTTCTCGAACTCGCCGGCCACGTGACAGTGGGTGCAATCCACGCCGAGGAATTGCGATATTCTCGACATCCCCGCCATCAGGCGCGACGCGGGCACGCCCTTGAAGACCCGGATGTTTTTGTAGACCTGCTCGGCGGGCTTCTCTTCCTGCGGGCTCGCCGGTTGTTGCCCGGCTGCGTCAGCGGTCAGATGATCCGCGAGCGAGAGATAAAGCGCGAGAGTGAGTGCGACAGCGACGACGCCCAGCCGAATACATCGTGTGGTCATGATGGTCAGGCTCCTTTTCCGGTGGTTTCGAGCAGAAGGTCGCGGGCAGAATACGCACTTCGTTGCGGTGCGTGATGTGGCGGGAGTCACGGCGCGTGGTCACATTTTTGACTGTGACCGTCACGCCGGCAGGGTGGCCTCGCCGGGTCAGTACCGCGAGCAGTAGCGAGCGCAGCTCCCGGAGCGGGCCATCTATCGGAGCCACGCTCGCTACTGCTCGCGGTACTGACCCGGCGGCGTCTGATTCAAATCAGGCCGAGTTCTCTGGCTTTGATCGCCGCCTGCGTGCGGTCGCGGACGCCGAGTTTGCCGAGGATGCTGGTCAGGTGGTTTTTGACTGTGCCTTCGGCGATGAAGAGCGCGGCGGCGATCTCCCTGTTGCTCGCCCCCCGGGCGACGAGCGCGAGGATTTCGAGTTCGCGCGTGGAGAGCGGCTCGACGAGCGGCTGCTCGCGCGCCGCGCCGGGTCTGGAGAGGCGGGCGAATTCGGCCACGACCTTCGCCGCGACCGAGGGTTGCAGGAATGATTCGCCGCTCGCGGCGGCGCGGATCGCTTCGACCAGTTTTTCCGAAGGCGCGTCCTTGAGCAGATACCCCACCGCCCCCGCGCGCAGGCATTCAAAGACGTACTCGTCATCATCGAACGTGGTCAGCGCGATCACGCGGCAACGGGGCCACTCCGCGCACAACCGGCGCGTGGCCGCCACGCCGTCAAGCACAGGCATCTGCAAATCCATCAGCACGACCGCCGGATGAAGCGTCGCCGCGAGGCGCAACGCTTCGGCGCCGTTCGCCGCCTCGCCGACCACTTCCAGCCCGGGGTGACCCGACAGGATTTTGCGCAGCCCCTCGCGGAAGAGCGCCTGGTCATCCACCAGCAGAATCCTGATTGTCTCTGTCATCGCGGCAATTCCACTTCGAGCGTAAAGCCCTGCCCCTCGTCGGTGCGGACGCGAAACCCGCCGCCGAGCAACTGCGCGCGCTCGCGCACGCCGAGCAGGCCGAAGCCGCCGCCGGCTTCATCGCAGCCCGCGCCGTCGTCTTCGAGCGCGAGCTTCACGGCGCCTCCGTCGCGGTAATCGAGCGTCAGCGTGGCGTGCGCGGCTCGGGCATGCTTGCGGACATTCGTCAGCCCTTCCTGCGCCGCGCGGTAGAAGGTCAGCTCCGCCTGCGGCGTGAGCGGCACTGTCGCGCCCAGCACGACGAGTTCAGTGTTGATGCCGGCGGCCCGGCTTTCATCAACCAGCAGCCCGAGTGCTTCGGGCAGCGGGAGCGCGGCGATGGGGGAAACACGCAGCGCGGCGACCGAATGGCGCACGTCGGCCAGACCTTCTTTCGCGAGCGACTGTGCCTGATGAAGCGCGTCGAGCGCGCCTTCGCGGTCGGTGGCCATCAACGTGCGGGCCGCCTCGATCTGCACGTTGATGACCGTCAGGTAATGACCCAGACTGTCGTGAATCTCGCGGGCCACGCGGTTGCGCTCCCTCACCGTCGCCAGCTCTTCGGCCTGGATCGCGTACTCGCGCAGGCGGCGGTTGGCGTCGCCGAGTTCGGCGGCCAGGCGCTCGACCTCGGCTCTGGCCTTCCGCTCGTTGACCGCGATCTGCGTGAAGACGACGACGAAGACTACGCCCGCCAGAAAAATACTGCCGACCACTATTGCCGGTATCCATGTCCCACCCCGACCAATGGAAACGACCACCACCGCGACGAGCAGCGCGCAAATCGCCAGCGCGTGGCGCCGCGGCAGCAGGATCACACTCTGGCTGGCCAGCGGCAGCAGGATCAGCCAGACGAAGCCGCCCCGCATCATTTGCATGACCACCAGTGCGAGGAGAATCTGAAGCGCGAAATAAGCGATGATGGGCGTGAGCGAGCGGGCGCGCCGGCACCAGGCAAAGCCGAATGTGCCGGCCAGCAGGTAAGTGATGCTGGCCGCGACCAGCAGGGCGATTTCGCCCCGCGTGAATGAGCGCCGCCCGTAAGCGAGGATCGAGAGCGCCGAGAGGTAGGCCGTCAGGACGACGATGACAAAACCCAGGTCACCGAGGCGGGCGGTCGTCAGGATTCGCTGAACAGGTTTTCCTCTCATGCCTGACCATTGTTACCGCTTTGGCAAGGCCGGGCAATACTGAAACCTTACCTTCCCGGTCCCTTTCATTCAGAGCGTAAGGCGGCGAGCGGGTCCGACCGCGTCGCCCGCCGCGCCGGCAGGTAACTGGCCGCGAGCGCCACGCCCGTGAGTACGAGCGCAATCACCGCAAACGTCAGCGGGTCGGTCGCACTCACGCCGAAGAGCAACCCCGTCATCAGTCGCGTCAGCGCGAGCGCCCCGACGAGGCCGAGCAGCACGCCCGCGAGCGCGAGTTTCATCCCCTGCCCGACGACCAGCCGCAGCACGTCATTTCTTTGCGCGCCCAGCGCCAGCCGGACGCCGATCTCGTGCGTGCGCTCGGTCACCGACCAGCTCATCACGCCGTAGATGCCGACGGCGGCGAGCAGGAGCGCGAGGGCCGCGAACGCGCCGAACAGGACGAGCGAGAAGCGCCGCAGCGTGAGCGAATCCGCCACGAGTTGTTCCATCGTGCTGACGTTCGCGACGGGCAGCTCACGGTCAATCGCGCGCACCGCGGCGCGCGCCGCGGCGGTCACATTCTGCGGGTCGCCGGTCGTGCGAATGACGACGACGGGGCTCGAGAGCGGCGAGGTGTTGCTGTGAAAATAGACTTCGGGCCGCGGCTCGATCTCCAGGCCCAGATGCCGGACGTTGCCGACGACGCCGACGACGGTCTGCCAGGGGCCCTGCTCCGGGTTCGCGCCGCCCGCGCTGAGGCGTTTGCCGAGCGGGTCTTCGCCGGGCCAGAACCGGCGGGCCATCGCCTCGTTGACGAGTACCGCGCCCGTGTTGTTGGTCACGTCCTCTTCGGTCAGGAGCCGGCCTTTCAGCAGCGGAATCCCCATGGCCTGAAAGTAGCCTGTGCTGGCGCGGCGAAAGTCAATCTGCGGGTGCCGGCCCGGCGGCAGCGGGCGGCCTTCGATGGCGAGAAAGGCGGTGATGTTGTTGAGCGCGGCGGACAGCGGCAGGCGCGTCACGATCCCGACCGCGGCGACTTCGGGCAGTGCCCTGAGGCGCTCTTCGAGCTGTTGTGCGAACGCCAGGCGCTGCTGCGGCTGCCCGTAATTTGACTGCGGCAGCAGAACCATCATCGTCAGGACGTTGTGCGTGGCAAAACCCGGATTCATACCCATCACCCTGACGAAGCTTCTCGTGAGCAATCCCGCGCCGACCAGCAGCACGAGCGCAATCGCCATCTCGGCGACGACCAGCAGGCTGCGCATGCGCCGCTGCCCCGGGTCGCCGCCCGCGTTGTGACCGCCTTCCCTGAGCGTGGATTGCAGGTCGGGTTTTGAGGCCTGAAGCGCGGGCGCGAGGCCGAAGACGATCCCGGTCAGGACGGCGACGGCAAGGCTGAAGCCCAGCACCGTGGCGTCTATGCCGACGCGGTTGTAGCGCGGCACCTGCCCGGGGCCGAGCGCCATCAGCAGGTCGAGGCCCCACTTCGCCAGCAGCAACCCAGCGCTGCCGCCCGCGACCGATAGCACGACGCTCTCGGTGAGCAACTGCCTGACCAGGCGCCCGCGCCCGGCCCCGAGCGCCGCGCGAATCGCCACCTCCCTGCGCCGTGCCGACGCACGCGCAAGCATCAGGCTGGCGACGTTGGCGCACGCAATCAACAGTACCAGGCCGACCGCGCCGAAAAGAATCAGCAGGGCCGGGCGAACGCCGCCCGTCACCTGTTCGTGCAGCCGCACCAGACGCGCCCCCGTCCCGGTGTTGGTGTCGGGATACTGCTGCTCGAGTTGCCGCGCAATCGTCGTCACCTCGGCCTGCGCCTGTCCCATCGTGCTTTCAGCCCTGAGCCGCCCGACGACCGACAGCAGGCGGATCGCGCGCCCGCGCGCCGCGACCGGGTTCTGCCCGAGCGGCACCCACAACTCGGCCGCGTCGAGGAACCGGAAACCGGCGGGCATCACGCCGATGATCGTCACCCGGTTGCCGCTGAGCGCGAGCGTGCGGCCGGCGATCTGCGGGTCCGCGCCGAAGTACCGCTGCCACAGGCCGTGACTCAGGATGACGACTGGCGCGCCGCCCGTTGCGTCTTCTTCCGCGAGGAAAGTGCGCCCGAGCGCGGGCGCGACGCCGAGCGCCGGGAACAGGCCGGCCGAAACAAACTGCCCCTGAATCTGCTCCGGCTCACCACCGCCCGTCAGGACGAAGCTCCACGGCACTGAAACCGCGGCGAGTTCACTGAAGGAACGCGCCTGTTGTTTGAAGTCCAGGAAATCGGCGAGCGAGGCGGGCTGCTGCTCGTTGCCGTCCTTCGCATTCGTGCCCCGGAGCAGTACGAGGCGCTCCGGCTCATTGAAAGGCAGTGGCCGCAGCAGCACCGCATTGACGACGCTGAAGATGGCCGTGTTTGCGCCGATGCCCAGGGCGAGCGTGACGACGCCGACGAGCGTGAAGACCGGATTTCTGCCGAGCATTCTCAGGCCGTAGCGAAGATCCTGAAGCAACGTATTCATAACTGCTCCTTTCAGCGCGCGAGATTGAGTGCGCCGAGGTCCATCTGGTAAATGTCACGCAGGCCGTTGCGGGGACTGCGCAGCCTCGTCATCAGCTCCTGATAACTCAGCCGCCGCTCAAGCGGGCGGTCAGCGAAGCCGCGGTTGCTCGTGAAAAACAGGTAGCGCCCGTCCGGCGAAAGCCGCGGGGAAAATTCCCGGGCGCCGGTGTTGATCTTCTCGCCGAGGTTGACTGCTTTGCTCCAGACGCCGTCCCTGCGGTAGCTGACGTAAAGATCATAGGCGCCCCTGCCGTCGGGCCGGCCGACTGCGGCAAAGATCAGGAAACTTTCGTCGGGCGCGATCATCGGCTCGATCTCGACCGCCGCCGTGTTGATTGCGTCACCCAGATTCTCCGGCTCGCCGTATTTCCCACCCACGAGTCTTGAACGCCAGATGTCCGTGGCGCCTTTGCCCCCCGCACGGCCGGAGCCGAAGTACAACGTACCGTCAGCGCTCACGGTCGGGAACCATTCGCCGGTCTCGCTGTTGATATTGGGCCCGAGGCGCGCCCGCGCGCCTCGGGCCCGCCTGCGTCCGCTCCATCACCCGGATGTCAGTATCCTGTTTCGTCCGGCCGTCAACCGGGCGGGTGGAGATGAAAAAGAGTTTTCTGCCGTCCGGCGTGATGAAAGGGTCGGCATCACTGTACTGCCCGGAGAACGGCGCGACCTCGGGCCTGCCCCACCTGCCATGCTCGAAGTGGGAAACGACGATGGTCCAGAAACTGAACGAAGGCGAGTTCTTCAGAAAGTAGAGCGTCCGGCCGTCCGGCGTGAACGCCGGGTGAGATTCGTCATCGCCGGTCGAGATGGCGCCTTCGCCAAAGATCGCGGGCGCCGGGAGGGCCTGGGCGGAAGCGTAGGGATGAGCCTGCGCGGGCGCGCGCGCAGGCTCGGCAAGGGCGGCACACCCGAGCAGCAGCGCCACGACAAAAGCCGGTTTGATCATCGCCGGGACCTCTTCATTGCGAACAGTGATCAGGGTGAAGTGCGATTCAGATTCAATGCGCCGATGTCCACCTGATATATATCCCCGAGCCCGTTGCGGGGGCCTCTGATCTGTTTCAGTAACTGATCAAAGTTGCGGCGCCCCGGGAGCGGCGCGTCGGCGAAGCCTCTTTCGCTCGTGAAGAAGAAGTATTTCCCGTCCGGTGAGACGACGGGGCAGAAATCCAGCGCGCTTGAATTGATCCCGGGCCCGAGGTTTTTCGCCGCGGTCCAGACGCCATCTCTGCGGTAGCTGATGTAAAGATCGCCATCCCCAAGGCCGTCGGGGCGACCGTAGGAGACAAAAACGAGGTAGCTTTCATCGGGGGCGATAAACGGGTCACCTTCGAAGTATTGTGAGTTGATCGCATCGCCCAGGTTCTCGGGCGCGGCGTATTTCCCGTCAACCATCCTCGCCCGGTAAATGTCGCCCCGCCCTTTCCCGCCCTCACGGTTCGAACTGAAATAGAGCGTCCCATCCGCAGTGACTGACGGATAGAATTCTGCGGCTTTGGTGTTGACCGGCGCGTCGAGGTGCCTGGGCGCGCCCCAGCCGCCCGCGGCCTTCTCCGCTACCCAGATGTCAAAATCCGGTCGGGGCTGGCCGTCAACCGGGCGGTTCGAGCAGAAGAATAATTTTGAGCCGTCGGGAGAAATGATCGGATCAAAATCGCTGTACTGCCCTGAAAATTCCGCCATCTCCGGCGCGCCCCACCTGCCGTTGCGGAAGTGCGAGACGAGGATGAACCACATCTGAGGCCGCGGAGTCCGTCTGGTGAAATAGAGCGTTCGGCCGTCGGGCGTGAATGCCGCATTCAATTCCATGTCGCCCGTCGAGATGACCCCTTCGGCAAAGATGGCAGGCGTGGTGATTGGCCGATTCGAGCCGTATGGCGCGCGAGACTGAGCCGGATGGTTAGCGGCCCCGCGCGCGCCGAGCAGTACCAGTCCTGTGAACAGAAGCACAGCCACAGCGGTGATGATCTGCCGGACCACGATCACGGTGAAGCCGGGCTTCCTCGCCGGCAGCCGCACGCCGTAGCGCAGGTCCTGTAAGAGTGTCTGCATAATTCCTCCAGAAGCTGTCAGCTCTCAGCTCTCAGCCGGAGTGTCTGACCGCTGATCACTGAAGGCTGACAGCTTATTCATACCCGAGTGCCACCATCGGATCCACCTTCGTCGCACGACGCGCCGGCACCCAGCACGCCGCGAACGCGACGACAGTGAGCAGCAGGGCGATCACGACGAAAGTGAGCGGATCGGTCGCGCTCACGCCGTAGAGCAGGTTCGCCATGACGCGGGTCAGCGCGAAGGCCGCGGCCAGGCCGATCACAACGCCGACGAGGGCGAGCAGCATGCCCTGCACGACCACGAGCCTCAGCACGTCTGCCCCCTGGGCGCCGAGCGCCATGCGGATGCCGATCTCGTGCGTCCGCTGCGCGACCGAGTACGACATCACGCCGTAGAGCCCGACGGCCGCCAGAATCAAAGCCACGGCGGCGAAGATGCCGAGCAGCAGCATGGAGAATCGCTGGTTGGCGATGGATAGATAGACGGCCTCCCGCATCGTCCGCGTGGAGGCGACGGGCTGGTCCTTGTCTATGCTCAGAACCTGGCTGCGAATGGCCGGGCCGAGGCCGGTCGGGTCACCCTCGGCGCGCACGGTCAGAGTCATACTGTTGAAGAAGGGCATCTGGAGGTACGGCACGTAAGTCTGGAGCGGGGTCTCCTGGTCGAGGCCGTACTGCTTCACGTCGCCGACGATCCCGACGATCTCGCGGAAGGTCTCCGGTCCCTGGGTCACGTGGATGCGTTTGCCGATCGGGTCCTCGTTGGGGAATTGGCGCTTCGCCATCGCCTCATTGATGATGGCCACCTTCGGGGCGTCCATCACGTCCCGGTCAGTGAACAGCCGCCCTTTGAGCAGCGGGATTTGCATCGCCCTGAAGTAATCAGTCGTCACCGAATAGTAATTGGTGCTGCGCACCTCGCCGGGGGAAGCGGGTGGGCGCCCCTGGATGATGAAGCCGAGGACGTAGTCGCCGCCAATGGGCAGCGACTGGGTCGCGCCCACGGCCTCGACGCCGGGCAGCGCCGAGAGCTGTTGGATGAGTTGGTTGTAGAAGGCCAGGCGCTGGTGGTTTTCCGCGTACTTCCTGCCGGGCAGGTCTATCCCGACCGTCAGGAGGTGTTCCGCGTTGAAGCCGGGGTTGACCTGCTGCAGGCGCCAGAAGCTTTTGATCATGAGGCCGGCGCCGACGAGCAGCAGCAGGGCCATCGCGACTTCGGCGACGACCAGAAAATTGCGGACGCGCAGGCGGCGCGCCCCCGTAGTCCCGGCGCGCCCGCCCTCCTTGAGCGTCTCGTTCAGGTCGGGCCGCGAGGCCTGCCACGCCGGCACGAGGCCGAAAACGAGGCCCGTCACCAGGGTGATGAGCAGTGAGAAGACGAGTACCCGGCGGTCAAGCGCGACTTCCTGAATGCGCGGCAGCCCCTGCGGCGCGAGCTTGAGCAGCAGGCCCGTTCCCCACGCCGCGAAGAGCAGCCCCACGCCCCCGCCCACGAGCGCGAGCAGTACGCTCTCGGTCAGCAACTGGCGGACGACACGCCAGCGGCCCGCGCCCAGCGCCGCGCGGATCGCGATCTCCTTGTGACGCGTCGCCGCCCGCACGAGCATCAGGTTCGCGACGTTGGCGCATGCAATCAGCAGCACGAAGGCCACGGCCCCCAGCAGCACCAGCAGGATGGATTTCATCTCGCCGACTTCGTATTCGAGCATCGGGGCGAGTTTGACGCTCCACCCGGCATTCGAGTCCGGGTACTGCTGTTCGAGCCGCGCCGCGATGGTCTTCATCTCCGAGAGCGCCTGCTCAGGTGTGACGCCGGGCTTGAGGCGCCCGACCGCTGAGATGTAATGCGCGCCGTGGGCCTGGCGATCCTGCTCGGTGAAAGCCATCGGCGCCCAGAGTTCGGTCCGGCGGTCCGGGAACTGGAAGGTGGGCGGCATAATCCCGATGACGGTGTAACTCTGGCCACTGAGCGAGAGGGTCTGCCCGATTATCCCTGGGTCCGCGCCGAAGCGCCGCTGCCACAATCCATGGCTGATGATGACGACGCCGGCGCGCCCCGGCTGATCCTCTTCGGGCAGGAAGTCGCGCCCCCGGGCCGGCCTTGCGCCCAGCATTTGGAAGAGCCCCGAGGTGACGCGCGCGCCGCGCAACCGCTCCGGCTCGCCCGTCCCGGTCAGGTTCCAGGTCGCGCCCCGCTGCGCCTCAATCTCCGCGAAGACGGTGTTCTGTTTCTGCCAGTCCAGAAAGTTGCCGGGCGAGACCGAGAACTCCGGGAATTGCGGGAGTTTCGTCTCGCGCACGATGATCAGCCGATCCGGGTCCGCGTAAGGCAGCGGCTTGAGCAACACCGTATTCACCACACTGAAGATCGCCGTGTTCGCGCCGATCCCCAATGCCAGCGTGAACACCGCGATCAGGGTGAAGCCGGGTCGCCTTCGCAGCATTCGCAACCCATATCGCAGGTCATGTAAGAGTGTCTGCATAATTCCTCCGGGAGCTGTCAGCGATCAGCGATCAGCAGTCAGCCAATCTCTCTGGCTGAGAGCTGAGAGCTGAGAGCTTATTCGTATCTGAGTGCAATCATCGGATCCACCTTCGTCGCACGCCGCGCCGGGACGTAACAGGCCACGAGCGCCACGCCCGCGAGCAGCAGCCCGACGCCCGCGTAAGTCAGCGGGTCGGCGGCGCTGACGCTGAAGAGCAGGCTCCTCATCACGTACGTCAGGATGAGCGCCCCGGCGAGCCCGAGGCCCAGGCCCATGGCGGCCAGCTTCATCCCCTGCCCGACAACCATCGCCAGCACGTCTGCCCTCCGTGCGCCGAGAGCCATGCGGATGCCGATCTCGTTGGTGCGCTGCGCCACCGAATACGACATCACGCCGTACAGGCCCACCGACGCCAGCACCAGCGCGACCACCGCAAAGACGCCGAGCAGCACCATCGCGAAGCGGCGCTGCGCCATCGAGTCGGCCACCATCCGCTCCATCGTCGTCACCCTGAAGACCGGCAGTTCGCGGTCAATTGACTGGATCGCGCCGCGCACTGCGGAGGCGACGCCGGTCGGCTCGCCGCCGGTGCGCACGGCCAGGTAGACGTCGGTGATCGGCCGCTGGCGGTGCGGGACGTAATACTGCACGGGCGACTCGCCTTCGAGCCCGTTCTGTTTGACGTGGCCGACGATGCCGACGATCTCGCGCCAGACGGGGTTGCCCTGCGCGTCCCGCTGGAAGCTGATCCGCTTGCCCAGGGGGTCCTCGTTCGGCCAGAACTTTCGCGCCATCGTCTCGTCAATGATCGCGACGGGCTGCGCGCTCTGCACGTCGCGGTCGTCGAAGTACCGGCCTTTGACGAGCGGGATGCCCATCGTCTGGAAGTAGCTCGCGCCCGCGAACCAGCGGTTACCCCACGGCGCCATCTGCCCGGGCGCCACCTGACGGCCTTCGATGGAAAAACTGCCGCTCGAATTCATCCCGCTCATCGGCAGGCTGGTCGAGAGGCCGACCGACTCGACGCCGGGCAGGGCCGCGATGCGTTCGAGAGCCTGCTGGTAAAAGCCGTCAATCTGCGCCGGCTCCTTGTATTTGCTCTGCGGCAGCGAGACCTGCATCGTGAGCAGGTTCTGCGGGTGGAATCCGGGGTTGACCTCCTGCAGCCGCTCGAAGCTCCTGAGCATGAGCCCCGCGCCCACCAGCAGCACGAGCGCCGCCGCCACTTCGAGGACGACAAACAGCCCGCGCACGGTGCGCCGCCCTGAGCCGCTGCGCCCGCCTTCACTCAGGGTATCGCGCAGGTCGGCCTTCGCCGACTGCAAGGCCGGCACCAGCCCGAACAGCACGCCGGTCAGCAGCGAGAGGCCGAAGGTGAACAGCAACACGCGCGCGTCGAGGCCGATTTCATGCGCCCGCGGGATCTTGTCTTCGTTGAGCGCGAGCAGCGCGGCCATTCCCCAGCGCGCGATCAGCAGGCCGGCCGCGCCGCCGCCGACCGCCAGCAGCACGCTCTCGGTCAGCAGCTGTCTGACCACGCGCCCCCGGCCCGCGCCGAGCGCCGAGCGGATGGCGATCTCCTTCTGCCGCAGCGCCGCCCGCGCGAGCAGCAGATTCGCCACGTTCGCGCACGCGATCAGCAGCACGAACCCCACCGCCACGAGCAGCACGATCAGCATCGGCTTGATGTCGCCCACTACCAGCTCGCGCATCTCGCGCAGGAGCAGCCCCCAGCTGCCGGGGTCGTTCGCGTCGCCGCCCTGGAAATATTTCTGCCGCACGTTGGCCGCGACAGTGTCCATCTCGGCCTGCGCCTGCCGCAAAGTGACGCCGGGCTTGAGCCGCGCGACGACCGTCAGGAATTCGTTGCGCCAGCGCTGCGTGTCGAGCTGTTGCGGCGTGAAGGCTATCGGCGCGTAGAAGTCAACGAGCAGGCCGAACTCGCGCCCGAACTGGAAGCCCGGCGGCATCACCCCGACGACGGTGTAGCTCTCCCCGTTGAGCGTCAGCGTCCTGCCGACGAGCCCCGGGTCCGCGCCGAAGCGCCGCCGCCACAGCCCGTCACTGATCACCACCACGTGTTCGCGCCCCGGCTGGTCTTCTTCAGCCGTGAAGACGCGCCCGCGCGCCGCGCCCACGCCGAGCGTCGGGAAGAAGGTGTGCGTCACCGTCATCCCCAGGAAGCGCTCCGGGTCACCCGCGCCAGTCAGGTTGACCGGCCAGAACGAGGTCGCGCCCATGTTCTCGAACGACTTGTTGACCTCGCGATAATGCGTGTAGCCCGCGGCCGAGACGGAGGCCTTGAGGTCGAGCTTCGGGTAGTTGTGATTGAGCATGACCAGCCGGCCGGAATCCGTGTAGCCAAGCGGCCGCAGCAGGATGGCGTTGACGACGCTGAAAATTGCCGTGTTCGCGCCGATCCCGAGCGCCAGCGCGATAATGGCCACCAGTGTGAAGCCGGGCCGTTTGATGAGCATGCGCACGCCGTAGCGCAGGTCTTGTAAAAGTGTCTGCATAATTCCTCCGGGAGCTGTCAGCGATCAGCGATCAGCAGTCAGCCAATCTCTCTGGCTGAGAGCTGAGAGCTGAGAGCTGAGAGCTTATTCGTATCTGAGTGCAATCATCGGATCCACCTTCGTCGCACGCCGCGCCGGGACGAAGCAGGCAACGAGCGCGACGACGGTCAGCAGCAATGCAATTACCGCAAACGTCAGAGGGTCATGAGCGCTCACGCCATAGAGCAGGCCCTTCATCAGCCGCGTCAACGCGAATGAAGCGGCCAGGCCGATGACGACGCCGATGACGGCCAGCTTCATCCCCTGCCCGACGACCAGCCGCAGCACATCGCCCGCGCGGGCGCCGAGCGCCATGCGGATGCCGATCTCGTGCGTCCGCTGCGCGACCGAGTAAGCCATCACGCCGTAAATCCCCACGCCCGCGAGCGCGAAAGCGGCGAGGGCGAAGGTGCCGAGCAGGATCGTATACAGACGGGGCTCGGCGATCAGTTCGCTCAACTCCTGCGCGATGACCACAGTCTTCGAGGCGGGCTGATCCTTGTCCACGGCCCAGATGGCGCGCTGTACGTCATTCTTCACGCCGAGCGGGTCGGCGCCGGCACTGCGGATCACGAGCGCGTGGCTGAACCACGGGGCCTGTTCGTAAGGCGCGAAGACTTCGGGCCTGATCGGTGCGCCCGGCTCGTCCTGCCGGATGTCGGCGACGACGCCGACGACCTCGCGCACCACCCGGCGGCCCAGGAAGTTGAGCGAAATCTTTTTGCCGAGTGGATCCTCGCCCGCAAAATACTGCCGCGCCATCGTCTCGTTGATGATCGCTACGGGAGCGGCCCCCGCCTTGTCGCGGTCGTTGAATTCACGCCCGGCGCGCAGCGGCGTTTTGAGGACTCTGAAGTATTCCGTGCCGACGGCGCTGTAGCGCGCGCCGGCGTCATCGGGCAACGGGCGGCCTTCGATGTTGAAGGGGAAGCCGAGCGCGCCGAAGGGAACGCTCGTGGTCACGCTGACTGATTCGACGCCGGGAACCCGCGAAACCTCTTCGATCATCTGACGGTAAAAAGCGGCTTTGCTTTCCGTGTCCCGGAATTTGTCCGGCGCCGCCACCCACATCGCGAGCAGCCCCCGCGGGTCATAGCCCTGGTCAACCCGTTGCATTCGCACGAAGCTGTTCGCGAGCAGGCCCGCACCCACGAGCAGCACCAGCGCGAGCGCGATTTCCGCGACGACGAGCACGCCGCGGGCGCGCTCGTGCCTCCACCCTTCGCCGCCGCGACCGCCCTCCTTGAGCCACTCATTGACCGTCGGGCGCGACGCCTGCCAGCCCGGGATCAGGCCGAATAAGATTCCGGTCAGCACGGCGACGAGCAGCGTGAACCCGAGTACCACCGCGTCAATGCGCACCGCGCCGGGGAAGCGGTAAGAACTGTGTTCAGGCACGAGCCCCATGAGCGCATCAACTCCCCACGAGGCGAACACGAGCCCTACGCCCGCGCCGGCGAGCGCGAGTACCACGCTTTCGACGAGCAACTGCCGGATCAGTTGCCAGCGGCCCGCCCCGAGCGCAAGCCTGATCGCCATCTCCTTACGCCGCGCCGCGGCGCGGGCCATCAGCAGATTGGCCACGTTGGCGCACGCAATCAGCAGCACGAAACCGACCGCCCCGAGCAGAATCAGCAGCGCGGTTCGGGTTTCGCGCACGAGGTGATCGCGCAATGACATGAGTTGCGCCGTGACGCCCTTGTTGTCTTTCGGGTATTGCGCTTCGAGGCGGCGGGCGACTGTCTTCATTTCAGCTTCAGCCGTGCCAATCGTCTGCCCCGACCTGAGCCGTCCGATGACCTGCATGTAGCGGGCGGCGCGATATTTCATCTCGCCCGAATCGCGCGCGAGTGGCGTCCAGAGTTCGGCGTAAGTCGGGAACTTGAAATCCGGCGGCATCACACCGATGACGGTCGTCGCCGTCTCACCGTTGTTGATCGTCTTCCCGACGACCCGCGGGTCGGCGCCGAAACGCCGCTGCCACAAGCGGTGGCTCAGCACGACGGCGGGTGGGCCGTTCAGGTAACCTTCTTCCGTCACGAAGGTGCGCCCGAGCATCGGCTGCACGCCGAGCGTCTCGAAGAAGCTGGTCGAGACGCGCGCGCCGGGAATCATCTCCGGGTGCTCGGCATCCTTAAAGCTGAAGCCCCCGAACGTGTAAGTCGTCAGATGCTCGAACGCCTGAGTCTGCTCCTGCCAGTCCCAGTAATCGGCGGGCGAGACCCCGTAGCGCTCGCCCGTTTGCAGATTGGTTGACCCGAGTGCGACGAGCCGCGCCGGCTCCTTATAAGGCAGCGGGCGGAGCAGCACCGCATTGACGACACTGAAAATCGCCGTGTTGGCGCCAATGCCGAGGGCCAGCGCGATGACGGCCACCGCCGTGAAGTTCGGGTTCTTTCTCAATCCACGAATGGCGAAGCGAACGTCCTGTGAGATCGCGAACATTTTCCCTCCCGCGTGATTGACCTTTGTCAGGCTGGTGTCCATTCGACATCCGGGCCAATGAAGATGGTTCAATTGCTGAACTGCGTTTCAAATGCCGTGCCAGCGCGGCGTTCAGATAACTGCTGGGATCACGAGAGTTGATTGAACGGACAAGTCTGGCGGGTCGGGGAAGGTGTGCGCTTGTGGGACGGAACTGTCCCGGAATTGGGAACGGGACAGGGCGCGCTGCCACACCCCATCCCGTTCCCGCCGTACCCGATTATCATTCGTACCTGAGCGCGATCATCGGGTCTGTTCTGATCGCGCGGCGAGCAGGGATGTAACTCGCGGCCAACGAGACGACGACGAGCGTCAGCGCCACGACGCTGAAAATCAGCGGGTCGCTCGCGCTCACGCCGTAGAGCAGGCCCGCCATCAGGCGCGTCAGCGAGAACGCGGCGGCGAGCCCGATCACGACCCCCAGGGATGTCAGCCGCATGCCGTCCCCCACGACCATGCGCAGCACGTCCCTGCGCTGCGCGCCCAGCGCCATGCGAATTCCGATCTCGGGCGTGCGCTGCGTGACCATGTAAGACAGCACGCCGTAAATGCCGAGCGAGGCGAGCAGCAACGCGAGCGCCGCGAACGCCGCGAGCAGCGTCATGCCGATCCGGCGCTGAACGACTTCTTCGCCAAGGATGTCATCCATCGTCCTGATGTTCGAGACCGGCTGATCGCGATCCACCGACCAGATCGCCTGCCTGACCGCACTGGCGAGGCTCATCGGGTCGCCACCCGTGCGGACCACCAGATCGCGCGGCGCGGCCCAGAACTGGTCCATCTGCGAACAGGGGAAATACATCTCCGCCTTGCTCGGGGCTTCAAGGCCCATCTGCTTCACGTCCCTGACCACGCCCACGACCGTCAGCCAGGGCGCGTTATCGCCGAGCTTGAAGCGCCGGCCCACCGCGCTCTCGCCCGGCCAGTACTGGCGGGCCATCGTCTCGTTGATGATCGCGACCGGCTGTGCCCCGGGGCCGTCCTGTTCGTTGAAATGCCTCCCCTCCCTGAGCGTCATGCCCATCGTCTCCATATAACCCGGGCTGGCCTGCCGGTGATTGGCGTCCTGCCCCGGCAGCCGCTCTTTGCCCTCGACGATGAAGCCGTTGGTCCCGCCCTTCCACGTCAGCGGCACGGCGGTCGTATACCCGGCTGAAGTCACTCCGGGCAGCGTCCGCACGCGCTCCAGCACCTGCTGGTAGAAGGCCGCGCGCTTCGCGAGTTCACCGTATTTGCCGCGCGGCAGCGTCGTCCTCACGGTCAGCACGTTTTCCGGGCGGATGCCGATGTCCATGCTGCGCAGTCTGGAGAAGGTCTTGATGAGCAGCCCCGCGCCGACGAGCAGCACGAGCGCCAGCGCGACTTCAACCACCACGAGCGCGCCGCGCAACCGGCGATGGCCTGAGCCGCTGCCTGTGCGCCCGCCGCCCTGCTTGAGCGCCTCGTTCAGATCAACCTTCGCCGCCTGGAGCGCGGGCGCGAGGCCGAAGATGATTCCGGTCAGGACCGAGAGCGCGAGCGTGAAGCCGAAGATTCTGGCATCAATCTTCACGCCGGCACTGAGCGCCATCGTTTCGGGGATCAGTTGTCTGAGGAATGAAAAGCTCCACCATGCGAAGACGAGTCCGGCCGCGCCTCCGGCCACCGCGAGCAGCACGCTTTCGGTGAGCAGCTGCCGCGCGATGCGCCAGCGGCCCGCGCCCAGCGCCGCGCGCACGGCCACCTCCCTGTAACGCGCCGCCGAGCGCGCAAGCAGCAGGTTCGCGATGTTCGCGCACGCGATCAGCAGCACGAACCCGACCGCGACGAGCAGCACGATCAGCGCCGGGCGGACATTCCCGGCCAGCTCATCGCGCAGCGGGATCACCACCGAACCGAGTTCAAAGCCATGCGTCGGGAAGTCGCGATTGATGCGCTGCATGATCCCGGCAATATCAGACTTCGCCTGCGCCAGTGTGACACCGGGCTTCATTCGCGCCACGACCGTCAGGTAATGTGAACCTCGATTGGTCAGCTCTTCTTTGCTGAAAGCCGCAGGAACCCAGAGGCCGACTTCCTTCGACAGAAATTGAAAGCCCGCCGGCATCACGCCCACGACGGTGTATTTCTGACCGTCGAGCAGCACGTCTTTGCCGACTACGGCCGGATCGCCTCCAAACCGGCGCTGCCACAGCCCGTAGCCGAGTACCGTCACTTTGCTGCTGCCGGGCTGGTCTTCTTCCGGCAGGAAGGTGCGCC
The DNA here is from genome assembly GCA_035652435.1 of Blastocatellia bacterium. GTDB lineage: Bacteria > Acidobacteriota > Blastocatellia > RBC074 > RBC074 > DASRDU01. The sequence continues at coordinate 29,105 of DASRDU010000069.1, forward strand.
CCTGTTTCGGCTCGACGCCGAGCAGCGAAAAGAAGTTGGCCGTGACTCCCTGAGAGTCAATTTTTTCCGGCTCCCCGTCACCAGTCAGATTGAAGCTCCCCCATCTGAGCGCCGCCATCTCCTCAAAGACCTGGTTCTGCGCTTTCCAGTCGGCATAATTGGCCGGGGCCGGCGTGTTGTGCGGGAACCCGATCCGCGTCGCATCCTCCCACACCATCACCAGCCGCTCCGGTTCGCGGAACGGCAGCGGGCGAAGCAGCACCGCATCCACCAGGCTGAAGATCGCCGTATTCGCGCCGATCCCCAGGGCCAGCGACAACACCGCCACGCAGGCGAAGCCCGGTTTCCTGAGCAGCGTCCGCAGTCCGAATCGAAGGTCGTGCCACAAATTTTCCATGACTTTCTCCTGTCTGCTTGAGATTGACTGGGAGTTAGTGACAGGTGAGGTGAAATCGTCGCAGGAAAATTTCGCGGGTCGGAAGAAAGTTCGGTTCTGCCTTCAACGGCGTCTGTCGGGAAATTAAAGACGCGCGTTCCCCTATTTTCCCGAGAGCCTTGTGCGAACAGTCTGTTCACTGCCTGACAATGGAAAATAGAGAATGGGGAATGGAGAATGCGTTATCGTCAGGATCGTCGGCTGAAATCAAAGTTCCGGCCCCCGATTCGCCGTCGCGGCAGGTCACGCCTACTTCCGTTCAAGCAATGCGAGGCGCACGCCGAGGCCGATGAAGACGACCCCGCTCAGGCGGCGGAACCTGCCGGCAAGGCCTTCGCGCGCGTTGAAGCGTTCGCCGAGCCAGCCCGCCGTCCACGCCACCACTACGTTGACTATCGTGCCGGAAATATTAAAGAGGACTCCGAGCAGGATGATCTGCGCGGCCACGTTGCCCGTGCGCACCACGAACTGCGGCAGGAAGGCCAGGAAGAAGAGTGCGACTTTGGGGTTCAGAACATTCGTGACGACGCCCTGCAGAAAGATCTCCTTCAGGCTGTCAGGCCTGATCTCCGCCGCCGCCTTCAACTCCCGGCGGTCTGTCAGCTGTTTAATACCCAGCCAGATCAGGTAAGCCGCGCCCGCATATTTGATCACTTCGTAAGCCGCCGGCACGGTCATCACGAGGCCCGCGAGCCCGAAGGCCACAGCCAGCATATGCACCAGACACCCGGCGGCGATGCCGAAGGCGGAAACTACCCCGGCCGCTCGCCCCTGCCCGACGCTGCGCGCGATGACGTAGAGCATGTCGGGACCCGGCGTCAGGTTGAGCGCCAGCGTCGCCATCATGAAAAGAATCAGGCCGTGCGCTTCAGGCATGGTTTTGTTCGGCTCCTTTGATGTTTTGTTCCCGCGAAGTCAGCCAGAAGACGATGACTCCGAGCATCCCCACTGCGCCCGCCACCCGCAGCGGCAGTTGCGGCGCGTGCGACCAGAGCAGGCCGCCGAGCGTGCCGGCCGGGACGACGAGCAGGTTGCGAATCGTGTAATAGACCCCGACCGCGCGACCGCGCTGCGCCGGGTCGGACAAATCCACGATGAAAGCCTTGCGCGCCGGCTCGCCCATCTCTTTCAGCCCGCCGACGACGAACGCGGCCACGAGCGCGATGAAACTGTGTGACCACTGTACCGCGAGCGGGAAGAGCGCGAAGAACAGAAATGTGAGCGCGATCAGCGGACGGCGCCCGCTCAGATCGGCGAGCCTGCCCGACGGCAGGTACATCACCAGCGCGACCGTCTGTTGCAGCGCATAGAGCGTCCCGTAAGTCGGCGCCGAATAGCCCAGCACATTGATGACGTAGAGCACGATGAAAGCGGCGGCGATGGCCTCGCCGAAGCGCACGAGACATTCAGCCAGCAGCAGTCGCTTCAGTGTCGCGGGCATCCGCGCAAAAATCTGCCTGACCGGCGTGCGTTCATAACTGCCCGCCGCGACCGCCCGCTCACGGTACCCGCGCTGCTGAGTGATGAGTACCGCGAGCGCGAGCAGCAGTGTTACGCCAGCCGCCACCTGCACGCCCCGCGTGACGCCGAGCGAGGCGATCAGCAATCCGCCGAGCGGCGCGCCGACGACGCGCGGCACGCGCACGAGGATTGACTGCACGCTGAAGGCCATTGCCCGCTGCCCCTCGGGCAGGGCGTCGCCGATGACCGCGAACGTCGCCGGGAAGGCGCCCGCCTTCCATGCCATCACCAGCACGAGGCCGACAAACACAACCGCCCAGTGCCACGCCACCGCATAGAGCGCATACCCGCCCATCGCCACGAGCGTAAACAGCATGAGCGCCCGCCGGCGCCCGAAGCGGTCGTTGATCCAGCCGCCGGGGTACTGATACAAGCCGTCGAGCAGGTCCCGGCCCGAAGCGAAAAATCCCACCACCACGCCGCTCCCGCCGAGCGCCGCCAGGTATTTCGGCAGGTAGCTCTGCCACAACTCCTCGCCCAGACCCAGGCCGAAGATGCTCAGCGCCAGGACGGCCACGTTGCGATTGAGGCCCAGGTAATCACGCGCCGCGGCGAAAGGTTTCGATGACTTACTCAACATAACGATGAAGTATGAACGCGGAACGATGAAGTCAGCAACGGGCACTTGTTCATCGTTCATCGTTCAGACTTCATCATTCCCACCTCAGCGCAATCATCGGATCCACTTTCGCAGCCCGCCGCGCCGGCACCCAGCACGCCAGCAGCACGATCACAGCGAGCAGCAGCGAAATCACCACGAACGTCACCACATCCGTCGCACTCACGCCGTAGAGCACGCTCGCCATCAGCCTTGTTAACACCACGGCGACGGCGAGGCCGATTGTCAGCCCCGTCACGGCCAGCGTCATCCCCTGCCGCACGATCAGGCGCAGCACGTCCGCGGGCCGCGCGCCCAGGGCCATCCGGATGCCGATCTCGCGCGTCCGCTGCGCGACCGCGTAAGCCGTCACGCCGTAAATCCCAATGCCCGCAAGCGCGAGCGCGACGAGTCCGAATCCGCCCAGCAGCGCCGCCGCGATCCGCGCCGGAAACAGCGACAGGCCCATGTGTTCGGCCAGGGTTTTCACGTTGAAAACGGGCAGATTCGGGTCGAGTTTCTGCACCTCGCCGCGGATCGCCGCGATCATCGCCTGCGGGTCGGACGCAGTGCGCACGATCAGATTCGGCTGAGAGTCGTATGACTGGAGCATCGGAAAGTAAATGAAAGCCCGCGGGTCTTCGCCGATGTTGAAATACTTGCCGTCTTTGACGACGCCCGCGATCTGCCGGAACGGGCCGTCGCTTTTGTCCACGCTGACACGTTTACCGACGGCATCCTCGACGGGGCTCGGGCCGGGGAAGAACTGGCGCGCGAAGGTCTCATTGACGACGACGACCTGCGGCGCGCCCTCGCGGTCTTTTTCAGTGAAATCGCGCCCGCCCAAGGTAGGGATGCCCATCGCCGTGAAGTAGTCAAGGCCCACCGAAGCGTACATCGCCAGCGGCACATTCGCCCCGCGCACCGGCGGCTGACCTTCGACATAGATCTGCGTACTCGAATAATTGAGGCTGAGCGGAACGAAGCCGGTCACGGCCGCCGCCTTCACCCCCGGCAGCGACCGGACGTTTTCAACGAGTCGCCGCTGGAACTCCTGGCCTCTGGCTTTGTCATAGCCCTGCAGGCCGAGGTCGAATGACATCATCAATCCGTTCTCGACCTGAAAGCCCGGGTTCATCGTCCGCAACTGCTGCAATGCCCGGACGACCAGACCGGCGGCGACGAGCAGGACGAGCGAGAGCGCGATCTGTACGACCACCAGCCCGCTGCGCAGCCGCGAGCGGCGGTAGCCGGATGCCGAACTCATGTCTTTCAGCGCGGGCACCAGCTCGGGGTGAGTTGACTGCATCGCCGGCGCGAGGCCGAAAATTATCCCGGTGACGAGCGAGACGACACCCGCGAAGGCGAGTACCCGCCAGTCCGCGGCCAGATCGAAGGTGAGCGGGAAGTCAATCGGCGGCCTGAAGGCGATCACCAGATCAATCAGCCAGACCGCGAGCAGCAACCCGGCCACGCCGCCGGCGATTGAAAGCAGCACGCTCTCGGTCAACAGCTGTCGGACCAGACGCATTCGGCCCGCGCCGAGCGCCAGCCGGATCGCGATCTCGCGGCGCCGGTCAGTCGCGCGCGCCAGCAGCAGGCTCGCCAGATTCGTGCAGGCGATCAGCAGCACCAGCACGACCGTCACCATCAGGACGGCGGTGAAACTGACCACCGCCCCCCGCAGCGTCGGGATGATGAAGCCGGGTGGGATGAGTCTGATCACCTTCCCTTCCTCGGAATCGGGATGCTCCTGGCCGAGTTGTTTCGCCAGGATGTTGAGCGAGGCTTCGGCCTGCGCGCGGCTGACGCCCGCTTTGAGCCGCCCGGTGGCGAAAATGTTCTGAGCGTCGCGCGAATCGAGCCAGCTGTGACCCGGCTCGATCCACGGCTGCATCATCATCGGCACCCAGATTTCCGGCGTGTAGATGATGTCCGTGCCGTGAAACCCTTCGGGCGCGACGCCGATGACTTTGAAAGGGTGGTCGTTGATGATGACATCCCGGCCCACCAGCCCCGGGTCCGCGCCAAAGCGCCGCTGCCAGCAGCCGTAGCTGATCACCGCGACGGGATTGGCAAGTTTCGCGCGATCCTCTTCCTGCGTGAACAGGCGCCCTCGGGCGGCCCTGACGCCCAGCACGTCGAAGTAATTGCCGGAAACCAGATAGCCCCAGACCCGCTCATTATTGCCGTTGCGACTCAGGCTCATCGGCGCAAAGCGCGAGACGTAGATCCCCGACAGCACTTCATTGCGGTCGCGGAAATCAACGTAGGTCGGGTAAGAGAAGGCGAAGACCGCATCGTTTTTCCCCAGCACTGAAACCGAAACGAGCTTCCCCGAATCAGCCACCGGCAGGGGCCTGAGCAGCACCGTGTTGACGAGGCTGAAGATCGCCGCATTAGCGCCGATGCCCAGCGCCAGCGAAAGAACGGCGATGAACGTGAAGCCGGGGCTCTGCCACAGCCGCCGGGTGCCGAAGCGAATGTCCTGAAGTAAGGTTTCCATAGGTTCTCCGGAAGCTGCCAGCTCTCAGCGATCAGCTCTCAGCCAGAGGGATTGGCTGAAAGCTGACGGCTGACAGCTGACAGCTTATTCATATCTGAGCGCAATCATCGGATCCACCTTCGTCGCGCGGCGCGCCGGGACGAGGCACGCCAGCAATCCCACGATTGCCAGCAGCGACGCGCCGCCCGCGAACGTCAGCGGGTCAGTCGCATTCACCCCGAAGAGCAGGGTCGTCATCAGGCGCGTCAGCGCGAATGCGCCCGCGAGGCCGATCACCACGCCGGCAAGCACGGGCGTCATTCCCTGCCCGATGACGAGCCTCAACACGTCACCGCCCCGCGCGCCGACGGCCATGCGAATGCCGATCTCGCGGGTGCGCTGCGCGACCGAGTGTGAGATGACCCCGTAAATCCCGACGGCGGCGAGCCCGAGCGCGAGCGCGGCAAAGAGTCCGAGCAGCAGCGCGTTGAACCTCCGCTGCGCGACCGAGTCGGCGAGCAGCTGCTCCATCGGCCTGACGGCGGAAACGGGCTGTTCCGGGTCCACTGACCAGATGCGGCTTTTGACCGCCGCCACGACACTCAGCGGGTCGCCGTCCGTGCGGATGACCAGCGCATTGAAGATCGAGGGGAACTGCGGATACGGCCAGTAGATCATCGGCCGCACCTGGGCATCCAGACCGTCCGGCTTCACGTCGCCGACGACGCCGGCTATCTCGCCGGTGAGCGGCGGCCCCCAGTCCCTCATCGTGACGCGTTTGCCAACCGGGTCTTCACCGGGCCAGTAACGGCGGGCCATCGTTTCGTTGATCACCATGACTCGCGGCGCGTCCGCGGTATCGCGTTCGGTGAACCAGCGCCCGCCGAGCAGCGGGATTTTCATCGTGCGGAAATAGTCCGGGTCAACGACCCTGATGTCGGCGACTGGCTGATTGTCAGTCGGGTGGCTGCCCGCGACCTCAAATGTGGTGGCCGCGCCGCCGGTCAGCGGCAGCGAATTGACGATGCCGGCCGAACTGACGCCCGGCACGGTTTTGATCCGCTCAAGCACCTGCCTGATGAATTCCGTCTGCCGAGGCCCTTCCCTGAACCTGTCGGGAGAGAGGAAGAGGCGCATCGTCAGCAGGTTCTTTTCATCGAACCCGCGGTTGACCTGCAAGAGCCGGACGAAACTGTTGACGAGCAATCCGGCGCCGACAAGCAGCACCATGGCGAGCGCGACTTCAGAGACGATCAGGAACTGGCGGAAGCGTGAACTCGTCCCGCCGCCCGCGCTCCGCCCGCCATCCTTGAGCGCGTCGAGCATATCTACCCTCGTCGCCTGCAGCGCCGGCACGAGTCCGAAGAGCAGCCCGTTGACGAGCGAAACGAGCAGCGTAAAAACGAGGACGCCGGCGCTGATCTTCACTTCATCAAGCCGCGGGACGCCCGCGGGGCTGAGCGCCACTATCAGGTCAATGCCCCAGACCGCGAGCAGCAATCCGAGCGCGCCGCCCAAGGCTGCCAGCACCATGCTTTCAGTCAGCATCTGCCGGACCAGTTGCCAGCGCCCCGCCCCGATGGCGACCCGCACGGCCATCTCCCTGCCGCGGGTGGAAGCGCGCGCGAGCAGCAGGCTGGCGACGTTCGCGCACGCGATCAGCAGCACGAACCCCACCGCCCCGAACAGGACCAGCAGCGCCGTCCGCACCGAACTCGTCAGGCGCGTCTGCAAAGGTGTTACGCCTACCATGATGCCCGCATCAACGCCGGGATTCTGCTGCTCGATTCCCTGGGCAAAGGCGCTCATCACTGTCTGAGCCTGCTCAACTGTGACACCCGGCTTCAACCGCGCAATGACCCGGAGCAGGTGCGACCGGCGGTTCGACTTCAGATCGCCGCCCGCAACCAGCGGCGTCCACAGTTCAGTCTGATTCGGGAACGCGAAGCCGGGCGGCATCACTCCGACCACCGTGCGGCTGATGTCACTGACCCTGATCACTCTGCCGACGGCGCCGGGGTCAGAGCCAAAGCGACGCTGCCAGAGCGCGTGGCTGAGGATGACCACGGTGTCGGCGCCGGGCTGATCTTCTTCGGTCACGAACGCGCGCCCGAGGGAGGGAGTGACGCCAAGCGTCGGGAAAAATCCGGCGGAAACGGCCGCGCCCGTCACCTGTTCGGGCTCGCCGCCGTCCGTCAGATTGAAGTTCCAGAACCGCCAGGCGCCGACGCTCTCGAACGGCTGCGCCTGACCCGCGAGGTCAATGAAGCTGGCATAGGTGAAACCACTGGTCTGGAACTGCTGATGACTTTCCTCGACCATCACGATCCGGGATGGCTCGCGGTACGGCAGCGGCCTGAGCAACACCGCGTTGACGACGCTGAAGACCGCCGTATTAAGGCCGATGCCCAGAGCGATGGTCAGCACCGCCAGCACCGTGACGCCGGGTTTCCGAAGCAGCATCCTCATCCCATAACGCGCATCCTGAAGCAGAGTTTTCATCCGGTCACCTCTTTCGGTTGATGATCAGTGCGGCCCATTTTGGATTGAAAGGTTCAGCGACTCGACAGACACCTCTCCCCGGTTTTTTCAGACAGCAAAGCCAATTCGCGTGCCAGAAGAGCGGCCCGGGTTAAATCCCTGACTGACTTACGTCCGTTAAGAGCAGCGAGTTCGCGGCGAGGATGCGGGTGTTCGCTTTTGGGAACACTGAGTCCCAAAAGCGGAAAGCGGAGTTGATGAAAACAGCGTCAGCGCTGCTTCAGCCATTCGATGATCGCGGCATCGCCGAGCCGCTCAGACTTCACCTGAAAGTCTTCGGCTTTGCCGAGCGTGCTATATGCTTTAGCCATCGCGTCGGTGCGAAAATGATTGCCGGTGTTGTGAATCAGCAGCGGGGTCTTCGGCGCGACGGTCACGGCAGTGGTGAAATCGCCCGCGCGACGGATGCCCGGGATGGGCAATCTCTTCAGCAAAGCTTCGTCGCTGGTGTTATCAGCCTGCGAGGCGTCAACGATCATTCGATCTACCTGTGGAGCGAGGGCGCGCGCAAGTAATGCCCATAATCCACCTTCATCAATCCCAATCAAATTGATCTGAGAACTTCTAAAAAACTTCTTTGCCCAGACCAGTGCAGTCAGAATATCCTGCACCCGATTCGCGGCATCGGAGCGATTATAGGTAGAGATGAATTTGATTTTGTCTGTAGCTTCAGTGTGATTCCGCCCCGGCGAAACAAATATCGGAGTCTGGCCGGTTTTCATCAGGCCCACCAACAACGACTCTGGTACTGATTGGGCGGAAGCAGGGCCTACAATCAAAGTGACTGACCTGCCGACCTCACCAACGGCCCTGTTCCAGAAGGTAACCTGAACACGATCCCCTTTGCCTCGCCTTGAAATAACATAATGGGCAGCGTGATCAAGCGATATATCCTCCAAGGCTTCCGCACGGTCAATGATCTCTTCAGGCTTCGGATACTCAGCCATCAGTGAATACCTGAGCGCCGTGCCGAACTGCTCCCTGAATTTCTCAAGCCCCGCCGCATCACGCGGCGTCGCTTCCGCCAGTTGCTTCTTCCTCGCCTGAATCAGCGATTCGGCCAGCCCCTTTTCATCAAGCTCGCCTGCCGGGCGCGCCAGCCCGTAAAAGACGAGCAGGTCGGGGATCGTCAGCGAGCCGACCGATTTCTCCTTGATCGGCGTCGTCTCTTTCCGCCCCTGCAACCAGTGCGCGAACCAGCCGTAGACGGCCTCGCGGCTGTCGCGGTTGTAATTGTGCGGCGCGTCGAATTGCACGGTCTGAACTTTGTCTTCGGCCCCGAAGAGCTGATAGATGCTCCTGACCGCGGGGTACTCGACGGTCGGAGTGTTCTTCGTCCAGTCGCCAGTCGCCGCGACCATCAGCATCGGGCGCGGCGCCATCATCGCTCCGATCTCCATGTTGTTCGTATCAACCCGCAGGTTCGGCGCGTTCTCGCACAGGCTGCCGCCCTGCATGATTGACGAGATCATATTGACGGGCGCTGAGACTTTGACGCGGTCGTCAACGGCGGTGAGCAGAAAAGTCTGCGTCGCGCCGCCCGATTCGCCGGTGCAGCCGATCCGTTCAGGATCAACTTCGGCGAGGGAGAGAAGGAAATCAACCGAACGAATGCTGTTCCAGAGTTGCAGCCCGAGCAGGTTGACGCCCCACAGTGATTCGCGGATCAGGCCCTCCTTGTGACTCGCGAACGTGTGGCTGATCGCCATGCTGTCGTTGTACCCGACCATATCCCACATGAAGGCGACAAATCCCATCTTCGCGAAATTCGCGGGGCGCATGGGGCCGGCGTTGAGCGGCTGATTTTCGAGCCGCCCGTACGTCCAGTGCCCGTGCGGACACAAGACCGCCGGCACCTTGCCAGTCACATTCTTCGGGCGGTACAGGTTGCCGGTGACATAATGACCGGGGTAACTCTCGAAATAAACTTTCTCGACGGTGTAATCGCCGCGATCAAGCTTGCCGAAGATGCGCGCGTTGAGCGGAGTCTTCGGCGGCATCGGCCACAGGCCGGCACTGTTGAGGATCTGTTTGCGCAGACTCGCCGCGCGCTCCACCCACTCTTCCTTCGTCTTATAAACCGGTGCGGGGTAGGTGAAATCAACGTGACGGATTTCCGTCGCGCGGCGGTCGGTCGCGGGGACTTCCTGAGCTGGCGTCATAGTCGTGAAGAGGAAAATTCCGAGCGGCAGGAGCGCGGCCCAGGGAGAGTGTGTGTTTTTCATAAGCGTGTAATCAGCATGGCCGTGGCGATGTAACCGACGGCTTCGAGGATTCCGGCCCCGACGTTCTGGTCGTCCGCGATTTCGTGATCCAGCCTGCCGTTGCGCAGACTGAAGCCGCCGCCGAGCAGGAGCATCTGCACGAGGATCTGCCGCACCGGGTAAAGCACCAGCGTGATGAGCAACATCCAGCCGAAGGCGCGGAAGCCTTCCGGGTAGCCGGTGAAGTTTCCTGACACCGCAAAACCGACCATCATCCCGATGGCGATGAGCAACCCGGCATAGCCGATGGCCGCGGCAATGTTGCCCGTGGTGATCAGGTTGGCGTCGTCGTAAGCCGTGAGCATGCGGAACAGGTGCGTCAGGGCGAGGGCGGCAATGATCCCGGCGGCCCAGAAGACGACCGTCGGCATAATCGCCCCGGCATCCCCGGTCAGCGAGCCGGCGACGATGCTGCTCGCGGCCAGATACTCGCCGGCGGCGACAATGCCCGCGGCGACGTTGCCCTGGACGATCTGGTCGTGCAGCGCAATGCCGGTCAGTTTACTGTACCAGGCGAAGATCAGCCCTGACACGGTCATCGCCACGATGCCGCCGACGCCGTAGGCCGCGACACTTCCCAGATCGCTCCAGAACGAATGGCTCGGCCCGGCCAGCACCGGGATGATGACCTGAATCACGCCGAGCAGGAACCCGCCGAGCGCAATGGCCGCCGCCCGGTTATCGCGATTGATCAGCGTGTCGGTCACAGACTGCCCCAGCACCAGACCGTAGACGGCCCGCGCGATCACGAGCAGCAGAATCGTCGCCAGCGCGACAAAGCCGATAGTCGTTGCGTCCATTGAAACCCTCCCGGGAATAGACAGGATTTACACGATTGACGGGATAAATCAGCTGCTTACGACGCGAATCGTGTTCATCCTGTCAATCCTGTCCGTTTTACCTCTTCCAGTCCTTCAGAATCTCACGCGCCGCGTTGTAACCCGGCGCGCCCATCACCCCGCCGCCCGGGTGCGTGCCGGAGCCGCATAAATAAAGGCTGCGAACGGGCGTCCGGTATTTCGCCCAGCCCGCAACCGGGCGCATAAAAAACAACTGATCAAGCGTCATGTCGCCGTGAAAGATGTTGCCCCCGGTCAGGCCGTACTCGCGTTCCATATCGAGCGGCGAAATGACCTGCCGGTGGAGAATGATCTCCCTGATGTTCGGCGCGTAATCGGCCAGCGCCTCAATGCAGCGGTCGGCGAAACGGTTCTTTAATTCATCGTCCCACTGCGCGTCTTTCAATGCGTAGGGCGCGAACTGCGCGAAGATGCACATGATGTGTTTGCCCGGCGGCGCTATCGAATCATCGTACGCGGTCGGAATCGTGCATTCGAGCATCGGGTTGGTCGCGGGTTGTCCGCGGGCGGCGTCTTCCCACGCGCGGTCAATGTAATCCATCGAAGGGCAGACGTGCATCGTCGCCCTGTGCGGCGGCCCGAGTCCGTCAGTCGGGAATGAGCTGAAGTTCGGCAGCCCGTCCAGCGCCAGATTGATTTTGACCGCCGCGCCGTGGCAGCTGATGTTTTCAACCTCGCGGCGGAATTCCGGGTCGAGATTTTTGCGATCAACCAGACTGAGGAACGTCCGCTTCGGGTCGGCGTTGGAGATGACCGCGCGCGCGCGCAGCTCTTCGCCGCCGGCCAGCACGACGCCTTGCGCTTCTTCATTCTCAATCAGAACCTGTTTCACTTCGGCGCCGGTGCGGACCCTGGCGCCGCACGAACGGGCCGAAGCCGCGAGCGCCTGACTGATCGCGCCCATCCCGCCGCGGATGAAGCCCCACAAGCCGCGCGGCCCCGCCGCCCCGCCCATCACGTGATGAAGCAGGATGTAAGCCGTGCCCGGCGTCGAAGGCCCGCCGTTCGTGCCGATCACGCCGTCGGTCGCGAGCGTGGTCCTGATGTGTTCGGATTCAAAGCGCTCGTCGAGGAAATCGCGCACACTCTGCGTCTGAATTTTGACGAGCCGCCTGAGTCCATCGTCGCCGAGACCGATGGTTTTCATCCCGAACTTACCCAGCTTCATCAGATCATCAAGCCGGCGGTTGATGAGATTCGGCGGCGTTTCGAGCAGCAGCGATTCGACCCACTCGGCCAGCCGCCCAAGCTCGCGTTCGTAGCGCGGGAAGTATTCGGCATCGCGTTTTGAAAACCTCGCGATCTGTTCGTGCGTCTTCCGCTCGTCCTGAAAAAAGAAGATGTGCCGTCCGTCGGGGAAGGCCGTGAAAAATGACGGGTCTTTCGGGTAGATGTGATAGCCGAAGAGTTCGAGTTCGAGTTCCCGGATGATGCGCGGTTGCAGCAGGCTGCACAGGTAAGAAAGCGAAGAGACCCTGAAGCCGGGCCAGGGCTCTTCGGTCACGCACGCGCCGCCGACCACTTCGCGGCGTTCAAGCACGACGACTTTCAGACCGGCGCGGGCCAGATAGCCGGCAGTGACCAGCCCGTTATGACCGCCGCCGATGATGATGGCATCGAATAATTCGGGCATATCTTTCAGACACGGATTTGCGGTTGCAGGAACTTCGCTGCAATTATGCACACATCCCTTTTGACCTGCCAGACGGTTTGATGGCAATTTACGCACTTAATATTGGTAGAGTGTCGCCGGATTCGGTACCTGACAGCAACCTCCATCCCGTGAAACAACTATGGCTAAAACCCGCGTCGAAATAGTCCAGGACAAACTGAACAACTATCTGAAGACGGCTTCGCCCGCCAGAGAGCAGTTATCCAGAGATGCCCCGCTGACAGACAACACTGCGCTGACCGTGCGGCAGGCGCTCGAACTTTTTGAAGACCAGATCACCAGCCGGCTGCTCGACGTCGCGGCGCGTGAACTCAGAAAGACGAATCAGTCCTTCTACACCATTTCGAGCGCGGGCCACGAGCAGAACGCGATCATCGGGGCGCTGCTCAGGCTCGACGACCCGTGCTTTCTGCATTACCGCTCGGGCGGGCTCGTGATGGCGCGGGCGCGGAAACTGCCCGGCGCGAACCCGATTCTCGAAACGGTCTTGTCGTTCTGCGCCTCGTCGGATGACCCGATTTCCGGAGGGCGTCACAAGGTCTGGGGCAGCCGCCCGCTCTGGGTACTGCCGCAGACCAGCACGATTGCCTCGCACCTGCCGAAGGCGGCAGGGATGGCCTTTGCCTTGCGGCAGGCGCGGCGGCTCGGGCGGTCGGCCGATCTCGCCGATGATTCAATCGTCTGTTGTTCGTTCGGCGACGCTTCGGCAAATCACGCGACGGCGCTCGCGGGCATCAACTCGGCCAGGTACACGGCGCGGCGCGGCGGCCCGGCGCCGATCCTGTTTTTATGCGAAGACAACGGCATCGGCATCTCGGTCGAAACGCCGCGCCACTGGATTCACGATTCATTCAGCAATCAGCCGCACCTGAAATACTTCGAGGCCGCGGGCGAGGTGGAAGACATCTGGAACGTCGCGAGCGAGGCGATCAGCCATTGCAGGCGTTCGCGCGCGCCCGTCTTCCTGCACCTGCACTGTGTGCGGCTGTGGGGGCACGCGGGCAGCGACGTCGAGACTACTTACCGCACGGTCGAAGAGATTGAAGCCATCGAGGCGCACGACCCGCTGCTCGCGAACGCGCGCCACCTGGTCGAGACGGGCGCGGCCACGCCCGCCGAACTTCAGACGATCATCCGCGACGTGCAGGCCCGCATTGACGCCGCCTGCGAGGAAGTCCCGAGCCGGCCGAGGCTGCGCAGCGCGGCCGAGATCATCGAACCGCTGGCCCCGTACGATGAGGCCGCGATTCGCGCGATCGCCGAAATCAAAGCCGCTCCTCCAGCGCGCGCGGAATTTTTCGGTAACACTCTGCCCGAACAATCCACCGCGCCGACGAAACGGACGATGGCCGCGCACATCAACTCGGCGCTGGCCGATGAGATGCTGCGCCTGCCGGAAATCATCGTCTTCGGCGAAGATGTGGCGAAAAAAGGCGGCGTGTATTACGTGACCGCCGGGTTGCAGAAAAAATTCGGGCAGGCGCGCGTCTTCGACACGCTGCTCGACGAGACGACTATTCTCGGCGTCGCGCAGGGCGCGGGGATCGCCGGGCTGCTGCCAATCCCCGAGATTCAATACCTCGCTTACCTGCACAACGCGCTCGACCAGATTCGCGGCGACGCCTGCTCGCTCCAGTTCTTCTCTTCGGGCCAGTTCTCGAACCCGATGGTCGTGCGCGTGCAGGGGCTGGCTTATCAGAAAGGTTTCGGCGGGCATTTCCACAACGACAATTCGGTCGGTGCGCTGCGCGACATCCCGGGCCTGATCACGGCCACGCCGGCGCGCGGCGATGACGCGGCGATGATGCTGCGCGGCCTCGTCGCGACGGCCCGCGCATCGGGACGCGTCGCGGTCTTCCTCGAACCGATTGCGCTCTACCACGAAAAGGATCTGCACGAGGAGGGCGACAACCAGTGGCTCTTTGACTACCCGGAGCCGGGCCGGATGCTGCTGCCGGGCGAAGTCGGGATTTACCACTCGGAGGCCAGAGACCTGCTGATCGTCAGTTATGCGAACGGGCTGCGGCTCGCGCTGCGGGCTGCGCGAAAGCTCAGGGAGCGGGACGGGATCAATGCGAGGGTACTCGACGCGCGCTGGCTGAACCCGCTGCCCGTGGAGGCGATTCGCCGGCACGCCGACGAGTGCGGCTGCGTGCTGGTGGCCGACGAATGCCGCGCGACCGGCGGGGGCATTGCCGACGCGGTGATTGCATCTCTGATCGAAGCAGACTTTCGCGGCCCGCTGCGTTCGGTGCGCGCGGTTGACAGTTACGTGCCGCTCGCTGACGCGGCAAACCTGGTGCTGATTTCAGAGCAGCAGATTGTGGAAGCGGCACAGAAACTTTGTGCGTAATCGAAGGGCGCCGGATGCAATGCTGGCTGCGAGGAGAAAACTGAAGCCGGTTTATCCGGGAGCGGTCATCAGCCTGGCACTGCTTCTGATCGGGCCGCATCCGGCCCTGTCCGAGCGGTTGCCGGTGAAGACCTGGACCACCTCAGAAGGCCTGGCTCACGACCACGTCAAGCGTCTCGTGCGCGACTCGCATGGCTTTCTCTGGTTCTGCACTCTCGACGGGCTGAGCCGCTTCGATGGCTATCGGTTTACGACTTACCGTGGCGACCACGGCCTTCCGGTCCCGTTCGTCTATGACCTGCTGGAAACTCGCCAGGGCGTTTATTGGGTGGCCACCGCAAACGGCGTGTACCGGTTCAATCCCGCCGCGGCAAAAGAGAAATCCCTGAACGCAACCGAAGCGCCGGACGAAAACGCGCGCGGGTCGGCGCTTTTCACAAATTTTACACCGGGGCAGGAACACGCGGCTAACGTCATCACAACTCTTTATGAGGACAGCAAAGGGCAGGTGTGGGTTGGCACCGAAGCCGGCCTCTTCTTATTACGTGAGGCGAATAATCAAGTCGTGTTCGAGCGCGCCGCATTGAATTTGCCGCGAGTGTCCGATTCAACGGTTGCCGTGCAGGCGATTCTGGAAGATCAGCAGGGCGCGCTCTGGCTGGGGACTTCGGCGGGGCTCGTCCGGCGCTGGCCCGATGGGCGGATCGTTCATTACACCGCACAGCCGAAGACTGACAGCGACCGCATCAGAGGTCTGTTTTTCGACCGCGCGGGCCGACTCTGGTTCGGCCATGACCATGCGCTCGTGGTCCTCTGGCCTGATGCACCTGCGTCCTGGGCGGATAGTGAGCGCCTCAGCTCGCGGACTCTGCCGGGGCGCGCGAACGGCCTTGATCCGCGCACTGGCCGCCTGCGCTGGCCGACCGCGCCCGGTCAGGCGTTTCGCTACGGTCTGCCGGAAGGCCTGACGACCTCTGGCGTGCGGGCGATTTATCAATCGCTCGACGGACGCATCTGGATTGGCCATAACGACGGATTGACCGGCTGTGACGACGACGCTTTCCGCGAATACGGCAGTCATCAGGGCGTGAGCGGCAATGCCGTGAATTCATTCGCCGAAGACCGCGATGGCAATCTCTGGATCGGGACAGACACCGGCGGTGCATTGAAAGTGGCGCAGAATGGCCCGACCAGCTATGGCACTGCCGAGGGACTCGGTCACGCCTGGATAGCTTCTGTCAGTGAGAATTATGCGGGCACTCTTTATGTGGTCAGCGGCGAATTGATGATCAGTCAGTTCAACGGGCAGCGGTTCACTTTTGTCCGGCCAGATCTTCCCGCGCGCCTGACCGCAGTGATGCCCGCGCGCGTCGCGTTGCAGGACCGCGTCGGCGAGTGGTGGGTCGCGACCGCCGAAGGCTTGTTTCGCTTCCCGCGTGTCGAGCGGTTGGAACAGCTTGCGCACACGCAGCCGAAGCGGGTCTACACAACGGGCGACGGCCTGCCTTTCAACAAGGTGGTCCGGCTCTGTGAAGATTCGCGCGGCGATCTGTGGCTGGCAACGCGGGCATCCGGGCAGCCTGCATTGACGCGCTGGGACCGCGCGACCGGGACGTTTCATCATTACTCGGCCGACGACGGATTGCCGTCGTTTGAGGGAGTAGGGCGCTTTACGGAAGACGGCGCGGGCAATCTGTGGGTGGGGTTGCGCGGGGCGGGACTTGCGCGTTACGCGAATGGCCGGTTTACGCTCGTCAGCACCGGCGACGATTCACTTTCGAGTGAGTTGGTGTTGACATACTGTGATCAGTCGGGCCGCCTCTGGCTCGCCCTGTCCGGCGGCCGGTTGATGCGCTGTGATAATCCGACCGAAGCGCAGCCGCGGTTTGCGCCATTCTCCCGCGTTTCCGACTGGCGCGGCCTCGACATTCTTTGTCTCACAGATGATCAATGGGGGCGGCTCTACCTGGGCACGGCGCGCGGCATCGAGCAACTCGATCCGGCGACCGGGCGCAGCCGGCATTATACGACCGCCGACGGTTTGAGCAATAACGAGGTGACGTCGGCTTTCCGCGACCGCACGGGCGCGCTCTGGTTCGGCACACTTGATGGTCTGTCGCGACTCACGCCGTCCCGCGATGCGCTCCGCGCGCCGCCGCCCGTGCTGATCAGCGGCCTGCGCATCGCGGGCAATCAGTACGCGGTCTCGGAACTGGGCGAGGCCGGCATTGAAGGATTTACTCTGGAGCCATCCCAGAATCACCTGACGGTTGATTTCTTCAGCCTCAGTTTCAGCGCGGGCGAGACGCTGCGGTATCAATACCGCCTCGAAGGCGGCGAGCCGGACTGGAGCGCGCCCGGCGAACAGCACAGCGTCAGCTTTGCCAACCTTGCGCCGGGCAGGTATCGGTTTCTGGTGCGCGCCGTGACCAGCAATGGCCAGGTCAGTGAACAGCCGGCGATGATTTCCTTTCGGATTCTGCCGCCGGTCTGGGAGCGCTGGTGGTTTCTCGCGCTGGTTGGATTGATGATCGCCGCGGCCACTGTCTTTTTCTATCGCTATCGCGTCAGCCAGCTCGTTGAACTCGAACGAGTCCGCACGCGCATCGCCACCGACCTGCACGACGACATCGGCTCCGGCCTGTCGCAGGTCTCGGTGCTGAGCGAAGTCATCAACCGGCGCGCCGGCCATGACCCGACCGTGGTCGAGCCGCTCCTGATGATCGCCGGCCTGTCGCGCGACCTGGTTGACTCGATGAATGACATCGTCTGGGCGCTCAATCCGCAGCGCGACCGGCTGAGCGACCTGACCCACCGCCTGCGCCGCCTGGCCAGCGACGTTTTCACCGCGCGCGAGATTGATTTCGAGTTCACCGCGCCTGAAATGCAGCACGACCTGAAACTCGGCCCCGAAACGCGCCGCGAAGTCTTCCTGATCTTCAAGGAGAGCGTCAATAACATAGTGCGCCATTCCGGCTGCACTAAAGCCGGGATTGAATTCAGCCATGAATCCGGCTGGCTGATTCTGAGCCTGCGCGACAACGGCAAAGGCTTCGACCCGGCGGCCCCCTGCGACGGCAACGGGCTGGCGAGCCTGCGCGAGCGCGCGCGGCGAATCGGCGGCACGCTGGAAATAATCTCTGATGACGGGCGGGGCACGACGGTCAGATTGAAGGTCCCGCCCGGTCGCCGCGCCCGCAGCAAGGGCGCGGGCAAATGAATGGCCCCGCATATTCATGTGGGGCCGAACTGGGCGTTTTTAGTGTAGGCTGCCTGGCAGCTGTTCAGCGGTTGTTACTTTTACGAGCGACAGGCAAACAAATCATGTCAGCGCCGACAGACAGGCAGATCAGCGGCGATCAGTCAGTGCCGGAAATAATCAGGGTCGCCATCGTCGAGGACGTGCGCGCGTTGCGTGAAGGTTTCTGGATGCTGATTGACGGCATGCCGGGTTTTCGCTGCACCGGGCGCTTCCGGACGATGGAAGAGGCGCTCGACCAGATCGGCCTTGATCTGCCCGACGTGGTGCTGGTGGACATTGGCCTGCCGGGGATGAACGGCATCGAAGGCACGCGCCTGCTCAAGGAACGCCACCCCGCCCTGCTCGTGCTGATGTTGACTGTTTATGACGACGACGACCGCATTTTCAACGCGCTCTGCGCGGGCGCGAGCGGTTACCTGCTCAAGAAGACGCCCCCCACCCGCCTGCTCGAAAGCATCGGGGAGGCAGTCTGTGGTGGGTCCCCGATGTCGCCGGAAGTGGCGCGCCGCGTGGTCACGCTCTTTCAGCAGTTCGCGCTGCCGGAGCAGGCCGATTACAGACTGACGCCGCACGAATTGCGCCTGCTGAAACTGCTGGTCGAAGGCCACAACTACAAAACCGCGGCGGCGAGGCTCGGCGTCACGGTCAACACTATCTGCTTCCACATCCGCGGCATCTACGAAAAACTACAGGTCCATTCCAAGTCAGAAGCCGTCGCCAAGGCCCTCCGCGAACGCCTGATCAAATGGTGATGGGCGAGTAGCGAGGGCGCCATACTACCCAGCCATTGCATACCTCTTGTTCCCACCGGACCTGCCACCGGGATAAATGAAGCGAGTGCATCATTCAGAACCCTGGAATGCGAGCGCACTACCCTGGGAGCGCGAGCGTCCCGCTCGCCTGATTGCCGGAAAAGGCCCGCGCGAATTCCATGTGGCCCTGAACCCAGGCCTGGCGACCGGGACGCTCGCGCTCCCAGGCGCTTCGCGATTTATCCACAGGCCCGAGACAGATTACCACCTGAACATGTGGCGACTGCCGATTTGATTTCGAGTATCTATTACTGCGCGAAGAGGCAACGAGCCGTGACGCTTACATAACAATACTGAAGACCTCTGACCAGAGGCGCCATGCCCGGAACCACCCGGCATCTCCCCCACGACCCGGCGCCGAAATCCATCAGGAATTCCAAGGGCCTGATCATAAGCAGGCGAAGGCAGCCGCAGCCCGGCCCGGGGAAGAACCCGAATCCGACAGGGAGGAAAGTCATGCAAACACCATCGACGTCAAACAACCGCTCAACGATCCTGTCATCAGTCAACCGTCTCACTTGCCTCGGACGAAGCCCCTCGCGCCGGCGCCTTCATCTGCTCATTTCACTGGCGGTCTCTCTGCTCGTGACAGCATCGGGGATGTTGATCTATTCGCGGGCGGGGCAGCCGGTGAGCAAACAGGCGAGTACTGAGCCCGGACGCGCATCGTCAGCCGTGAGAGAGTTGAAAATTCATGGCCCCTTCCTGCTGACCAGAGAGGAGCTGGCGAAGGCAGGCCAGCGGGCCAGGAAATTCAGGCCGGACCCCGATGACAGTGATGATTTCGATGACTCCAATCCGGCCGGGCCCTGCATTGGCCCGTTCTGTCCTGAGGCGCGGGCGGGAGAGAGTACTCTTCAAATTCGCACTCCCCCGCCCACCAGCACACCCTGGGAGGTTGACCCCGCCATCGGGGCGCTGGACCCGCAGATCGCCGCCAGCAGAACGTCACTGGTGGTCACGGCGGGAGTCAAGATCGCGTTCTACGGCAAGGACGGGAAGCTGCTCGCGCCCGCGCTCTTCACCAAAGAGTTCTTCAAACCGCTGTGGGATCCGGCCCGGGCAGACAACATCAACACGTTTCTCAACCTGCCGCCGAGCGACACTTACAAATGCGATCCGACGGACCCCGACAATCCGAAAAGCAATCGCTGTCTCAAAAAATATTTCGACACGCGGGTAGTCTTTGATGGATACCGCCACCGCTTCTGGGTCGGCGCGCTCGCCAGAAACGTCTCTTCCCCGAGTGAGCATCAGGACAGCATGGGTAATTTCATCCCGACCTCTCTGGCCGTCACGCGCACGAAATTTCTGCTCGGCGTCTCGCTCACCGAAGACCCGCGCGATGGCTTTTACATGTACTGGTGGGACGCGAACGTTGATGACGGACGCTGCTTCAACACGACGGGGGATGAATGCCCCGACCCCGCGCTGCAACCCGGCGACGGCTACCGGCCGGGCGACGGGTCCGATTACCCCTGCATCGGCATCTCCGAAAAATACTTCCTCCACGCCAACGCCGTCGGCAACGGCCTGCTCGACAAGTTCCCCCAGCCCGGCGCTGACAAGCTGCGCTACACCATCATCAACGTCATGCCCGCCGACGCGCTGGCCAACGGCAACGTGGCGCCGGAGCCGAGCTGGAGCTACTGGAACATCAGATACCCGGCGAACAGCAACAACATTTTCAGGAATAATGCCATCCAGCCCGCCGTCCATCACGGCGCTGCTCCAGCCGCGGCTGCTTTCCTGGCCAGCACATTGAGCGATCAGACGATGATCGTGTGGTATTTCACCCCCCTGCAGGGGCCGGTCAGCCCTCCGCTTAACTTTGTGAATGTGCCGGTCGGCAGGTTCAGCGGGGTTTCGGACGCCCCGCAGAAAGCCTTCCCCTTCCAGTTTGCAAATCTGATCCGGGTCGGCAACCTTGGCAACATCGCCCTGAAAGCGGCTTACCGGAATAACAGGCTGTACGTCACCTGGCAGGATTGCGTGGTCTGGCCTGACGCCAAAGCCTCCGGCTGCGTCAACGCCATTCGGCTGGTGAGTTTCGACATCCCTACCTTCTCCAGAATGATTGACCGCTCCTTCGGCGAACGCAATATCTTCGACGACGGGCCGAAAGACCTTGTCTACTACGGCAACCCGGCGGTCGAGGTGAATAAGGACGATCACAAGGTGGTGGTCTACACCCGCTCCGGCGCGAACGTCTATCTCGAAGCGCGCTACAGCGCATACTTCGCCAACGAACCCGACATTCGCCCCAGTGCGCTCCTGCACGCCGGCGAATTTCCGGTGGGCACGGCCCCTCCGCCGAAACCTGCGCCCCCGCCGAAACAGCAGTTGGGCATGGTCGGCCAGCTTGATACGGGCGGCATCGCCGTTGACCCGTTCGACGACACGGCGGTCTGGATGGCCCACGCCTTCGCTTACAAGATCGACGACAAGAACGGGGGCGTGAAACTGGCCGTCGGCAAAGTCTTCGGCCAGAAGTACAGCGACCTGTTCTTTCCGGAAAACCCGGCGGCCCTGGCGGGCGCCGTGCATCAGGGCGGGCAGATGCAGGTGGCCGGGATGATCGGGAATCAGGGAGACGGCGCGGCTGAAGTCGTGCCTTTCGCGGTCTACCTCAGCCGTCCCGATGCCGACGACCTGCTGCTCGGCGAGTTCCGCCTTGACCAGCCGGCCCTTGAATCCGGAGAGAAGGCGGGCTTCAGAGTGAAAGTCGCCATCCCGCCACAACTGCGTCCCGGAGAGTATTTCGTCAAAGTGGTGATCAACCCTCATCGTCAGGTTGACGAGTACAGTCAGGACAATAACAGCGCGTTTGCACAGAAGCCCCTGCGAGTCGTTGGGCGAGGGGCTTCTTCCGTGAATTAGCCGAGTGGGAGGAGAAATTTCATGAAGAATCACAACGCAAAGTATCAACTGATGACCATCGCCGCGCTCGTGGTGATTGTCGCCGTCACCGGCGCGAATCTGATCAGCGCGGGCGCGGCCCGCACCGACTTCCACACGACCGGAATGTTCGGCATCGCGCGAGGGCAGACCGCCCGCCTCAGCGTGGTCGGGGTCGAAGATCCCAACCTGGTTCCGCCCGGCCCGTGCCGCGTGGAGCTGAGCTTCGTGGGCAGCGAGGGCGAATTACTCCTGCCCGCAGTTCAGAGAGTACTCGAACCAGGACGCGCGATCTTCCTCGACCTGAACAGAGACTCACTTGACACTGCGGGACCCCGCATCGAGGTCCGCGCCATAGTCAGGGCCGAGTGCCCGTCCGATCCCTCCAGACAGGCTCTCATGCCCACGCTGGAAGTCTTCGACAACTCGAGCGGCAGAACTTCATTCGTACTCCCGCTGGTCAGGCACAACCACTCCGTTTCGAGTGGGGATGGCGTAGTGAGGTCCGGGCAGTGATCTGCGAGCAGCATCAGGGCACGCCAGGCGATGGCAACAGTAACCAGACCCTAAAAACTACAGGGAGGAGTCCCCATGTTTATCGCACGTCACTTTCTGCTCACCCTTTTGTTCACGGCCTTATTCCTCACCACGGCCCCGGCGCAGGACCCGGCCGCAGCGGGACAGCAGCGGCATGTGCCGCGGACCAGTATCTTCATCGAGCATAACCTCGTCCGCTTCACCACGCCCGGCGTGGAGCCGCAGCAATGGCGCGTCGAGGTCTTCGGCCAGGCCGGCGAATCGGTCTTCGACAGCGACTGGGTCTTCGCCGCCGCGCTCGAATGGCCGTTGCTCGACCAGGCGGGTCAGGCGGTCGGGAGCGGCCTCTACGCTTACACCCTCACGATCAAAGACTCTGCCGGCGAGACCACCCGCACCCAGCGCGGGCATGTGATCGTCAACCGCGCGGGCGAGGGCGACCGCGTCTGGGTGACCAGTGACAGTGAGGTCGGGGTCGGCGCGGCGGGCGACGGCACCCGGCTGACCGTCACCGGCAGCAGTGACGTGACCGTCGCCGGAGTGGAGGTTCCGGTCGTGCCGACACGCCGCGATGGCGAAGACCGCCGGGGTGGGACGAAGAGGACGGGCTCGGACAGAGCCGTGGGTGAGAGCCCGGCCACGCCGGCCAGCGGGACGCCGAATCAACTGGCGAAGTTCGCCGCTGACGGGACGACCCTGATCAACTCCTCAGTGATCGAGACCAATGCGGGAGACATCGGGATCGGGACAGCAGCGCCGGGCGGGGTCTTCGACCTGCAGCGCGCGAGCGCCAGCGACATCCTCGAGCGGCTCTGGAACACGGGCACGGGCGGGGCGAAGTTGCGTTATGTGGCGGCGACCGGCGCGACCTCGCAGTTGCAGTTTACGGACAACGCCGAGTGGCTGATGGCAATCGCGGGCAATAAGCACCTAAGCAAAAGTAATGCGGTATTTTGACCCGATCCCGGCAAGTATCTCGAAAAGAGCTTCCGTCATTCGCTTGAAGGATTGTGAAGCCTCCAGGGGCAACCACCTGTATTTGATCTTCTGCCAGAGATGCTC
>DASRDU010000070.1:0-18717 GCA_035652435.1 Blastocatellia bacterium
GGGATGAAGCGCTATCGCATCTTGTCAGACCGCCTGCGCGTCCACGACATCGAGCTATACAATGTCATCTTAGGCGTGTGCGCAGGCCTCTGGAATTTCTATCTCATATATTGATTTTATACATCGCAACAAGTCTAATAATCAAGAGTCCTTGCAGACATATCCTCAATCTGTCTTTGGTGCCTCGTTATTCAAAATGGCTGGATCAAAGACAGCAGATGATTGGGGAACCTACGTTGACTTAAGCGGGATTTGCTATATCAGCGTTGGAATGGTGATTCATTGTGATGAAAGGAAGAAGCAGGGGTTATTCAAGGCGGAGGATTTGATTTCTGAGACGCCAGACAAGACGCATCCCAAGCCTTACTTTGAAGGGAAAGACATTATCAGGTGGGGCATCCGACGTGTGCGTTATTTAGAGTATGGAACCAGACGTGCGCCTGAAATGTTTCGCCGCCCAACCTTCCCACAGTTTTATGAAGTGCCAGAAAAGCTGACCTCAATGGATATTTCTGGTGGTGAAGCACGAGTGGCGTATGACGATAGCCAGCTGTTCCATAACCATTCAGCCTGGTCATTCGTCCCTTGGCATTACCTGAGAGGGGTCAAGAACAAATCCATCAGGAAAACAGCCAAGTATAAAACCGAGGTCAAACGCGGTGAGGCTGCCCCAGCGAGGCTCAGAGAAGAATTGGAGGCCCTGTCAAAGCAATATGACCTCAAGTATCTGCTTGCTTTGATGAACTCCACGTTCGCCAGCAAGTGGCTGCTGGCACGGCGAAGAAGCAAGCTTCACGTTTACCCTGATGACTGGAAGACTTTTCCCGTCCCTCCGATTGCGGCAGAGCAGCAACAGGAGTTCGTAAAGCTGGTTGACGTGATTCTCGCTGAAATCCGAAAACACGGCCATCCGCTCCCACGAGAATCAGCAGACAGAGTGGCTCAGATCGAGCGTGAGATTGATGAACGTGTCGCCGCGCTGTACGTCGTACCGCTGAATGATCCGACAGACTCTTCAACTGAGCCCGTTGAGGCTGATTCCATCCCTTTCGTGTAACGGCTTCACCGGACGCCGACGATGAAGCCGGAGCGACAGATAACGGCGATAACCTGGGGGCGCACGCTTCCATCGTGCCAGAGGCTGAGGGAAGTGAGTCGTTGACCATGACGGGGCCGCTCGGCGAAGAGCGAAGCCGGCAGGATGCCTGCGCTCCCAGGGTGAAGACCGCCGAGCCTGATCGTGAAGCGATGATGGCCGCGATTCGTGAAGTCTTTGCTTCAGGCGAGGCCCGCGAGCAGGACGTGGCGATTCGTGAGGTGGCGCGGCAACTCGGTTTTCAGCGGACGGGGAGCCGGATTCAGCACGCGATCCGGCTGGCTTTGCGCGCCGCCGCCGTGCGCGGCATCGTGCGCCGGGATGAGGCGATGCGTGCCGGAGCGCGTCACCTCGGCTTTCTCCGCACTGGCAGCAAAATCAGAGAAGCTTTCAAATCGGCCATCAACGGAGCGATTCGACGCGGGTTGCTGGAATACGACGGTGCAATGATTCGGAAGGTGAGATAAGCCGCCTGTCAGAATTTCGCCAGCATTTTCTCCCACTGCCCCTGAGCCTTGAGAATGAACTCGACGGCCTCACGCACCACGCCATACCCGCCCGGTCGTTGTGTGACCAGGTGCGCGCATTTGCGGACTTCGCTGACGGCATCGGCTGGCGCAATGGCCAGGCCGACGCGGCGCAGCACAGGCAGGTCGAGCAGATCGTCGCCGATGTAGGCGACCTGCTCATCACTCAGCCCCTCTTTCGCGAGGATCTCTTCGTAAGCAGCGAGCTTGGTTTCGATGCCCTGGTACAGATAATCAACCTGAAGCTCGCGGGCGCGGACTTCGAGCGCGCGGGAGGCGCGTCCGCTGATGATGCCGGTTTTGAGCCCGGCCTCGCAGGCCATCTTCAGGCCGTGGCCGTCGTGGATGTGGAAGGCCTTGCTCTCAGTGGAGACCTGATCGCTTGTGACCAGGTAAAGCAGGCCGCCGTCGGTCAGCACGCCGTCGCAGTCAGTGAGGATGAGGCGAATCGGGCGCGCCCGCCCCGCTTTCTCATTGAGAGTGAGGGAAAGATGAGGGGAGTGAGCAGGATCGTCCGCAATAATCTCATTACAGATCGCAATGCACTCGTTGCAGATGTAAATGGTCGGCCCGGCGATCAGCCTGATGCCCTGCTCCTGGCCCTTTCCGCAAAAAGAGCAGCGAAGGATTTTGTCGTTTTCGCCATTCATCATTCCGGTTTTGATTCGTGATGCAGCCGCTTCTCCACGGCTTCCTGCCATAGCTTTGCCGGGCCGAGTCGGACAGCCTGATCCATTCCGACATTGATCAGCAACAGGGCGAGAACATTCAGCCGATCCTCCTCCGTCCAGAAAAGTTTGCCTTCAATGATCTCAGGCTTCTCTGGTCCTTTCTCATGGAAGAAGCTCAACTCTTCTTCTGTCCAGCTTCTGCCATCACGACTGATGTTCCATTCCGGGTGACCCATCGCGGCTTCCTCCCAATAGTTATTGATGTTTCCTCTTCAATGGAAGATACGGAATGGAGGGCTTTGACGTGCATCCTGCCTGGGGCTGTTGCATAAATCGGAAAGTGACGTGTTCCCTGGGTACGCACGCTTCCAGCGTGCCGGGCGTGGAGTCTGGCGCTTTGATCGGAAGGTGACGACAGCCAATCAGGCACGCTGGAAGCGTGCGTACCCAGGGACAGACGGCTCTTTTCATTTCACATCAAAGATCGGCACTTCATTGAGCAGCAGTTTGCCGCCCGCGCGGCTGAGCACGTAGAGCGCGGTGCCTGAATATTCCTTGCCTTTGTCCTGCACCTTGAGCCTCACATCAACGGCGATGCGGTTGGCGTCGAGCGTCTCGGTGCGCAGCGGCTCGGTCACCCAGGCGCTCGGTTTGGTGACGGCGACCGAGCGGGCGAACCTGCGCAGCGTGCCCTGTTCGACGAGCGGGGCGACGGCATCAGTCGAGCCCTGCAAAATCGCGGCGTCGAAACGTTGAAGGAACCCCTTCACGTCTTCGGGCAGCTTCACCGCGCCCGCCGCGCGCTCGGCCCTGAGTGAGCCGTTGCGCGCCGCGAGGATCGTGTCCTTGTCGAGATCAGTGGCCGCAGCCTCACGGAAGCGCCTCGCCGCTTCATCGGATTTGTTCTGCTGCATCGCCAGCTCGCCCGAGCCCAGCTGCGACCAGGCGTAGGCCTGGATCGGAACCGGTTCGGATTTCAGCGCCGCGGCAAAGGCCCGCGCGGCCTCTTCATTCTTTTTGGCGGCCAGCAGAATTCTGCCGAGCAGCGCCTGCAGGGTCGGCGAGTCGGGGTCGGCGGCGACCGCCTCGCGGGCCTTCGCTTCAGCGGTCACTAGTTCCTGTTCGGGCGTCAGTTTGCGCAGCTGCTCCGGCAGCTTGTCCTTCTCGGTGGATTTGATCGCCTCGTAATTGCCGAGCGCGCGGGCGGCCTGACTATACAGGTCGGCGTCCGACGGGCGCGGCGGCCAGCTGTCGTTCGAGTAATCCTTCTGAATGTAGACCCGGTCGGGGTCAACTTCGATGACTTTGATCTGCGTGCCGGCGGGGAAAGTCGCGACGGGGAATTCGCCGGATTTGACCATGACCGTCTGTTTCAGCCTCTGGCCCTGCGCGGTCGTCGCGACGATCTCGACCGCGAAATCGCCGGTGCCGAAGTTGGCGACGGTTGATTCGATTCCGGCGGCGCCGGGCTGCGGCTGGCCGACCCGGAAATCGGGCAGCGCGTCGCCTTCGATCCATTGCGCGAAGAGGTCGTTGATCGCCTGACGGTCAACGCCGGGTTGCGCGGGCGTCGAGAGCAGGCCGGCTTTCAGGTTGCCGCAGCGTGATACGCCGCACAGCGGCGAACGCCACTCGACCACGGAGAGTACGTCCACGCGCTGGCGTTCGAGCGACTGGCGGATGAGGTTGTCGAACGCCTGTTTGCCGACCCGTTTTTCGATCAGCCGCCAGACGAGCGCGCCCTTGTTATACATGCTGGTCGTGTAACCGCGGTCGAGCAGGCTCTGTGCGAGCAGCGGCGCATCGCCCCCGCGGGCGACGGGCGTGTAAGCGCGACGGTAGCGTTCGAATGCGTCCTCGCGCTGCGCGTCGCCGAATCTCGCGCCGAGGTACTGGGCTGTCAGGTAGACCGGCAGGGCGTCGCGCAGCAGCCCCGCGCCGCGCCCGCGCAACAGCACGCGCCCGTCAATCCACTGTCTGGCGGCGGCGCTGGCGAGCAGTTCAATCGTTCCCAGATCAATCACGGTGCGGCGGAAGAGGCTGTCGCTGACGGTTACCAGACCGGGCGCGGTGAAGTTCAGGCCGCGCGAGACCAGTTCGCCGGTCATCGCCGTCTCGCGTTCGCGCAGCTGCGACGAGACAATGCGGAACGTCCCGCCCTGCGGCCCGCCGAAATACTTCGTGTAAAAATCGATCATCCGCGCCGCCTCCGCCGCGACGCGCTGCGCCTGCTGTTTGCCCGCTTCGTCAAGGCCGCGCGGCGCGTAGACTTCGACTTTCGGCGCGGACGGGAGCGAGGAGCCGGGCTCGCCGCCGCTCGCGAAGACCTCGTAATCGCCGGCGATGAAAAACGGCTGCCCGGCGTCGCGCTGATCGAACGTGCCGTCGCCCGTGCGCGTTCCCGACGAGACGACCTTCAACCCGGCGGGCGCCGTGACGGCGAGCGTAAAGGGCGCCGTGTCGGCCCCGTGTTCGACGTAAGGCGTGTGCTTGACCGGGACCCAGAAGCTGGTGGGCAGCGCCAGACATTCAAGTCCGGTGACCAGCAGCCCCGGCGTGCGCGCGCTGTCAGTCCCCTGGCCCGCCGTCAGCTTTTCATTGAGCGGGATCGTGTAAGTGAACTCGACGTCGAATTCCGGCAGCGCGGCGACGGCCGAGGTGATGTTGGCGGAAATGACCTGCAGGCCGGTGCGATCCGGGCCGGAGGTGAACTGGGCCGCGGCGCCGCCCAGCGTCGCCGCCGAAAGTTTCGCCTTGCTGTTCAGGTAAAACGAAATCTTCGGCCTGTTGTCGGGCCCGGCCAGCAGGATTTTGTCGGCCAGATCCTTGCCCGAGAGGTTGACGAGAGTCAGGCGCGCTTTGGCTTCGATGGTATAGGTCTGCGCGTCCACCCGCGCGCTGACGTCGTACTTTTTGATCTCGAATTCCTGAGCGAAGGCGATTGAACTGAAAAGGAGAATGAAGAGCAGGGAAATGATTGTTCTGATCATAGCGAAGATTGCTGTATGCAAATCCAGACAGGCCGCGGACGGGCGCGGATCAGGCGGATTACAGACGGATCAGATCCGCGTTGATCTGCCTGATCCGCGCCCGTCCGCGGCCTGTCTGCTTTTTCATTTTTTAGTCAATTGATGAATCCCGAGCAGCGTTTCCAGCAGTGGTTCCAGTTTCTCCAGCGGAAACTGCGTTGCCGCATCACTGAGCGCCGCTGGCGGATTGTCGTGGACTTCCATAAACAGACCGTCAATGCCGCACGCGACCGCCGCGCGCGCGAGGTTCGGGATGTATTCGGCCATCCCGCCCGTCGCGTCGCCGAGCCCGCCCGGCAGTTGCAGGCTGTGCGTCGCGTCGTAAACCACCGGCACTCCGAAGCCGCGCATGATCGGGAACGAGCGCATGTCAACCACCAGGTTGTTGTAACCGAAACTCGTCCCGCGCTCGGTCAGCATCAACTCGCTGCCGCCGAATGACCTGACCTTCTCGACAATATTTTTCGCCTCCCAGGGCGCGAGGAACTGACCCTTCTTGACGTTCACGGTGCGCCCGCTCTCGGCGGCGGCCTTGAGCAGGTCGGTCTGGCGGCAGAGGAACGCCGGGATTTGCAGCACGTCTGCGACTTCGGCGACCGCCGGGATCTGGGCCGTTTCGTGAACGTCAGTCAGCACCGGTACACCGATTTCGCGCCTGATTTTTTGCAGCACGCGCAGTCCCTCATCCATCCCCATCCCGCGGAACGATTTTGCGCCCGAGCGGTTGGCCTTGTCATACGAAGCCTTGAACGCGTAAGGCACGGCGAGCTTGCGTGTAATATCAGCAATCGCCTGGGCCATCCCGATCGCGTGCCATTCGGATTCGATGACGCACGGGCCCGCGATCAGAAAGAGATCGCCTGGGCGCTGCCGGGTTGCCTGCCAGAAACCGTTCATGAGATTCCAACCGCCTGAATGAGCCGTTTTCTGGTGACGCTGTCGGGCGTCAGCCTGACCGCGAGGTTACGCAGTGCGCAGGCGAATTTGTTTTCGAGTTGCCCAAGGCGCCCGATCTGCCGCGACTGTTCGGTGATCCACGCGGTGCGCGGCATCCGCTCGGCTTCGTAGCGGCGCAGCGCTTCGGCCGGATTGTCCGCCCCTTTGAGCGAGCGGGCCAGCACGACGCTGCTTTCAATCGCCTGGCAGGCGCCCTGCCCGAGGTTGGGCGTGGTCGGGTGCGCCGCGTCGCCGAGCAGCGTCACTCGTCCGCACGACCACTGCGGCATCGGCTCGATGTCATAAATGTCGTTGTGCAGGATCGCTTCAGCCGGGGTCGCTTTCAGCAGTTCCTCGACCGGGTAATGCCAGCCGCGGAAGCGTTCGAGCAGTGAGCCTTTGGTTTCAGCCGGCCTCAGTTTCTGCCCCTCCTCAGTGTTGCCCGTCGCGAACCAGTAAACCTCATTCCCGCTCACCGCCAGGCGCCCGAAGCGCGAGCCGCAGCCCCACGACTCGGAAGTCGTCCCGAGCGCGACTTCATCATCGGTCGTCACGACGGCGCGCCACGCGGTGTAACCCGAATAACGCAGCTTGACGTGGGGGAGCATCTGGTGGCGGATGACCGACTGAATCCCGTCCGCGCCGATGAGCAGGTCAGCGCGGTCAGTGTGCCCGCTCTCGAAGCGCGCCGTGACGCCGTTCGCGTCCTGCTCGAAACCGGCGCAGGTTTCACCGGGCCGGACGCAATCTTCCGGGATCGCGGCGAGCATCACTTCGTGCAGGCGGGCGCGATGGATAGCGATGGTCGGTTCGCCGAACAACTTTTCCAGCTCACCGGTCGCGCTGCTGCTCAGGGCCCTCCCGCGCCGGTCGAGCAATGCGCCGCGCTGAACCCTCGCGCCCCTCGCGATGACTGGTTCAGCGAGGCCCAGTTCCCTGAGCGCCCGAATCGCGTTCGCCCAGAGCGTCAGCCCCGCGCCGACCTCGCCGAAGGCCGGGGCCCTTTCGTAGATCGCGACTTCGATCCCGATCCGGCGCAGAGCGATGGCCGTAGCTAAACCACCGATTCCGCCGCCGATGATGATTGCCCGTTTGATCTCACCAGCCATGTGGACAGAAAGGTAAATGAATAAGAAGGGTAAGCGACAGGGTAATCATTTATCCCGGCAGGGTCAAACGCCGGGAAAACCAGACATGATTTACCTGATTTACAGGATGGATGAAGGGTGAAGCATATATCACTTTATTCATCATGTTCATCTTGTAAATCCTGTCTATCCCCGGACTCAGTCGGCCAGCGAGAAATCAGGGTTACTTTTGCGCCGCCAGATAAAACCGTCCAGCGCGTAATGCGTGATCTGCGGCAGGGCGAGAAGCGGAACCAGCAGGGCTCGCAGCGAAGCCACGTCCCAGCCCGCGCCGAACAGCCAGCCGCGCTCCTGCCAGACGGCCTTGTCCCAGAACATCTCCTCAATGAAGGCGAGCGCCCAGAGGATGAAGAGAAACAGGGCCGGCCCGCGCGCAAAGATGTGCCTGAAAATTGGAGAGTGCGCGCGCCCGACTGTGTTGTTCAATCGCCTGCGGCAGTACCAGTAGATCAGCGCGAGGTATGGAACCCCGTGAATGATGACGTTCGTCACCGTGAAGGCGTAATCGGAATTGAAGGCGACGATGCCCGTATACCAGCATGCCGCCGTCGTCGCGACGACGATGTCCTTGCCGGGGTTGATTTCTGCTTTCACCCACCAGCGGTGAGCGGATCTGAGCGCATACGCCGCGAGGATCAGCCAGTACGCCGGCCCGGCCAGTTGGTTGATGACCGCCGGGATTGCAGTGAAATCCTTGTCGAGAAACCACCAGAAGCGGCGCGGCAGGTGCGTGTGCCAGTAAATCAGCGGGTAAATCGTCGCCGCATAGATCGCCGCCGCGTCAACCCATTTGCCCATCCGGTCACGCTCGCCGGCTTTCGCCCGGTATAGCGCCACCCAGCCGTACTGCTGCCTGATGAAATGAAAGACCGCCAGATATGCCAGCGCGCGCCAGAAGGTCAGCGCGCCTTCGGAATAGAGCGCCACGCCAATCGTCAGCCCAATCGCCGGCACGAGCGCGTAAAGCCACGGGCGGCGTTTCAGTTCATCAACGTCCAGATAAACGCGAAAGCCGGTCGAATATACGTGCGCGACATCAACCAGCATGACGGCGGGAATCCACGCCCAATCCGGCGTGTCTGAATAAAGCACTCCGGCCTCGGCGCCGATGAGCAGCGCGAGCAGCGAGACGACCGCGCTGCCGAGAAACACCGTCAGGTCGGTGCGCGCCGAAAACAACCACACTGCCCGCGGCCGGCTGATGACAGCGGGAATCTGCTGCTCCAGATTGTCGGCGGCGACTTTCATGTCTGCTTGTCGGGATCAAACGGGCAGAGCTTATCAAAAGCGGGCAGGTTCAGATAGCGCCGGCGGCGCGGAAGGCGGCGACCTCTTCGTCAGTGAAGCCGAGTTGTTGCAGCACCTCTTCGGTGTGTTCGCCGAGGGTCGGCGCGCGATGTCTGACCTCGCCGGGCGTCTCTGAGAGGTGGACGGGCGTCGCGGGCACGGGCACGGGCGCGGGCGCGCCGGGGTAATCCAGATACCTGAACATCTCGCGGGCCCTGACCTGTGGGTCATCGAAGACGCTCCCGAGATCGTAGACCGGGCCGCAGGGGATGCGCGCAGCTTCGAGCTGCGTGATCGCTTCCGCGCTCGTGCGTTGTGCGGCCCAGGCGCGCATCGGCTCGTTGATCAGTTCGTAGTGGTCGGCGCGCGTCAGGTCATCCGCGCAGCGCGGGTCGCCGATCAGGTCAGGCCGCCCGACCAGATGCGCCCATTTCTCAAACATCGCCTGCCCGATGGTCGGAACCATGATCCAGCCGTCTTTTGTCTGATACGCATCCGCCGGAGCCGTGTAGAACGCGGCATTGCCACGCTGCGTGCGACGGATGCCGGTGACCTGCCGTTCGGCCAGCAGCGCCTGCATGAACATCACCCCGGTCGAGAGCAGCGAGGCCTCGACCACCTGCCCGCGCCCGGTTCGCTCCCTTTCATACAGGGCGACCATCGTGCCGAAAGCCGCATGCAGGGCCGTGCCGAAATCCTCAAAGGCCACCGCGCTGCGCACGGGCGCGCCGGGAAAGCCCGTCAGACTCATCGCGCCCGACATGGCCTGAGCGACCGAATCAAAACCCACGCGGTTGGCGTAAGGGCCGGTCGAGCCGAAAGTCGAGATCATGACCAGAATGATGTCAGGTTTGATCGCCTTCAGCGATTCGTAATCGAGGCCGAGCTTTTTCAGAACGTTCGGCGGCAGGTTGGCGATGACGACGTCAGCGCTCGCGATCAACCGGCGCTTGATTTCATTGCTTTGCGCGTGACCCGGATCGAGCGTGATGCCTTTTTTATTCCGGTTCATGCCAAGGAACAGACCGCCTTCGCCGGTTTCGACAAGCGGCCCGACGTTGCGGTCCTCGCCGCCTTCCCGGCGCTCGACGCGAATGACTTCGGCGCCCATGTCCGCGAGCAGCGCCCCGCAGTAAGGCCCGGCGATGTAGCGGCCGAAATCAATGACTCGAATGCCGGCGAGTGGCGCGTTCATTACGGGATGCCTCCGGGAAATGTTACGGGCCGACGACCTTCGCATTCAGCCGCCGCATGCCGCGCAGCCAGCGGTCGTAATCGTCGGCCTTGCGGCGGAAGTATTCAGCGACTTCGGGGTGTGGCAGGATCAGGAAGCGCTCCGCTTCCAGACCGGCTACGACTGCGTCGGCCACCTCTTCGGGCGAGAGTGAACCCGCCACCAGAAAGTTGTCCCCCCTGCCGTCCTCGCCGAGCAGCATCCGCGTGCGCACGCCCTGCGGGCAGAGGCACGAGACTTTGACGCCAGCATCGCCGTGCGTGACCGAGAGCCATTCGGCGAAAGCCAGGGCGGCATGCTTGGTGACCGAGTAGGGCGCCGAGCCGACCTGAGTGAGCAGTCCGGCGGCTGAAGCGGTGTTGAGCAGATAGCCCTCGCCGCGCGCGAGCATCCCGGGCAGCACGGCGCGGGCGGCGTAAATATGCGCCATCACGTTCACGCCCCAGATTTCCTGCCAGTCATCGTCGGGAACTTCGGCCCCGCCCTGCGTGCCGCCGATCCCGGCATTCGAGCAGAAGAGGTCAATCCGCCCGTAAGCTCCGGTGGCTTTCGCGACGAGGTTGATGATGTCTGCTTCGATTGCGACGTTGGTGGTCACGGCCATCCCGCCGATTTCACTGGCTGCCTGCGCCGCGCCGTCCGCTTCAAGATCAGCGACGACGACCGCCTTTGCGCCTTCGGCGGCGAAGCGGCGGCAGAGCGCGCGCCCGATGCCCATTGCGCCGCCGGTAACGACGACAACCTTATCCCTGAGTTCCATTGTTCAGTTTCCAATTACACGATATTGATTTGAGTCTGTGAAGCCTGAACTGGCAGAGTCTGGAGCGTGGTGGCTTGGGATCATGCTGGCGAATTCCGAAGATGAGGCTGTCTGCCTTCAGCTCCGGAGGAGCGCGATGTTTATAGTTGCGAAGGGTTCTCTTTCCCCCAGCTCCGGAGGAGCGATATGTGCAGGCTGTCGCTCCTCCGGAGCTGGGGAGGAAGGAGACGAGCATTCGCTATAAACATGCCGCGCCTCCGGCGCTCAGAACTCCGAGTTTGCCAGCAGTATCCCAGGTCATCGCACTCCAGATGTTCCGCCCCGTTATTGCTGCTCGTACTTCTTCAATTCGAGTCTGGCGATGGTTTCGCGATGGACTTCGTCGGGGCCGTCGGCCAGTCGCAATGTGCGCGAGCCCGCCCACGCATGAGCCAGCGCGAAATCCTGACACACGCCGGCGCCGCCGTGAGCCTGAATCGCGCGGTCAATCACCCGCAGCGCCATATTCGGCGCGACGACTTTGATCATCGCGATTTCTGTGCGGGCGACTTTGTTGCCGACCTTGTCCATCATGTCGGCGGCTTTGAGCGTCAGCAGCCGCGCCTGCTCGATGTCAATGCGCGATTCGGCAATGTCGGCGCGGATCGTGCCCTGCTCGGCAATCGTTTTGCCGAAAGCGACGCGGGCTTTCACTCTTCTGCACATCGCTTCGAGCGAGCGCTCGGCGAGCCCGATCAGGCGCATGCAGTGATGAATGCGACCGGGCCCGAGTCGCCCCTGCGCGATCTCAAAGCCGCGCCCTTCGCCGAGCAGCATGTTCGTCGCCGGCACGCGGACGGTTTCAAAAGTCACTTCGGCGTGCCCGTGTGGCGCGTCGTCGTAGCCGAAGACGGTCAGCATCCGCTGAATCTTCACGCCCGGCGTGTCCATCGGCACGAGGATCATGGACTGCTGCTTGTGCTTCGGCCCGGTCGGGTCGGTCTTGCCCATGAAGATCGCGATTTTGCAGCGCGGGTCGCCGGCGCCCGAAGTCCACCACTTGCGCCCGTTGATGACGTAATGATCGCCGTCGCGCGTAACGCTGGATTCACGCGCGATACTCGCCTGAATGTTGGTTGCATCTGAAGACGCTACTTCAGGTTCGGTCATTGCGTAACAGGAGCGAATCTCGCCGTTGAGTAATGGCTTCAGCCATTGTTCCTTCTGCTCTTTGCTGCCGTAACGCACGAGTACCTCCATGTTGCCGGTGTCGGGCGCGGAGCAGTTGAAGACCTCCGGGGCCAGCGGCGAGCGGCCCATCATCTCGCAGAGCGGCGCGTATTCCAGATTGGTCAGCCCCGCGCCGTACTCGCTCTCCGGCAGGAAGAGGTTCCACAACCCGGCGGCTCTGGCTTTCGGCTTCAGTTCCTCGACAATCGCCGTCGGCTGCCAGCGGTCGCCTTCGTTGATCTGATCCAGAAATTTCCGCTCATTCGGGTAGACGTATTCGTCCATGAAGGCCCCGACTTTCTGCAACAGCTCTTTGACCTTCGGAGAGTAATCGAAATTCATGACTTGAGGCTTCCTTTCGAAAATTGACGGTTGTGGTGTTGTGTCGTAGACTGACCGGACGGTAAGTAAAGTGCCTGAACGCGGAAGAAAAATAGCATATCGCTGCCCCGGCTGCCAGCTTGCGAAGCCGAAACCTCAAATTCAAAACTGACAGCGGATGACAGAACAGGAGTACGAACAATTACAGCGGCTGATCACCGAGTCGCCCTTCGCGCGGCTGCTCGGCTTCGAGGTGGTGGAGCGGGAGACGGGGCGCGTCAAACTCAGGCTGCGGTTTTCCGAACATCTGTTGCAGGCGCTGGGCCGGGTCCACGGCGGCGCGATCTTCGCCCTGGCCGATCACGCCTGCGGCTGGGCAGTGGTCACCGTCCTCGAGCGAGGTTACAGCTGCGCGACGCTCGAGATGAAGATCAACTACATCGCCCTGGTTCACAACGAAGACTGCGTCGCCGAAGCGCGCGTCGTGCATCTGGGCAAATCGAGCGCCGTGGTCGAGGCGGAAGTGAGGACCGAAGCGGGGCGGCTGATCGCCAAAACCCTCGCGACCTTCGCCGTCCTCAATCCCCGTCCCGAAGCCGAAAACGCGACCTGACAGGTTTACGACACCCGAGAGGATACGTTATGCCTTTTACGAGAATGGACGAGAGCAGCACCGCCGACTGGATGACTATCGGTAGTGAAGTGTCGGCGCGACAGGCGGGGATGCCTGAAACCATCAAATCAATGCTGCGCCGGTTGCAGGAGCAGGTGGACGGATTCGCCGTTGATCAGCTCGAACATTGTCTGCAAACAGCGACGCGGGCCGAGCGGGCCGGGGCTTCGGAGGAACTGGTCGTCGCCGCGCTCTGTCACGACATCGGCAAAGTGATCTCGGTCGCCAATCACCCCGCGATTGCGGCTGAAATCCTCAGACCGTACGTCTCGCGCGAAACTTACGAGATCGTCCGCACGCATCAGGATTTTCAGGGGCGGCATTATTACGCGCTGATGGGGATGGACCCGGAAGCCCGCCGCCGGCACGCCGCAGAGCCCTGGTACCCGCTGGCCTGCCGATTCACCGACGAGTGGGATCAGACTTCGTTCGACCCCGCTTACGACACGCTGCCGCTTGAGCATTTCGAGCCGATGATTGATCGCATCTTTTCGCGAAATCCGATTGCCGTTGTGCGCGCCTGAGGAGGAAGAAGAAATGACCCAGCCGGAATACAACCCGCTGCGCATCCCCACGCCGCCGGAATTCACGAGCGTCGAAGATGAGCGCCGCCACCGCAAGGAGCGCCTCGCCGCCGCCTTCCGCCTGTTCTCAAAATACGGCTTTGATGAAGGAGTGGCCGGACACATCACGGCCCGCGACCCCGAAAAGCCCGATCATTTCTGGGTCAACCCGTTCGGCATGCATTTCAGCCAGATCAGAGTTTCGGACCTGGTGCTGGTCAATGAGGATGGGAAGGTGGTCGAGGGCAGCCGCGAAGTCAACCGCGCCGCCTTCGCGATTCATTCACAGGTTCACGCCGCCCGGCCCGACGTGGTTGCGGCTGCGCACGCGCATTCGATGTACGGCAAGTCGTGGTCAACGCTCGGGCGCCTGCTCGATCCGCTGACGCAGGACGCCTGCGCCTTTTACGAGGATCACGGCCTGTTTGATGATTACACGGGCGTCGTGTATGACCCGGAAGAAGGCGCTCGGCTGGCGAAGGCCCTGGGGCAGAGCAAGGCGCTGATCCTGCGCAATCACGGGCTGCTGACGGTCGGCCAGACGGTTGATGAGGCCGCGTGGTGGTTCATCACGATGGAACGCAGCTGCCAGTCACAGCTGCTGGCCGAAGCCGCCGGGGAGCCGATCAAAATCAGCCCCGATCATGCCCGAACGACCTTGCAACAGGTCGGTTCACACGTCGCGGGCTGGTTCCAGTTTCAGCCGCTCTGGTCAATGATCACCCGTGAACAACCTGATTTGTTTGAGTAATGAATGGAGACTGAATAATGAAAGCCTGGCGCGTCAACGAGTGGTGCGAGCCTGAGCAGATGGAACTGGCTGAAACGCCCGTGCCCGAGCCCGGGCCGAATGAGGTGCGGATTCGGAACCGGGCGGCGGCGCTCAACTTTTACGACATCCTGATGATTCAGGGTAAGTATCAGGTCAGGCCGCCGCTGCCGTTCACCCCGGGCACAGAAGTCGCCGGCACGGTTGACGCCGTCGGCGCAGAAGTCACCGGCTTCGCCGTCGGTGATCGCGTGCAGGCCATCGCTTCCACGGGCGGGTACGCGGAATACTCAATCGCCCCGACCGGCAAGACGTTTCGCATTCCCGACGCAATGAGCTTTGACGAGGCGGCGGCGATGATCGTGGTGTATCAGACTTCTTACTTCGCTCTGAAGCAGCGGGCGGAGTTGAAACCGGGCGAGTGGCTGCTCGTGCATGCGGCGGCGGGCGGGGTCGGCCTTTCCGCCATGCAGATCGGCAAAGCGATGGGCGCCCGCGTGATCGCGACGGCGGGCAGCGCGGAGAAACTCGATTTCTGCCTCTCGCAGGGCGCGGAACACGCGCTCAACTACCGCGAGGCGACGTGGGTTGACGCAGTCAAAAAGATCACAGGCGGGCGCGGGGCTGATGTGATTTACGACCCGGTCGGCGGCGAGGTCTTTGACCTCTCGACCAAAGTCATCGCGCCCGAAGGCCGCCTGCTCGTCATCGGCTTTGCCGGCGGGACGATCCCTTCCATCGCCGCCAATCGAATCCTGCTCAAGGATATGTCGGTCGTCGGCGTTTTCTGGGGCGGTTACTGCGAACGTCATCCCGATTACCTGCACGAGACTCAGGCCGATCTGTTCGCGATGTACGAGGCGGGGCAGATCAGGCCGGTCGTCTCGCAGGCTTACCCGCTCGCGGAAGCGCCCGCCGCGCTGAGGGCGCTCGCGGGTCGCAAGACGTGGGGCAAAGTGGTTCTGACGGTCGGGTGAGATTTTTGTTGAGCGAAGGCAGGACTGATGAGCAATCTGATTCTGGTGCGGCACGGGCAGGCGACTTTCGGTGGCGACGATTACGACAACCTCTCGGCGACCGGCGAGCTTCAGGCGCGCCGCCTGGGCGACTTCTGGGGGGAGCGCAGGGTCGTCTTTGACGAAGTCTTCACCGGCCCGCGCAAACGGCAGCGGCACACGGCCGAAATCGTCCGCGAGGCTTGCACCGGCGCCGGCCTCGAATGGCCCGAGCCGGTGGTGATTGATGAGCTGGATGAATACAACGCCGACGGCATTGTCAGCGGACTGGTTCCGCTGCTCGTCAGACAGGACGAGCGCATCCGCAGCCTGGTTGAAGCCGCCGAGCAGCATCGCCACGGCCCCGAACGCAACCGGCATTTTCAGCGCATGTTTGAGGCGGTGATGGGCGCTTGGATCGGCGGGACGGAGGCCGAGAATCTGGAATCGTGGCGCAGCTTTCACGACCGCGTGCGGCGCGGCATTGCGCGCGTCACTGCCGCCGAAGCATCCGGGCGGCGCGTGGTCGTGTTCACTTCCGGCGGCCCGATTTCCGTCGCGGTGCAGACGGCGACGCAGGCGCCCGAACACATGGCAGTCGAACTCAACTGGCGCGTCCGCAACTGCTCGCTGACGGAAATCATTTACACCAGAGACCGCTTCACGCTCGATGTCTTCAACGCCGTGCCTCACCTCGGCGATTCGGCGCTCCTGACTTACCGGTGATTATCGTTCGGCAACCTTCGCGCCCCGCAACAAGTCACGCCCTTCGGCTGAGGGCAGCGCCACTCCGAGAACTCCGGCCACAGTCGGCGCCACGTCACGCATATCAATCTGCCCGAGGTTGCGGCCGGCGGGGATGCCGGGGCCGGCGATGAAGAACGAAGCTTCCATATCGGGATAAACCGGCAGATAACCGTGATTGCCGCCCGCGCTGCCCATCCGCATCACCGGGCCTGTCAGAGTTCCGCCCATTTTGAAGCCCGGCTTGACGCCCACGATAAATGCCGCGCCGCTGAACCCGTTCAGTGCGGCTGCTTCTGACCCTTCGGCGACGCGGTCAATACCACTGGCCGGATCGGCGGCGAGTCGCCTGAGCAGTTCGCGGATCTGATTGCGCGCCTGCTCATCATTCGCGTCCTTCAGCATAATCCCGACCGAACCGCCCGAAGTCCACGCGAAAGCGCGCCACGATTTCAGCTTCTGCTTTTCGTCAAGCTCAAGCAATCCGGCCTCGCGCAGCGCGGCGTTCAGATGCAGTTCCTTGTCAGCAGTGATGTGGCCGTGATCGGAGACAACACAGAAGACCACGCGACCGTTATAGGCGCGTTCAGCCGCCGCGCGCACTTCGCCGACGATCTGGTCAAGCCCTTCGAGCGTCTCAAAAGTCTTCGCGCTGTAGGGCGCGGTGTGGTGCTGATCTTCATCGAGGCTCGAAAAGTAGCCGGTCAGGAACTGCGGCTTTTTCTTTTCCAGCATCCACGCGACGAATTTCGCGCGGCGGCGGTCGGCGGGCAGTTCGTAATCGTAACCTTCAGGGTAAGGGCCAAGGGTCTGCTCGGCTTCGGTGAGCAGTCCTTTTGTAGATAAAGCTCGTGTCAGCTTACGATCATCGGGGGTCGAGGCGCGCCAGTATTGGACGATGTTGTATCTGATCTCGGCGCCCACGGTCACCGGCCAGTCAACGCTGGCCGTGATCAATCCGGCCTTGCCCGCGGCCTCCCAGAGCGTCGGGGCTTTGATGTCTTCGGCATACCAGTACCAGCCACCCATGTTTTTGCTGTAAGGGTCAAACGGTGAGTTCGTGATGATGCCGTGCTTTGCCGGTGAGACGCCGGTGACCAGCGTCGTGTGGCTCGGGTAAGTGACCGTCGGGGTTACGCCGACCACGCCCGAGGCGAACGCGCCCTCCTTCATCAGGCGGCGCAGGTTCGGGATTTTCAACCCGTGCTTGTCCGCTTCCAGCACGTAATCGGGTTTCAACCCGTCAATCGAAATCATGACGACCGGGACGCGCGCGGGCCTCTGCGCCTGCGCGGGCAGCGAAAACCTGATGGCTGCGAAAAACAGCAGGCTCAGCAGTGCCAGAGCGATGACGCGCAGGACGCCGGCCGCGCGCGGGAAGGATTCAGCAGGTGTGACTGGTTTACTGAGTAGTGGCATAGTTCTCTCCCTGAGGATAAGGGTTGGATAACTTCGCCGGCTCAATCAACCCGGCGGGGAAGTTATGAGTTCAAAACAGAGTCAGTCTTACTTGCGGGATGGTAATCAGGAATTCTCTTTCGCGCGCTTAACGGCGGCGTCAAGCTGTCGCGTCGTGGCTTCCGTGACGCTCAATGGCGGCGCGGCCGGCAGCTGACCGCGCGGATCGAGTTCATTAGTCGTCGGGGCAGAAATGATCTCCGCCGGCTGCGGCTGGGCATCCGAAGCGAGACTGCGTTTATAGACCACGCGATCCCACGCGCCGACGATCAGATAAAAACACCCCACCAGAAGATTGATGACTTCATCGCCCCTGCTTCTGCCCCCCTCGATCAGATTCAGCAGGCCAAGGAGTACGAATAACGTTCCTGCGAAAGCTGTCATCAGACCGCGTTCACCGCCGAACCGCCTGCTGCGGTACGCGATGTATCGGTCGAGTGCCCGGATCAGAAATGCGGGCAACCGCTGTTCGATGCCCTGCGAGACGGCCTTTAAGTTTTCCCCGCAGGCGCGACAGAAT
This sequence comes from Blastocatellia bacterium, assembly GCA_035652435.1. Lineage (GTDB taxonomy): Bacteria > Acidobacteriota > Blastocatellia > RBC074 > RBC074 > DASRDU01. The sequence goes on from DASRDU010000070.1 coordinate 17,941, forward strand.
TTGGCGCTGTCGGCAGTCTCGGTTCCGCATTTCGGGCAATACATAATCTGACTTCAGAACTTCTCTTCCTGACCTTTGACGGGCGCATCAAGCTGTCTGGTGGTCGCTTCAGTAATACCGGCCGGCGGCGTGACGGCTGAACCATGTGAGGCAAGCTTGTCAGTTGTTGGGGCGGAAACTGTTTCCGCCGCGTCCGGCTGAGACAGATTCAGTGTCAGAACCGAACTGCTGACAGCCTCGTCAGCGGCCGTTTGCGCCAGCGCCCACTGCGCGTCCGGAGACAGGCTGCGCCGGTAAGCGAGGTATTCCCAGAAGCTCAGCATGAACATGAGGCCGGCCAGAGCGACAAAAAAGCCGGGACTGCCCCAGAGACTTTTTTCCGCCAGTCAGGCCGAAGATGCCTTTGAGCAGGCAGCCGACGCCAAACAGGAAGACGAGCAGGCTGTCACGCCGGAACTGTTCGTTCCGGCGGTCGAGGATCGCGTCTATTTTGCTGGCGAGTACGACCGGCAGGTGACCCTTCATCGTCTGCGAGATCACCTTCAGGTCATACCCACAGCCGCGGCAGTATTTGGTCTGTTCGGCGTTCTGCGTTCCGCATCCGGGACAGTACATACGCTGACCTTGCCTCTGAAATACTGAAAAGTGACAGGTGAACCTATTGGCTCACGCTGCCGCCCGCAATTGATCGAGTTTTCTGCGCCATCTCGCGTCAGAACGATCCAGCCGTTCCTTGAAAGTTTCTTCGACAAAGCGCTGTTTGAGCGCCGTCAGGCT
>DASRDU010000071.1:0-91527 GCA_035652435.1 Blastocatellia bacterium
GGGATGAAGCGCTATCGCATCTTGTCAGACCGCCTGCGCGTCCACGACATCGAGCTATACAATGTCATCTTAGGCGTGTGCGCAGGCCTCTGGAATTTCTATCTCATATATTGATTTTATACATCGCAACAAGTCTAATAAATCCCGCTATGGTCTTTCCTGTAGTCCTCTCGAAGCGGAAGTCTTTCTATCATGAGCGAGAGTTGCGCTGCGTCCTTTATTCTTGGGGCAGGTCGTTCGAGACCGACTACGGTGAACACGTGCCAGTAGAGCTTCAGACGCTCGTGCAGGAAGTTTACTCTCGCCTCGTGCAGAACCATGGCTTCTGGGAGTATTGCAGAAGCTCATATCTCGGTGCGGTTTTACTTTCCCGTGCAGAGCCTCGACCCACTTGGTGGCACTCCACATTCCTGCACCGCCTGATGAGGAATTTCAATCTGTGACGGCTATCTCTGAAGTTAGCGATGAATGAGAGATATAAGAGCGGCTCAACCATTACAGCGACCGTTCAGAGAAAACCTAATGCAATTACATCACACGTCCCGCTTTGTCTGCCTGTCGTTGGTTGCGCTGGTCACGCTGGTGGCAGCGCAAGTGCCATCAGCACAACAAACTCCGCCGGTTCCTTCCCGTGCAGACATCCTGCGCGGCGAATACAGCCAGTGGCGAGCGAACAACGACCTGCTCTCTTATGACCTGGACATTCGCGTTGATCCCGAAAAGAAGTTCATCAGCGGCAAAAATACGATCCGGTTCAGGATGCTGAAGGATGACACGCGCATCCAGCTCGACCTGTTTGCCAACCTGAACGTGGACAAAATTCTGCATGGGTCATCTGAACTGAAATACATGCGCGAACTGGGCACGGTCTTTGTGGACTTCCCCGCGCCGCTCAGGAAAAACTCGGTGCAGTCAATCGAGTTTTATTACTCCGGCTCGCCGCAGGAGACGGGCCGTTTTGGCGGCATCAGCTTTCGCAAAGACCCCGCCGGGCGGCACTGGATCACGACCGCGTGCGAAGGCATCGGCGCCAGCATCTGGTGGCCCAACAAAGACCAGCAGCGCGATGAAGTCGAGAGCATGCAATTGCACGTCGCCGTTCCCAGTACGCTCGCCGATGTTTCCAACGGACGGTTTGTCGGCAAAACTGACTTGGGCGATGGCTACACGCGCTACGACTGGGCCATTCACTATCCGATCAATAACTACAACGTGTCGCTCAATATCGGCGCGTACGAACACTTCAGCGACCGGCTGGGCGATCTGACGCTGGATTACTATTGCCTGCCGGAAAATCTGGAGAAGGCAAAGCGCCAGTTCGCGCAGGCAAAGCCGATGCTCGAAGCGTTTCAAAAGTATTTCGGCGAGTACCCGTTCAAAAAGGACGGCTACAAGCTGATCGAAGTGCCGTACTCCGGGATGGAGCATCAGAGCGCCGTCACCTACGGCAACCGCTTTGCCAACGGCTACCTCGAACGCGACTGGACGGGCGTCGGCGTCAGTCTGAAGTTCGACTTCATCATCGTTCACGAAAGCGCGCACGAATGGTTCGGCAACAGCATCACCGCCGCCGACGTTTCCGACCAGTGGATTCACGAAGGCTGGGCCACATACGCCGAATGCGTCTACGTCGAAGCGATGTTCGGCAGGGAAGACGCGCTCAAATACACCAACGGCTACAAAACGAAGGTCAGAAACCGGCAGCCGATTGTGACCGCGCGCGAAGTCAACCGGACGCCCTCGCAGGATCAGTATTTCAAGGGCGCGCTTTTCCTCAACACGCTGCGCTCGGTCGTTGATAACGACGCGCGCTGGTGGAAGCTGCTGCGCGATTACTGCGAACGGTTCAAATATCGCAATATCATGACCGAGGATGTGGTGAAGTTCTTCAACGAGCAGACCGGCAGGAACCTGACGCCGATTTTCGACCAGTACCTCCGGCACGCCGCGCTTCCCACGCTCGAATTACGCTTTTCTGAAAGCGATAGCAGCGTTTCTTACCGCTGGAGGGCCGATGTGAAAGAGTTTGCCATGCCGGTGAAGGTCGGTCGCCGGACGCAGTGGCAGACGATCCAGCCGACGACGGAATGGAAGACTCTGAAAACCAGAGTGGGGAAAGATGAGTTTGAGGTCGCCACTGAGCTGTATTACATCGAAGTCAGCAGGCTCTGATCAAGAGGCAGGGCCAATAAAGAGGTTTGAATCAGTAGCCCGGATACGCATCGCTTCCTGCCCGGCATTCGTGAAGGTTTTGGTAGTACACAAAAATAATGCTGCGAGTTGCGTGAGCTTCTTTCACCGCAGAGGAGCAGAGGAGAGAAGCAGAGGCCATCTGTCTCTCTCTGCGCTTCCTCGGCGTCCTCTGCTCCTCTGCGGTGAACTCAGCATTACATTTTTAGCACTACCAGGGTCTTTTCTCTGCTTGCCGACTCACTCCTTGCAAAAATGGCTGTGCAACGTCTTTGGCAAACCACGGCGCGTTGACAATCCGCGCGCGTGCCGGTATTGTTTGCCCTTCAGATTTCTCATACTTGGACAAAGGCAGACTGTGGACCTTCATACACACAACCTGACGGCCTCTGCGACGGCTTGCACGATGTGCGGCGCGCTGGCGATGTGTTGTTGTTGTTGTTGTCCGCCCCACTCTCGGTGGAACCAGTCGCCTGTGCTTGTAATCATCTCAACCTGAGATCGCAGTAACAGTAAGGAAATGGCAAGGCGCCCCGGTTCCAACAGGAGCCGGGGCGCTTTTATTTTGCGCCAACACATCGGGAGAACCATGAAAGCTACATACATCGAGCCGGAGGAACCCTCGGTCAGTCTCATCCCTGACTTCATCTTCGACGAACTGGCCGCGTACGAACAGCAGATCAAAAAGTACCGGGCCGGCGAGCTGGGCGAAACCAAGATGCAGAAGCTCCGCCTGCAGTTCGGCACTTACGCCCAGCGGCAGGAGGGGGTTCAGATGCAGCGCATCAAGATCCCCGGCGGATACCTGACTGCCGACCAGCTTGTGCGGCTGGCCGACACCGCCGACCGCTACGCGAGCGGCTTCATCCACTTCACGACCCGCGAGGACGCGCAGCTATACTACCTCCAGCTGGAGGAGGCGCCCGCGCTGCTCCGCGAACTGGCCGAAGTGGGCATCACGACGCGCGAGGCTTGCGGCAACACAGTGCGCAACATCACCGCCTGCTACCGTGCCGGCGTCTCGCACACCGAAGCCTTCAACGTTTATCCGTACGCTCAGGCGCTCTTCCGTTACTTCGTGCGCAACCGCTACAACCAGAACATGGGGCGCAAATTCAAGATCGCCTTTGAAGGCTGCGCCGAGGATCATTCCGCCCTGGCGTTTCATGACCTCGGCTTTCACGGCGTCACGCGGGAAGAGAATGGCCAGGCGCGCCGGGGCTTCCGCGTCCACATCGGGGGCGGGATGGGAGGCGCGCCTCACGTCGCCCGCATCTACACCGACTTCCTGCCGGTCGAGGAGCTGTTCAACTTCGCCACCGCCGTGATCCGCGTCTTCGACCGGTACGGCGAGCGGAAGCAGCGGATGAAGGCCCGCATGAAATTCCTGGTGCAGACGATGGGGTGGGAGAACTTCCGCGCGGCTGTAGATGCCGAGCGTGAAATCCTCGGCCCGCTGCCGCAGCTTGATGATTTCCTCTCAGAGGCCGTTATCCCTGAGTCTGTCAGCACCGCGCCGAGTTTGAACGTCCTCAGCCAGATGACAAATGATCCGGACTTTCAGGAGTGGGCGCGCGATTCGGTCATCGGACACCGGATTGAAGGGCTGCGCGGCGTTCACGTCAGGACGAAGCTCGGCGACGTCACTGCCGACACGGCGCGCGCGCTGGCCGAGATCGCCCGCCGCTACTCCGCCGGCGAACTGCGGGTTTCGATTGAACAGAACCTCTTTCTGCCCTGGGTGCGCGCCGAAGACCTGCCCGCCCTGTACTCCGAATTGCGGCGGCTCTCGCTCGGCGACGCCGGGGCCGAAACAATCGCCGACGTGACGGCGTGCCCGGGAGCCGACACCTGCCGCCTCGGGATTGCTTCGGCGAAGGGCCTTGGCAGCGCGATCTCGGACGCCTTTTTTAGTGGCCCGCTCGCCCGTTACCGTGAATCGAACCGCGACCTGCGGATCAAAATCTCCGGCTGCCCGAACGGGTGCGCCCAGCACGCCGTTGCCCCCATTGGCTTTCACGCGGCGGCGCTCTCGCAGGGCGGGCGCAACGTCCCGGCGCACCTGCTTTTCCTCGGCGGCCAGACGAATCACGGGCGCCCACAGGCCGCGAAGGTGATCGGAAAATTCCCCGCCCGCAGCGCCATCGGCGTCGTCGAGACGCTGCTCAGTCTGCACGAGGCCGAAAAGCTCGCGGGCGAGGACTTCAACTCATTCATTGCGCGGATCGGTGATCAACGGGTGAAGCAGGAGCTGGAACCGCTGCGTGCGATTCCAGCTTTTGAAGATGACCCGCAGTTTTACGAGGACTACGGCCACGAGAACGAGCGGTTCACCGTCCGCTCGGGCGTGCGCGGCGAGTGCGCGGGGACGACCGTGGCCGAGGTGGTGCCGGTCATAGAGAAAGCGCACGAGCGGCTGGCTCAGGCGGAAGCGTATTTGCACCACGGCGATTACGAACAGGCCCTGAACGAGGCTTACGAGGCGGCGGCGGCGGCGGCGCGGGTGCCGCTCTACGAGCGGCTGGTAGACCCGTTCACTTCCGGCGAGGCGCTCTGGGAGTTCGAGAACCTCTTCGTCCTCTCCGGCCAGACGGGCGGCTCCTGGCAGGAGCTGACGTCAAGCTTCGAGAGCCTGAGGGCCGGTGAAACTGACGAGGCCACGGCCCAGGTCACACTCGATCTGGCCCGCAGGTTCGTCAGCTATTGCGAAGAGTTCCAGGCCGTTCCGGAATAAGGCGGCTCCAGTCACCGGATCGGTTTTCGCTTGCGTGGGGGGCCATCTGTGTCAGTAGCCCGACCGTGAGGGAGGGCTTGCCTCCACAATGCAAGCCCTCCCTCACGGTCGGGCTACTGACACGCTGGATCAGTTCTGTCTGATTATTTCTGCGCTTTCGCCACCTGCACTCGCATCCCTTCGTGCAAGGCATCGGTCGGATTGGTGACCACCGACTCATCTCCTGAAAGACCCGAGATGATCTCGACCTCTTTGCCCAGATCACGACCGATCACGACTTTCCGGTAATGCACCGTCTGATCCGCATTGACGATCAGCACCTGCGTGCCTTCGGTATTCACTGCCAGCGCGCTGGCCGGAATCGTTACCGCCTGATTTGCTGCGGGGAGTGCGAATTTCACCTGCGCGTACATTCCCGGCAGGAGCTGCTGGTCGGGGTTACTGACCCGCACTTCGACCATCAGCGTACGCGAGGCCGGGTCAATCGAATGTGACGTGCCGACTATCTGGCCGGTGAATGTCTTCTGCGGCAGCTCCTTCACCTGCACTTCAGCCGGCAGGCCCGGTCGCATCGCCGCGACGAACGTCTGGGGCACGTTGATGAAAACCCTGATCGTATCGAGGCGGGCGATTCGGTAGAGGCCGGCGTTGCCGGACGTGCCACCGCTCGCGTTGATGAGCGTGCCGACTTCGATGTTGCGCGCGGTGATGACACCGTCATAAGGCGCGGTCACTTTCTGAAATGACTGCACCTCGGCGAGGCGCTGGACGTTGGCCTCGCGCCCGCTGAAATTCGACTGTCTGGCTTCAATCGCCGACTGCTGCGCTTTGATGGCCGCCTGTCGCGAGCGGATGCTGGCCTGAGCGGCTTCGACGTCGGCCTGTCGCGCGTCGAAGGCCGCCTGCTTGTCGTCGGTGTCCTGCTGGGGGACGACCCCCTGGGCCGCGAGTTTTTTCGAGCGTTCGAGATTGACGCGCGCGAGTTCGAGCGCGGTGCGCGCCTGTTTGAGCGCCGCTTCGGCCTGTTCGAGTCCCGCCTGAGCCTGCCCCAGTTCCGAACGCGACTGCGCCACGTTCTGCCCGGCTTCGACCGCCTGCTGGCGCGCCTCGCGCAACTCCTGATCGGTCTCCGGCGTTTCGATCTCGGCCAGCAATTCTCCCGCCCGGACGTGCTTGCCCAGGCCGGCGTACCAGCGGCGCACGTAGCCCCCGGCGCGGGCCGAGATGATCGTCTCCTGAATCGCCTGCGTCGTCGCGGGCAGGACGAGTTCGCCGGCGGCGTCGGCCGGGCGCGGCGTGATGACGCTGACCGATGGCAACGCCTGCTCCTGTTCTCTGGCGAGCGCCGATAACTCGGACTGCCGCCTGAGGCGCGGAACGATCCCGGCGGCCAGCAGTAAAAGCAACAGGCCCGCGCCCGCGATCAGCGCAGTTTTGCGCGAACGCACGGCACGACGCGGCGACCGGGTGGGAACACGCGTCCCCGCGCTCTGTTCCTGCTCCTGTTCAGCGGGATCTTCTGCTGGCAACAAGCTCACGCCCATCAAACATCTCCTTCACGTCATTGCCTGACCGCACCCGGCAGCGCGGCATAACTCTGTAACTCTTCGTCGGCATGTCCCACGGATTTGCGGCGCAGCACGCTGTAGACGACCGGCACAAAGAAGAGCGTGGCCACAGTGGCCACGACCAGACCGCCGATGACCGCGCGCCCGAGCGGCGCGTTCTGCTCGCCGCCTTCACCGAGGCCCAGGGCCATCGGCGACATGCCGATGATCATCGCGAGCGCCGTCATCAGCACGGGCCGGAGCCGCGTGTAGCCCGCCGCCAGCGCCGCGCTCACCGCGTCTTTGCCGGCCAGCCTTTGTTCATTCGCAAACGTCACCAGCAGGATGCTGTTCGCCGTCGCCACGCCGACGCACATAATCGCGCCCATCAGGCTCGGCACGCTGACCGTCGTCTGAGTCACGAAGAGCATCCACAGCATACCCGAAAGCGCGCCCGGCAGCGCCATCAGAATAATGAACGGGTCGAGCCACGATTGAAAGTTGACGACCATCAGAAAGTAGACCAGCACAATCGCAAAGAGCAGGCCGAAGCCCAGGCCCGTGAACGAAGACCGCATGCTCTCGATCTGGCCGCGCATAACCAGCGAAGTGCCACGTGGCAATTTCGCCTGGAATTCGTCCATTACGCGGTCAATCTCGCGCGCCACCCCGCCCAGATCGCGCCCCTGCACGTTGGCATAAACGTCGAAGGTGGGCTGGACGTTGTAATGATTGACCACCGCCATCGCGGTACTGTGTTCGACCGAGGCGAGGTTGCTGAGCAACTGGGGCGAGGTGAGGGTGCCGCCCGTGACCGGCGTGCTTTGAATCGCGTCCACCGAATCCATTTTATATTGCGGCGTCTGCACGGCGACGAAGTAGCTCACGCCGTTCTCAGGGTTGAGCCAGTAATTCGGCGCGGTCTGGCTGCTCGAACTGAGCGAAGTGAGCAGCGTGCCGGCGACGTCGCGCTGCGTCAGCCCGACCTGCCCGGCGCGCGTGCGGTCAACGTTGACGCGCAACTCGGGGGCGTCCACGATCTGATGCAGATGCACGTCCGCCGCGCCCTGAATGCGCGCCACGCGCTGTTCGATCTGGCGCGCCAGTTCGTAATTGCCTTTCTGGTCGCGCCCGACGATCTGGATGTCAATCGGCGCGGGCAACCCGAAGTTGAGAATCTGGCTGACGATGTCCGCGGGCTGGAAGAAGAACGTCAGCTGCGGGAATTGCTGTTTCAATCCGCGGCGAAGCTGTTTGACGTACTCCGGAGTCGCCCGATGTTTTTCTTTGAGCGAGACGAGAATCTCGCCGTCAGACTGGCTGACCGTGGCGCTGTCGGAGTAGGCGAGGTTGATGCCGATTGAAGGCAGTCCGATGTTGTCGAGGATGAGATCCAGTTCCTCGCGCGGGATCGTGCGCCTGATCGCTTCTTCGACCTGCCCGAAGATGCGCTCGGTCTCTTCGATCCGCGTGCCCGCGGGCGCGCGGACGTGCAACCGAAACTGTCCCGCGTCAACCGACGGGAAAAAGTCTTCGCCGATGAACGGCAGGAAAAGAAACGAGCCGAGGCAGAAGGCGAGAAACGAGAAAGCCACGACGCGCCGGTGTGCGAGCGCCAGCTCAAGCGCGCCGTGGTACTGCTCGCGCAGCCGCTCGAACCAGTGATTGAAGCCGTTGTGGAGGCGCGAAATGAGGCCGGTTGACGCGGCGACGAACTCGCCGTCCTCATGATAAAGCTTCACTTCGTCGCGCAGCAGGTACATCACGAGCGTCGGGATCAGAGTCCTTGAGAGCAGGTAAGAGGCGAGCATCGCAAAGACCACGGCCATCGCGAGCGGCGTGAACATTGACTTCGCCGCGCCGCTCAGGAAGACGACCGGCACGAAGACGATGCAGATCGCCAGCGTCGAGACGAATGCCGGCACCGCGATCTGCTGCGCGCCATCAAGAATCGCCCGCCTGAGCGGCTTGCCCTGACCCAGGTTGCGGTGGATGTTTTCAATCTCGACCGTCGCGTCATCAACCAGGATGCCGACCGCGAGCGCGAGGCCGCCCAAAGTCATCACGTTCATCGTCTGGCCGAGCAGGCTCATGACGATGATCGAACAGAGGATCGAAAGCGGGATCGAGATCGTCACGATCAGCGTGCTGCGCCAGCTCCCCAGAAAAAGCAGGATCATCGCGGCGGTCAGACACGCGGCGATGACCGCTTCGGTCATGACACCGTTGATCGCCGCGCGGACGAAGACCGACTGATCGAAGAGCAGGTTGATCTTCAACTCGCTCGGCAGCGTCGCCATGATGCGCGGCAGGGCCTGACGGACGCGCCCGACGATGTCGAGCGTCGAAGCGCCGCCGCCCTTGAGGATCGTGAGCAGCGCGGAGCGCCGCCCGTCCTGCCGCACGATGTTGGTCTGCACCTGTGAGCCGTCATGCACCTGCGCCACGTCGCGGATGAAGACCATCGCGCCGTTGACCTGTTTGATCGGCAGGTCATTGAGCGCGGCGATGGTGTCGGGGCTGCTGTTGAGCCGCACGTTGTATTCGCGCTCGCCGACCTTGGCCGTCCCGGCGGGCAGAATCAGATTCTGTGCGTTGATCGCGGCAGTGACGTCAGAAGCCGACAGCCCCCTGGCGTAAAGCGCCTGCGAATCAATATCCACCATTACCTGACGCGGCTTGCCGCCGTAGGGGAGCGGGAGCGAGGCGCCCTGCACCGTCGCCAGTTGCGTGCGGATGAAGTTCTGGCTGTAATCGTAGAGCTGCTGTTCGGAGAGCGAATCGCTGCTGATGCTCGCCTGCAGGATGGGCACGTTAGAGACGTTGTAGCGGATGATTGCGGGCGGCGTGATGCCCGGCGGCAGGACGCGCAGGACCGATTGCGACATCGCGGTGATCTGCGCCACGGCGGCTTCGATCTTCGCGCCGGGGTGGAAAAAGACCTTGATCACGCTGAAGCCGTTGAGCGATTGCGACTCGATGTGTTCGATGTCGTTGACCGTCGTGGTCAGCCCGCGCTCGCTCATCGTGACGACGCGCTTCTCCATCTCTTCGGCCGCAATGCCGTTGTAACTCCAGATCACCGAGACGACCGGGATGTCAATCTCGGGGAAGATGTCGGTGGACATCCGACGAATCATCACGCCGCCAAGGATGGCGATCAGCAGGGCCGCGACCACAAACGTGTAAGGGCGCCGGAGGGCAAGTTGAACGATCCACATATAAATCGAAATGCGATGATGACCGATGACCCGGGCGATGAATCGCGAAGAGTCACTATCAATCACTGTTTTCGCTCGCCGCGGTCCAGGGGCAGGGCTTCGACCCGCCCGGTAATCCCGCTCACGATGGCTTTCATCCGGCAGACCTTTCACTGCCGCCTGCCAGAGCGGGGTTCGATAGCGACCTGGATGAGGAACGGTGAGATGATAGTTCCGGATGAATGATTCAGGCAAGGACGCTATTGGTAAGGCCAGGCCTGCGAACCGGGCAAAAAATCCTCCGCATCTATTGACAGGGATCGGTGCCCTGTGACGAACTGGCAGGGCACCAAACAGGCCCGCTGAATCTTCGAGGGCTGCCTTCTGACGAACCCCGTAACCTGAGAAACCAGGATGCCAGTGAACAGCCGGATCAATTTTGTGCTTTTGTGTGCGGCATCAGTCTGATATTTTCAGGGCTGGCATGAGATGACCTCAGAATTCATTACTGCCAGTAATAACCAGACCCCGCAGGAACACATTTTCAAGGATACATCATGGCAAAAAGCGACAAGACTCGGCATACGCTGAGTGATCAGGCGGCTTATCAGCTCGCCAACGTCACGAAAACCGCGCCGCAATACAGCGCCATCACCCCGCGCTGGCTCGTCCGGCTGCTCGACTGGAAACCCCTCGAAGCCGGCACGCTGCGCGTCAACCGCGTCGTGAATGAAAAATCGGTGGACGTGATTTGCGGTCAGGAAGAGACTCAGGCGCTCCCTGAAACTTTCGTCCCCTATGACGAGAAGCCGCGCGAGTACACGCTCAACTCGATCTCGGCGGTACTCGACGTTCACACCCGCACTTCGGATCTTTACAGCAACCCTTTCGACCAGATCAAAGAACAGCTCCGGCTCACCATCGAAACCGTCAAGGAACGGCAGGAGAGCGAACTGATCAATAACGACGATTACGGCCTGCTGAAAAACGTCCCCACCTCGCAGCGCATCCAGACCCGCAAGGGTTCGCCGACCCCGGACGACCTGGATGACCTGATCTCCAAAGTGTGGAAGGAGCCGTCATTTTTCCTGGCGCATCCGCGAGCCATTGCCGCGTTCGGGCGCGAATGCACGCGCCGCGGCGTGCCGCCGCCAACCGTCACCCTGTTCGGCTCATCGTTCCTGACGTGGCGGGGGATTCCTTTAGTGCCGACCGATAAACTGCTGGTTGACGGCCAGACTGCTCCGGCCGTGGGGCAGGGCGGCAAAACCAGCATTCTGCTGCTGCGGGTCGGCGAGCAGAAACAGGGCGTGATCGGGCTCTACCAGCCCGGCCTTCCGGGCGAGCAGACCCCGGGATTGTCGGTGCGCTTTATGGGCATCAACCAGAATGCCGTCGGCTCCTATCTGGTTTCATTGTACTGCTCCGCCGCCGTCCTGACCGATGATGCCATCGCAACTCTCGAAGAAGTAGAAGTGGGCAACTACCATGAATACAAATAAACCATCTCAGCCCGACGAACTCGATCTGACAGGCGCATCCGAGGCGCTGGCGGCAGGTCTGCCTGACCCGGCGGCGCTGGCCCGCCTTGCCAATGAGCTTTATCAGGCCTTTCAGCACCAAGCCGCGCCCGGCGGATTTCCCGGGGCACATATCCCGGACACGCCGGAAGCAGCGGTCTCGAACCTGATGATGCCTGCCGCGCCACCAGTGAATGTTTCGTCACTGGGCGTATCGCCGCATATGCCTGTTTCGCCTGCCACGCCACAGCATTTAACTGAAGCGGAATTACAGGCAGCAGCCTCAGATGTCGCGGGGTCTCATTTGTCCAATGCGGTAATCACTTCGCCGCAGTCGGCTATGCGATTTTCGGAACCGGCTTCGCCGGGTATTCCAGGAGGCGTTTCGGCAGCCGACTTTTCAGTGACGCCCTCGTTCTCTTTTCTTGAGCAGGCCCGCTCGCTGTTTGAAAAGACGGCGGCCCCGCCCCTGCAGGCTTTTGCACCGACGATAAAAATCCCGACGGAAACGGAAGTTCGCGGGATAGCGCCCTCACTGCCGGGTCACCAGCCGACCTCGATTCCGGCGATGCCGCTCCCGGCTGTTTCCACGCCGCAGATTCCCGGCGCCGTGCCGCGGATCGGCGGCATCGGCCAGCCGTCAGCTTTCCCATTTCTGGAAACGGCACGGTCGGTCACGCCCGCCAGCATTTCGCCCGTGTTGTCCCCGGTCGGCAATGAACCCAACCTTCCGCCGCAGTCGGGCCTGTCGGCCGGGCTCTTCGATGTCCACGCCGTGCGGCGCGATTTCCCGATTCTGCAGGAACGCGTCAACGGTCGTCCTTTGATCTGGCTCGACAATGCCGCCACCACGCAGAAGCCGCAGTCGGTGATTGATCGCCTCTCGTATTTTTACGAACACGAAAACTCCAACGTCCACCGGGCGGCACACGAACTGGCGGCGCGCTCGACCGACGCTTTCGACGCGGCGCGGGAAAAGGTGCGCCGCTTTATGAACGCCGGTTCGACGCGTGAAATCATCTTCGTGCGCGGCGCGACTGAAGGCATCAACCTCGTGGCCAAAAGCTGGGGCCAGCGGCACATCCACGAGGGCGATGAAATCGTCATCACCCACCTTGAACACCACGCCAACATCGTCCCCTGGCAGATGCTCTGCGCCGAGAAAGGCGCGCGGCTGCGGGTCGCGCCCGTGGACAACCACGGACAGGTGATGCTGGATGAGTACGAAAAACTGCTGGGGCCGAAAACCCGACTGGTGGCCTTCGCGCAGGTTTCCAACGCGCTGGGAACAGTCACGCCCGTCGCGGAGATGGTGGCGATAGCGCATCGCTACGGCGCCAAAGTGCTGGTTGACGGGGCGCAGGCCATTTCCCACATGAGCGTGGACGTGCAGGCTTACGACTGCGATTTTTATGTCTTTTCAGGGCACAAGGTGTTCGCGCCCACGGGAATCGGCGTTGTCTACGGCAAGTATGAGGTTCTCGATTCGACCCCACCCTGGCAGGGCGGCGGCAACATGATCGCTGACGTCACTTTCGAGCGGACGTTGTATCAATCCGTGCCTTTCCGCTTCGAAGCCGGCACGGGCAGCATCGCCGATGCGGTGGGCCTGGGCGCCGCGATTGATTACCTCGACCGGATCGGCATGGCCAATGTCTCGCGTTATGAACACGACCTGCTGGTCTATGCCATCGAGGGGTTGCAGCGCATCCCCGGTCTGCGCCTGATCGGCACGGCCCGCGAAAAGGCCAGCGTACTCTCCTTCGTGCTGGACGGGTTCACTACTGAAGAGGTCGGGCAGGCTCTGAACCGGGAAGGGATCGCCGTGCGGGCGGGCCACCATTGTGCCCAGCCCATCCTGCGCCGCTTCGGACTGGAAAGCACGGTGCGGCCTTCGCTCGCGTTTTACAACACCTGCGAGGAAATTGACGCGTTGATCGCCGCGATCTGGAATCTGAAAAATGGGAAAAGCCACGGGGTGATATAGCCTGCCGGTATCAGGCACGCTGGCTCCGTCGTCGCGCGACGATCAGTTGCAAAAGAAAGATCATCGCGCAGTTGAAAATGACCAGCCCGAGTCCGGTTTCGATGGAGCGCGTCTGCGCAATCTTCCCGGCCAGCCACGGCGCGGTCATCCCGCCGCTGAGCGCGACCACGAAGATGACGCTGAAAGCCGTGCCGGAAAACTGCGCGAAGGCTTCGCCCGCCTGCGCCAGCGTCGTCGGAAAGATGGCCGCAAAGCCCAGCCCGATGAAGATCACCGCAGCAATTGCGACGGCCCCGGACTGCGCGAGCAGCAGACACGCAACCGCCGCCGCCGCAAGTAGCGCGCTCGCGCACACGAGCGTCGCGCCTTTCACCCTGCCCGACAGCCAGCCGCAGACCGAGCGCCCGGCCATTACCGCTGCCCAGTAACCGGCCAGCACAAATGCCGCCTGTCCCGCCTCAATGCGAAACCGTTCGGCCAGAAAAGTCGAAAGCCAGCCGCCGACGGTGAATTCGTTCCCGCTTTGAAAGAAGAGTACGAAGGCGAACAGATAAAGCAGCGGGCTCCGCAGCACCGCCGCCAGTTCGCCGCGCGGCAGCCCGCCGGCATGTTTCGGCGCGGGGAAATCAACCGTCAGATACAACACAAACGGCGCGAGCGTGAAGAGCGCGAACAGGCAGATGATCGCCCTGAGCCCCAGACGCCCGTTGAGCGCGCCGATCAGAAAAGGCGTGACGAGCGCGCCCACGCCGAAAAAGATACCCAGGCTGTTGAGCGCCGCGCCGCGCCGTTCCGGGCTGATGTCGTTGACTAAAGCGTTGGTCGCGCCGTTCAGCGCGCCGCCGCCCAGGCCCAGAGCGGCGAGCGAAAACGTGATCGCCGCGTAACTGCCCGCGAGCGCCAGACTCGTGTACGCCGCGCCGACCAGCACAATCGAAGCGAGCAGCAGCAGCCTGAACCCGAAGCGGTCGCACACGGGCCCGAAGACGAGCGAGCCGATGAGCATCGCAAAATTCATCGCCAGAAAGAGCGCGCCCGCGCCGCCCTTGTCGAACCCGATCTTTTCAACCAGCCCGGGCAGCATCGCGCCCAGCGAAGCCATCACCACGCCGAAGACGAAAGCCCCGGCGAAGATGGCGAGCGTGAGACCGCGGTAGTGAGGGAAGCTGGCGGCGTCGCTGAAGATGACGTGAGGCGCAGGCGTCGCGGCTTCTTCGGTTTTCATTTTGCTCTCCGGAAATTTATCCACGAAGGCGCACGAAGCAGCACGGAGACAGGTGGAGCAAGTCTTCACATTACTTGAAGCCCGGGCCTGAGTCGCGGAGCCCCGGGAGCGCGAGCGTCCCGCTCGCCAGGCTTGAGGGGAAGGTCTTGCTCGGACCGTGAGTCCAGGCCTGGCGAGCGGGACGCTCGCGCTCCCGGGGTGGAGCAGCTTTATTTCAAGACCGTGATTTGTGCCCAGGCTTCATGTTACTTCGTGCGCCTTCGCGGATGATTTTTTCGGTGTTATGACTCCGTCCGATTTTCGCCGGCGCGCACCGAAGTCCGCGCGTAGTAGAAATCGGTGAAGGCCTGGTAGACGTGTTCGAGGTGTCCCGGCCTGACGCCCGGCACGTTGGGCGAGACGAAGGTCGGCGGCACGCCGCCTTGGGCGGCCAGTTGCGCGGCGGTCTCGGCGACCAGCGACATCGCCACCGCAATCGCCGCCACCGTCGAACCTGCGGCCACCTTCTCGACCTGCCCCACGTCCACCAGCGCGTCTTCGGGCGGCGTGCAGTTGTCAATCGCGAAGTGGGCCACGTCCGAAAGTTTCTCTCCCGATGAATGCGTGGCCTGACGGCTGCGGGCGTTCTCGTGCGACGAGACGGTGACGACCGTCAGGCCCAGCCGCCGCGCCTCCTGCGCCACCTCAATCGGGGCGGCATTGAGGCCGCCGTGCGAGAAGACGATCATGCAGTCGCGGCTTTCGAGCGGGAAGCTTTGCAAAAAGACTCCGGCGTAGCCTTCCTGCCGCTCCAGCCACAACAGCTCGCGCGCGCCGCCCGGCCCGATGACGTTCGTCCACATCAGCCGCGGGTCGTAGAGCGGGAAGAAGCCGACGAAGCCGCCGTAGCGCGGGAAGACGTCCATCACCGGGATCACGCTATGACCGCTGCCGAAGAGGTAGACGCGCCCACCATTGCGGATCGAGTCGGCCATCTTCTCCGCCGCCGCCCGGATCACCGGCAGTTGTGTTTCGCGAATTTGATTGAGGATTCCGCCCACGCGGGTCAGGTAGTTTTCAGCAGACATCTGGTAATTTCACCCTTCGTTACTCGGGGCCGGTCGCGCTCGCGCTCCCGGCGCTGTTTTCATCCCAGGCAATGCGCGCCGCGCCGTACAGCCCGGCGTGTTCATCAAGCGTGCTGCGTTCGATCCGCACGCGTTCGGCGGCCATCGGCTGCGCCCAGCGCATGGTTTCGCGCCGCACGGCCGCAAGCAGATATTCGCCCCGTTGAAAGAGGCCGCCGCCCAGCACGACCATCTGCGGATTGAGCGTGCTGATCAGATTGGCGACGCCCATGCCCAGAAAACCTGCGGCTTCGTCGAGCAGCGCCCGCCCCGCCGCATCATCGTGTTCGGCGGCTTCGATCACCGCTCGCGCGCCCTGACCGCGCAACTCATCGCGTCCGGCAAAGAAGTCGCGTTCTTCGGCCTTGCGTCCGAGCGATTTGCCCGAAGCTTCAGCTTCAAGGCATCCCATCCAGGCGTACAGTTCCTGAAATTCCGGCTGCAATGCGAACCACCCGGCGCAGCCCGCCAGATCGTCGCGGCCTCGAATGAGGCGCCCGCCGCTGATGATGCCCGCGCCGATCCCGGTGCCGACGGCCAGGAAGACCACGTCTTCCAGCCCCGCCGCCCGGCCGCGCCACGCTTCGCCGAGTACGTAAGCGTTGCGATCCGAATCAACCTGCAAAGGCCATCGCACGCGCTGCCGTAACTCGCGCAAGAGCGGAATATGGTCCCAGCCCGCGATGTTCGGCGCCCAGACCGTGCCCGCACGCCGGTTGACCCAGCCGGGCACCGCCAGGCCGACGCCCGCGACGGTGCAATGTGCCGGGGCATGAATGACGGCTTCCACGATCAGGTTCGTGAGCTGATCGAGTGAGTCGGCGAGCGATGATTGTGCGGTGGCTTCCGCGCGCTGCCAGAGCAGATCGCCCGCGCGCGAAATCAGCCCGGCGGAGATTTTAGTGCCGCCGATGTCGAGCGCCGCCACGGCACTTTCAGCGATCATCCGGACTCCTTTCAGGGCAGTGAATCGAGTACGCGTTTTTTCGCGAGCGGGTCAACATCGAAGGCGACGGCGTAACGCTTCCGCGCCTCCGCCCCGCGCAGCCGGGCCAGCGCCTCGTAGTAATCAAGGTAAGGGAACGAGGAAACGCCGCCGCGAATGAACTCGTATTGCGTAACGCACTCCTTCCACTGCGCCAGCACCTCGCTCACGTCAACGTAGAGGTACGGCTTGAACCCTTCGGCGTCTTCCCAGTTCTCGGCGTAATAGAGCGCCCCGACGCGATGCGGCGGGTGTTCCGTCACCACTCCGGCGAGTGAGGCCAGCAGCACGGCGTCTTTGACAATGGCGTGTGCGCTCGCGTGATCTTTGTGAATGCTCTTTTCCCAGTGCGTGATGACGTGCGTCGGTTTGACCTGCCGGATCACGTCGGCCACGTAACGCCGCGCCTCTTCCGTGTTCGGCAACTGGCCGTCCTGATACGGCCCGAAGATCGCTTCGGCGCCGAGCGCTTTGGCGGCAGAGAGCGCTTCGCGGCGTTTCTGCTCGCCGTAAGCCTGCGGCGAGAGCTTCGGGTTGCCGCCTTCGCCCAGCGTCAGGTGGAGCAGCACGACGCGATCGCCCTTCTTTTTCTGCAGAGCCAGCACCGCGCCGCAGGTGACTTCCATATCGCCCGCGTGCGCGCCGATGGCGAGGATAGTGCGCGCCGCGTTCTGGCTCGGAGACTGCCCGGCGGGGTGAGCGATGAGCAACGCCAGACAAGCCAGCGCCGCCACTGCTTTCAATTCAAATCGCCGCTTCAGCATTGCCCGATAACGTTCGTAGTCCCGCATTCAGGCGGAAGGATTGAGAGTCACGACATTCCGCCTGAATGCGGGACTACGAACTGCTCTTCAGAAGACCAGCCGCAACGCCAGCTGCCCCATGCGCGAGCCGTTGTCCCGGCCCGAGTTGACGTAGTTGGCCGGGTTGCGCTGATCTGTGATGCGGCCGAGCGGCGTGGAACTCAGGATCGTCCGAGCCGGGACGCCGAACGAGACGCGATTGAAGATGTTGTAAAACTCCATCCTCAAAATCAGCTTAACCGACTCGCGAACCCTGAACTCCTTCTGCGCGGTCATGTCGGTGTAATTCAGACCGTGCGTGAAGAAGGTGTTGCGGCCCAGCGTCCCATCCGCCGCCGTGCCGGGCAGGTAGACTCGCTGGTCGGCCAGGATCGTGCCGGCCTGAGCCGGGATGAAGGCCGTGCCCGGCAATTGAGTCTGCGAAATCGAATCACTCGGCCCCCCGCCCGGCAACTGGCGCCCGTTGTCAACCGATTTGCCGAGAACGCTCAGGTCAGCTACGCGCGGACGGTCTCCGCTGAGTCCGTCGGCGTTGACGTCGTAGCCGAGCGTTACCGTAAACGGATTGCCGGTCTGCAAGGTCGTCACGCCCGTGACCACCCACCCGCCGAGCGCCCGCCCGACGAAGCCCTGCTGCGAGCGGAAAAAGGGCAGCTGGTAAGAGTAGCTGGCGACGAAGCGGTGCGGCGTGTGGAAGCCGCTCAGGCCACGCAGGCTGGCCGCCGCGCCGCCCTTCTTGCTCGAAGGCGCGTTGGTGTCAACGCCGGTGAAGGTCGCTTCGGAGCCGGTGTCAATTGATTTGCTCAGCGTATAGATGACGTTGAAGCTCAGGCCGTTCGAGAGCCGCTTGCTCAGCTTGACGTTCAGCGCGTGGTAATAGCTCCAGCCGAAATTCTGCAGGTTGACGTTGCGGCTGAAGAGCGGGTCGGGCCGCCGCTCCGCACTGCGCGGCTGGCTGAGCGAGATGTAACCATGCGGCACGCCGTCAACGATCACGATGCCTTTTTGCGCGAGCGTCACCGTGGTGCTGTTGAGCGCACTGAAAGACCGCAGGGGGCCGCTGGCCGTCAGGTCAACCGCGCCCTGCGCGTTTTTGATCACGCAGATCGGGTCGTTGAAATCGGTGCAGGCGCGGTCGAAGACCACCGGCTTGAAACTCCCGCCGCCGACGTCAACCAGCAGGTTGGGCGAGGTGAACGGGAAGATCGAATCGTTGGCGCTGTCGAAGAACGGCAGCCCGATGCCGCGGTTGCCCGTGTAGCCGACCTGCAACGCGAACCGGCTTCCGAACTGCCGCTCAGTCGTCAGGTTCCACTGCTGTACGTAAGGCGTCTCCAGGTTCTTCGCCGGCACGAGCAGCGTGCTGAGCAGCCGCCCGCCCGTGTCGCGCACCGCGCCGGTGTTGCCGGAACTCGCGGCGGTGAAGGCCGCGCTCCGCGAAGCCACGCCGGGCGTGAAGACGAAGCCGCACGACGGGTCGGAGATTTCGTTGCGGCAGAGCCCGCTGAAATCCGAAGCGAAGCCGTTGGGCGGCTGCGTGCGGATGCTCAACTGGTTCTGCGAGAAGATGGACTGGAAGAGGCGGCTGTGATAGATGCCGTAACCGCCGCGGATCACGAACTGGCCCGTCTGGCCCGTGATCTTGTGCAGCAGACCATTCTCCGCCGACGGCGCCCAGGCGAATCCGATGCGCGGCTCGACGTTGTTCCGGTCGTCTTCGTAGCCGTACTCGAAGCGGTGTTTGATCTCTTCCGGCGCTCGCACGTACTCGTAGCGCGCGCCCAGATGCAGCGTGAAGCTGCGCGTGACCGCGTACTTGTCCTCGACGTACAGGTTGGTCTCGCCGAAGCTGTTCTCGGCCGTCGGATTGCCGAAGCCCGCCTGGTAGTTGGTGGCGAAACCGCGCAGGAAGTTCTCCCACCCGGTGTAGCCCGTTTTGGCGCGGATCGAAGCCAGTGAATCGAGCGTGCTGAAGGTCCAGAACCCGCGCGAGCGGTCGCCCGTCACGTCGTCGAGCCGCTGGAACCGCTGGTCAATGCCGGCCTTGAGCGTGTGCTTGTTGAGAGTGATCGTGTGGTTGTAGACCAGTTGCTGATCGTGCTGGCGGCGGTTGATCGGCACGTTGGTCGAGGTGCCGATGATCGTCCCGCAGAGCGACGAGTTGCAGAGCGTGCTGGAGAAACGGATCGTCGGGATCGCGTTGTCGTCAGCCACGTCCTGCAGCGTCGCGCGGTTGCCGTAGCCGTAGCGGAACTCGCCCACCTGCCGGTTCGAGAAGATGTGCGTCTGGGTGAAGCCGAGGTTGTACTGGCGGTTGTTATTCGTGCCGAAGTTGTCGCCGAAGATGATGCGGCCCGAGCGGCGAATCTGGCGGGCGTATTGATAACGCAGCGTCATCGTGTCGCTGTTGGTCGCCCTGAAATCGAGCCGCCCGGTGTAATCGGAATCGGGGAAGACGCTGGGGGACTGGAGCGTGACGCAGCGATTTTCCCGGCCGGCGGCAATCATATCGGCGCAGGCAGTCGGGTCGTTCGGCTTCACGTCCTTCAATTCCGGCGTGTCCCACAGCGCGATCACGCGGCGCATGAATGCCAGGTCGCGTTGCAGGTTCGGGTGTGTCGCCGGATCAACGCACAAAGGCCCGCCCGGCGCCGCGACCTCGCCGGGGGCGCAGGCGCGCGGCACGTCGGTCGGCAGCCATTTGAAGCGGCCGATGGTGCCGCTGGTCTTGTTCGAAACGCGCTCGCCGCTGATGAAGAAGAAGAGCCGGTCGCGCCCGTCGAAACCGGCCGGCCCGAAGAATTTGCCCGGCAGCCAGACCGGCCCGCCGAAAGTCCAGCCGTACTGATGGCGCCGCACGGTCTGGCGCGGCTGGAGCTGTTCCCCCGTGGTCGAAGAGACGCCCGCGGCGTTCCGGTAAAAACCGTTCGCGTTGAAGATGTCGTTCTGGATGAAGTCGTAGGCGTCGCCGTGAAATTTATTGGTGCCCGATTTGGTCTGCACCAGAATGACCGCGCCGCCCGCGCGCCCGAATTCAGCCGAGTAAGCGTTGGTCAGGACCTGAAATTCCTTGATCGTGCTGATATTGACGTTCTGCCGGTTTTGATTCTCGGACGAATCGTCGTTGTTGACGCCGTCAATCTGGAACGTCGCCGAGCGGCTGCCCTGGCCGCTGAACGAAGCATAAGAGCCGGTCGAGTTGGTCGGGTTGTTCGACGAGCCGATCCAGGGGGCGTTCTGGAATCCGGGAACCTGCTCGACGAGCGAAATGAAGTTGCGCCCGGCGAGCGGCGTGTCCTCGATGCGTTTGGCGTCGAGCGAGTGTTTGATCTCGCCGGTCGTCGTCTCGATCTGCGGAGTCTCGCCGGTAATCTGCACCGTGTCGCCGACCGACGAAACTTCCAGCCTGAAGTTCGAGACCGTCGTCTTGTTCAGTTCGACCGAGACGGCGGTCTTGACGATCTTCCGGAAGCCCGACGCCTCGGCGGTCACGTCATAAATGCCGAGCGGCAGGAAAGGCATCTGGAAGTAGCCCTCGGCGTTGGTCGTGCCCTCGCGGACGAGACCGGTTTCGGTGTTTCTGGCCGTCACCTTCGCGCTGGGCACGACCGCCCCGGAAGCGTCGGTGACTGTGCCGCTGAGCGTGCCCGTCACGGTCTGTGCCGCGGCGGAAATGGAAAGGCCGCACGCCAACAACGCGACGGCCAGGAGCATTGCCATACATAGACGAATCATAGGAGCCTCCCTGTGAGGATGATGGAATTGCGTTGATGCCGTCTGACAACATTACTCAGGTGGCAGGACGGCCTGATGACCTTTCCTGCCACGCGAAAGCCCGGCCAGACATTTTCTTCAGAACTATTTCTTCCCGCGCACCTCGAACACCCGGACGGCCTGTGGTGCCAGCGTCTGCGACAGCACGATGTGCCCGCCGGCGGTCTGATGCGATACCGGCCCTCCGGTTACCAGATCACGCATCGTGAAGTTTGGGTAAGGCGCCTGGAGCCTGACTTCGGCAGCCGTCTCCTGCTCGCCGTTGTTGAAGATGAAGTAGAGCGTGTAGCCCTGGCCGACCAGCGAACGGACTTCGACCCTGTTGTCAGAAACCAGGGCCGGGCGCTCGACGCCGGCCCATTCGATGAGCCCCTGGAAAAACTCCTCCAGACTGCGTTCGCGCGTCCGCTCGAAAGCCATGCTCAGGAACGAGCCGACAAAGAGCGTCTTCCCGCGCCCGTGGCTTGAGGCGACCATCGCCGGCGAACCGTCGGCGAATCTGGCCACGACCTGCGCCGCCGCGCTTGTGGTTTCGAGCGCCTCCTGATAGACGTTGCCCGTGAGCGTCGCGCCCGCGGCCAGACGCGGCGTGGCGGCGTGAGCGGCCGTGATGGTCAGCGTATGTTTTGCCGCGGGCGTGATGGATGCTTCGCGCGCGCCGAAGACTTCGTCGAGACCGAAGCCGGGAATGGTCGGTGTCGAAAACCCGCGCTCGTCGTTCCATGCCGCACGCGCTTCCATCACCAGCGCGCCGCCGGCCTCGGCATAACGCGCGAGCGCCTTCGCGGTTTCGCCGCGCAGCATAATCGGGTAAGGCGCATAAATCAGCTTGTAGCCGCCGAGGTCCTGCCGCGCCAGATCGTCGGCGTGGATGAAATCAACCTGCACATTGAGCGGGAAGAGCGCCCGGTAGACGCCCATCCACGAATCGCGCTCGACGCCGGCATATTCGTCCTGAGCGCCGGGGAAGGGAATGCGGCGCGGCCCGCCGACCATGTAAGCCAGCGGGTTATAGACAATCGCCACCTGCGCTCTGGCCGGTCTGGCGTTGAGCAGCAGCCCGGCTTCGCGCGTGACGATCTGCCCGACCTGACCGGCGACTTTGCTGCGCTCGGTCAGCCGGCCGTCCAGATGAATCAGGCCGTAACCGCCCGACTCGTAACCGGCGTTCATCGGATAAAAGGCGTAAAAGTTGATACCCTTCGCCCCGCGTGAGATGGCGCTCCACGCCCAGTGGTTCAGGTCTTCAGGCGTGACCGGCGTGCTGACGCGCAGCCCCACTGTGCCGAAGCCAGTCTGCAACTCGCCGATGTAAAAACCGTCAGAGTAGCGATAGCCCGCCGAGCGCGTGAAATCGAGCCGCGCGCCGCGTGAGACGGCGTCCTGCCCGACGGGCGACGAATGTTTCGGATAGAACGAGGTGCCCCAGTATTCGATGACACGCGCCATCGCCCAATCGTCCGGCGCGCCCGCTCCTGTCAGTGGCGAAGTGAAGAGTGAGGGCGCGGCGGCGTGACTCGTGACCACGCCGCGCGGCGCGCTGCTGAGAACCGCTTCGGCGCGCAGCCGCAAATCTTCCGCCAGTTTGTCCATCACGAAGTAGCGCCAGTCGAGATAATCCGCGTAGGTGAGGATCGTGCTGAATCGCGGCGGCGTGACCTCCTCCCAGGCCGTGAAGCGGCGATACCACGCGCGATTGAGCGCGTCCAGACTGCCGTACTTCTTTTCGAGCCAGCCGCGAAAGCGCGCCGCCGTGTGGCGGCAGAAGCAGAATTCGGGGTTGACCATATACTGCATCGTCGCCCAGTTGATGATGTGCGGCTCGCTCCACAAATCCCAGCCGTAAAAGGCGCGGCTTTTACCAGCCGTGCGCGCCAGCGTCGCGTAGAAGTTAAGAATCGCGCGCTGCACGCCGCTGTGATCGGGACAGAAGCCGGGCGCGGCCTGCGATTCGATTACGTCGCCGCTGTTGGCGACGAAGTGCGAGTCAGGATACTGCCTGCCCACCCAGTCGGGCGCCGAGTCCATGTAGACCTGAATGATCACCTTCAGCCCCTGCTCTTCGGCCAGTTCGAGCATCTGCCTTGTGTGGCGGAAGTCGTAGTGGCCCGGCTGCGGTTCGGCTGAACTCCAGTCCACCCAGCAGCGGACGGTATTGAAACCGAGCTGTCTGATCTTCTGCAGGTCGGCGCGCCACTCCGCGCGATGCTTTTCCGGCTCGGCCTGGAGCATCGGCGCGCGCTCCTGCCCGCCGCCATACCAGACGGCGTAAGGCAGAAAGGCTTCGGCGCCACGACTGCGCGCCTGTCCCGTTGCGGACTGAGTCGCCGCACCGCTGCCGTCTTTGCCGCCACTGCCGATTGACTGCGCGGCCACCCGCGCCACGCACAGGGCGTTGCACGCCAGCAGCAGAGACACAAATACTGTCGTCACCCAAAGACGGGGCATCGTGACGCTCCGATCGGTTGATGAAACAGGTTGATGAGGGGCTTACGCCCTGAGTTGATATTTGGTCAGATCGAGTACGATCTTGTAACGGTCGCCGCGCATAATCGAGTAGGTCAGTTCGAGCGGGCGGCCCCCGGCCAGAAAGGTCACGCGCTCGGCGGAGAGCGCGGGCGAACCGGCCGTCACCTTCAGCAGCCGCGCCTCGTCGCGTTCGAGCAGCACGGCGTAATGGGTCTCCTGCGCGCGCGCCGGCAGCAGGCCGTACTTCCGCTCCAGCACCTCATAAAGCGACGCCGAGGTGAAATCCTCTTTAGCCAGCCGCGGCGCCAGTTCCAGGGGCAGGTAAGCCGTTTGAATGCCCAGCGGCTCGCCGTCAGCCAGGCGCAGCCGTTTCAGCCGCACGACCAGACTGCCCTCGGCGATTTGCAGCTTCGCGGCCACGTCGGCCTCGGCCTTGACGACATCCTGTTTGAGTACCCTGGACGTGGGGGCCTGCCCGCGCCGGCGCATCTCGGCGCTGAAGCTGGTCAGTTCGCGCGGCCCCTGCGCCATTCTGGGTTCGGCGACGAACGTGCCGCGCCCCTGCTCGCGCCGCACGACGCCGGCCGACGCCAGTTCATTCAGGGCCTGACGCACTGTCGCCTTGCTCACGCCGTGGGTGGCGGCCAGTTCGTCTTCGGCGGGCAGCCGGTCGTTCGGCTTCATCTCGCCCGCCTGAATCTTCCCGAGCAGCAGGGTCTTCAGCTGGTGATAGAGCGGGATCGGCAGATCCTTGCTGAGAGTGATGATTTGATGATCCATCGGTTTCACCCGCCGGCCCCGGGGGCATCAGCACAATGCCCGACGCAGACCTGGCGGCTCCAGCCTTATGAACATATGAATAGCGTAGGAACGGAACACATATTAACAGGTCTTCCGTATGACTTCAACGGTTTTTCCCGGCGTCGGGGGCGGGCGAAAATATCATAGGCCCGCGCCCCGCAGGCGTATCGCGGCGGCGGGCGCCCCGGAGTTCGCCGGGCTCGGTCGTTGCGAAACTCCGCCCGCAGGCGTATTCTCACGCTGCTCTCAACCATAGTCAGTGATCGTGACCTCGGGCTGGCCTGCGACCCCCACGACTTCAGCCACGCAAAAGGCCGGCTTCTTAATCGGGCCGGGTGACGTGTGAAGCGGTCAGGTGCCCTCGCGGGGATGCTGATGAATACAAGGGGGTAGTGGCGCGGAGTAATTGCTATGGCGGACATCAATACTCTCACCGATCTTTACCGACACATGGAGTGGGCCGATGCCACAGTCTGGGCATCAGTCTTCGCGTCGGAGAATGGGCGGGCGGACGCGAAGCTGCGGGAGTACCTCTACCACCTGCACACGGTTCAGCGTGCGTTCCTGCTGGTCTGGCGCAATGAGCCGTTCCCGGCCTCGCCCCCGACGTTCGAGGACGCGGAGTCACTGATGAACTATGGCCGCGCGTACTACGGTGAAGCCCGGGCTTACCTCGGGGCGCTCAATGATGAACGGGCGTCGCAGCCGATGCCGATGCCGTGGGCCGCGATGGTCGAGCAGCGGCTCGGGCGCAGGCCGGAGACGACGACCGTCGGCGAGACCGCGCTGCAGGTCGCGCTGCACAGTATGTATCACCGGGGGCAGATCAATACCCGCCTCCGCGAAGTCGGCGGCTCCCCACCGCTCGTGGATTACATCGCGTGGGTGTGGCTCGGCAGGCCCGCCGCCAACTGGCCGTCCGCCTGAGCCCGGAACGTGTCTGGTCACGAAGCCTTCGGGGAATCAACCGGGAGCGGGTTATTTGCTCAGCCTGTGCGGGGGACATCGTTATCTGATTCCGCGTGAGGAAGAAGGACATGGAAGCGCGCACCATTCTCTGGAGAAGGCATGACATCCCCGGTCATGAAGCCTGCCGGCTCGCCCCGCTCGATCCCGGCTGGCAACTCCCCGGGACAGCCGTCTTCGCCTTCGAGCGACAGGCGTGCCGGCTGGATTATGAGATCACGTGTGATCCGCACTGGCAGACCCGCTCGGCGGCGGTCGCGGGCTGGGTCGGAGGCCGCAGCATCAATGTTGATGTCAGGCGCGAGGCGTCAGGGCAGTGGCAGTTCAACGGATGCGAATGCCGCGACGTGGCCGGATGCGTTGACATTGACCTTAACTTCAGCCCGTCAACGAACCTGCTCCCGATCCGCCGCCTCAACCTCGGGGTCGGGCAATCGGCACAGGTCCGGGCGGCGTGGCTCCGGTTCCCGAGCTTCGCGCTTGAGCCGTTTGAGCAGACGTACACGCGCCTTGAGGAGCGCGTCTGGCGGTACGAGAGCGCGGGCGGTCAGTTCGTGGCGCGCATCGTCGTTGACGACAATGGGCTCGTGACTGAGTATGGCGATATCTGGTCGCGGGAGGATGTCGCCTGACACGAGTTGTGCCGGAGCCGCGTAATTATGAACAGCCCAGTCACTCTTGTTATCTTCGCTGTGACACTGCTCGCATTCTTTGCCGTCCTGCTCGGCTGGTATCTCAGGCGCAACCGCCGTGATCGTGAGGAACTCGAAGCCGAACTGAATCAGGAGGCGCGTTACGAAGATCCCCGCCACAGATCGTGAGTGCGAAGCTTACGCCTGCATCTACGATGGTCCTCAACCGGCTCAGGGACAGGCTAACGTTGCAGTATCTGACTTGTGACAATTTTTATCCGGAGACACTTCGCTTATGAATTCACTGAAGAACGTATGGGGGCAGCCTGCGAGCGACCTCAGCCGGCGAGAGTTGTTTCGCCGGGGAGGGCTGCTGGCCCTTTTATCGGGCATCCTTCGCGGCCACGAAGCGGTTGCGGCGCCAGCCCCGGCAGTGGCGGAAATTTATCAGGCGCTCGGCGTCCGCCCGTTAATCAACTGCCGTGGGACATTCACCATTATCGGCGGCTCGCTTGAGTTGCCGGAGGTCCGCGCGGCGAAGGAGGCCGCCGCCCTGCACTACGTCCATCTGGATGAGCTGATGGAAGCCGTCGGTCGGCGCCTCGCAGAGCTGACCGGGGCGGAAGCAGGCATCGTCACCTCTGGATGTGCGGCCGCCCTCGCGCACGCCACGGCGGCCTGTGTCGCCGGCGCGAACCCCGACAAGCATGTGCGAATCCCGAACCTGAGCGGGTTTGCCAAAGACGAAGTGATCATCCCGAAACATTCGCGCAACGTCTACGACGCGGCCGTGCGCTCGGTGGGCGTCCGGGTGCTTGAGGCCGGCACGCCCGAGGAATTTGAAGCTGCCCTCGGCCCCCGAACTGCTATGGTCTATGTGCTGGCCGGGCCGCCGGCGGAGACCGGCCCGATGGCGCTGGAAGTTCTGACCGGCCTCGCCAGGCAGAAGAATGTCCCGGTCTTAGTGGATGCGGCGGCGGAGATTCTGACTGTCCCCAACGTGCATCTGCAGAAAGGGGCAGCTCTGGTTGGTTACAGCGGGGGCAAGTGTCTGCGCGGGCCGCAATGCGCCGGCCTGCTGCTCGGGCGTAAGGATCTGGTCAGGTCGGCCTGGGTTCACAGCGCCCCGCACCACGGTTTTGGCCGCAGCATGAAGATCGGGAAGGAGGAGGTCATGGGGATGCTCGCCGCCGTCGAGATGTGGATGAAGCGTGACCACAAGGCCGAGTGGAACCAGTGGCTCTCGTGGATGGACCATATCGCCAAACGCGTCTCCACCGTCGAGGGCGTGACCGCCACTGTGCGCAGCGAACTCGGAGGGCTTTCCAACCGGAGCCCCGGGCTGAACATCCGCTGGGACGGCGCGAAGCTCGGCATTACGGGTGCGGAACTGGCCGGCATCCTCTACAACACTGAACCGCGCATCACCCTGAACGCGGTTGGCGGTAACAGAGGCCGTGGCGCCGCAAGCAGCGGCGAAACCGGCGTCTCGATCACGGCCTATATGATGTCACCGGGCGAGGAGAAAGTAGTCGCCGAGCGGCTCCACGCCCTGCTCTCAAATCCACCGCGGACGAAGCCGAAACAGCCGCCCCGAGCGCCCGCCGCCGACCTGAGCGGCCAGTGGGATGTGCGCATTGAATACATTGGCAGCACCTCCGATCACACGCTCCACCTGAGACAGCAGGATGGTTATATTATGGGATCGCACCAGGGCGATTACGTGTCACGCGAACTCTACGGCACGATTGAAGGCGATGCGGTCAGGCTCTCCAGTTCCTGGACCGAGGAACATGGCGACAACCTCTCCTACGAGTTTGTCGGCACGGTGCAGGGGGACACCCTCTCCGGCACGCTCGATCTGGGCGAGTACCTGACGGCCAAGTGGAGCGCGAAGCGGCACGAATACCGCCGGGCCGCTCCCGGCCCCGGCGCCCAGAAGGAGTGATGGTGCCGCGTCGCCATCAGACCAGGATCGCGCCGTGAACAGGCCAGACCGAAGGACTGTCTGACACAAAACCCGCCAGGCTGATCAGGGATTCTGACCTCATTGTCACAATGCCGGCGGAATATACAGCCTAATCGCCATTTCTCACAGATGGAATTTTGTATTCCAGCCTCACTGGAATGTTTCGGCCGCGCAGGGTAACGACCAGCCGGTTGTTAAGCCGCAGCCCGCGCCTCACCCCAGCAAAAAGCCCACGGAGGCAGTATGTCAGAACTCCTTCTGCTCATTTCAATGGCCGTCATCTTCTACCTGCTCGTGCGGCTCTCCTCGACACGGACGCGCGACGCGAAGCTGGAGGAGATTCTCAGGCAGCTCCGGGCGCAGAACGAGGCCTTCCGGCAGAGGGATTCGGCTCAGACCGCCGCGATTGCGCAACTGCAGATTCAGAATGAAGCGCTCAGGCAGAGGGCGGAAGCCAGAATTGAGCAGATCTTCCAGTTGCAGACGCAGGTCGAGAATTTGCAGGAGAGCGACGCAAGGAAATCAGCTCTTCTTTCCGAGTGGCAGGAACATCTGAACCGGCGCGTGCAGGAGTCCTTCAACACATGGCGCGAAAATGAATGCGAGGCGATCCGCCGGGAGCAGAGGGAGATCGCGCGCAGAGAAGCTCTGGCTTCCCTCAACGGGTGGAAGTCGGAGCAGGAACACCTGATCAGAGAGGACGCGAGACAGCGGAGTCAGGCCGTCATTATCGGAAAGGTCACGGAACACTTCGTCCCGTACCTGCCTGACTTCCCCTTCAACCCCAAAGACGCCCGGTTCATCGGCAGCCCGGTTGACTTCATAGTCTTCGACGGGATGAGTGATGAAGAAGTGAGGGAGGTCGTGTTTGTCGAAGTGAAGACCGGGCAGTCTGCGGCCCTGACCACACGACAGAGGCAGATCAGGAATGCAGTTCAATCAGGCAGGGTGCGGTGGAGAGAGAGCCGAATCAGCCATGACCTGACGCAGGAATCATCATTCCCCGCAACAGTCGAAGCGGTGGAAGTGCTGGATCTTTCATGACCCGGCCCACAATGCCCGTCAGTGGCGACCTCAGAATAAGGAGCCAACGAGCAACCCTGCTCTGAAATTTTTGTCCGCATCAGGAAGCTGCGTCCTGGAAAGGCTGTTGCGCCCTTTCCCGATTGAGGCAGTTTTTCTCTCCCGTAATGTCTTCCATTACGGCTTAAGCCATTTGACGAACCACTCGATGGCGGCCTGACGAGACTCGGGCGTGACTGCGTGGCCGGTCTTCTCCTGAATCCGCAGGACGAATTTATCTTCGGCCCGCGCCTCGCGGTACGCCTTGCGCGCGCGCTCAGCGCATTCCATCAGACCGAGGATCGGGGTCCGCGCATCCGAGTCCCCATTGATGACCAGCAGCGGGCGCGGCGCGATGAGCGGCAGCATCTGCGGCCCGTCGAAGTCGGAATAGATGCCCGGAACCACGCGGTCGTAAAACCTGCGCACCGCGTCCGCATTGACTGTGGCCACGCCCATGTCTTTGGCGGCGCCATTGACGGCGGCCTGAATGGTTCCCACGCGCGATTGCCATGAGTCGTTCTCCAGCGCCCAGCGGAAGCTCTGCACGCCGATGCAGGGAACAGCCACGGCAATTCGCGGATCAACGGCGGCGGCCAGGTAAGTCTCCATCCCGCCCTTGGAGAAGCCGATCATTCCGATGCGCTGCGGGTCCACATCCGCGCGCGACTCCAGGTAATCAACGAGCCGCATCACGTCCCAGACCGTGTCATACAGGAAAGGATGTTCCCTGCCGGTGCGGTAAGCGCGCAGGATCGCTTCATTGTATTCGGCGCTGCCCCTGCCGGCTTTGGCGCGCTCGCCATGATAACGACCGTCAATCGCGACCCCGATGAAGCCAGGGCCGGCCAGGTCCTTCAGTAAAGCGAGCTGGCTTTCCTTATTGCCGCCCGTGCCATGCAGCGCGATGACTACCGGGCGCCGCCCCGCGGGTCTGGTCCGCTTCACGAGGATGCCCGGCACGCGCTGCTCCGCATCGGCCGCGAAGGTGAAATGCCACTCCGCCAGACCGTCCGTCTCGGCGAGCGATTTGACTTCTGGCGCAAGCGGCACGCGCGGGCGGTCAATCACTTTCAGGAAGGCTGCGCGTGTGGGCGTGTGATCTTTACTGAGAGCCGCGCCCGTCAGGCCGGCGGCGGCTGACAGCAGGGCGATTGCTGCGAGGCTGATTCCGGATCGTGAACTCATCAGATGTTCCTCCTTCAGGCGAAGGGAAGGGAATTGCGTATGGAGCCGTCAGTTTTTGCCGGCGGGTGTTCTGCCGACTGTCCCCTCATGTGGCGGTACGCGGTTGCCGGCGATCCACACTGATTCAACTGTTCTGGTCCTCGTGATGTCGGTGAGCGGGTTCGCGCCGAGTACGAGCAGGTCGGCCCGCTTCCCCGGCTCGAGCGTGCCAATCCGATCCGCGAGCCCCATGCAGCGGGCGGCATCGCGCGTGGCGGATAACAGAATCTGCATCGGCGTCAGGCCGGCTTTGGCCATCAGTTCCAGTTCCATGTGTTCGAAATACCCCTGGAAACGCGCGGGCGGCCCGCTGTCGGTGCCGAAGGCGATGCGGACGCCGGCATCAGACAGCGCTTTGAGATTCCGGCTGGCGACCTCAAGCGCGTGCTTGTAGCCCTGGGCGGTCGGACTGTTCTTCATGGCCTGCTGGCGCGCGGGGTCTTTCAGCTGTTCGATGACTTGCGGGTCGGCCTCACGCAGAAAGAACGGGTCGCTGAAGAATTCGGGAGTCTTTTCATACGCGAAGGCCGAGACCTCACGCACGAGCGTCGGGCACACGCACACGTCGCGCTGTTTGAGTAACGAAATCAATTCGGCATCCACTACCTTATCCCGCACGCTGTGGGCCAGGAAATCAACGCCGGAACGCAGCAGCGATCTGGCGTCCTCAAGGTAAAACATATGGGCCGCCACTCGCAGGCCGCTGCGGTGGGCCTGCTCGATGACCGCCTGGTAAATGGGGGCAGGCATTTTCGGCGTGGTGCCCAGATTGTCATCCACCCGAATCTTGACGATGTCGGCTTTCATCGCCGCGACCTTCTCCACGAGCTGGCGGGCTTCTTCCGGCGTCGCGGGTGTCAGGACGGGGCCGGCCACATACAGGCGCGCCCGGTCGAGCGCGGGTGAATCCTGCGCGTCGCGAAGTTCAATCGCCTGCGGCCCGTCGCCGCCGAGACTGAAGACAGTCGTGACCCCGTAACGCGCGTACAACCGGAGATGCTCTGTCACGTTCTCCCGCGTGTAATATTCAGGCCGGGAGAGCAGCCCCCTGGTCGCACCCACGTGGCCGTGGGCATTGATGAGACCCGGGATGATCGTTTTGCCCGAGACGTCAATCCGCTCGGCACCGGCGGGAATAGCGACTTTGCCGGACGGGCCGACCGCCTCGATTCGCCCGCCGCGCACCACCACGACGGCATTCTCAATCGGAGCCTTACCCGTGCCGTCAATCACACGGGCGCCGATGAAGGCTTTGGCCGCCGGCCGCTCAGTCCGGGCCGACATGAGGATGCAACATACCAGCAGCAGACAGGTCAGACAGCTGAGACGTTTCATGCTGATCTCCTTGAACGAGGGATGTTGGCATTGGGCGGAAATGGAGAATTCCTTATACCAGAACCGGCGTGGATGCGCGAAGGCCGGATTAGTTTCAAGCTCAATGCAGGTTCACAGACCCCAGGCTTATTTGACTGTGGCGATGCACTCAATCTCGACGCGGGCGCCGAGGACAAGGCCGCTCGTGCCAAAGGCGCTGCGCGCGGGCAGGCGTTCTTTCCTGAAAAATGTGGTATAGGCGGAATTCATCTCGGCCCACTCCTTGATGTCGGCCAGCATGACCGTACATTTCACGACCTGGTCGAGCGACGAGCCATTCTTCTCAAGCATGCCCCGGATGTTTTCCAGCGTCTGCCTGGTTTCTGCCGCAATCCCTCCTGGCACAAGTTTGCCGGAGCTGTCCGTGCCGAGCTTGCCCGAGAGATAAAGCAGGTCCCCGACCCGGACGACATCCGAGAGATTGCGACTGGTGCTGCTCATCGCGCTCGAATATTCAACCGAAGGTGCCGATTTCTGCTGCCGGGGTTCGGCGCTGAGAGTCAAAGCGAAGGTGACAACTGTCAGGGTCATCAGTGACCGGGCGTGTTTCATCGTAATCTCCTTTTCAGAGGGCCGACTTGATCTCTCCGTTTTTGGCCATTCGCGTGATGTGATCCGCCGCGCGGTAGGCCAGCGCCTGAATCGTGCAGGTCGGCTGGCCGCGCCCCGAAGTGACGAAGCTGCTACCGTCGCAGATGAACAGGTTCGGCACCTCGTGCGCGCGATGATACTTGTTGACGACCGACTCCTTCGGATCGTTCCCCATGCGGCAGGTACCCATCAGGTGAAAACCGAATGCCGTATCGCGCACCGGGCGGCTCCAGATTTTGCGCGCGCCGGCGGCTTCGAGCAGCTCTTTGCAGCGGTCCTGCATGAACTTCATGATCTTCATGTCTTCGGGGTGAAACTGGTAAGTGACGCGCAGGGCGGGCAGCCCCCAGTCGTCTTTCACATCCGGGTCGAGCGAGACGCTGTTGGATTCGACCGGCAGCGAGGTGGTGTGACCGAGTGCGGTCAGGCTGCGGGTGTAATGTTCCCGGAGCAGCCGCTTGTACTCTGCGCCCCACTGCGGCGCGTCAGGCGGCAGGCGGGTGAGGGCAAATTCGATGGGGTATGCGATGAACCGCGTGTCAATCGCCCCGCCGCCGTAAAACCCGCGCTTCGGGTCGCTCTCGTAAAAATCCTGGATGATCCGGCTCACCCCCACGCTCTTGAATTCGTTGAGCGGGTGTTCAAACAGGGATCCGACCGCAGGGTGCCCGTTATACATCAGATACCTGCCCACCTTGCCGCTCGAATTGGCGAGCCCTCTGGGAAAGAGCTTCGATTTCGAGAGCAACAGCAGCCGTGCGGTCTCGGCCCCGTTCGCGCAGAGTACGACCGCGCGGGCCTTCTGGAACTGCTCCCGCTTGTTTTCGCCAAAGTAAGTCACCCCGGTGACTCGCCCCGACTGATCAATCTCGATTTTGCGGACGTAGCTGTTCGGGCGGATTTCGCACCGGCCCGTCTCTTCCGCCTCGCGAATGACCGTCGCCAGCGTGGATGATTTGGCCCTCACTTCGCAGCCGAAGTATTCGCAGAAGCCGCAGTGGACACAGCCCGAGCGACCGCGGTAGGGTTGGGAGATGATCGCCATCGGGGCAGGGAAGGCATGCCACCCGAGCTTGCGCGCCCCCCGCTCGGCCAGCACGCCCGAAGACTTGATCGGCAGCGGCGGCACCGGGTAGGGCCTGGAGCGCGGCGGATCAAAGGGGCCGGGTCGGCCCGAGATGCCCAACTCCCACTCGGCTTTGGTGTAATACGGCTCAAGCTCGGCGTAGGTGATCGGCCAGTCGGCAAAGCCGGTCCCCGCGATGGAGCCCCAGCGGCTGCGCTCGACGAAATCTATTTCGTGAAAGCGCCAGTAGTTGGCCGTAAAGTGGACCGTGCCGCCGCCCACCTGCCGGCCGTAGATGATGGAAGGCAGTACCGTGGCCTTTTCCTTTTCGGTCCTGCGGAAGGTGTTCGGCTGGCGCACGTAGTCGTTCGAGATGGCGCGCAGCCGCATGTATTTCAACTCGTCATGCTCGAAGTCCTTCTCTCGCAGATACGGCCCCTGTTCCAGCACGACGACGCGAAATCCGGCCACAGACAGCTCTTTGGCAATGATGCCGCCCGCGGCGCCCGCCCCGACGATCAGAAAATCAATCTCAGTCTGCGCGTCAAACTTAACCCCCGCATCTGTCATCACCGGGCTCCTTGAAATACGGATCAGTACCGCGAGCGGTAGCGAGCGTGACTCCGATAGCAGGCCGCTTGTGGAAGCCACGCTCGCTACCGCTCGCGGTACTGATCCTGATAGTCACGATCATAGAAGCCGAAAGGCGGCTTGAAGTAGAAGCGGTCTTCAAAGCCGATCAGCTTCCATCCGATCTGGTCGTAATTGCCGCCGTATTCGGGGTTGGCGAACATCCCGATGACGGTCAGCGTCCGCACCAGCTCGAAGAAGGGACTCTTTTCGATTGTCTTGAGCAACCGGATCTGCCGCGCGGAGTCAAGTTCGGAGAATTTCTGCGCCGGTTTGAACCGCTTCCTGACCTGTACCGGAAGCTGCCTGAGACCTTTGACCAGCGCTTCACGCTCACCTGACGCGAAGGTCGCGAGCGCCCGGTCAATGAAATAGATGACGCGAGCTTCACGCGCGCCGGGCGTGTCGTCGGTGGGGATGATTTGCGCCGCGATGGCTTCAACTTCGACAGCCTGATCGGGAGTGAGAAACTCGAACTTCGCGGGTGCCGCCGACTGCGCCGCGCGATGGGCATGCTCCTGAGCGGCGATGATCTCAGGCATACTGGACAGGAACCAGGCCGAAGCCAGGCCCGCGCATGATCTGCTGATAAAAAGTCGTCGTGAGAGTTCCTGGTCATCCATCAGACTCTCCTCTGGGATTTGTTTGAATCACATCAGGCGATGATAGCTCCATGCTTCTGTCGATGATGGCTCTTCTGGCAGACCACCTAAACATGGCCGCTGAGGTTATGACAGAACAAAATTGATGTCTGTATCTTTATTATTCAGTACATACAGAACCTTTGTCATGAGATATTTGCTCGTTATCTGATTGAATGCTGCGCTTTCCATGAAGGTATCTCTCTCATCGAGTCGCCCGAGAAATGACAAAGACACAAAATTGGCGAACAACAAAAGCTCCCTAGCGCCTGCCAAAACGGTGTCCAGATCCAATCCTGAATATGCTCTTGTAATTTCGTCGAGTGAAATTTGTTGCTGATGAGGTTTCTCTTCTTTCAATAAGCACCACACATCCATTATGAAATCACTACGAATAAATGAGCTGTCGGGGATCAAGCGCATCCCTGTCTGCAAAGCAGCACGGCTGACCCAAGGGCCATTTTTATCACGAAGGATAGCTGACGTATCAAGTATCATTTTTTCAGTTGATTTGAACTTGAATACATTTGTGAGATCGTGAATAACGACTTCTAGATGGTGCTGGATTGTATCTGTTCCCAATGGTAAATAGGGAGAGACATCAAAATAGCTAGCCAAGATACCCCGCAAAAGACCAAACTCATTAAGAGGCACGGGCCTTTTCCCCTGAAGTTCTTTTAGGGATTCTCCGTCAATAAAATATGGTAAATACACTTGTTCTTTGCTCCCAAGACGTTTTGCTATTGGAGAATCCACACTGAACGGTTGCCACACAATATTGTATGGTTCGTATTCTTTGTCCATGACAGGCTCCGATATCGCAACGCTCAACGATAAAGTCAGGCCGCATCATTTCGGGGTCAGTTTCTGCCGCTCCGCCTTGAACTCAATCACGATGCCCCGCAGCGGCGCGTCCCCGACATTCTTCACCGTGTGGATGACGGGCGGGTTGAAAGTGGCGCGGTCGGGCACTACCTCGACGAAAATCTCCGGCGCCCCTTCGGGCCACTGCTGGAGGCGCGTCCGGTTGAGCTGCATCACCACGCGCTGGCTGTGGCTGTGCCGCGCGCGCGTGTCGCCCCGGGCGAGTCTCTCTTCAAAGATAAAAAAACGCTCGCTGTCATAACGGATGGCGTTCTTTTCGGGGATGAGTTCGCGGGGCGACTCGACGGGCGGGTGGTTCGCCTTGATAGCCACCTCGAAGTAGGCGCCCCCCGCCGGCGGCTCGTAAGACTCGCCGGGCTTGAAGACCGTGATGTCACCCCGGGTCATCTTCCGGCGCGTGTTGCCGGACCGCAACTCGATCTCGCCGAGCGCCACGATCACGCGATCCCCGCAGCCCGGCGCGGCGGACGAAGCGCACGGCGCTGCGTCACGCGTCACACGCACGTAGTCATTTTCGAGCGCGACCGTGGGCGCCTGAAGAAGCCAGATGGCAAGCAGAAACGTCATGGCGTACCTCGGATCATTGGTGATAATAATCAGGCAGGATCAAGAGACCCTGAGTGAATCCCCTTTCACTACAGAGGCGCCGAGCAAGCAGAGGGAGCGCAGAGAGAGAGGAGAAAACCTCTGCTTTTCCTCTGCTTGCTCGGCGCCTCTGCGGTGAAAGAAACTCTCATAAGTCGTCCTTTGGTTTTGCACCAAGTCGGCCCGGGCCGTACTGCCAATCGCTCGCAGGCCGCCCATAGAGATCAGTTACTTGTCTCGGCTTTGGTCTTGATGCCGCCCGCCGGGAAGAGTTCCTTGAACGCCGCCATGAACCTGGTCATCTCCGGTTCGGTCCCGACCGACACGCGCAGCCAGTTATTCATCGGGGGGAACTTCCGCCCCACAAGGACTTTGCGCTTGCGGAAATCCTCGATGACCGGAGTGACATCGCGGCCGACGTTCACCATAAAGAAATTGGCTTCCGACGGGATCACTTCGTAGCCCCACTCGGCGAGCCCCTTCGTCGTCCCGTTGCGCAGCGCGATCACCATCTGCCTGATCTTGTTTTCATACGCCGTGTCCTTGAGCGCGGCCACGCCACCGTACTTGACGATGGCATTCAGGCCCCCGCCGCCGAACGGGCGCATCCTCTCGATCAGCTCCTTCGGGGCGAGCCCGTAGCCAAGGCGCATGCCGGCGAGCGCGGCGATCTTCGAAAACGTGCGGGTGACGATGACCGGACGCCCTTCGAGGACATATGGAACCGACGTGGCGTAGTCCGGGCTCGTGACGAAGTGATGGTAGGCTTCGTCAATCAGCACCACGACATCAGGCGGCAGGGAATCGAGCAGCAGCTTGATTTCATGTTTGGGAATGATGTTGCCGGTCGGGTTGTTCGGGTTGCAGATGTAAACAAAACCGACGTCGCGGTAGTTCATCTTCGTCGCCCGGATGATCCCCGGGATGTCCATCCGGTAATCCTTCAGCAACGGCACCTTGATCGCGTCGGCCTTGGTGTTGGTCGCGTAGCGGAAGACCGAGTCATAACTCGGATCCACGCCGACGATCCTCTTGTGTTCGAGCAGGAACACGTCGTTGACTACCTTCAGGATTTCACCCGACCCGGCGCCGATGATCACGTTCTCCGGTTTGACGCCGTGGTGGGCGGCGATGGCATCAACTATGCCGCCGTCCGGGTAGCGATAACGGTTGGAGTACTTGAGCGCATCCGTCATGGCTTTCGTCACTGTATCGGAAGGCCCCCAGCCATTCTCGTTGTTCGCGAGTTTGGCCATGCTGTCGTATTCCGCCGGGGTGAGCGGGGCATTTTCCGCCGCCTCCGCCCCCTGCCGGCCCTGTCTCGTCTGCGCGAAAAGTTTGAGCGAGGGATTAAAGCCGACAAAACTCAGGGCAGTCGCCACCCCGCCCATGAATCTTCGGCGCGTCGCCAGGTTTTGTAGCATATGTACCTCCGCTGTTGATGGTTCTCACAGGGCTTACCCGGATTGATTTCAATCATCTGGTGATGGGAGATCCATTCACCGCAGAGGCGCGGAGAGAGCAGAGACAGCGCAGAGGGAAGAAGAAAGATGAGAAGGGGAGAGGAAGATAATCTCACTCTTTACTCTTTCTTCTCCTCTCCTCTCTGCGAGGCCTCTGCGTCCTCCGCGCCTCTGCGGTGAATGGGCTTACCAAATCACCAACCAACTTTCAAACAACACCTCACTTCGCCCTGGGTTTGGTTGCTTCGATCCGAATCTGCTTGAGTACCTCGGTCTTCGGTTCG
Source organism: Blastocatellia bacterium (assembly GCA_035652435.1). Lineage (GTDB taxonomy): Bacteria > Acidobacteriota > Blastocatellia > RBC074 > RBC074 > DASRDU01. Next base: position 37,717 of record DASRDU010000071.1, read on the forward strand.
AGTTCTGTTTTGCCCGCCGGAAAGCCGTTGGCGCCGAGGATGTGGCTCAGGATATCAACGATCTGCTGACGGCTCAGCCGTCCCTGTTTGTTGGGCGGCATCGTGATGCGAACTCTCTCGGATAAGTCGCCGACGGTCAGGCCGTCCCAGTTCGAGAGAAAAGCCGGGCCGGAAAGCGCAGGTATCTCGTCAGCTCCGGACAGATCGCTGCCGTGACACGACGCGCAATCCCGACTGTAAAACGCGGCGCCGCGCTTTGCCTGCTCTTCCGTGTACACACCCTCCCACACCGAACGCGCCTGAGCCGTTTCCTGCGCGCGGGGCGTCGGGGCGAACACTCCAATTGCCGCCAGACCGATGATAGCCGTCACCGCGATTTTGATCCTGATTCTGACCTTCATCTCACCTCTGGCGATCACCGCCGTTACTTGTGGGGCGCTCCTCGTCAGGCAGCGCGAACGCAATGTACTCGCCCGAATATGCGCCGCCGCTCACCGCGACGACGATGTACTGTTTGCCGTTATGCATATAGGTCATCGGCGATCCGCTCTGCTGCGCCGGCATGTAAATCGCACCTACCTCTTTACCGGTCGCCTTATCGTATGCACGCAGCATCGCGCCGCGCGGATGGGCCGACGTGGTAGTAACCTGCGGGTCGCCCATGATGACCAGCGTTTTCGTGACCACCAGCCCGACGGCTCCGTTCTGACCCGTTTTGGGAATGTTCATTCCTTTAAGCAACGGGTGATTGCGCACGACATCGGGCGTATCGCCGTGCGGGACCTGCCACGCGATCTCACCCTTGTCGAGATTGATGGCCGAGAGGAGCCCATAAGGCGGTTTGAGGAGCGGCAGGCCCTGCACAAACGTTCCACCGCCACCGCCTTCGCCGCCACGCGCCGGGGGAGCAGCGGCTGTGCCGGGCGCGGCTGGTGCAGTTGGAGCGGCGCGCCGCCTGGGTTCCTGCGGGAAATCAGCGGCGCTGCCGAAACCCGGCCCCTCGCTCACACGGAACGGCTGGCCGGCCCGGCCCAGCACGTATTTGATATCCGAGAATCCTTCGGGCGGCTCGATCAGCCCGATCGGCGTGACGCTGGCATTTGACGCCGGCGCATAGACGGTGTGCGTCTCGGGATCGTATCCCGCGCCCGGCCAGTTCGTCCCACCGTTAGTGGTGCCGATCGTGAGCCCCGCGAGTGGGCCGCCAGGTTTGCTCAGGGTGGGTGGATTGAATATCGGCCCGTTCCTGAACTGCTCGATCACCTTGAGCCCCTGCGCCCGCAGCTCGGGCGTGAAATCAATCAGGTCATCAACCGTGACGGTCTGGCGCGCGTATGCCGGCGGCTTTGTCGGGAAGGGCTGCGTGGGCGAATACCATTCGCCTGGCACGTCGCCCTTTGGCACGGGGCGTTCTTCTATCGGCCAGACCGGCTCGCCCGTCACGCGGTCAAAGACGTACAGGAAAGCCTCCTTGGTCGGCAAAGCGACCGCCCTGATCGCTCTCCCGTTGACGTTGATGTCGGCGAGGATCGGCGCGGATGAGAGGTCATAGTCCCAGATCGGGTGGTGCACGACCTGGAAGTGCCATTTCCGCTTGCCGGTTTTCAGATCAACGCAGACCAGGCTCTCGCCAAACAGGTTGTTGCCGGGGCGATGCCCGCCGTAGAAATCCGAGGTCGGTGATTCCACCGGCAGATAGACCAGCCCGAGTTCGTTGTCCACGGTGATCTGGGTCCAGACGCCCGTGTTGCCGTTGGTGGCCCAGGAGTTGTTGAGCCACGTGTCATTGCCAAACTCGCCCGGCCTCGGGATCGGATGAAAGGCCCAGAGCTGTTTGCCTGTCCGTATGTCGAAGGCGCGGACCTGCCCCTTGGCGTTGTTGTGGGTCACGACCGTCATGCCTTCCTTCATTGCCATGCCGATGATGACCACGTCGCCGGCCACAATCGGCGTCGAGTGTAATCCGGCGTCGCCTTTTTCCAGATCAATCTGCTGACCCGTTCCGTAGACCACGCCGACCTTGAGGTCAACCATACCGTCTTTGCCGAAACTGGGGATGCGCGTTCCGGTCCTGGCATCGAGGGCGACGAGGCGATAGCCCGTGGTCACATAGAGGATGCGATCGTCGCCCTTGCCGTCAGTCCAGTACGACAGCCCGCGGCCCGACAACTGCCGCGGGGAATTGACGGCGCGCTGCCCTTCAAACTCGGCATGCACCCATACCAGTTCGCCAGTCTCCGGCTTGAGCGCGACGACAGACCGCCGCGTTCCGGCTGTCGCATAAAGCATGCCGCCAACCATGAGCGGCGTCCCTTCGAGTTTGTATTCGGGCCGCGTGCCCAGATTGTCGGTCTTGAAGCGCCAGGCGACCTCCAGCTTGTTGAAGTTGTCGGCGTTGATCTGGTCGAGCGGCGAATATCTGGTGCCCGCCAGATCACCGGTGTAATGCGGCCACTCGCCGTTGCTGGTCGAATGGGCCGCCATCCCGCCCTTTGTTGAATTAATTGTCGTCCGGTTTCCGGTTGAACGGTCCGACACTCGCTTCCCGGTTTTGGACTGACCCCACGCACCCATCGTCATCCAGACCAGCCCGACGGCGAGTACCAGCAATGCGGGGATGGATCGGTATATTATTCGCGACATCGTTCACCTCCGGTTCTATTCCGGCTTCGTGACCAGGCTCTTGACGAGGTCATGAGCCGACCGCGCATTTTCTTCTCTGATACAGGTGCGCCCTCTTCCTCTCCTGAACCGATTGAGCGTACAATCCGGGTTATGGAAGAGGCAGGACATCATTCATCGGAGTTCCCTGTGCAAACAGCCTCCACGCTCAGCACCAGCGAGGCCGCCCTTTGGGGGCGACTGCTCGAACCGGTCGGCCCCGAACTTTCTCCGGAGGCGGCTCGCTACATTCTCACTCTCAGTTTCCCTCAACCGGACATCGCTCGCATGCACGAGTTGGCGGAGAAGGCCCGTGCGGGCACGCTGACTCTCGAAGAACACATCGAAGCGGACAATTATGAGCGCGTCGGTCATGTCTTGTCACTGATGAAGTCCAAGGCCCGCAAAGCACTGAAGAAAGTCCGCACTGCCAACTGAGCATAGCCATGAAGCTTCGCCTCGAACGTCTGGTCTGGCAGCGCGCTCAGCACACCTGCGAATATTGCCAGATGCCGCAGGAATACGACGAACTCCCCTTTGAGATTGACCACATCCTCGCGCGCAAGCACGGCGGGCCGACAACTGCCCAAAACCTGGCGCTCGCCTGCTTTCCCTGCAACAACCATAAGGGGCCGAATATCGCGGGGCGTGATCCTCGCACGGGACGGATCGTCCGGCTTTTCCACCCACGCCACGATAAGTGGCCGCAACATTTCCAGTGGGACGGCCCTTTCCTCGTCGGTCGTACTCCGATTGGGCGCGCGACAATCGCCGTCCTGGAAATCAATCTGCCGCATCGCGTTGCCCTGCGACAGGCTCTGATCGAGGAGAACCTGTTTCCGCCAGCCGCCGCGAAGAAACCATCGCTGCGGAAACGCAGGGACTCCAAATGACTCCTCGGACGACATGAGCCTGACACCAGTCAGAACAGCATTGACCAGCCGCACTCGATGGGGCGAAGGCCGGTACTCGCGGCCATCTCACGCCTGAGCCAGTACCAAGATTTCTGTTTTCGGCTTTTGAATATCGGCAAGTTCCCCTCAAATGAATAGTAGCGCCTAACATCCAATGCAGCGGAGCGCGCCCAACGGAGGCTTTACTTGTCCCCAAGGTCACAGGGCGCGCCCGCTGATCGAGGCCGTTAGGTGTTGATCGAAGTAACCGCAACTTTGGAGTCGCGGAGCGTATTGCCTACGAACTAACCAATCTTTATCAGCCTCTTTTTCATTGTCCACTAATACTACTTTTCACTTTACTCTCCTTGGCCTTCTCCGTTTCGCTTCTAGCCTTAAAATAATACTACACGTAATAAAGCTTCTACTTTATGCTCCCCTTTTCCGCTTGAAATGTACACATAAGAGGGAAACCAGGAGAAGCATTGCGGCTAAGATCATTGTGAGATTATTCTCTTCCCGCTGATCCATTACTCCAACAAGTAATGGATGCAGCGGCAGAAAAAGTAGCGCCGCAAGAATCACTGAAGGGATGCCTAACAGAAACAAAAGGCCGATGATTCCAAATCCTTTTACTGAGCGTCTCATAATTTGCTAAACTTTTCTGACATGCTAAAACTACCGCATGTCAAAGGACCAATCATCAACTGACTGGAAAGAAATACGTCGCCTCCAGGCACTTGAACTTAAGCGCTAGGGCTGGAAGCAAAAAGATATAGCCGGGGCTTTAGGTGTTACGAAAGGTGCTGTTAGCCAGTGGATCGCCGCCAGCTTTGTCAAAGGTAAGGCCGCACTCTTTGCCCGGCCACATACCGGGCGACCGCCGGAACTGACGCCGGAAGAAAAATGGCTGATCCCGGAGCTGTTGTCACAGGGGGCTGAAGCATACGGATTTCGTGGCGACATCTGGACCTGCCCACGGGTGAGAAAGGTGCTGGAGTGGGAGTTCGGAGTGTCATCCCACAAATCCCATGTCGCCCGCCTGCTGAAGGAAGTGAATTGGACGCCGCAACTGCCCATTGAACGGGCGACCCAGCGCGATGAGGGGGCGATTGCCCACTGGCGGACGGCCGTCTGGAAGGAGATGAAAAAAAAGCGCGGCTGGAGCGCAGAACCCTCGTCTTTGTGGACGAATCGGGCTGCTACCTGCTGCCGGCTGCGGTCCGGACGTATGCGCCTCGTGGTCACACCCCGGTCCTCCGTGTCTTTCAAACCCGCGATCATTTGTCGGTGATGAGCGGGATTACTCCGCAGGGCGCCTTGTTCACGATGATTCGTGATGATGCGCTGACGGGTGTTGATAGTATCCATTTTTTGAAGCATCTGCTCTGGCAGACGGGCGGCAAGCTGCTGGTGATTTGGGACGGCTCGCCGATTCATCGGAGTAAGGAAGTCAAAGCCTGCCTGGCCGATGGCGCAGCGAAACAGATTCATCTTGAGCAATTGCCCGGCTATGCGCCTGATCTCAACCCGGACGAGGGGATCTGGGGGCACCTCAAGTATGTCGAACTCCGGAACGTGTGTTGCCTGGATCTGAGTCATCTCCATCACGAACTCTATCTGGCGATTGTATGTCTACGCCACAAGTCCTGGTTGATACAATCCTTCTTTGGGGAAGCAGGTTTAGCTATCTAAAAAGTTTAGCGATTAATGAGACGCTCAGTAGAAAAAAGAATTTTTCGCTACCATGTTGATCACAACGACATTCAAAAAGAACCCCAAGTCCAGGCCCTTGATCATGCGCAATTACGGTGGTGGCCATTCGGTTGCAATAACTGAGCCCGAGCCATTTGAACGGTCCCCAACGTTGACACTTGCCGGACCTGTTCTGGAAGATCTGAACTCTAGTTCTGCAACCTTGGCATTCTCGCAGAACGTTTGGGTTGCTCCAAATTAGGTCAGCAGGGGCACCGCTTTCATTGAGTTTGCCACCCTCAAGTATATTAACTCTACATCTCGGGCAACGCAAAATATATCCCATACTGCCTATCTCCAATTAGTAAGGTCACTATTGGTATCTTCGCAACCTAACATGTACTGTACGACTATCCAAAGCTTACCCTACTTCGAGCCTGATGCCGGCCACACAGTTCCCTGATCCTGCTTCGTCACGGGCGCGAGGCCTTTATAGACGAACTTCTGCAATCGCCTCCCCTCGTAGGTCTCGGTCGTGTAGATGTTGCCTTTCGAATCGGTGGCGATGCTGTGGACCGCGTAGAACTGACCGGGCTGCCGCCCGCCATCGCCGAAGCTCGTCAGGATCTCAAGCGTCTCGCGAAGAATGATGTAGACCTTGTCGTTCCGTCCGTCGGCGAGGTAGATGTATTTCTGCTGCGGATCTTTCGAGAAGGCGATGTCCCACACCGAGCCTTCGGACAGAGACCTTTTCGCGATGAACTGTTCCTTGACGAATTTGCCATCCGGCTGGAAGACCTGAATCCGGTCGTTCGTGCGGTCGCAGACGTACAGGAGCCTGTCATTCGACAGCTCGGCGCAATGCACCGGAGTGCGGAACTGCTGAGCGGGCGGCGCATCCGGGTTGTAGCGACCGAGGTTGGTGTCATCGGGTTTGTTGCCGTAGGCGCCCCAGTAGCGTTTGAATTTGCCGGTATCCGCGTCAAGCACGGCCACGCGTTTGTTGAGGTATCCGTCGGCGATATAGGCTTCATTGGCCTTTGGGTCAACAAAGATTTTGGCCACTTTCCCGAAGTTCTCCGTGTCGTTGCTGCCGCCGTTTTTGCCCAGGTGGCCGAACTGCGCGAGGAAGCGGCCGTCCTGAGTGAACTTCAGAATGTGGGCGTCGTTCGCGCCGTTGCCGCCGATCCAGACGTTGCCTTTGTAATCAATGGTGATGCCGTGGTTCGACTCCGGCCATTCGTAGCCCTGTCCGGGGCCGCCCCAGCGCCCGATCAGGTTGCCGGCCTGATCGAACTGGAGTACGGGTGGGGCCTTCGCGCAGCAGTCGCCGGTCTTCTGATCCGCCGCCGCCTCGTTCGGAGAGAGCGTGTCCTGCCGGTGGACGATCCAGACGTGATCCTGCGCGTCAACCGCCACGCCGATGGTCATCCCGATGTACCAGTGGTTCGGGAGCGGCTTCGGCCAGAGCGGATCAACCTCGAACCTGGGCGCCATGACCGCACCTTTTCCCTGAACGGTCGTCATCCGCTCCAGCATGCCCTGACCAACGAAGAGCGCGACAAGGAGTGCGAGAGAGATCGTGCCGATATAGACATGGTTTCTTTTCATAACTCATCGCCCCAACCCGGGACGCCGTGCAACCACGAGTCAGTACCGCGAGCGGTAGCGAGCGTGACTCCCGGACTCGGGCCATCTATCGGAGCCACGCTCGCTACCGCTCGCGGTACTGACCCGAGGGCCGTCCGGGGCCTTTGTAAATGAACTTCTGGACGCGTTTACCTTCATAGGTCTCGCCGGTGTAGACGTTGCCCTTTGAATCCACGGCGATGCTGCCGACACCGTAGAACTGACCCGGCAGGCGTCCGCCGTCGCCGAAGCTCGACACGACATCGAGAGTATCGCGCCGCAGGACGAACACCTTTTTGTCATGACCGTCGGCGACGTACAGGAATCGCTGCTGCGGGTCGTGCGAAAACGCGATGTCCCACACCGAGCCGTCGCCGAGCGTGGTTTTCGAGACGAAGGCTTCCTTCACGAATTTGCCGTCCTTCTGAAACACCTGAATGCGGTCGCTCTGGCGGTCGCAGACATAGACCATTCCGTCCTTCGCGACCGAGACGCAGCTCACTGTGCGAAACTGTTTTGCCGGGGGGGCGTTCGGATCGTACGGGCCGGGACTCTTGTCAGCGGGCTTTTCACCGTAAGCCCCCCAGTGCCGCTTCCAGGCGCCGGTGTCGGCGTCAAACACGACGACGCGGCGATTGCCGAACCCGTCGGCGACGTAGACCTCATTGGCCGCCGGATCAACTCTGACGCTGGCCGGACGGTTGAGCCCCACCCGGCTGTCATTGCCCTCGGTCTTACCCGCGTGTCCGATCTGTAAGAGGAACTGGCCCGTGCGTGTGAATTTGAGGACGTGCGCGTCCTCGGGCTGCGGGGCTGCCGGGGCCGCGCTTCTCGCGCCTGCGGCTGATGCTCCAGCACCCTGCGCCCGACCGGCGGCAGGCTCGGGCGGGCCGGCGGCTGCGATCCAGACATTCCCTTTGTGATCAATGGTGATTCCGCCGGTGGATTGCGGCCAGTCGTAGCCCTCCCCGGGGCCGCCCCAGTGGCTGATCAGATTGCCCGCCTGATCGAATTCGAGGACCTGCGGGGCCGGGACGCAACAACCGGTGGGCGGGCTGAGGATCGCGCCCTTCTCATTATTGCCGAGCGAATCGGCGCCGCGATGCGTGATCCAGATGTGATCATGGCCGTCAACGGCCACGCCGGTCACCGAGCCAAGGACCCAGTGGTTCGGCAGCGGCTTTGGCCACAGCGGATCAACCTGGAAGACGGGAGCCTGGACTCCACCTGTCCTTCGGGCGGCCGTCATCCTCTCAGACGCAATCGGACCGAGCGCGAACAGAAGTGCGATAAAGGCCGCACCGAGATAAAGATTACGCAACGGCTTCGTATTGCGCATCTCTCCCCCCTTATTCAAATGCAATCTGCGTTGTTGCAGGCCCCCGGAGTTCGTGTTACACAAGACCTGATTTTGAATGGTATAACTCAGAATTAATTTCGGATGGCCGGAGTATACACGATCCGTTTCAAATACACGATTCGTTCCCAACCCGGCGCAGGTTTTTTCTCCTGACCAGTTCAATCGTCACTGCTGCGGCCTTTCGCTTGTCAGTCGCCGCGCGATCCAATTACCATACACCGGCAGAGGCAGGCGATCCCATCTCATCGTGATGAACTATTCCGGCCGTGCGCGCTGATGGGAGACCCTCTCTCGACACCGTTTCGGGCAATTCCAGAATTCAGATTTCCAGACTCAGTTATAACGCGGGAGCTTTTGAGATGAGCAGCGACCGCAGAAGCATCACACCGCGCGTCATCGCCGCATTGATGGTGGCGCTCACCTTCGTGCTGCCGTCGGGCGCCTCCGCTCACGACATCCCGAATGACGTGACGGTTCAGGTGTTTGTCAAACCGGCGGGCGGGCGACTGCAACTGCTCGTTCGCGTGCCGCTGCGCGCCTGTCGCGACGTGGATTTCCCGAAACGCGGGCCGGGTTACCTGGATCTGGCGCGGGCCGACGCCTCGCTCCGTGACGCGGCGACACTGTGGCTCTCTGACGCGATAGAACTTTACGAAGGCGCGGCCCGCCTGCCGAACCCGCAGGTCGTCGAGGCGCGCGTCTCGCTGGAATCCGACAGGTCGTTCGCCTCTTATGAAGAGGCGCTGGCGCATGTCACGGGCGTGCGGCTCCCCGTTGAGACGGAACTCTACTGGAACCAGGGGCTGCTCGACGTCCTGTTCGAGTACCCGATTCACTCGGACCAATCACGCTTTTCAATTCACCCGGGGCTCGCGCGGCTCGGGATGCGAGTGGTCACGGTGCTGCGATTCCTGCCGCCTGGTGGCGCGGTTCGTGCCTTCGAGTTCACGGGCGATCCGGGACTCGTCAGGCTCGACCCGCGGTGGCACCAGGCCGCATTGCGATTCGTTGAATCCGGGTTCTTCCACATTCTCGAAGGGACTGACCATCTGCTGTTTCTCTTCTGCCTCGGCATCCCCTTCCGGCGCTTCCGCCCGCTCATCGTGGTCATCACCGCGTTCACCGTCGCGCACTCAGTGACGCTCATCGCGTCGGCTTATGACCTTGGGCCAGACGCGTTATGGTTCCCGCCGCTCATCGAAACGCTGATCGCAATCTCGATTGTCTACATGGCGCTTGAGAACATCGTCGGGGGCGACGCCCGGCGCCGGTGGATGATCGCTTTCGGGTTCGGTCTGGTTCACGGGTTCGGCTTCTCGTTCGCGCTGCGCGAGACGCTGCAATTCGCCGGCTCTCACCTGCTTGCGTCGCTGCTCTCGTTCAACGTCGGCGTCGAGCTGGGGCAGCTGCTCGTCCTCGCGCTGCTCATCCCCGCGCTGAAGGTGTTGTTCAGGTATGTGGTCGCCGAACGGATCGGGACGATCATTCTGTCGGCGATGGTTGCGCATACGGGCTGGCACTGGATGACCGAGCGTGCGGAACGGTTGAGGCAGTTCCGGTGGCCGGCGCTTGATGCCGCAATGCTGGTTGCCGGGATGCGCTGGCTGATGCTGATCCTGATTCTTGCTGGTCTGGTCTGGTCCGCGTCCGGGATGCTCCGTCAGCGGGCTGAGCGCAGCCTGAGGGCAAAGCCTGTTGGTGGTGATGAAGCAAATACGAAGCTGTCTTTCCTGACTCTGAAGTACCTGAGGAGACGACCATGAAACTCTGTCCGCTTGTTGCATTGATCTGCTTTTGTACTCTCGCATTCGGTCAGGAGCCCGTCACACCGGCGCCGGAAATCCCATACGAATCGGTACCCAACTTTCTCAAGCTCCCGCCGGACCTGCATTTGGGCGAGGTCGTAGGCGTCGCGATCAACTCGAAGAAACACGTCTTCGTCTTCTCCCGCGGCAACACGACGGGCCCCGCTTACGGGGCGAGTGCCGCCCAACTGCTCGAATTCGGCCCCGACGGCAGGTTCGTCCGCGAGATCGGCAAAAACCTTTACGCGTGGTCGTATGCGCACGCGGTGCGCGTAGACAGGGACGACAACATCTGGGCCGTGGACAAAGGGTCGGACATGATCATCAGGTTCAACCCTGAAGGCCGGGTGACGATGGTCTTCGGCCGCAAGAAGGAAGCCTCGGATGAAGCGGGGCCGTGGACGCGCGTCACCCCTCCGCGCCCGCCCGTGGACGGGCAGTTCCGGCAGCCGACCGACGTCACCTGGGACACGCAGGGCAACATCTTCATCAGCGACGGGTACATCAATTCGCGCGTGGCCAAATACGATAAGAATGGCGACTGGGTGAAGTCGTGGGGCGAGCCCGGCCGCACCAGACCCGGCGAGTTCAGCACGCCGCACAGCATTGCCGCTGATGCCAAAGGGAACATCTACGTGGCGGATCGCGGCAATCGCCGCATTCAGGTCTTCGATCCCGACGGCACTTTCCTGCGCGAGATCAGGATCAACGTTCCCGTCCCGCCGGACGCGCACCCGTGGATGGGCAACCAGCCGAGCGCTGAGACGGCGGCGTCGCAGAACGGCGCGCCGTGGGCGATCTGCATCACGCCCGGGCCGACTCAGTATCTCTACAGCGCCGATGCGTATCCGGGTCGCGTCTACAAGCTGACGCTTGAGGGCAGGGTGGTGGGAGTGCTTGGCCGGTCAGGCCGGCAGCCGAAGCAGTTCGGCTGGATTCACGAGATCGCATGCCCGTCGGAAAACGAACTCTACGTCGCCGAGATTTTGAACTGGCGCCTGCAGAAGCTGATTCTGCACCCGGCGAATGAGCGCGCCGGGCAATAACCTGAAATTGTTCTTTCAATAGAGGTGCCCCGATGTCGCATTCAGATCGAGTGAGTTTCACGCTTGTGACAGCCATCATCGCGGTGATTGCACTGTCCGGGTGGCAGGCATTCACCCAGAGCAGCATTCAACCCGTCAATGACCTGCCCAACCCATATACGACGGTCGAGAACTGGGCGAAGATGCCTGAGGGGAGGAAGTGGGGTGCGACGAGCGCGGTCGAGATTGCCCCGGACGGCAGGTCCATCTGGGTCGCCGAGAGATGCGGCGCCAACACGTGCGTCGGTTCAAACCTCCCGAGCATTCTGAAATTCGATGCGTCGGGCAAACTCGTCAGGAGCTTTGGCGAGGGGATGTTCATCTTCCCGCATGGGTTCTATGTGGACAGGCAGGGAAACGTCTGGGTGACCGACGGAATCCCGCCCGGCGCTGCTGCGCAGGTGCCGGCCGGGAAGGGCCACATCGTCGTCAAGTTCAGCCATGACGGAAAGGTCCTGCTGACGCTCGGCAGGGCGGGAGTCAACGGCGATGGGCCGGACACCTTCAATCAGCCTTCTGATGTCGTGGTCGCTCCGAATGGCGACATCTTCGTCGCCGACGGGCACGGCGGGAATTCGAATGCGCGGATCGTGAAGTTCTCGGGCGACGGGAAATTCGTCAAGGCGTGGGGGAAGAAAGGGACAGCCCCCGGCGAATTCGACACGCCCCACACGCTTGCCCTGGATTCAAAGGGCCGGCTCTTCGTCGGCGACCGGAATAACAACCGCATCCAGATCTTCGATCAGGACGGCGGGTTCCTCGCGGAGTGGAAGCAGTTCAGCCGGCCGAGCGGGATTTTCATCACCAGGGACGACGTCATTTATGTGACCGACTCGGAGTCGAACGCGCGGCGGAATCCGGGCTGGAAGCGCGGCATCCGGATCGGGAGCGCGAGAGATGGCAAGGTCACATCCTTTATTCCGGACCCGGAGCCGAACCCTGACTCGGGGCCGGGCGCCGGGACGAGCGGGGCGGAAGGCGTGGCGGTGGACGCCCAAGGGAACGTCTACGGGGCGGAGGTCGGCCCGCGGGCGCTCAGGAAATACGTCAGGAAATAAAATGCAGAAGCTGACACCAAAGATGGATCGCCTGAACGGGCGGGTGAAAATTACCAGGGGTTTGCCAGACGCATCCTGGCCGTTCATTCGAGCGAAGAGCTGAAATCGGCAATGTGGTTGTCCGGCGTCAGAAAAAACGTGTAGTAGCGCGTCTCCGAACCGGAGATCATTTTGAAGTGGCAGACGCGGCTGACCGGCGCGCCGTAGCGTCTGGTTTCTCCGCGCGGCTCTTCACAGGTCAGGTAACTGAAGGAACCGGGTTCCCTGAGCCGGACGCCCAGCAGGTTTTTCGCGTTCGGCGTGGGCGCCGCGCGCAGGCCCGGCGTCATCAGGGACGACTCTTCCCCCCTGGCGATGCTCGACAGAGAGCCTCTGATTTTCAGCGTCAACTGCGGGTCGGGGTCAGGCTGCTCCTTCAGTGAACTGAGCAGAAGTTCAGGCTGATAACGACCGGCCACGCCACGCGCCAGCCCCCAGGAGTTCACCGCGCCAGAGCCGCCGAGCGAGCCAAGGTTGGTCAGCACGATGACCGTTATTTTATCGTCGGGGAAACGCGCGTATTCAGTGCCGGTGATTCCGGTGTGCGAGATCATCCGATGGCCGCGAACCTCCTTCACTTCCCAGGCGAACCCGTAAGGGAATGTGCTGTCGTCGTTGAGCCTGACGGGCGTCCACATCACGTCCAGGCTGGATTGCTTCACGACCTTGCCTGAGACGAGCGCGGCCTCCCACTTCACCAGATCCTTAACAGTCGAAAAGACGCCGTAGTGCGAAGGCAGTTCGAACTGCGTGTCACGCCTGATGTGAACGAGCGGGCCGCCGCTGATCAGGAAGGTGTAGCCGGCGGCCCGGTTCCGGACGAGTTCCCATTTATTCGGGACTGAAGTGGCCGTCATGCCGAGCGGCCTGAAAAATCTTTCCGTCAGGAATTCGCGGTACCTTTGTCCGCTCGCCTTTTCGATAATCATGCCGAGCAGGAAATAGCCGACGTCGCTGTACTGCCACTTCTCGCCGGGCGCGAAACTGATCGGGTCTCTGGCGGCGGCATCGAAGGCCTGCGCCGTCGAGTAATTCAGCCGCACGCCGCCTTCCCACAGCGCGCGAAAGCCCGTTTCAAGACTCGCGAGACCCGCCGTATGAGTCAGCAGGTGCCTGATGGTGATCCCTTTCCAGCCGTCCGGTGTCCCTGAGAGGTGCTGACTGATGGGATCGTCCAGTTTGAGCCTGCCCTCCTCAACCAGGAGCATGATGGCGGTCGCGGTAAACTGTTTGGTCACGGAAGCCAGCTCGAAAACCGTATCCGGAGTGACCGGCACATCAAGCTCAAGGCTGGCTAGGCCGTAACCTTGCAGCCTGATGACCTCGCCATTCCGCACCACGGCCAGAGCCAGTCCGGGAATTCGCCGTTTCTGCATTTCAGCCCTGATGTAATCGTCAACCGCGTCTGCCCGAACCGGCACCGATGAGATGAGTAAGCAGAACAAGAGGAAAAGGCCGAATTTCAATCCGAAGTTGTGATGCATAGAAAATCCTTCCCGCGGTCACTGACCTGCCAGCGGCGAATGCGCAATGGCAGTCTCTGGCGATATGTCAGCTGGTGCCACACCCACTCCACCAGCCCGTACTGAAAATGCCCGAGCCACCCTGTACTCAGTTCCATGCCTCAGCCGGTCTCCTGGGGGCTGACTGCCAGCGTTTCCGCCGCCGGTGATGATGCGTCGAGCCGCATCGGTTGCCGCTGCCAGTAAGTGAGCGAGCGCCAGACCCATTCGGCCGGGCCGAATCTGAAATGGCGCAACCAGACGGGACTGATAATGAGCTGGAAGATCCAGATCGCCAGAACCACGTAAAGCAGTTGATAACGTTCGAGCTTCCCGAACAGGCCGAAGCCGTAGCCGTTGAAGACGAGCGTACAGACGATGCCGTGAGTGAGGTAGTTGGTGAGCGCCATCTGGCCGACCGCCGCCAGCCGCGCGGTCAGCCAGCGCAAAACCCCGGCCTTCACAATCAGCATGAGCAGTCCGACGTGGCCGAGCGCAACGAGCAGCCGCCCCAGGTCGTAGGCGGTGTAGCTGAGCGTGGAGGTGACCGGCTCGAAGTGGCTCGCGATCAGGCGCCCGCCCACCCAGGCGTTGAGCGGCGCGCCGAGGCCGTAACCGCACAGCGCCAGAGCCGCGTACCAGCGCGGACTGCGCAGCGCGGCAAAGACGCCCAGCTTCATCAGCGCCATGCCGATCAGCATCATGCCGGCGATGTCATAGACGCCGAACCGGTAGAAGAAAATTGACTCGGATCGCACGACTTCGTACTGGCGCCGCATAAACAGCTTCCAGTAGCTCTGGTGATCCGCGATCTCCTTTTTGATTTCCTCAGGGTCGGGCTTCGCTTTTTTCAGTTCCTCGGTCCAGGCGCGCTGGGCGTCGCGCTGCTCGTCGGTCAGGGGCCGGCCCGCGGCGGCCACGCGGTCGGCGGCGACGGCCTTGTCGCGCATGGCCTGAAGCCGCCTGGTTTCGCGGACCGACTTGAGCGGGATCACGGCGAGCAGCAGCAGGCCGGCGATCAGCAGGGCTTTGGGCGTGGCCTTGCGCAGCGGGTAAAGCATCAGGCCGACCACGCCGTAAAAGTAAAGAATGTCGCCGCCCCAGATAAAATAAGCGTGCAGCAGGCCGAAGACGACGAGCCAGAGCGTGCGCCGGTAGTAGATGTCGGCGACGCTCGCGCCCGCGCCGCGCTCCTCGGCGCGCGAGGTGAGGATGATCACTCCGGCGCCGAAGAGCATCGAAAAGAGCGCCCGCATCTTGCCTTCGAACAGCACCTGATTGACGAACCACGCCGCCAGGTTCGGCCCCTTGTCCCCGCCGGCGACCGTCGGATCGGAATAGGCGACGCCGGGCAGCCCGAAATCCACGATGTTCATCAGCAGGATGCCGAGCAGCGCCACGCCGCGCAGGACATCCACCGAGGAGATCCGTTCGCCGCTCTCAACTGGCGCGATCAGTGGCGCGGCACCTGTCTCGCGCGTGAGGATGTGATCTGGTGAGGTGGCGAGTACCGCTTCTGGTGACATGATTGAATCCTTTCGATCCTGACTCCCGACGGCACGCCGGCCACGTGCCGTAGTTCTTTCGCAGTGACGGAGATGTGTCGGTATCGCTCCCCGATCATTTGATTCCGCGGACGGCACATGCAGGCATTACTGGTTTTTCCCCCGAATGGGGCAGACCCGTTGACGAAGATGAGGCCGGTTTCTCTGGCCGGCTCTCATTCAGCGACGATTTATTGCCGGCAGCTCTGGCGCGCCGAAACAGTTTCATCTCGCTGCGGCACGACTGGACAAAGAGGCCGATGGCGACGAACAGCAGGATGAAGGTAAAGCCCGCCAGAATCCGCAGGATCAGGAGCATGGTCTGAAGCGCAGCGACGATTTCATCCGTGTTCGGGTAATTCATATCGAAAACAATCCACGACTGCTTTCCGTCAGTCCGTCAGCGTTCAGATGATCCGCAAAGTTCGTCATCTGCGGGACTGATGAATACAGCCGTTAAGGCCCAGCCTGAAAAATCGCCTTCCTGATCCATACCTCACCGCGCAATACGCCGGGACATGCTGAGGTGGATTCACCCGGTCGCCTGAGGATTTCTCAAAGCCCTCACCCCGGAGATGAAGGCGATGGCTGACCCCGGTTCCGGCCATTCTGCACACGAATATTTTCCTGCCGCTGAACCGGGCAGCCGGGCTGACCTCATTGTTCTCAACCGGGGTGATGACGGCTGTGGTCGTGAACGACCAGGCCGTCGAGCCCGCGTAGTAGTTTGAGCGTGAAGCGAAGAGCTGGTCTCGCCAGGGGTTGCCGGAGAGGTCACCCTCCCAGCGCATAACCGGTGGCGAGCATTTCTTCCATTTCCTCAACGCTCAATTCGATCTGTTCTATGAGGGGTTCTTTCGGGTCTGGCATAAAATCCCTTCTCGGTTGTTGAATTGACACACGGGTCCGGGCTTCTGCCCCTGACCGGCCTGATCAGCATATCTGGCGCGGCTCCACAAAAACTCCCACTTCACCCTCCACGCCGAAGAAGACAGGTGATAAATCTCCACAAAAACTTCTGATCCAGTCAGGGAACCACTTACGTGGTGACATCCCCTGATGTCGTGTTGCTGTCAAATCCGATCAGGTATTTCCCGCGTAACATTTATCCGGGGTAACAGGATCGAGCCGCGCTCGGGCCGATTGGCTGACGTTGGAGAATGACCGCCGCATGCCAGACATTAATTCACCAGGCGCGACCGATGTCAGTGAGCCCCCGCACGACTCCTCGCCCTCCACTCTGACAATCTGCCTGCTCGGGCCATTCAGAGTGGCCGTAGACGGAGTGCCGGTTGAAGAAGATCAATGGTCCCGCCGGAATCCCAGACTCCTTGTCAAACTCCTCGCCCTCCAGCCTCATTACCGGATGCACCATGAGCAAATCCTGGAGGCCCTCTGGTCCGATCATGACCCCGCGCAGGCGGCCCGGAATTTATATCGCGCGATCCACAGCGCGCGGCGCGCGCTCGAGCCGGAGCCGGGCGTGAGGTCGCACTTTATTCTTAATCGGGAACGGCACGTTATTTTGCAGGCCCCGCGTGAACTCCGGGTTGATGTCGCCGTCTTCGAGCAGCGGGCGGGCGAGGCGCTCGAGGGCGCGGACCCGTCGCGCTACGAAGCGGCGCTCGAAGTGTACGCGGGCGACCTGCTGCCCGAAGACCCTTATGAGGACTGGGCGACGCTGCGCCGCGAGCAACTGAGCGCGCTGCGCCGCAGCCTGCCGGCGCGTCTCGCCGGGATTTACGAAAAGGGCGGGCAGTATCAGCGGAGCATCGAGCGGCTGAAGGAACTGGTCGCCTGCGATCCCGTGAACGAAGAGGCCCACCGCCAGTTGATGAGGCTTTACGCCCTCACGGGGGAACGTCATCAGGCGTTGCAGCAATACCGGCTCTGCGCCGAGACGATCCGCAGAGAGATAAGTGTTGTGCCTGAGCCCGCGACGACCGAGCTGTACGAACGGATCGTCTCGGGTGAAATCCAGCCTCTGCATCGAACCAGGGAATCCGAAGTCGCGGCGCCCCTCACTGATCCGAATCAGGCATCGGAACCCGACATTGACACGCCTGTCGCTTCAGCCGAGTTGATCGTTCTCATCCCCTCAGGCGCTGTGGCCGACGCCGCGCAGAGCTTGTCATCTGGTTTGCCTGACCTTTCCCCGGCGCTGCCGATTGAAGACCCGGTTCAGGGGGCAGGTCAATCTGAAGGGCCGGGCAACGACTTCAGTCAGACTCCTGAGGTGATCGAGGCGATGGCCGGAGAACACACGGGTGCGCAGCAGGAAGGCGACCCGGTTCGGGCGGCTGCGAGAGTCGGGTCGGGCAGGATTATTCCCCGTTCCCGCCGCGTCATCCTGCGCTTCGCATTAACGAGCGTGATCGCCGTGCTGTTAGCAGTGGCTGGCGTCGCACTCTACAATCTCAAGCTGCGGGGCAAGGTCCTGAGTCTCACCTTGCAGGACAAGGCCATAGATTCAATCGCCGTCCTGCCCTTCACCAATGAAGGCGCCGACCGGAATACAGACTATCTCGGCGACGGGATCGCGGAAAGCATCATCAACAGTCTCTCCTCCCTGACCCGGCTGCGGGTGACGGCGTGGAGTACGGTCCTCAGTTACAAAGGGAAAAAAATGGACGCCCGGGCCATCGGGCGCGAGCTGGGTGTCAAAGCCGTGCTGACGGGCCGCATGCTTCAGCAGGGGGATGGCCTTGTCATCGCCGCGGAACTGGTTGACGTCGCGGACGGGTCGCAAATCTGGGGCGAGCGGTATAACCGAAAACTCTCGGACATTATTGCCCTGCAAACCGAAATCTCCTGGGAAATCTCGCAGATGCTGAGGCTCAGCCTGAGCCGGGAAGAGCAGCGGCGACTGACCAAAAGGCACACACAGAACACCGAGGCTTATCAGCTTTACCTCAGGGGGCGCTATTACTGGAATAAACGGAACACCGAAGGCGTCTATAAAGCCATCGAACATTTCGAGCAGGCGGTCAGACAGGATCCAAACTTCGCACTGGCCTGGGCCGGTCTGGCCGATTGTTACGCCGTCTGCCCCGACGACGAGGGGATGCTCCCGCAGGAGAAATGGGCGAAGGCGAAGGCGGCTGCGGCCAGGGCGGTGGAGACAGACGGGGCGCTCGCCGAGGCGCACACCTCGCTGGCTTTTGTCAGGATGATTCAGGACTGGGATCTGCCGGGCGCGAGGGTCGGATTTGAGCGGGCCATCGCGCTCAACCCCAGCTACGCCACGGCACACCACTGGTACGCTTACGATCTGGCCGCGCTGGAGCAGCCAGGTGGGGCGATCAGTGAGATCAAACGCGCGCTGGAACTGGACCCGGTCTCACTCCCCATCAACGCTGATCTGGCAGAGTTCCTCCTCTATGCGCGCCAATACGACCGGGCAATCGAACAGTGCCGTAAGACGCTCGAGCTGGACCCGAATTTCATCCCGGCGCACCTGAACCCTGGGCTGGCCTGCCAGCAGAAGGGGATGTTTGAAGAAGCCGTCAGCGAACTAAAGCAGACCGTCACGCTGTCGAAAGGCAACGCCTATCTGGTCGCGCAGCTCGGGAACACTTATGCCGCCGCGGGCCGGCTGAAGGAAGCCCGGGCGATCCTCGCCGATCTGGAGAAACGAGCGCCGCGAAAATACCTTTCGCCCTACTACGAGGCCCTGATCCATGCCCAGCTGGGCGAGCGCGACCGGGCCTTCGTCCTGCTTGAAAAGGCCCGGCGCGAGAGGGTCTTCTCCGCGCTCTTCCTCGACGTTGATCCGCGGCTCGATGGCCTGCGCTCAGACCCTCGTTACACAGAGTTGCTGCGACGCATCAGGCTCTGGTGAGAGTCCTGCACTTCGGCCTTCCAGGCGGCGCTTCCAGCGCCGGCCCTGTTCCAGCAGGACCTGCGTGGCGGCTGACCTGGAATTCCTGTCATCCCCTGGCGCAATATCGCTCAGCAGTCCATCCATGTCATACTTTCGTCGGATCGTCCGATCCATTCTGCATGAAGTACAACCTGAGGTGCCTGTTGCCGGCCCGGGATAACCGGGCCTGACTGGCCGAGAAGAGTCTGACCACGGTCGTCTGGAAAGGAACCATTGCCGATGCTCTGCAAGAGAATCCTTCTGCTGCTCCTCCTGCCGTCGCTGGCCGCAACCATCGCTCTTGCGGCGGAACCCGCTCCGCAGGTGGTCTACCTCTGGCCGAGCGGCTCTCCCACATTGCAGGGGGCCGGTGAAAAGGAGATCACCACTCCGCCGAACCCGCGGCCGGGTGAGCGGATCGCTTCAATCAGGAACGTCCACAACCCGTCCATCGAAGTACACCTGCCGCCGCCCGGCAAAGCCACCGGCGCGGCGCTCATCGTTGCCCCGGGCGGCGGGCACGAGCAACTGGTGTGGGGCACGGAAGGCACAGACCTGCTCGAATGGCTGAGCGGCATGGGCGTGGCCACTTTCATCCTGAAATATCGGCTGGCGCGGACGCCGGGGTACAAATACACCGTGGAAGGGGAGGCGCTCCAGGACACGCAGCGGGCGATCAGGATCGTTCGCGGGCGCGCCAGGGAATGGGGCGTCAATCCGGGCCGCATCGGCATACTCGGATTCTCGGCGGGAGGCGCGCTGGCCGCGCTCGCGGACATCCGGTTTGATCGCGGCAACCCGAACGCGGCCGATCCGATTGAGCGGCAGAGTTGCCGCCCTGACTTTGTCGGCCTCGTCTACCCGGGCTGGGCGCCGATGGACATCACCGCACCGCCGGACGCGGCGCCTGCGTTCCTCACCAGCGCGGGCAGCGACGATCAGTTCCACGCGCGCCAGACGGTGGAGTTCTTCACCTCGCTCTTCAAAGTCGGGGTGCCCGCCGACCTGCACATCTACGCGCACGGCGGGCACGGCGGCGGCACCAGGCCGCGCAACGGAATCCCGTTCGGCACGTGGCATCACAGGTTTCAGGAGTGGCTGGCAGACCTTGGCATGCTCAAGGCCGCGACCGGCGTCGGCGCGAGCTTCAAAGGGCCGATTGGCCTGCAGCTTTACAGCCTCCGCGAGCAATTTGCGAGAGACGTCCCGGCCACGCTCGACCGGGTGCGCGACTTCGGGATTGAGTATGTCGAACTGGCGGGCACTTACAAACTCGCGCCCGGGAAATTCAGAGAACAGCTTGATGCCAGAGGGTTGAAGCCGATCAGCGGACACTTTCCGTTCGAGCGATTGCGGGATCAGGTCGAAGAGGTGGCGCGCGAGGCGAAGGCGCTCGGCCTCGAGTACGTCGGCTGCGCGTGGATTCCGCACGAAGGCCCGCTTGATGAAAAGACCGCCCGCGGGGCGGCGACAGTCTTCAACCGCGCCGGTGAAGCGCTCGCCGGACACGGATTGAAATTCTTCTACCACCCGCACGGCTACGAATTTCAGCCGCACGGCGACGGCACTCTGTTCGACCTGATGATGGGCGCGACGAAACCGGAATTCGTCCGCTACGAGATGGACGTTTTCTGGATCGTCCATCCGGGGCAGGACCCGGTGAAGCTGCTCGAAAAATACGGGAGCCGCTTCGAGCTGATGCATGTCAAGGATATGAAGAAAGGCACGCCGACCGGACTGCTCACCGGGAGTTCCGACGTGAGCAACGACGTGGCGCTCGGCAGAGGGACCATGAACTGGCCCGCTATTTTGAAGGCGGCCCGGAAGGCGGGCGTGAAGTGGTATTTCATCGAAGACGAATCGCCGACTTCAGTCGAGCAGATCCCGCAGAGCATGCGTTTTCTGGAGCGGGTGAATTTTTAGGCCGCGGCGACCCTGCGGCGGGACATTGAGGTCAGACGCATCTGAAGGAGTAAAGCATGAAGCTGCTCATTCCTGCATTCCTGATTCTGGGCTTTGGCGTTTTCCTGCGACCCGTCACTGTCTCTTCCCGGCAGGCGGCGGTTGGAATGTTCGAGGGGCACGGCGACGTTGGCGCCGTCGGCAAGCCCGGCTCGGGAGCATACGATGCCACGCAGAAGAGTTACCTCGTGGCGGGCGGCGGCGAGAACATGTGGGCCGCCACCGACGCTTTTCACTTCGTCTGGACCTCGAAGCGGATATCAGGCGACGTCTCGCTCGCGGCTGATGTCCGGCTGGTCGGCACGGGCGGCAACGCGCATCGCAAGGCGGGGGTGATGATTCGCCAGAGCCTCGAACCCGATTCGCCTTACGCCGATGTCGTCATCCACGGCGACGGCCTGACGTCGCTGCAATACCGCGAAGTGAAGGGCGGCCCGACGCGCGAGATTCAGTCGAATGTGACGGCGCCGCGAAGGGTTCGCATTGAGAAAGAGGGTGACTACTTCTTTATGTCCGTTGCCCGCGGCGACGAGGCGTTGCAGTCCGCCGGCGGTTCTTTCAAGCTCAGGCTGAGCGAGCCCTTTTATGTGGGCCTGGTCGTCTGCGCCCACGACAGCAACGTGCTGGAGAAGGCCGTTTTTTCCAGCGTCGAAATCACGACTATGCCATTCGGCCCGGGCAGCACGCGTCAGGCTGCGCCCCCGGTGCTGGAAAGCACGCTCGAAACAATCGCCGTCGCTTCCAAAGACCGGCGCGTCGTCTATCACCAGCGGGCCCACTTCGAGGCGCCCAACTGGTCGCGCGACGGGAAATATTTTCTCTTCAACCAGGGCGGTCGCATCTACAGGCTGCCCGTCACGGGCGGCGAGCCGCAGCTGCTCGACACCGGCTTCGCCACGCGCTGCAACAACGACCACGGCATCTCGCCCGACGGCACGCAACTCGTCATCAGCGACCAGTCGCAGGAGCAGAAGAGGTCACTGATCTACACGCTCCCAATCGCCGGCGGAATGCCGCGCCGCATCACGCAGCTTGCGCCTTCGTACTGGCACGGCTGGTCGCCCGACGGTAAGACTCTGGCTTACTGCGCCGAGCGGAACGGCAACTATGACATCTACACCATCCCGGCGGAGGGCGGGGAAGAGAAGCGGCTGACGACGGCCGCCGGGCTCGATGACGGCCCCGACTACTCGCCCGACGGGCGGTACGTCTATTTCAACTCTGAGCGCACCGGGCGGATGCAAATCTGGCGGATGAAACCTGACGGCAGCGACGAGCAGCAGGTCACCTCCGACGATTACAACAACTGGTTCGCGCACCCCTCGCCCGACGGAAAATGGATCGCTTTTCTTTCTTATGAAAAGGACGTGAAGGGGCATCCGGAGAATAAGGACGTGATGCTCAGGCTGATGCCTGCGGGCGGCGGTGAGATTCAGGTACTCGCCAGACTCTTCGGGGGACAGGGTACGATCAACGTGCCGTCATGGTCACCCGACAGCCGACATCTGGCCTTCGTGAGTTACCGGCTGGTCAGGCAGTGACAGAGTCACACCACGAAAACCTGACGATCATCGTTGCTGCTTGTCGCGTGTCTGGCTACCGCCCGACGTTTTCAAGGATCCAGATCCCGCCGGAGACTTCCATAATCGGCAGGATGAGGCGCTCGGCGCTCAGGGCCATCTCCATCAATCTAACGTCATCGAGAATCATCTGACTCGGGCTGTCAAAGCTCGTGACGCGGAATGGCTCGCCCTGCGCCTTGCCGCTCTCAAGGTCGAAGTGGACGCCCCAGAGGTTGAAGAAGCCCGCCCGGTTGGAGAGGAAATAGAGCGTCCGGCCGTCAGGCGACCAGCGGGGCTTGTCGTCAAAATATTTGCCCTCCGTGATGCGCGTCCGGTCGCCGCCCGACGCGGGCACGACGTAGATGGACGAGACCCCGGCCCCGGTCGCTCTGGCCGAGCAGAAGCTGATCCAGCGGTCACCCGGAGAGAAGCGCGCCTGATAGAGATTTTCTTCCGGGTGCGAGGCGATGACGCGCATCCCCGTCTCCGCGTGCGGGGCCGCCGCAAGCGGAAAGAGTACGATCATTATCCGTCCGGGGCTCTGGCGGTCGGAGCCGCCGAGCAGCCACTGGCCGTCGGCCGACCAGTCCCAGGCGAGATCGGTGAGCGCGCCCGGAGTGGTGAGCAGCCGCTCCTCACCCTCGCCGTAGGCCAGTGTGGCGATGGCGCGCTCAGGGGGGGCCGCTTTGTGCGGGCGCAGGCGCCGGTAGGCCAGACGCAATCCGTCGCGCGACCAGCGCGGGGCGAAACGGGTCAGGTCGTCGGCGATCAGTACCTGCTCGCGCTTCTCCCTGAGCGCCTCGCCCCAGAGTTCCCAGCGGCCGGCGCGCGGCGCGCAATACACCAGCTTCTGGCCGTCGGGCGTGAGGTCGGGGAAGCGCGGCTCAATGCCGGCAGCGGTGACCGGCTCGCCCGCCCCCTTGAGGTGGCCGGCGGCTGCGTCAAGGGGCAGCGACCAGATCCGCGTCCGCTCGGTCCGCGCGGTAAATGCCAGCTTGCTGCCGTCCGGCGAAAGCATCAGATCGGTGTCGAGACCCGTGCCCGTGGTCAGGCGTTCCGGGCCGGCGGTCCAGCGCAGGCTGCGCGGCTCGACCGCGACCTTCCAGAGATTTCTCACGTTCAGGGAGACGCCTTCAAAGTAGAGCGCCCGTCCCGTCGGTGCCCACTGAAAATCGGTGAAGCTGACTTCCGCTTCCCTGAGCTGCTCCCTGACTCCGCCGGCGAATTCCGATTTGACGGGCGCGCCGCCCGCGATTGGCGCGGTCCAGAACCCCCAGCCCTGCTGCCGATGATTTCCCCACACCGAGAGCCTCTGGCCGTCGGGGTGCCAGGCCACACGCAGCGAACTGAACTGGCTCAGGAATTCGCTCAACACTTCGCGCGGCGGCTCGGCGTTGAGTCCGACCAGATACACTTTCGGAATCTCCGGCGTGTTGGTCCGCAGCATTGAGCTGTAGAAGAGAATCCGGCTGCCGTCGGGCGACCAGCGCGGGCGGTAGCCGAAATCGGCGATCCTGCGTTCGACCCCGCCGAAGACCGGCACCAGGTACAGCCCGCCGCCGTCACGCTCGGAGCGGAAGACAAGGCGGTTCCCCTCCGGCGCCCAGTCGGGCTGCCAGTCGTGGGCGGGTGACGTGGTCACGCGCACCGGGTTGCCCTCGCCGACCGGCTGCACCCAGATGTCGAAATTGCCGCCCCGCTCCGAGCTGTAGGCGATCTGCCGGCCGTCGGGCGACCAGGTCGGCTCGCTTTCGAGCCCGGCGTCGAAGGTCAATTGCCAGAGCTTGCGCGGCGGCGGCTGACTCGCCGGCGGGCTCGGGCGAAGGAAAAAAAACGCCAGGCCGGCGGCCGCAATGCCAACGGCCAGGCCGGCCAAAGCCGCCAGCAGACCGCGCGCCGGGCGGCGGATGGCGCCGCTCACGACTTCGTGATGCGCGATTGCGCCGAAAGTCGCGGGCGGATGGTGGTTACTCACCTGTCCCGCTTCGGCGGCAGTGCCATTCAACCCGGCGGGCGCCGGCGCGTTGAGCGTCTCGCTCTTCTCCACCACCTCTTTCACATCGGCCACGAAGCGGTAGCCCTGCCCCGGAATCGTCAGGATGTAACGGCGCTCGTTGGGCTGCTCCTCCAGGGCTTTGCGCAGGGCGGAGATGTGGCGGGCGAGGTTGTTCTCTTCGACCACGGTGTCGGGCCACACGCGCTTCAGGAGTTCACTCTTCTCCAGCACCTGCCCCTGGTGCTGGATCAGCACCAGCAGAATCTCGAAAGCCTTCAGGCTGAGCGGGACGACCTCACCGTCCCGCGTCAGGACACACTTCACCGTGTCCACCAGGAAGGGGCCGAACTCGTAGAAAGGCGCGATTGTTTCCTGACTCAGCGCACTCATAACTTTTCAGGAGTTTTCAGATTCCCGTAAAACGATTCAGAAGTTTTCAGGCGCCAGCAAAGACTTTTTATGCTCCCTCGGGTATTTGTGGAGAGCCAGTATATGCGTGCATGCAATCATGAAGTACGGGTGATGTAAACACCACTCGACAGCAGGGTCACTTCATTCCTGCGGGAACGCACAGGGAGCGCACGCTGGTGAGCGTGCCGGGCTTCGATCAACGGAAACTGACTGGAAGTGGGCACGCCTGCGAGCGTGCGCTCCCTGTGCGTTCCCTGCCACTGACCTGACAGCCTCTTCAGCCGGCATTGCTGAGATGAAAGACCGACCTGGGATTGCCAGGTGATTTGATCCGACTTTTCAGGCGGCCTGCCGGAAGGCTGCCGAAGCTCATCAACCCGACGTGCGTCCTTCTTAACGTGCGTCCCTGACTACTTAAGGAGGATAAGGCATGACTCCCGTCATCAGATTGATGTGTCTTTTCATCTTCGCCCTGTCGCTGGCTGCATCGGGCTACGCGCAGACCACGAGCGGCTCGATTGCCGGCAGTGTTAATGACCCGCAGCAGGCCGCCATCGCCAACGCCACGGTGACCGTGGCCGATGCGTCCAAGAGCTTTTCACTGACCGCCACGACCGACAAGGAAGGGCGCTTCGTCTTCCCGCAACTGCCCCCGGGCACATACACGCTGACCATCGAAGCCACCGGCTTCAAGAAACTGCAACGCCCCGGCATCGTGCTGGTGGCGAACGACAAGCTTGCCCTGGGCGACCTGACCGTGGAACTGGGCGCGGCCAGCGAGATGGTCACGATCACGGCCGAGGCGACGCAGGTCCAGGCCGAGAGCGCCGAGCGCTCCTACGCCATCCAGGGCGAGGCCGTGCGCAACCTCGCGGTCAACGGGCGCCAGTTCGTGGCACTGGCTTCCATCGCCGCCGGCATTGTCACCACCACCAACTCAGGAACCGCGGGTGATATTACCAACATCAGCGCCAATGGCCTGCGCACGAGCGCCAACAACCTTCAACTCGACGGCGTGGCGACGGTAGATACCGGCAATAACGGCCAGATGGTTCAGGTCACGCTCGACGCCATCGCCGAGTTCAAGGTGCTGACCTCGAATTACCAGGCCGAATACGGGCGCTCGGCGGGCGCGCAGATCAGCGCCGTGACGCGGAGCGGGTCGAAGGATTTTCACGGCTCGTTTTACACCTTCCGCCGCCACGACGGGATGAACGCCAACACCTGGATCAACAACCACACCTCGAGCCGCGACGCGGCGGGCAACCTGCGCAACTTCACGCCGAAGCCGAAGCTCGACCAGCGCGACATCGGCTACACCATCGGCGGGCCGGTCTGGATTCCGAAACTCTTCAATGAGAACAAGGACAAGGTCTTCTTCTTCTTCAGCCAGGAACACCAGAAGCGCCTGACTCCGCCCAACGGCCCTCAGCGCGTCACGGTGCCGACGGCCCTTGAGCGCGCCGGCGACTTCTCCCAGAGCCGGGACAGCTCAGGCAATCTTTTCCCCTACATCCGCGACTACACTACGGGGCTGCCCTGCAGCGCTTCCGATACGAGCGGCTGTTTCAAGGATGGTGGCGTGCTGGGCAAAATTCCGGCCAACCGCCTCTACGCGCTCGGCCTCAACATCCTGAAGATTTACCCGCTGCCGAACACCACCGGTACGGGCTTCAACTACGTCACCGAGGAGCCGACGAGCGCGCCGCAGCGGCAGGATCTCTATCGTGGCGACTGGAACATCAGCAACTCGTGGCGCGCGAACGGGAAATATCTTTATTACAAGAACGGCCCGATCCAGCCCTACGGATCGTTCGTACTCGGGACGAACCTGCCGGATTACGCGACGAAGTTCCCGAACAACCGCTACAGCGTGACCGGCACTGTGACCGGGTCGCTTAACCCGACGACCATCCTGGAGGTGACCTTCGGGCAGAGTCACAACTTCATTGACATCCTGCCGAACAACCCCAAATTCAACCGCGCCGGCCTGAACCTGACGGGCATCCCGCTGCTCTTCCCGAGCGCCGTCCAGATTGACTCGCCGCCGCAGTTCATCTTCAACGGCGGGCGCATCGCCAACGGCCCGAACATCGGGTCGAACAACGCGCCGTTCTACAACTTCAACACGACGCGCGACTGGTCGGTGAGCCTCTCGAAGATCTGGGGCCAGCACAACGTCAAGGTCGGCTTCTTCTGGCAGAACAGCTTCAAGCCGCAGAGCAGCTTTGCCAACAACAACGGCCAGTACAACTTCGTCAACGACGCGAATAACCCCTTCGACACCGGCTTCGGGTTCGCCAACGCGGCCATCGGCGTTTACAACCAGTTCTCGCAGGCGTCGGGTTACTTCATCGGCAAATACCGCTACAACAACGTCGAGTGGTACGCGCAGGACAACTGGAAAGTGACGAGCCGGCTGACGCTCGATTATGGCATGCGCTTCTACTGGATTCAGCCGCAGTACGACGAGGACCTGCAGACGGCCAACTTCCTGCCGAACCGCTTCAACGCGTCGGACGCGGCGCTCCTTTACCGCCCGGTCTGCATCAACAACGCCAACCCGTGCAGTGGGACGAGCCGCCGCGCGGTGGACCCCCGCCTGCTCGTGGCGGGTTTCGTGCCGACGGCGGCCAACACGATTGACGGCGCCTACGTCGGCCGGCTCGTGCCGAACACGGGCAAGCTGACGAACGGCGTGGTGCAGGCGGGCGCCGGGATCGAGCGCGGCCTGTATCGCAACCGCGGCGTCCACTTCGCGCCGCGCTTCGGCTTCGCCTACGACCTGCGGGGCAACCAGACGCTGGTCGTGCGCGGCGGCGGCGGGATGTTCTACGACCGCCCGCAGGGCAACACGGTCTTTGACCTCGTCCAGAACCCGCCGACGACGATCCAGCCGACGCTCTTCTTCGGGCGCGTCCAGGATGTCGGCACCGGTCAGGTCCTGCTCGCGCCACCCGCGCTGGTGGCGATTGACCGCGAGGGCAAGATCCCGACGACCTACGCCTGGAACCTTGGCGTGCAGTACAAGCTGCCGTTCGAGTCGGTGCTGGACGTCTCCTACGTCGGGACGGTCGGCTCGCACCTGCTGCAGCGGCGGAGCATCAACGCCCCGGCCTACGGCGCGGCCTACCTCGCGCAGAATCAGGACCCGACCTCGACCGGCAGCGCGACCGTCCCGGGCGCGCGGGCGCTCCCCGTTGACTTCCTCCGGCCCTACCAGGGCTTCGGGCAGATTCAATACATTGAGCCGTCCTCCAGTTCGAACTACCACTCGCTCCAGACTTCGCTCAACCGCCGCTTCACGCGCGGGCTGCTGCTGGGCGTGAACTACACCTGGAGCAAGGCGCTCGGCACGCAGTCCAACGACCTGCCGGGCATCACGGGCTTCGGCGCGCCGCATGTACTCGACAACCGCCGGGCCAATTACGGGCCGCTCGATTTCGACCGCCCGCACAACTTCAACGTCAACTGGGTGTATGAGGTGCCGAAGCTGACGCAGCACCACCTGCTCGGCTACGCGCTCAACGACTGGCAGCTCTCCGGGATCTACCGCTACGGGACGGGGCAGCCTTACAACCTCGGCATCAACGTCTCCGGCATCTCGGCCTACACGCTCACCGGGACGCAGAACGTCGAGGGCGCGCGCATCGTCCTGCTCAAGAACCCGGGCAGCGGTCACAGCAGCGACCCGTACCGGCAGTTCGACGTGACGGCATTTGCGTTGCCCGGGCCGGGGAGTACGGGGTTTGAATCGGGGCGCAACTTCCTTTACCGCGCGCCGATCAACAGCTGGGACCTCTCGCTCGCGAAGCGTTTTCGCTTCAAGGAGAGGGCCGAATTCGAGTTCCGCATTGACGCCTTCAATGCGTTCAACCACACGCAGTTCGACACCGTCAACGCGACCTTCAACGGCGCGCTGGGTGCGACGACGCCGACCAACCTCGCTTCGGAGACGGGGAACCCGACCGGCTTCGGCGCGGTCACGGCGGTGCGCCCGCCGCGCAACCTGCAACTCTCGGGGCGCTTCCAGTTCTGAAGCGCCGAGCCATCAGTTGATGGGCCGGGTTCATTTAATACGTGAATCCGGCCCATCGCTTAACCAGCCGGAGTATTGAAATGAAAGAGCGAATGCCAGACCAGAGAGCCGGTCAGAAGCGTTTCGGGCGGCGCACCCTGATCAAAAGCGCGGCGACGCTGGCGGGCAGCGCGGCTGCGTCTGCCCTGTTACCTG
Source organism: Blastocatellia bacterium (assembly GCA_035652435.1). Classification (GTDB taxonomy): domain Bacteria; phylum Acidobacteriota; class Blastocatellia; order RBC074; family RBC074; genus DASRDU01. The sequence goes on from DASRDU010000071.1 coordinate 67,015, forward strand.
CCGTCCCCGCCGAAACTGAGAGAGCAGCGCGAGTGGCCCTGACAGCGCCAGGCGGATGCGAAACGATCATCGCCGCCTCAGACTCAAAGGCGATTGTGGAAACGGCGGCGGGCAAGGTGCGCGGCTGCGTCCGCAACGGCATCTTCACATTCAAGGGCCTGCCGTATGCCGGAACGACCGCGGGCGGCGCGCGTTTTCAGCCGCCGACTAAAGCGACACCCTGGACGGGCGTTCGCAGTTCGATGCAGTACGGCTTCGTCTGCCCGCAGCAGTCGCGCACCGGCTGGGCGAATGACGAAGTGGCGTGGATGTTCGACTGGGACGACGGCCGGCCCGGCGAAGATTGTCTGCTCGTGAACGTCTGGACGCCGGGCATCAACGACAACCGGAAACGCCCGGTGATGGTCTGGATTCACGGCGGCGGATTCACCGCCGGGTCGGGGCAGGAGTTGAAATCTTACGACGGCGAGAATCTGAGCCGGCGCGGCGATGTCGTCGTCGTCTCGCTCAATCACCGCCTTGGCATTCTCGGTTTTTTGAATCTGTCTGAGTACGGTGAGCGTTACGTCAGTTCGGCCAACGTCGGCCAGCTCGATCTGGTCGCCGCGCTCGAATGGGTGCGCGACAACATCGGCAATTTTGGCGGCGACGCGGGCAACGTGACGATCTTCGGGCAATCGGGCGGCGGCGCGAAGGTGAGTACGCTGATGGCGATGCCCTCGGCCAGGGGGTTATTTCACAAAGTCATCGTGCAGAGCGGCTCCAGCCTGCGGCAGGTCTCGCTTGAGAGTTCGACGAAACTGACGGCGGCAGTGCTTGCAGAACTCGGCTTGAACGGCTCGCAGGTCGAACAGCTTCACAAGCTGACTCACGCGCAGCTGGTTGACGCGGGCCTCGCGGCGGGGCGCAAACTTACGCCGACGCCCGCGCCTGCGCCGGGCTCGGGCGGCAACCGCATCGGCTGGGGGCCGGTGGTGGAAGGCAAGGTTCTGCCCCACCACCCGTTCGATCCGACGGCCCCGGCCATCTCGGCCAGCGTCCCGATGCTGATCGGCACGACGCTCAACGAATTCACGACGGCGCTGGGCAATCCGACGATGGAAGCCCTGAGCGAAGAGGAGTTGAAGAAGCGCGTCTCGGCGACGCACGGCGCGAAGGGTGAGCGCCTCATCGAAACGTTCCGCCGCCTGCACCCCCGGGCAAAACCGATTGACCTGTTGTCATTCATCAACACGACCGGCGCGGTGCGGCAGAACGCCATCACTCAGGCGGAACGCAAAGCGGCGCAATCCGCGGCCCCGGCGTACCTGTACCTGTTCGCCTGGCAGACGCCCGTGCTTGACGGCCGGCCGCGCGCGTTCCATTGCGCCGAACTAGCCTTCGTCTTCGACAACACCGACCGCTGCGCCTCTATGACCGGCGGCGGCCCGGAAGCGAGGGCGCTGGCGGCGAAAGTGAGCGATGCCTGGATCAACTTCGCACGCAAAGGCGACCCGAACCACAGCGGGCTGCCGAAATGGCCGGCGTTTACGGCAGATAAGGTGCCCACGATGGTCTTCGATACGAAGTGCGAAGTGAAGAATGATCCGGACGGGGAAGCGCGACAAATTCTCGCGCAGGCCTGAGTCACAGGACGGATCAGTGCCGCCGGGCCGGCGCGCCCAGCGTGACTCCGTTGGCTTGCTCACCATCGGAGCTTCGGCTCGGCGCGCCGGCCCGGCGGCACTGATTCATCACTAACAGCTTGAAGATCAGGGAACTCAGGCTATAAACTCTACAAGCTCCCAAAGGTTTGCTGGCATTGGCATTGATTCATACAGGCAGGATGAAAAAAAGGCGTCTGCAATTAAGCTTCATACTGATCACCGGCATCATCGCCGCTTACTACACAGGTTCGCCGTCGCAGGCTCAGCGTGCGAGCGCCACTGACACTTCAGCTCAGCGCGCGCTCATTGAAGAGTACTGTGTCAGCTGTCACAACCAGAAGGCGAAGACGGCCGGCATTTCACTCGAAGGCCTCGACTTCAATAACGTCGGCGGCAACGCGGGCGTCTGGGAAAAGGTGTTGCGCAAGGTGCGCACCGGCCAGATGCCACCGCCGAAGCTTCCCCATCCTGACGCGCCCGCCGTCTCATCGTTCGTCGCCTGGCTGGAAGGCGCGCTGGATCGGGCCGCGCTGGCCAACCCCAATCCGGGCAGGCCGTCAGTCCACAGGCTCAACCGGGCCGAGTACAGCAACGCGATTCGCGACCTGCTGGCCGTGGACATCAAACCGGGCCTGTCGCTGCCGGTGGATGATTCGGGTTACGGCTTCGACAACATCGGCGAGGTGCTTTCACTCTCGCCCGCCCTGCTCGAAAAATACATGTCGGCAGCGCGCCGCGTCAGCCGTCTGGCCGTCGGCGATTCCACCATCAAACCGACGGAAGAGAGATTCCAGCCGCGCCGCGGGGGCCGCAACGAACGCGTCAGTGACGACCTGCCTTTCTATTCCAGAGGCGGCTTGTCATTTCAGCACTATTTCGCGCTCGACGGCGAATACCTGATCCGCGTCAAAACTCCGTCGAACGGGGACACCGGAGAGGCGTCCCGGGCATACGAGATGCGCCTCACTGTGAAGGCGGGTCTGCACACGGTCGGCGTGACCTTCCCGCGCGAAGACGCCAAGCCTGAACCGGCGTCGCCGGGAACGTTCCGTCGCGGGCCGGGCATGGCGGCGGCGCAGATTCTGCCGATGGATTTGCGGATCGACGGCGCGCGGATCAAGCGCTTTGAAGTTCCCGAGACCACCAACATTGATGTCGTCACCGTCAGCGGGCCGTTCAACGCCACGGGCCATGGTGAGACGGCGAGCCGCGCCAGAATTTTCGTTTGCCGTCCCGCCTCGGAAAAAGAAGAAGCGGGGTGTGCAAAACGGATTCTCGCGACGCTCGCCCGCCGCGCTTTCCGGCGCCCGGTGACCGATGCCGATCTGAATCCGCTGCTCGCCTTTTACGAACGGGCGCGGCGCGAAGGTGATTTTGACTCCGGCATCCAGAACGCCATTGAGGCGCTGCTCGTCTCGCCGGACTTCCTTTTCCGCGTCGAGCGTGACCCGCGCGCTGCCGGGGCAGGCGCAGTCTATCGGCTGAATGATTTCGAGCTTGCCTCGCGGCTCTCCTTCTTTTTATGGAGCAGCATCCCGGACGACGAGCTGCTCGATCTGGCCGAGCGCGGAAAGCTCAAAGACCCGGCGGTCGTCACACAGCAGGTGCGCCGCATGCTCGGCGATCCGCGCTCGCAGGCTTTTGTCAGCAACTTCGGCGGGCAGTGGCTGCAACTCAGGAACCTTGAGACGACCAGGCCCGACCCTGATGTGTTCCCCAATTTTGACGAGAGCCTGCGGCAGGCGTTCCGGCGTGAGACGGAGCTGTTCTTTGACAGCATCCTGCGCGAGAATCGCAGCGTGCTGGAGCTGCTCGACGCGAACTACACTTTCCTCAATCAGCGGCTGGCCGAGCATTACGGCATCCCGGGCGTCTACGGCTCGCAGTTCCGACGCGTCGCACTCGCCGACCCGAACCGGGGCGGCCTGCTGGGGCAGGGAAGTATTCTGACCGTGACTTCCTACCCCAATCGGACGTCAGTGGTGCAGAGGGGCAAGTGGATTCTTGAAAACCTGCTGGGCGCGCCGCCGCCGCCGCCGCCGCCGGACGTGCCCGACCTGAAGCCGCACGGCAAGGATGGCCGGTTGCTGAGCATGCGCGAACAACTGGAGACACACCGCGCCAATGCCGTTTGCGCTTCGTGCCACGCGCGGATGGACCCCATCGGGTTTGCGCTCGAAAATTACGACGGCATCGGCAAGTGGCGGACGAAGGATGCGGGAACAATTATTGACGCTTCGGGCAAACTGCCGGACGGGACGAAATTCAACGGGCCGGCGGAATTGAAGAAGGTTTTGCTCACCGGGCACCGGGACGAGTTTCTGACGACGGTGACGGAAAAGCTGCTCACCTACGCCCTGGGGCGCGGGCTGGAGGCGTCTGACGCGCCCGCCGTCCGCGCGATCATGCGTGAAGCGGCACGGGACAATTACCGCCTGCCCGCGCTGATCAATGCGGTGATCAACAGTACGCCTTTCCAGATGAGGAGGACTCCGACGTTATGATCGTGATGAAGAAATCGCTGCCGCGCCGCGCCTTTTTGCGCGGGATGGGCGTGACGATGGCTTTGCCGTTGCTCGATGCGATGACACCTGCTTTGACGGCGGGCGCGAAGCCGGCCGTGCGGCTCGGGTTCGTCTACGTGCCGAACGGGATCATCATGGACAAGTGGCGGCCGGCGGCCGAAGGCGCAGACTTCCAGTTCGCGCCCACGATGAAGCCGCTTGAGCCGTTCCGCGAGCGGCTGCTCGTGTTGAGCGGGCTCGCTCAGGTCCAGGGGCGCGCGCTCGGTGACGGCGCCGGCGACCACGCGCGCGCAGGCGCGACGTTCCTGACCGGCATCCACCCGAAGAAGAGTGAAGTCAGCATTCAGTGTGGCATCTCCGCCGACCAGATCGCCGCGAAGGAACTCGGCAAGTACACCCAGCTGGCTTCGCTCGAACTCGGCATCGAGTCGAACCAACTCGCGGGTGGCTGCGACAGTGGCTACAGTTGCGCTTATACGAACACCGTTTCGTGGCGCGGCGCGACGACGCCGATGCCGGTGGAAAACAACCCGCGCGCCATTTTCGAACGACTCTTTGGCGATGGCGACAGTACCGACGCCGCGGCGCGCCTCGCGCTGCTGAATAAACAGCGGAGCCTCCTCGATTACGTCACCGGCAGCCTCAACCGGCTGGGCAGCACGCTCGGCCCCGGCGACCGGGCCAAGCTCAACGAATACACGGAAGCCATCCGCGACATCGAGCGGCGCATTCAAAAGGCCGAGCAGCAGAACGCTTCAGTGAAGCTGCCCGTGATGGAGCGCCCGACAGCCGTGCCCGAGGAGTTTGAAGATCACGTCAGGATGGTCGTGGATCTGGAGGTGCTGGCGTTTCAGACCGACCTGACGCGCGTCGTCAGTCTGATGATGGCGCGCGAGGGCAGCAACCGCCCCTATCGCTCGATCGGCATCGCCGACGGGCACCACAACCTGACGCACCATCAGAACGATGCGGAGAAGATCGCCAAAGTGACGAAGATCAACGAGGTGCATGCCCGGATGTTCGCTTACCTGCTCGAACGGCTCTGGGCGACGCCCGACGGCGATGGCAACCTGCTCGATCATTCAATGATTCTTTACGGCAGCAGCATCAGCGACGGCAACCTGCACACGCATCACGACCTGCCGATTGTCCTGGCGGGCGGCGGCGCGGGTCAGGTCAAAGGCAATCGTCACCTCGTCTACCCGAAAGACACGCCGCTCAACAATCTGTTGCTGAGCATGCTCGACAAGGCGGGCGTGCCGGCCGAGAAGTTCGGCGACAGCACGGGTAAGCTGGATTGCCTCGCTAACGTGTAAGAGGAGACCGATGAGAGCGAGACTCCTGCTGCAATGCGCCGTAGCGATCATCGTGATTGCCGCCACGTCTCTGGCGAATGACGCTCCCGATCTGCTGGATGCGGTCAAAAGGCGCGACCACCACGCCCTCAAGGCGCTCATCAAGGCGCGGGCTGACGTGAACGTGGCGCAACCCGACGGCGCGACCGCACTTGCCTGGGCGATCTACCTTGATGACGCGGAAGCGGCGGGGATGCTGCTGGCTGCGGGCGCGAAGGTCAACACGGCGGATGAGTACGGCGAAACGCCGCTCACGCTCGCCTGCGGCACGGGCAACGGGGCTCTCGTAAAGAAACTCGTCGAGGCCGGCGCGGACGTCAAGGCTGCGCGCTGGGACGGCACGACGGCGCTCATGCTCGCCGCGAATTCCGGCAACGCCGAGGCCGTCAGGCTGCTCATCGAACGCGGCGCTGATGTGAATGCCACAGAATCCAGGCGGGGCCAGACGGCGCTCATGTGGGCGGCGGCGGAAGGCCACGCCGAAGCAGTTGAGGTGCTGATCAAACACGGCGCGGACGTGAAGGCCGTCTCCAGAACCGGCTTCACGCCCCTGACCTTTGCCGCAATTAAGAATGATGCGCGGTCGGTCAAAAGCCTGCTCGCGGCCGGCGCCGACCCGAATACGAAGCTGCCCGACGGCTCATCGGTGCTGATCGCGGCGGCGGCGTTTCGCAGCGCGGCGGCGGCCATCGCTCTGGTTGACGGCGGCGCTGACGTGAAGGTCGCCGACCGGCGCGGCAATACGCCGCTTCACACCGCGGCGCAACTGGGCGACCTCGAACTCGTCAGGAAACTGCTTGCCAAAGGGGCCGACCCGAACGCCCGCAACGCGAAAGCGCTGATGCGCGGCGGCCCCGCGGGCGGCCCATTTCGACAGCCGGCAGGCGAGATCACGCCGCTGCACGTAGCCGCCAGGGCGAATCAGCTGGAAGTGATGAAGGCGCTGCTCGCGGCCGGCGCCGACCCGAAGCTCAAGGGCGAGGACGGCACCACGCTGCTGATGCAGGCGGCGGGCAGCACCAACGTCGAGGTCGTCAAACTGGCCTTCGAACTCGACCCGGATGTGAAGGCGGTGACCGGGAGCGGCGGCACGGTGATCCATTCGGCCGTCACGGGCGTCGGCGCGAACGCGGATCAGAAAGAGATCTGCAAGGTGATTCAGTTCCTGGCGGACAAGGGCGCACCGCTCGACGAGCGCAACGCGAACGGCCGGACTCCGATTGATATCGCCGACATTCTGCCGCTCGATCAGGCCGTGGAACTGCTCACCGAACTCATCGTCAAGTCGGGGGCAAAGCCGAAGACGCGGACAAAGCGGTAAGGGCTCTCGTTCAGAAGAACTATGGTTGCTGTAAACAAATCGGCGCGGCTTTACGCCTGGGAGCGCGAGCGTCTCGCTCGCCAGGCTGCCGGGCAAAGCCTGAGCGGATTTCAAAGTGCCTTGCGCGCCAGTCTGGCGAGCGAGACGCTCGCGCTCCCAGGGAAGAAATTATGTGTTGCGGCTGCGTCCGCCTGATGCGCCGAAGGACTTTCGGACCTTCCGGCAAAATCCCTTCCGTCACAGTACACCCATGAAGACACTTCTGCTGGTAATCTTCTTTGCGGCGGGGTTGCTGCAGGACCCGGCGAGTTACCCGCTCGGCCCTGACTCCCAGCCGCAGGCCGGAGTTCCGAAAGGAACCGTCACGAAATACAGGCTCGCGCCCGGCAGGATTTACCCCGGCACGCCGCACGATTATGCGCTCTACGTCCCGGCGCAGTATGATGCCGGCCGGCCGGCGCCGTTGATGATCTTTCTGGACGGCAGCGGATTCCTGAACGACAGCACGCGCGTTCATGTCGTTTTCGATAACCTGATCGCGAAGGGCGACCTGCCGCCGCTCATCGGAATTTTCGTTGACCCCGGCGTGCTGCCGGTCGTCAGTGAGAGCCAGCAGAATCGGTACAACCGCATCTTCGAGTATGACTCGCTCGATGACCGCTACGGGCGTTTCCTGATCGAAGAGCTGATCCCCGAAGTCGCCGGGAAATACAACCTGTCGAAAGACCCGAACGACCACGCGATTGCGGGCGTGAGTACCGGGGCCGTGGGCGCGTTTATGGCCGCGTGGGAGCGGCCCGATCAATTCCGGCGCGTGCTGACATTCATCGGCAGCTTTGTGAATTTCCGCGGCGCCGATACTCTGCCCGCCCGCATCCGCAGGACTGAGCCGAAGCCGATTCGGATTTTCATGCAGGACGGCAGGAACGACCTGAACAGTTATGCCGGGAAATGGATTCAGCAGAACGAGAGCATGGCCGCGTCACTCGAATTCGCCGGTTATGACGTGAAACTGGTGGTCGGCGAAGAGGGACATAACATGAAGCACGGCGCGGCGATCATGCCCGAAGCGCTGCGCTGGTTGTGGCGCGAGTATCCGAAGCCCATCACCGTGCGCGAACCCGCGCCCCCGGCCTTCGCCGGGACCAGACCGCCGGGCGCCGCCGGACAGGCATCCGGGGCGGGTGGCAATCGCCCCGCCCCGCCGCCGGGCGGCCCACGTGGCGCGGTCTTCGCGATTGTCTCGCTCGATAAGCCGTGGGAGCAGGTCGGCGAAACGTATCAATCCGCCGCCAGCCCTGCCGCTGATAAAGAGGGCAATGTTTTTTTCGCCGACCCGGCGAGCAACCGGATATACAAATCGGGCGCGGACGGCAGGGCCACACTCTTCAAGGAGAACACTGCCGGCGCAAAGGCACTGCGCTTCGGGCCGGACGGGCGCCTCTATGCCGCGCAACTCGCGCGCAAGCGGATCGTCTCTTACGGCCCGGGTGGTGATGAAAAAGTGATCGCTCAGAATGTCGAGGCCAATGACCTGGTGCTGACTGCGAAGGGTGAAATCTATTTTGTTGATACGGCGCGCAGGGCGGTAAACTTCATTGACGCGAAAGGGCACGGGCGCGTCGTCACGAACTGCGACGGCATTCAGCTCCCGACGGCGCTCACGCTCTCGCCCGATCAGTCACTGCTCGACGTGGCCGACGGGCAGACCCGATTCACGTGGAACTTTCAGATCGCGGCCGACGGCTCACTCGTCAACGGCGAGCCGTTCCACCGCCTTGAGATGCCCGAAACCTCGTGGATGAGCGGCGTCAGGGGGTTGACGGTGGATTCGATTGGCCACTTATATGCGGCCAGCACGCTCGGCATTCAGGTGTGCGAACAGATCGGGCGCTGCGCGCAGCTGCTGAACAAACCCGAGTTCGGAACGACTCCGATCTCAGACATCGCCTTCGGCGGCCCGGAGCGCAACTGGCTTTACGTCACACAGGGCGGCAAACTGTTCCGCCGCCAGGTGAAGCGTACCGGCGTGGTCGCGTGGGAGCCGGTCAAACCGCCCAGACCGGGCCTGTAATTTCAGACGGGAGAATCCAGGCAATGCGAAACTTCATCTTCATGATCCTCTGTGGCGCGACCCTCCTCTTTGCGCATCCGGCGCGGGCGGTGACGCCGATTCGCGTGATGCTGCTCGATGGGGAGAGTGGCGGGCCGTATCACAAATGGCAGCTGATTACGCCCGTGCTGAAGAAGCAGCTTGAGGAGACCGGTCTGTTCCAGGTGGATGTGGTGACCGCGCCACCGGCCGGCGGCGATTTCAGCAGCTTCAAACCGGAGTTCGGCAAATATCAGGTCGTGGTCTTCAACTATGACGCCCCCGACGAGCGCTGGCCCGCGGAGTTGAAGGCCGCCTTCGAGCAATACATCAAAAACGGCGGCGGGCTGGTCACCGTTCATGCCGCCGATAATGCGTTCTCAGGCTGGCAGGCATTCAACGAGATGATTGGTGTCGGGGGCTGGCGCGGCCGAACCGAGAAGGCCGGCCCGTTCTGGTATTACAAGGATGGCAAACTGGTCTCGGATGATTCACCCGGGCCGGCGGGCAGCCACGGCGCGCGCACGCCTTACCAGATGACGGTGCGTGACGCCGGCCACCCCATCACGAAGGGGCTGCCTCAGGTCTGGATGCACCAGGGTGATGAACTCTACGCGAGGTTACGCGGGCCGGGGAAGAATATGACCGTGCTGGCGACGGCTTATTCAGATCCGAGCAACAGGGGAACCGGCCGCGACGAGCCGATGCTGATGGCGCTCAGTTACGGTAAGGGGCGCATCTTCCACACCGCGCTCGGGCATGACATTGTCGCGCTGAGCTGCGTCGGTTTCATCACGACCTTTCAGCGCGGGACGGAATGGGCCGCGACCGGCAGGGTGACGCAGAAAGTCCCCGCCAATTTCCCGACGGCTAACGCCGTCAGCTATCGCACGGACATCGCGGCGATGGACCCGAACTACAGGAACGGTCTGAACGGGCTGGATGCCGCGCCGGCCGGCGCGCCGAACAGAAAGCCGGGCGGAGCGAACGAAGTCAGAAAGCAATGATCAGGAAAAACATGAAGCCGCGGTTGTGGTTCCGTCCGACCTGAAGACAGAACTGCTGGCCCCTGACCGCACTAATTTATAAAGGAGAAAAAGTATGTCAGTCGAAAATAAAACGAGGCGTGATTTCATCACCAACTCGACGCGCGGCGTCGTCGGGACGGGGCTCACGCTCTCTGCCGCAAGCTGGAACAAGGTGCTGGGCGCGAACGACCGCGTGCGCCTGGGCGTCATCGGCACGGGCAACCGCGGCTCGGACGTGATGGCCTTCTTTATGAAGGAGCCGGATGTCGAGGTCGTCGCCGTCTGCGACGTATACGAGAAAGCCATGAACGAGGCCAGGGCGAAGACCGATGGCAAGGCGAAGACATACGGCGAGTACAAAGATTTGCTCGCCTCCAAAGACGTGGACGCCGTGCTGATCGCCACGCCCGACCACTGGCACATGCAGATGGCCGTGGACGGCTGCAACGCGGGCAAGTCCGTTTATGTCGAGAAGCCACTCACCTGGTCGTGGCAGGAAGGCCACAAAATCATCGAGGCCGTCAAAGCCAACAAAACCATCCTGCAGGTCGGACTGCAGCAGCGCAGCGGCACGCATTACGCCGAAGCGAAGCGCGAATTTTTCGACAACGGCAAAATCGGCAAGGTCGCCTTCGTCCGCACGTACTGGCACGGCAACGGTTACCACCTGCGCAAGCCGAACTTCACCGAGCAGCCCGCCGGGCTCGACTGGAAGAAGTGGCTGGGCAGCGCCAGGTACCGGCCCTTCAACGCGCACCAGTTTTACAACTGGCGCGCCTATTTCGATTTCGGCGGCGGCCAGATCACCGACCTCTTCACGCACTGGATTGACGTGGTGCACTGGTTTGTGAACGATGACCTGCCGATATCGGCGACGGCGGCGGGTGGCGTCTACAATTACAAGGACGGGCGCACCGCGCCCGACACGATCTCGATCCAGCTCGAATACCCGAAGGAGTGGATGGCGACCTTCGATGCGACGCTCGTGCCGGGCGCGCGCGGGGCGGCAATTGAGTTCATGGGGACAGGCGGCAGCTTGTACATTGACCGCGGCGGGTACACATTCCGCGAGGCGTTTCGGCGCGGCCAGAAGCCGGCCGAGCCGGTTACGGGCAAGGCCCCGATGGCGCTCGAAACCGAACACGTCCGCAACTTCGTCGCCTGCGTCAAGTCGCGCAAGACGCCGAACTCCGACGTGGTCAGCGGCCACCGCTCGGCGCTCGCCTCCAACCTCGGCAAGATTGCTTATCTGCAGAAGAAGCGCATTACCTTCGACCCGGCGGTGGAGCGGAATTACGTGCTGAGTTAAATCAGGCCACGCGACATTGGTACAGTGCCGCGAGCCTCGGGCGACGGAGCCTTCGGGGGAATGACCTTGTGATGGTTTCCGCTCGCCCGAGGCTCGCGGTACTGTACCGGCAGCTGTCCCAATCTCATGAGTCTTGAGTTAAAGAAGCTGCGAGCCGGTTCTTTCCCGGGGATCACGGAGGCTGTTATGTCTCGCGCCACAAAATTTCGTCTGCTCGCCCTGGCGCTGTTGCTGCTCGCGGCGGCGATCACGCAGCTCAGCGCGCAGGACCCGCCGCCCGCGCAGGGCGGCAGACGCGGCGGCAATATCCGTGAATTCCTGGGGCTCGGACCGCCGCCCGATCCCGTCGCCGCGGAGCGCGGGCAGAAGCTTTACGCGTCCAGTTGCGCCTTCTGTCACGGCGAGAAGGCCAGAGGCGCGGAGGGCCCGAACCTGATTCGTTCGGTGATGGTGCTGCACGACGAGCGGGGCGAGCTGATCGGCCCGTTCCTGCTCAAGGGACGTCCTGAAAAAGGGATGCCTGCCTATCCCAATCTGACCGAGTCGCAGACTTACGACATCGCGCAGTTCCTGCACCTGCAGGTCGAACTGGCGGCGAATCGCGGCCTGTACAAACGCCTGAACGTCGTCAGCGGGGACGCGAAAAAGGGCGAAGCCTGGTTCAATGGCGAAGGCAGGTGCAATACCTGTCATTCGGTCACGGGCGATCTCGCGAAGATCGGAAGCCGGTACCCACCCGACCAGGTGCAGAACAGATTTCTGTGGCCGGGCGGTGGCGGCTTCGGCGCACCGACGCGGGCAGGAAAGGCCACCGTCACGCTGCCTGACGGACAGAAGGTGACGGGCACGATCAGGCGGCTCGATGATTTCAGCATTTCACTCTACGACGAAGCGGGCAACTTCCACTCATGGTCGCTCGAAACCGGCAGCATCAGGGTTGAAATCGCCGACCCTCTCAAGGCGCATCGGGAACTGCTCGACAGGTATACCGATGAGATCATGCACAATCTGACGGCTTATCTGGTGACGCTTAAGTAACTGATTCGCCAGACGGGCTGGCAGGAGAGGGGTTGAGAAACACTGCCGCAACAGATGACGCTGACCGCGCGATCCAGGTTATTCATCCTACCGCATTATGAAACTGAAAGGGGCCGTTCAGATGAATCCGACAACCCGCAGTAACCTTCTCACTGTTGTCATGCTCGCGACCGCTCTGGCCGGGGGCGCCTTCGCCCAGGACCGCGTCAGGACTGCCAACGGCGTGGTCGAAGGGGCCGCGGAACAGGGTTCCGCGATTCGCACCTTCAAAGGCATCCCGTTCGCCCAGCCGCCGGTCGGAGATTTGCGGTGGAAGCCGCCGCAGCCGGCGAGGGACTGGCAGGGCGTGCGCAAGGCAGACCGATTCGGCCCGCGCTGCCTGCAGCGGCCCATCTTCGGCGATATGAACTTCCGGTCGAACGGGATGAGCGAGGACTGCCTCTACCTCAACGTCTGGGCCCCCGCCAGGTCGGGCAACGGGCGGCTGCCCGTGCTGGTCTACTTCTTCGGCGGCGGATTTATGGCCGGCGACGGCTCCGAGCCGCGCTACGACGGCGAGGGCATGGCGCGCAAAGGCATTGTGGCCGTGACGGTGAACTACCGTCTCAGCGTGTTCGGCTTCTTCGCCCATCCCGAACTGACGAAGGAGTCCCCTCGCCACGCCTCCGGCAATTACGCCCTGCTCGATCAGAATGCGGCCCTGCGCTGGGTGCAGCAGAACATCGCGGCCTTCGGCGGCGATCCGAAGAAGGTGACGATTGCCGGGGAGTCGGCCGGGTCAATCGCGGTCAGCGCGCAGATGGCCTCGCCCCTGTCGAAGGATTTGATCGCCGGCGCGATCGGCGAGAGCGGGTCAATTATCTCCGCACTCTCAGCCGTTCCACTCACCGACGGGGAGCAGAACGGGGTGAAATTCGCGACCGGTGTCGGGGCAGACTCGCTGGCCGCGCTCCGCTCGATGTCTGCCGAGCAACTGCTTGAAGCGACGGCCAAACCCGGCACCCCGCGCTTCGCGCCGACCGTTGACGGCTATTTCTTCCCGAAATCTCCGGTGGAAATTTACGCCGCCGGCGAACAGGCTCACGTCCCTTTGCTGGCCGGCTCGAACTCGGAGGAGTCGGGTTACTTCGGCATCCTCGGGCGGGCGGCGCCGACGGTGGAGAATTACCGCAAGGCGCTTGAGCGGCTCTACAGTGACAAGGCCGACGAAGTCTTCAAACTCTACCCCGCTTCGACCGAGACCGAGGTGATGGACGCGGCTCAGGAACTGGCCAGCGACCGCTTCATCGCCTACAGCACCTGGAAGTGGGTGGATCTGGCCGCGAGGACCGGCGGCAAGCCGACTTATTACTATCTCTATGCCCGCCCGCGCCCGCCGATGCGTGCGGAGATGGGGAACGCTGCCGCGGGACTCGCGGGCGGTGTCGTGACCGGGCCGGCGGCTGCGGCGGCCAATCAGCGGCCCAGGCCACGCGGCGCGGTGCATTCCGCCGAGATCGAGTACGCCATGGGTAATCTGGACTCGAACAAGGTCTATGCCTGGACGCCGGACGATTACAAGGTCTCGAAGGTCATGCAGGAGTATTTCGCCAACTTCATCAAAACCGGCAACCCGAACGGCGCAGGGCTGCCGAACTGGCCGAGGTTCGACACGGGACAGCGCCTGATCATTGATGTCAACACCCGCGCCGAACCTGAGAAGGTGCGGGCGCGCTATCAGTTCCTCGATCAGTTCTATATCAGGAAGTAGGCGGATCGAGGGGCGTCTTTGTCTCAGGCATTGCGGGATAGCGGCCCGACATTGCGGCGACGGCGCACCGGCGTCTGATGGGACACTGAAATGAAAAAGAACTGGCTCTATCTCCGACTACTCCTGACGCTCATGGCGGCGCTCATCGCCAGTCCGCTTTACGGGCAGGGGCTGGATGCCGGGACGCTCACACTCTTCAACCAGCCGCCGGATGTCTGGCCGACTTTTAACGGCGACTATTCGGGCCGGCGCTACAGCGCGCTCGCGCAGATCAACGCCACGAACATCGGTTCGCTGGCGGTGAAGTGGATGTTTCGCGCAAACGCCGGCCCGCAGCGCGGCGTCGGTAATCCGGAAATAAAATCCACGCCGCTGCTCGTGGGTGGTGTACTCTACTTCACCGTCCCCGACCACGTTTGGGCGGTGGACGCGCGCACGGGCGATGAGCTGTGGCATTACGTCTGGAAGGACAAGGGCGGCCACCTGGTCGGCCAGCGCGGCGTCGGGATGTATGGCAACTGGCTCTATTTTATGGGGCCGGACGGCTGGCTCATTTCACTCGACGCGAGGACCGGGAAGGAGCGATGGCGCAAGGAGATTGCCGACGAGAAGCGGCAGTACTTCACCACGACTGCGCCGCTGGTCGTCAAAAATCATGTCATCGTCGGCGTCGGCGGCGACGCGATGGACGTGCCGGGTTACCTGGATTCCTACGATCCGGAAACCGGCGCGCTCCAATGGCGCTGGAACACGACGCCGCGACCGGGCGAAGCGGGCGCGGACACGTGGCCCAACAAGGACGCGATGGAACACGGCGGCGGCATGCCGTGGATGCCCGGCACTTACGACCCGGAACTGAATCTGATCTACTGGGGCACGGGCAATCCGAACCCGGTTTACGCCGGGCAGGGGCGCAAGGGGGGCAATCTTTACACCTGCTCGATTGTGGCGCTCAACCCTGACACCGGAAAGCTGGTCTGGTACTTCCAGGTCTCGCCGCACGACACGCACGACTGGGACAACACGGAAACGCCCGTGCTGTTTGATGGCGTATTCAATGGGCAGCCACGCCGGATGCTCGCGCAGGCGGCCCGCAACGGCTGGTTCTTCGTGCTGGATCGCGCGAGCGGCAAAAACCTGGTCTCGAAGGGCTACGTCGGCGTCAACTGGGCGAAAGGCGTTGACGAACGCGGCCAGCCGATTCCCGACCCGGACAAGGAGCCGAAGGTGGACGGCTCGCTCGTCAACATCCCGGCGGGCGGTGGCACCAACTGGCCGCCGCCGAGCTACAGCCCTGACACGGGGTTGTTCTACGTCAACGCGCGCGAAGGTTACAGCGTCGCTTACCTCACGGACACCGAAGAAAAACCGGAAGGCTACGGCGGCACGGGCGGCGGCCTGTTCGCGGAACCTGTCCTGAAGGCGATTGACTACCAGACAGGCCGGATCGTCTGGAGCCACAGGTATCAGAGCGGCAGCTTTGGCAATGCGGGGCCGGGGATACTGACGACGGCAGGCAGGCTGCTCTTTACGGGCGATGCTTCGGGAAATCTGATTGCTTATGACCCGGCGACGGGCAAAATCCTGTGGCACTTCCGCACGGGTTCAATGGTGAGCAACGGGCCGATGACTTACCTGCTCGACGGCAGGCAATACCTGATCGTCGGCGCGGGGGACACGCTCTTCGCGTTCACACTGCTGCAGAGCAACGGGAAACTCCCATAATCAGGCGGGCAGTCGGCGGGGCATTCTTATCTGAAGTCGCTGATCAGAATGACGTCTTTGATGGTCACGCCGCGGTCAAAAGCCAGCTGGCGGCCGTCGCGTGACCAGGCGAGGCGGAAAATCTGATCCTCCATGAAGTTTGTCAGCTGTTTCGGCTGGCCGCCGTCAACCGGCTGGAGCCAGATGTTGGATACGCCGTCCCGTGTGACGATGTAAGTCAGCGCGCGCCCGTCGGGCGTCCATCGCAGCAGCCCCCAGGCCGGCAGCGGCATCTCGTTGAAGATTCTGACGGGGGCGCCGCCGTCGAACGGAAAAACCGCCACGACTATCCGCTTACCCGGCTCGTCGTCATACTGACACGCAATCAACTTACCGTCGGGCGAGACGACGGGGCGGTTCGCGATCAGGCGGGTCAGCTGCACCGGCTCGCCCCCGTCAATTGAAACTTTCCACAGCGTCTGCCTGTCGGACGCGTCATACGACGAGTAGACCACCCATTGCCCGTCGGGCGAGAGGCTCGGCGAATCATCCACTTTGCCATGTGTCAACTGTCTGAGGTTGCGACCGTCGGCATCCATCCGCCAGATGTAAGACGAGCCTGACATCTTCGAGACGAAAACGATATAGCGGCCATCATCAGTAACGACGGGGAAGACCTCGCGCCGGGCGTCGTAAGTCAGCTGCTTCTGATTGGTGCCGTCGGCATCCATCACCCAGATGTCTGTATTGCCGCTCGCGTGCGAGCCGTAGACCAGCCGTCCGTCGGGAGTCCAGCTGAGGCCGAATTGTTCGCTGTAGTTGTCTCCGTACCCTGATCTGATCAGCCGGGCGCGGGTGGCGTCGCCGTTCGGCGCGACCCAGAGGCGTGAAATCCGGTCCGTCCGCCCCGTGACCAGTTCATCCGCACGTGCGGCTATACCAGCGCGCTCGTGGCTGCTCAGGTCTTTGCTGACCCGGCTCACCTCACCCTTCGGGTAAGAGAGATACCAGAGCTGATTGGCATAGACGGGCCATTCCTGATGCCAGGCGGTGACGACTAAGCCGCTGCCGTCCTTCAGCCAGGTGACAGACCCGACCGCGGCCCACGTCTGAGACCCGAGCCTTGTCTCTTTTCCGTCTGCCGCGTTGACGATGACAACATACATGCAGGACTCGCCGGGGGTGGTCTTTCCGGCCGTCGCGGCAATGACTTTACTGTCCGGCGACCACGCCGCCCCCTTGATGGAAAAGATGTCGGGCATCCGGCGCGCGGCCAGCTGCCGTTCCCCGCTCCCGTCCGCATTCGCCGTCATCAGGAAAGTCTGCTTCTGTTCGACGTTCCTCCGCACGAAGGCGAACTGCCTGCCGTCGGGCGAAAATGTGACGGGGCTGTCTACCTGTTCGAGGACCTTCCGGGGAGTGCCGCCAAGAACCGGGACCATGTAAAGCGTGCCGTGCTGCGCGTCCTTTTCATCGGCCAGGTAGTATAAGAAGCCGCCGTCGGGCGAGAAGGTCAGCCCCGGGTAATCCACTTCGGCGGGCGGGACCACCTGCGCGCTGCTCGTCGAGTTCACCTGCCCCACGTGGATGCTCTGCCGCCCGGCCTCGTCAACCACGTAAGCCACGTAATTCCCGTCGGGCGAGAGGGCCGGACGCCCGGCCTTCCCCGAGGAGGTCAGCTTCCTGATCTGCATCTTCTCGAAGTGGACGGCCCGCCCGCCCGCGAGCGGCGCCCATTGCAGATAGCGAGCCAGACCGAGTGCGCCGGCAACTACAAGCAGGAGGGCCGCCGCAATCACCAGCCTTGACCTGCGGGAGTTGATCCCGGGCTGGTCATTCCGGGCCAGCGTGACCCCGACCGGATGAGGGGCGATGGCAGCAGGACTGACGATCTCCTGCCCGATGGCCATCACCTCATCCCTGTCATTCACGAAAATTTCTTCGCCGTTTGTGGCCTCCTTTTCCCCGTTGGCCTGCCCGTTTCCGACGGGCTGGGCGAGTCCCTGACCGATCACTCCATTCATCATTCTGACGCCCGCGATGAAGCGGTAGCCGCGCCTCGGGATGGTTTCGATGTACTGCTGTCTGGACGCGCTCTCGCCGAGGGCCTTCCGCAACTGGAAGATGATCTGCGTCAGGTTGCCCTCCTCGACGAAGCAGTCGGGCCAGAGCCGGTTCATCAACTCTTCCTTCTCCAGAATGTGCCCCTGGTTCTCAATCAGGATGAAGAGCGCGTCGAGTACCTTGGGCGCCAGCGGGACGGGCTGGCCGTCGCGCAGCAGGAGGCGGTTGGCGAGGTCAACCTGAAAAGGGCCGAACTCGTAAAGGAGATGTGCTTGTCTGGAAATGGACATAGAGGAGACCTCTCGGCAAATCCTAAGGCATTAATAACAGCTTCTTCAGGACAAATTGACTGCGTTCCGTCGAAAGTCTGCTGTGGTATCGAATGAATCCGGTGCCACCGGCCGAATCTGTCTGTGAAGTTTATCGCATCATCAGGAGAAAAATCATGATTGACAACACATTCGCCCCCGCCGCTAATGAAGCATTTTCCCCCGCGCGGCCCCGCGCCCTCTACACGATCCTTTTTGGCGGCCTGACGGTCGGGGTACTCGACGGCCTGGCCGCCACGATCATCGCCAGCCTGAGGGGGACGAGCCCGGGTCGTGTCTTCCAGTATATCGCCAGCGGGCTGCTCGGGCCCGACTCTTTCAACCATGGGTCATGGACAGTGCTGCTCGGCGTACTGCTCCACTTTCTGATCGCGTCCATTGTGGCGACGATCTATTACTTCGCGAGTCTCAGACTCCCGATACTCATCCGGCAGGCGGTCGTCTGGGGGGCACTTTACGGGATAGCAGTCCAGCTGGTGATGAGCCGCATCGTGATTCCGCTCTCGGCCGCCCAGGCACTCCCGTTCTCGCTCACAGGCTTCCTGAGGAGCATAGTGGTCCACATCTTCTGCGTCGGCCTGCCGGTCGCGCTTTTCGCGCGATGGTCTGCCAGAGCCAGTTGAAGATCAGAACCGGATCAGACAACCGGGAAGGAGCGTAAACCGCGATGACAAAAAGAACGACTCTGATCGTGTTTGTTGCACTCACCACGCTGGCCGGGGCGCTCAACCTGCGCGCCGCGCCCGGCAGTACAGTGGCTTACCCTGCGGGGTATCGCCAATGGGTGCATGTCAAGAGTGTCCTCGTCGGCCCCAAAAGCCCTATGTATGAAAGTTACGGAGGGCTCCGCCACCTGTATGCGAATGAGAAGGCGATGGAAGGGTATCGCACCGGCCGGTTTCCCGACGGCTCAGTGATCGTCATTGACCTGTTTGAAATCCGGGAGAAAGAGGGGACGACGACCGAAGGGCCGCGGCGGCTGATTGACGTGATGGAAAAAGACAGCCGGCGATTTGCCGAGACCGGGGGCTGGGCGTTTGAGCGATTCCTGGGCGACAGCCAGACGGAGCGAGGCCTGACCGCACAGGCCAGGGTCGCCTGCTACAACTGCCATTCACGTCAGAGTCAGAAAGGTCGCGATTTCGTCTACAGCACATTTCGCAAGTGAAGGGGCAACTCACTGGCGGACAGGCTGTAAAACATCCGGATCGGGTCATAGCTCAGACAGCGCCCTTCAGGTCATTTCTGCACGAGCCACTCATCGTTGACGCTGAAGACGGGCCGGTGTTATATTTTGCCAGTCGAGAAACAAACCGCCCACGCGAGCAAATCGCGTGGGCGGTTTTCTTTTTTCACCTTGTGACTCGGGAGGAAACGAGATGGAAACACCATCGGCTGCGGGGCAGACGATGCCCGTCAACGACATCGAGATGTATTACGAAATTCGCGGAGAAGGCGAGCCGCTCCTCCTGCTGCACGGCGGGACCGGGGTGGGCGCCAACTGGGAGCTGATTTTCAAATCCCCGCCGGAAGGCTGCCGGCTCGTGATCCCGGACCTGCGCGGCCACGGGCGGTCAACCAACCCCTCGATGAAGTTCACGTTCCGGCAATCCGCCCTCGACGTCTTCGCGCTGCTCGACGGCCTTGGCATCAAGCGGTTCAAGGCGATTGGCATGAGCCTTGGGGCCAAGACTCTCCTTCACGTGGCGACTCAACAGCCGGACCGGGTCGAGGCCATGGTGCTGGTCAGCGCGACGCCGTATTTTCCCGAACAGGCGCGCGCCGCCATGAGCGAGATCACTCCTGACAACCAGACTGAGGAAGAGTGGCAGCGCATGCGCCAGTGGCATAAGCATGGCGATGAGCAGATCCGCGCGCTGTGGAGCATGACGAATGCCTTCAAGGACAGCTACGATGATATGAATTTCACGCCCCCTTACCTCTCAACCATCACCGCCCGCACCCTGATCGTGCATGGTGATCGCGATCCGTTATACCCGGTCAGCCTGGCGATGGAAATGTACGCCGCGATCCCGCGCTCGTACCTCTGGGTAATTCCGAACGGCGGCCATGGCCCCATCTTCGGCGAGTATACGGGGAGCGGCGAGCCGACCGGCCGTTTCGCCGGGACCGCACTGGCATTCCTGCGCGGCGAATGGTGGGCGAGTAACAGTCCAGCCTGATTCAGCGCTGCCCGCGCGCTTCAGTCAGATTTTTTGAGTAATGTTCGTTTGAGATTTTTTGGATGGCTTCCCAGACTCCGCGAAGCCGCGCGCCGAAGCTGAGGAGGTCCTCTGTAGTAAGCTCGGCCCGGAATGTCCTGACCTCCCCGGTCAGGCGCAGCCTGTTGTCATGCCACTCTGTCGGCGCCCAGTACAGTTCCACTTTGGGAACCCGCCTGTATTTGAGCCAGGCCGCCAGCGCGTAGAACCTGAGCTGCCCGTGTTCATTGACGCGGCTCTGCGTCCACGGGTACTGCCCGGTCTTGAGTTCGCCGATGTGAACCCTCCACGGGCTGAACAGATCGAGCCTGGCCAGCAGCGGCACGCCGGAATACCCGGCTCTGATCTCGTACTCCTTCTTCGGGAACGTCGGCAGGAGGTTCCGCAGGCGTTCGATCCCGGCGTCCTCAGTCGCGCGGGCCTCCAGGCCGCCGGCGATTCGCTTGCCGAAGTCCATCGCCGTACTCGTGCGCTCGCCCGCGCCGTAGATGTACTGCGCGACGTAAGCGTCCGGGTCGCGCTCGAACAGGTTCATCTGGCTCCAGGAAAGGTATGGGCGCGGGGTCAGGATGCGATTGTGCCGGGCCGATTCTGGCATGGGTGTGGTTGATCAACTGTTCCTTTCTTTGATTGGGCCGTGCGGCCCCCGGCGATTCTTCCTCTTCCCGCGCCACTCTGCAAGGGCTGACCGCACACCAGCCCGGAAGATTCACCCCAGAGGGCGCGGAGGTTCACAGCGGCTTATAAACATTCTGCCCCTCTGTGAACCTCCGCGCCCTGCGGTGGTGAACATCCGTCCCTTTTTACGGCTTCGATTTAGAACGTCAATCGAAAGCCCAGGCGAATTTCGCGGATGCCCTGATAGGACAGCGGCAGCCCGTAGATGGGGCTGCGTGCCGGCGGGGTGCTGCTGTCGGCGGGCTTGAGCAGCGCCTCCACGTTGATCCCGCGGAAGAATTGCGCGTCCGTGATCGGGAGGTTGCCGTTGCGGTTGATCGCCGTGTTGTAGTTGGTCACCGCGCCCTGATTGAAGAGGTTGGTGACGTTCATATCAACCCGCGCCTTGACTCGCTCCGAGAGGCTGATCGTGTGTGCGAGCAGCAGGTCGGTCTGCACGAGCGCCGGCGTGCGCCCCAGGTCGCCGCGCCCGCGGAAGAAGAAGGGCACGCCGTAACTCACCGTCGAACTGATCGGCGTCCCGCTGTAAGCCAGCTGCGCGAGTCCGAAGTCGGTCGAGCCGCCGCGCCACTCGAGCTGGTAACTGCCGAACAATTTGAACGTGTGCGGGCGGTCAGTGGCGAGCAGGCCGAAGACGTTCTTTCCGTTCGCGTCGAAGTTGCCCTGCGGCAGGTCGAAGGCGCGGCTCACGTTCGGCTGCGAGCGGCCGAGCGCGTTGGAATCCGCGAGGCCCGACCAGTTGCCGTAAAGCCGGCTCCAGGTGTACGAGCCGAAGTAACTCAGGTTGCGCAGCCGCCCCGAGCCGAACCGCTGATCGAAGCGCAGTTCGACGCCGTCATAATCGCGCCGTGCTTTGGGCGTGAAGGGCTCGCCGAGCGGTGTTTTCGCCTTATCACTCGCCTGGCCGAAGCCGGGGTTGCCGATCACATAGACTTCGTTCTCGTTCGCGTCGTAGGAGCCGATGTCTTCGATGCCGCGGACGAGCCGCTGGTGCAGGTAACGCAGGGTGAAGACGAGGTTGCCGGGCAGGCGATGCTCGGACGAGACCACCCACTGGCGCTGGCTCATCGGCTCGATGTCCGGGTCAATGCCTTCCAGCTCGCCGCGCGAATTGATCGGGATCGTGCGGTTGTCAATGTCAATAATCAGGCTTCCAAGCGCGCTCGGCGCCCGCTTGTTGAGTTTCGTGATGTCGGGGTTGTCGAGCTTGTAGACGCGGCTGTGCCAGTAATCGCCGCCGAAGGAACTGCGCGCCAGTTCGTACTTCATCGTGTCGTAGAACTGGCCGTAGCTCGCACTCAGCTTCCAGCGCCCGTCGCCGAAGACATCCCACGCGCCGCCGAGGCGCGGCGCGACCTTGTCGCCCCAGCCGAAGCTGATCGGGTTGGCAATCCTGACGCCGTTGACCTCCTTCGTGTACGGCGGCAGGAACTCGTTCTCGAACCGCACGCCCAGGTTGAGCGTGAGGCGCCGCGTCACCTGCCAGGCGTCCTGAATGTAGAAGCCCTGGTTGCGCCCCGTCGCGCTGGCGTTGTGGCGGATGCCGTCCTGCCAGACGTAGTAGCCGTAATCGCCGCGCGCGTTCTGGATGCTGCCGCGCGTGAAGCCTTCGCCCCAGAAGATCTGGAAGCTGCCGTCGGGGAAATCATCACGAATCGCATTCGCCATGCGATTGAGCGAATACCCGGCCTTGAAGCTGTGCTGCCGGTCAAAGAGTCGTGTGATGTATGCGGCATCGAGGTAGACGTTGTGCCGCGTCAGGGTGTCTTTCTCGACCGTGAAGGTGTTGGTCGTCGTGTTGAAGCCGGCGACCCCGGCGAATTGCGACGGCACGGGCAGTCCGGTGTAGGTCGAGCCCGAGGTCGCGCGCTGATACTGGACGAACGGGACGGTCGGGATGCCGTAGGTCGCGCCCTTGTCGTTCACGTACTTGTAGCCGTACCGCGCTGACAGGATCAGGTTCCCGGTCGGCGTGTAGGTGAATGACGCCGTATAGCCGTTCGCCGGCACGTAACCGCCCTGCGCCGCGACGTTCGTGTTCGGCTGCGCCACGGCCGGGTCAATGCCGAGCAGCAGCCCCGAGACGCGAATCGGGTGCCAGAGGAAGGAGGTGTTGACCTGAATCTTCTGCGTCGGCGCGTAATCGAGCCGCGCGAGGGCCTGATGCCTGAGTACGCGCGTCGTCGTCGTGCGCGCGCCGTTGCTGTAGTCGAGCGAGCGCTCGAAGCGCGAGACCGACGGGTAGTAGCCGCCGAAGAAATTCAGGCGGTCTTTGATGACGGGGCCGCCGAGCGAGAAGCCGGGGAAGAATTCACGGTAATCGTCTTCCTTCTGCCGGAAGAATTCGGCCTTCGAGTTGTCGCTCGGTTTCAGGCGCCAGAACCCACGCGGCGCCGAATTCAGGGCCGCCGTGTTGAGTTGCAGCAGCGCGTCGCCGTGAAAGTCATTCCCGCCGCTCCGGGTCGTCACGTTGATGACGCCGCCCAGCGCGCCGCCGTATTCGGCTTCGAGCCCGCCGGTCTTGATCTGCACCTCGCGGACGAACTCGAACGGAATCGCGCTCTCGCGGCCGAGCGCGCCGTTGCGGATGTTCGAGACGTCCACGCCGTCCACGATGAAGATGTTTTCGGAGCCGCTCGCGCCGTTGACCGAGAAGCCGCCCGTGCCGCCGCCCGGGTTGTTCCCGTTCGTGCCGGTCGTCACGGTCGGGGCGCCCCCGGCCGCCATCCCCATGCCGCCGCCGCTCGATCCGCCCGCCGCGCTGCCCGCGAGCGGGTCGAAGATCACGCCCGGCGCGACCTGCAGCAGCGAATTGAAGGTGCGCCCTTTTGGCGTCTGGTCAATGAATTTCTCGTTGAGACTGGTCGCCGTCCGGCTGCTCGTCACGTCAATCGCCTCGGCGCTGGCCGAAACGACGACGGTCTCAGAGACGTTCCCCGCCGCCATCGTCACGTCGAGCTTCAGCTCATCACCCAGCCGCAATTCAACGCCCTCCCGCCTTGAGGTCTTGAACCCGCCCTGTTCCACCGCGACGGTGTAGGTGCCGACGGGCAGTTTGGGGAATCGGTAGACACCTTCTTTGTCGGAAGCGACTTCGAGCGAGCGCACGAGCGTCGGGCTCGAGGCCGTGACCTTCGCGCCCGGAATCGCCGCGCCGGTCTCATCCCTGACCGTGCCGGAGATGCTGCCGGTATTCTCCTGCGCTAAAGAAGGCGGCGCGGCGAGAAGCATTGCGGCGGCGCACAGTATCAAACGCAGCAGGGCGCCGGTGCCGCCGACGGTGTTGGAACATCGAATGAACTTCATTCCTGACTCCTATGATGAATGTCTACTCCGAGGTGAAGGTTTTCAGTCCTCGGCGAGGACAAAGTTGGGGAAATCAGCGAACACCCAGTTGTTCTTCAGCGTCCGGTAGATGATCCCCAGGAATTTGCGGGCCGTGGCGATGATCG
>DASRDU010000072.1:0-179241 GCA_035652435.1 Blastocatellia bacterium
TTCTGGTCTGGGTCCGGCTCAAAGAACTGGCGACCGAAGCCGGTCGCACGGTGTATCAACTCAAACATGGGCTGCTGGATGAGTACCTCATTCAACAACTGAAGAAGCCGTCTCTCAAAATGGCTTCTGCGTAAGTCCTAAGGCTTATGAATTCTGAGATTTGAGTCCCCGGTCGGTTACTGCGCCGGCCTGCCCGCCTGACCCTTTGCCTTCATCCCCGCCTTCGGCAGGCTGATCAGATTGGCGAACATCCGATACGCCCCCGGCACGCCCGCCGGCAGTTGTCTGAACCAGGCGTAGCCGGTGTAGATGTAATTGCCCTTGCCGTACTGCGCGATCAGCTGCCCGCCGTTGAGCGGTTTGCCGGGGGCATCAGAGGAAGCGAGCAGCGGCGTGTATTTCTCATCCCATTCACTGAGGAAGTACAAGCCCCGCTCCTGCACCCAGCCTTTCCAGTCCTCCTCAGTGATCCTGTTCGGGTAGTTGAAGAGCGGGTGGTCCGGGGCAAGTACTTTGACTGGCGCCTCCTCATCTGTCACGCGCAGACCGTTGTTATCCATCTTGACCGGGTACGGCGCGAAGTTGCCGCGCGAGAATTCGCCCTTGTTGTATTGCACGATCAGCGTGCCGCCGTTTGAAACGTAATCGAGCAGGCGCTTGTTGTTGGCCACGACATCTTCATTTACCTCGTAAACGCGGATGCCAAGGATGATCGTGTCGTAGACCGACAGGTCGCCGGAGGCGAGTTCCGACCCGCCGATCAGCTTCACCTTCACGCCGAGTTGCTCGAGCGCGGCGGGCACGTCGTCGCCGCTGCCCATCACGTAACCGACATTGAGCCCCGGCGCGACTTTCACGTCGAAGAGTTCCGTCCTCACTTCCGCCGGGCGGTAGACGAAATGCGTTTCGATGTGCGGGTAGGCAATCGTCGTGTAACCGCTCGCGTATTCCTGCCCGCCGGATTCGGCCACCGCCTTCAATTGAAAGTTCCCGGTCGCTCCCGCCGGCGGAGTCACATGGAAGACCCGCGCGGCGCGCTCCCCCTGCCGGGTGAAAGCGAGCGGCTGGTTACCACCTTCCACGCGCCACCCCTGGGGCACGACGAGTTTCACCGAACCCTTCACCGCATGCAGAGCGTTGTTCGTAATCTCGACCGCAATTTCGCGCGTGCGACTGACGCCGCCTTGCGGGATCACGAGCAGCGTCGGGTGCATCGTCACGGTCAGCGCCGGGGCGACTTTGAATTCGCGGCGGATCTCGCCGAAGGTTTTATCGGCGAAGCGATACTCGACCGGCTGAGTGATCGTCACGCGCTCGCCGCTGAGCGTCAATTCGGCTTTAGCAGCGAGGCGCGGCGGGGCGAACGGCAGCGTGACCGGCATCGTGCCATCCCAGTCGAACTGATCCTTCGTGCGGGCGCGCGCCAGCCAGTAAGGCTGTGACGGCGGTTCGTCGGCGGGGATGGTGACACGATATTTGCTCGTTGCCGTCGTCCGCTCGCGACCCCGGAAGAATGGCGAAGGCGTATTCTGCTCCGGTTCGGCTATTGCCAGCGGTTCGCTGCGCCAGTTGTCGGGAGCCGCGACTTTGATCTGCGGGGCGGCCTGAAGGTTACCTCTTGTCCCGACATAGACATTCGCGGTCACTTCAATACTTTCACCCGGTGCGGCGATCTCGGCGTTGCTCAGGGCATCAACAATCACGCCATGCGCCTTGGCAAGCGCGTCGGCAAATTCCCACTCCTTGCGCGAGAGCAGGGTGTCAACATTGACACGCGCTTCGTCATCGAGCCCGCTGAGCTGTCCTCGCAGCGTGCGCACCCCGCGCAAACCTTCGGCGAGTTTCGGCGCTATCTTTTCAGGATCTTCGACGCGATATTCGGCCATTGCCTGCGACGCGATCTCTTTGATCTTTGTCAGCGACGGGGTCAATCGTTCCACGCCTGAGCCCGCAAACTGCGCGATGCCGGTGATGCTCACATCAATGCCGTCAAAGAGCGAAGTCTCCCTGTCCGGCGCGGGCACTTTACTTTCCTGGCGCAGCCATGACCTGACGCTCGATCCGCGCATCTGGATAGCGCCAAAATCCTGCGAGCGGTGCTTGCTGCGGCCTTCACTCGCCAGTTCTGCGGGCGAGCGGCCCAGCACCGGGTCGAACTGCCCTACATCGAACGTGGCGACGCTGCCGCCGCCCTGATTGAAGACGCGCTGGTAGAATTTCAGCACCTGCCAGGGGCGCAGCCCTTCCCTGATCTGCTCCGGGTAACGGTTCGGGTCGGCCGCCGCCCTGACCGCTTCGGGCGCGAGCATCCCGGCGACCTGATGCTGGCCGTGCCCGTCGCGCGGGGTGCCGCTGAAGCCGTTGGCGACCACGAGCGGGCGAAACGTGCGGATCACGCGCACCATGTCGCCAAGGATCTCTTCTTTGTTCCACTTCTTCAGCGTCTCTTCCGCCGAGCGCGTGAAGCCGAAATCGTAGGCGCGGGAGAAATATTGCTCCGCGCCGTCGAGCTTGCGGCTGGCGAGCAATTCTTCGGTGCGCAGCACGCCAAGGCTTTCCCCCAGCTCCGGCCCGATGCCGTTCTGCCCGCCCTCGCCGCGATTGAGCGCCAGGTATGCGACCCGCGCGCCCTTCGCCCGGGCCAGATAAGCCAGCAAATCCGTGCTTTCGTCGTCGGGGTGCGCGGCGGTGTGCAGCAGGCTCGCGATGGTCTGCAGCCGCCGCAGCGCCAGCCCGAGCCCGCTCGCCCCGCGGTCTTCGGGCGCGGGGCGCGTGTCGGGGACGGCGGTGATGGTCAGGAACTGGAGCGTCAGCGTCAGGGCAATGATGTGACAGGAAAACTTTTTCATGTATCTGATCTCTTGGTTTTATTGGAAACCGGCTCAAGGATGCGGTGTCGCGAACCCTGGGGGGAGCGATGATCCCGCAGCTGGCTCCGGGCAAAAACACCGCTCGCCCGAGGCTCGCGGTACTGCAACTGAGCTATCGTCCGTAGCGTTTCAGTTTACGGTAAAGGGTGGAAAGGTCAATGCCGAGCATTGCGGCGGCGCGCGCCTTGTCATCATTGACGCGGGACAGGGTGTCGAGGATGTAGCGGCGTTCGAGTTCATCGAGCGTCAGCGTCTGGCCGGTCAGGTCGCGGATGGCGTCGGGCGCCTCGCGGACTTTCTGCGGCAGGTGCGCGACTTCGATTCGCTCGTCACTGAGCGCGACGGCGCGTTCGATGGCGTTCTGCAACTCGCGCACGTTGCCGCGCCATTCGTAATTGATCAGGCGCTGCATCGCCTCGTCGGCCACACGCTTCTCGGCGTCGCCGAGTTGCCGCGTGTACTTGTCAACGAAGTGACGGACGAGCAGCGGGATGTCTTCGCGCCGGTCGCGCAGCGGCGGGACGGTCAGGCTGATGACACTCAGGCGGTAGTACAGATCCTCGCGGAAGCGATGTTCGTTGATCTCCTCTTCGAGGTCGCGGTTGGTCGCGGCGATCACGCGCGCGTCAAAGACCTCAGTTCTCGTTGACCCGAGCGGCGTGAATTCGCGCTCCTGCAACGCGCGCAGCAGCTTCACCTGTAGCGGGGCGGGCATCTCGCCGACCTCATCGAGAAACAGCGTGCCGCCGTCTGCCGCCCTGAGCAGCCCCTGTTTATTGGTTTGCGCTCCGGTGAAGGCTCCTTTGACGTAACCGAACAGTTCGGATTCAAGCAGGGTTTCCGGCAGCGCCCCGCAGTTGATCGCGATGAAAGGCCCGTCGGCGCGCGGTGAGTTGTAATGAATCGCGCGGGCGATCAGCTCCTTGCCCGTGCCCGATTCGCCCTGAATCAGCACGCTGCTCGTGGTGGGTGCGATCTTTTCGACGACGCGGAAAATATCGGCGAGCGCGTCCGAGCGCCCGATGATGCTCTCGAAGTTGTACTTCTGCTTCAGTTCGCGGCGGAGGTAGCGGTTCTCGCGGAACAGCTCGCGCACGCGCAACGCGTTGCGCACGGCCTGCAGCATGTCCTCGTTAATGAACGGCTTGGTGATGTAATCGTAAGCGCCCCGGCGCAAAGCGGCGATGGCCGTTTCGACCGAGGAATAAGCAGTGATCATAATCACGAGCGCTTCCGGGTCGAGCTGCTTGATCCGGTCGAGCAGCTCGATGCCGTCCATCCCCCCGAGCGCGATGTCGCTGATCGTCAGGTCCGGGGCTTCGGCGGAAAAAATCTCCAGCGCCTGCTCGCCGCCCGCAGCCGTGACCGGGCGCCAGCCCTCGGCGGCCATCAGGCCCGCGAGGATTTCGCGCATGAGGTCTTCGTCTTCGGCGATCAGGATTGTCGGCTGCTGGTTCATTGAGAGATGGTTGAGAAGTTTTCCTTTTCAGCCCCCGCTTCGGAGCGGTTGCGGCCTTCGTCAGGGAAGGCAATCGTAAAGACGGTGCCGGCGGCATTGCTCTCAACAGTGATGCGCCCACGATGCGCGGTGATGATGCTGTCGCAGACTGACAGGCCGAGCCCTGTGCCCTGGCCGTGCGGCTTGGTGCTGAAGAACGGGTCGAAAATTCGCGTCAGGTGTTCCGGCGCGATGCCGCTTCCATTGTCGGCGATGCTGATCCGCACCTCATCGTCGTGGCGCGAGGTGGCGATGGAAATCTCCCCGCCCTGATTTTCCGCGACGGCGTCGCGCGCGTTGAGCAGCAGGTTCAGAAAGACCTGCTGCATCTGATCGGCGTCGAGCGCGAGCAGCGGCAACCCGCCCGCCATCTCCGTCCGCACGGTCAGTTGTCTGAACTGCCGGTCGAAGCGCGCCAGCTCAAGGCTCTTCGTGATCACGTCGTTGATGTCTGCCGGCGCGCGTTCGGGTGATTTGGGGCGGGCGAAATCCATCAGGTTGCGCAGCACGCCGGAGATGCGCGTGATCTGCGCGAGGATCAGCCGCAGCGTCTGCTGGTCGCGCTCCTCACGGGGACGCGCCATCAGCGACTGCACGAGCGACGAGATCGAGGCGAGCGGGTTGTTGACTTCGTGCGCCACGCCCGTCGCGAGCGCGCCGGCGGTGGCCAGTTTTTCCGTGCGGATCAAAGCCTGATTGATCTCCCTCAGCCGCGCGATGTCCGCGGCGATCCGCTGACTCATGGTGTTGATGCTGTCGGCCAGCACGCCGAGTTCGTCATTCGATTCGAGCGTCGTCCGGGCGCCGTAATTGCCGCGGGCGACGTCAAGCGTCGTCTCGGTCAGCCGGCGCAACGGGCCCGCGAGAATCCGCGTGATCAGCAGGATCATGACGAGCGAAGGCAGCAGCCCCGAGATCGCGCTGAAAATCAGGTATCGCTTCCAGCCCGTCACCTCCCACCCGAAGCACCAGACCGCGACCGGGACCTGAACGAGGAAAAAGCCGAAGACTCCGGTGACCGCGACGACGAGCGCCACCTTGTAGGCAATCGGGAAGAGCCGGAACTGATCGAGCGCCGTCTGCAGCGAGAAGAGCTTGAAGTTCGAGATCGCGTAGGCGTAAATCAGTGTTCCGATGACGGTGAAGATCGGGCCGTAAGGGATCAGCACTGAAACGCCGACGAGCGGCAGGATGATGTGGCTCAGGGTCACCAAAGCCCCGGTCACGACGATGCCCAGCAGAATCGCGCCGAGCTGCTGCCCCTCGAGCGTCCCGCGATAGCGCCGATATTTGCCGGCCAGCTTGACGAGGCCGATGGTGAGGACGGCGTAGTTGTAGGCGCCGAAGATGTAAGCCGCCGGCCTGAGCGTGATGCTGAACTGCTCGCCCGAAGGCGTGATGGTAAAGCCCGCGCGCTCCCAGAACATTCCGCCAAAGAGCATCGGCAGCAGCACCAGGAGCGGCAGCGCGCACCAGGCGGCCAGCCGCCAGTCCGGTCGCGTGTCTTCGGGGAAAACCCCGGCGAACAGCAGCAGCGCAAACTGCACCGCGGCCCCGACCAGAAAGCTGACCGTCGCCCACCACCCGGCGTCCGCGCCGGCCGGGTGAAAGCACCAGAAGGCCAGATTATTGACGATCCACACGATCATCAGGCCGACGAAGGCCGCGAAAGTCCGGTTGATGGCGCGCTGCGGCGCGGCGACCAGCACGTAAAAGCCCAGCGCCAGCGTGATGAACAGTGAGGCCAGCAGCATCAGTATCAGCATCGCCGCCATCATAACAAAGACGGTGAAAAACAGGCGATAACAGACCGGGGTCTTAACATGGGACTGCCAGACTCCTCTCCTCCTGATTGCCGGCGCGGTGGCGGGAAAGAACAGGGTGAGCGGGAACGGCGGGCGCGTGAATCTGCGCGGTGAGGCGATGCTCGAGCGCCACCAGAGACGGTTTCAGCAACTCCTCTCTGGTCACGAGGCCGAGTCTTTCGAACAGATCGCAGCGCCCGAATTCCAGCTGACCGCGGGTGAAATGCGACTCGGAGCGGGTCACGCGATATTCGCCCAGCGCGCCATCCTTTCGCCGGAACCAGTCGGCAGACGCGCGCAATGACAAAGACAGTTGCCTTTCCAGCGCGACAGAGTCAGCGTCACGATCAAGCGGTATGCCCGTGTCCCGAATCTCCCAGGTGGCGTTGGCCCACTGGCTGGAAGTCTGCAAACGATAGTCCCGGTACCGGCCCGCCAGCTGATCCCAGGTCACCTGGAATTCCATCGCGCTCAGATGCCAGGGCAGCGCCCACAGGTGACGCGGCGCGACGGCGGTCAGCGATCCGACGGCGGTGCCGAGCAGCAGGGAGCCCGGCTGGCCGTTGCGTCGCGCGAGCAAACGATATTTCGTCTGCTCGAACGACCCGGAGTGGCCGCCGTGAAAATCCGATCCGTCGTCCAGAAATGATTCGACTGAAACCAGCGCGAAACTTTTCCGGGAAGATTCCACAAAAAGTTCGGGCGCGATTTGTTCGGGCAGGAGCGGCAACGCCCTCTCCGCCGGGATCGCATAAACGATCATCGAGTAATGCTTCCACTCGGCATTCGCGCTGGCGCCGGGTTGCGCCCGAGCGGTGAAAGCTGATCGGGCAGGCGGGCTGGGGGCTGAATTGAGTTGTGGGATTCCGACTTCAGCAGCAACGGTCATTTCCGATTCCTTCTCCGGGAAAGATTCTGTTACGAAGGTTTGCGGAGCAGATGCCGTGCCACTCAGGCGGATGCCCGGGGCAAAGGGATGAACGGCTGAAAATTCAGCGTGTTTGCGCATCACAGCGGATGGAGTGAAATATACTGCCCAGGCAGTTTGCGAAAAGAAAATGGCACAGAGAATCCACAATCTCCTTCGCCTCCACGCTGAAAACTGAGTATTCATCGGACGAAAAGCACGAATGGCAAAATGCCGGGAGAAAGGTCCCGTTTGGCAGAATGCAAAGGGCCGAACAGGCATCCCGGCGGCTTCAGCAACGGTGATGCCTGAGATAAGATGGCGGCCTCTTCGGAGCAATCCACGCGGCAATCATCTGTGGCAGGCGGGAGCTGTCCGTAACCCGGCAGGTGAAAGCACTGAACGGAGGGGGGAATGAAGAATAAACGGCGATTCCTGCTGGGCAGTCTCTTCTTCGCGCTGATGTTTTTTTACCTCGGCGTCCATGCTTATTTTGCCTTCGTCTATGTCGAGTCTACAGGCAGCTATGACGGCTGGTACGGCGAACAGAGGACGCCGGGCAGCCCCGTTCTCATCACGGGCGCCGACCCGAAAGGCCCGGCGACGGCCCTGCGCGCGGGCGACGAATTTCTGGCGATCAACGGCATCACGCCGGCGCAGGATCCGGAGATTATGGGCTTCAGTAGCCGAGTCCCTCCCGGAACAACTTATCAGATGACCATCCGGCGCAACGGCCGGGAGATGGTCATTCCGCTGACTACCGCTGAGAAGCCCCCGCGGCGCGCGAGCTTTGACGAAAAGGTCTTCATCTTCATCCACCTGATCTTTCTGGTCACCGGGCTGGCCGTCTTTCTGCTCAGGCCCGACGACCAGCAGGCGTGGTTGCTGGCTCTGCTGCTGGGGACTTTTATTGGCCTGAGTACCTGGTCTATGCCTGTGAAGGAGCTGGGCAGGTGGGTGGAGTATGTTGTCGCTTTCGCGAAAATCCTGTGCCTCTGGTCGCTGCCGCTCTTCGTCCGGTTCTTCCTGAACTTCCCCGAACGCTCGCCGATTCTGCGCCGCTGGCCGATGCTGGAAGCGTATCTCAACTGGCCATTCTACCTGTTGGTGCTGCCTTACTACGGCGGCGGCAGGCTGCCGTCTGCGCTGAGGGCCTGGTATTTCGCCCATCCGCCGGCCAGGTGGATGAGGTTCGGCCTTTCGACGTTGATGCTGGCGGCGTATCTGGTTGCCGGGCTGATCTGTCTGGTCGTCAGCTATCGGGTTGCCAGTCGGGACGCGCGGCGGCGCCTGCGGGTGGTGATGTCCGGCAGCGGGGCGGGCTTCCTGACTCTGTTGCTGGTGGTTGGCGTGGAATCCTTCCACCTGGAGAAAGACATGCCGGGGCTGACCAGGTGGCTGGAAATGAGCTACCTGATCACTCTGCCACTCATCCCGCTCTCGTTCGCCTACGCGATCATCCGTCACAAAGTGATCCCGATCAGCCTGATCATCCGTCGCAGCGCGCGTTACGTGCTGGTCTCGCGCGGTTCGGTGGCGCTGGTGATTGCGGGCGTGTGCGTGGTGATGTTCTTTGTGATGGACGCCGTCTTCAGGTATGTGAACCCGGCGAGCGGGCGCGTGGTCGGCATCATTTCGGGCGTGCTGGCGATCATCGTCTGGAATCTGGCGTACTCGTTTCACCGGCGCGTGATCGCGCCGCTCGTTGACCGCCGGTTCTTCCGCGAATCGTATGACGCGCGACAGATCCTCGCCGAACTGTCGCAATCCGTCCGCTCGGCCACCGACATGAGACAACTGCTCGAACTGGTCTGCACGAGGATTCAGAAGGCATTACACGTCGAAAACGTCACGGTCTTCCTGCGCGATGAAGCGTCGGGGGATTATGCGAGCGCGGTTTCTTCCGATCATTGGTCACAGGGGAAGCAGATTGTCTCGTCACAGAACGGTCTGCGGCTGCCCGCCGATGCTTATCTGATCCGGCGGCTGAGCGAGTCAGGCGAGCCGCTCGACGCCGATTTCCGCGACCCGGCGTCACCGCTGCACGAGCGGCTGACGGGCAACGGGTCGTCGCAGGTCGAAAGAGAAGTTCTGGAAAGATTGAATACGGCGCTGCTGCTGCCACTCGCCGCGAGGGATCGCATGCTCGGCGTGATTTCGCTCGGGCCCCGCCTCGGCGATCAGCCATTCTCACGCGAAGACGGGCAGATGCTGATGGGCGTGGCCGGGCAGACGACTTTTGCTCTTGAGAACACTCGCCTGATCGAGCGAATGATCGAGGACGAGCGCCGCCGGCAGGAACTCGAAGCCGAAAACGAACAGCGGGCGAGGGAATTGGAAGAAGCCCGCCGGTTGCAGCTCTCAATGCTCCCCAAAACGGTGCCGCAACTGCCCGGTCTGGAGATCGCCGCGTATATGAAGACCGCTTCGGAAGTCGGCGGCGATTACTACGACTTTCACCAGGCCGACGACGGCACGCTGACGGTGGCGGTGGGCGACGCGACGGGGCATGGGCTGAAGGCCGGCACGATGGTCACGGCGGTCAAGGGCCTGTTTGAAGCATTCGCGCCGGAACCCGACCCCGTTCACATTTTTCAGCAGACGAGTCGCGCGCTCAAGCGGATGAATCTGCGCTCGCTGTTTATGGCGATGACGGTTGTGAAGGTGAAAGGCAACCGCGCGGGGTTAAGCGTCGCCGGGATGCCGCCCGTGCTGATTTATCGCGCGGCGAGCGGCCAGGTGGAGGAGGTCGCGCTCCGGGGGATGCCGCTCGGCAGCGTGGCGAACTATCCGTACCGGCAGCAGGAGCTGACACTGGCTTCGGGTGATGTGGTCGTGCTGATGAGCGACGGGTTGCCCGAGCGATTCAACGCGCAGGGCGAGATGCTCGATTACGAGCGAACGAAGCATGCATTCGCCGCCGCCGCCGATCAGTCACCGCGACAGATCATCGAACATTTCGTCAGCGTCGGTGACGAGTGGGCCGAGGGCCGGCCGCAGGATGACGATGTGACGTTTGTGGTGCTGAAAGTGAAATGAAGACCATGCGCTCCTCGGGGGGTAACGGTTCAGACCGGCACGGCTTCAATCACGCACACCGGCGATTCAGTCGGAATGATGCGCGTGAGCCTGAATCCGGCGCGGCTGAAAAGCGCGCTGAACTCCGCCTCGGTGCGCTCGCGCCCGCCGGTCATGACCAGCATGTTCAGATCCATGAATTTGCCGAATGACGGCTCGTTGCCCGGCGCGATGACGGTCTCGACAAGCAGCAGCTTCCCATTATCCGCAATCGCGCGGCGGCAGTTTCTGAGGATGGTGGCCGACCGCTCGTCGTCCCAGTCGTGAATGATCCACTTGAGAATGTAAGCGTCGCCGCCGGCCGGCACTGACTGGAAGAAGTCAATACTCTCGATTTCGCAACGCTCGCTCACTCCCGCCCGGGCGAGCAGCGGCCCGGCGTTGGAGATCACATGCGGCTGGTCGGCGAGTACGCCCCGCATCACGGGGTACGTCTTGAGGATTGCCGCGATCTGTCCGCCCAGGCCGCCCCCGACGTCGACGAGCTTCGTAATGCCCGAAAAGTCGTACGCATTGAGCAGTGCCTGATGAATCAGGTCGGTCATCCCGCTCATTGCGTTGTTGAAATTCTGCGCGTGTTCAGGGTGTTGCGCGTAATACTCCCACACGGGCTGGCCGAAGTGGTTATCGAAAGCGATCTCGCCCGTCCGGATGCTGTGCATCAGGTTGCCCCACGCGGGGAAGTGTTCCTGCCCGAGTTCAGCCATTGCCATCCAGCGCAGCGTCCCGGGCGCGTCGGTTTCGAGCGTGGCCGCGAGCGGCGTCGAGGCGAAGCGCCCCTCGGCGTCTTCGACAAAGATGCCGACGCTTGCGAGCCCGCGCAGCAGGCGGTAAAGCGACGGCGCATGCGTGCCGGTCGGGTCGGCCAGTTCCGCCGCGGTCTTCGGCTGACCTTTGATGAGGTCGGGCAAGCCAAGCCTCGCCGCGACCTGAATTGACTGCGAGACCCAGAAGCCGGTGATCATCTGCAGCATGGCGAACTGCGGCGGCACGGCCGTCGGGTCAGTTTGTGGCGCGTGAGATTGCGTACTCATCGTTGATTTTCCTTTCAGGCAATCACGCCGAACTGTCTGAGGATGATGGAAAGGTCAGCGTAGACTTTCTCCCCGGCCAGTCGGCCTTCGTCATCAAAGGTGAAGACGGCGCAGGCCGGGACGCGGAACTCTTTCCCGGTCGGGGCCAGCCCGTTCCAGTCGCCGGTGTGCTTCCCGCCCAGCGTGATTTCCAGAATGATGGTCTCATCATTGACGTGACGATTGACGACCTCGATCCTGAGGTCGGAAAAACTCCCCCGCTCGCCGAAGCCGAATCCGGCATACAGTCCCTCGACGGTCTCACGCCCGCTGACCTCAAGGTCGTTCAAGCCGAACACCGGGTTTCTGCCGAAGGTTTCCATAATGGCCTTCAGGTCGTGATTGTTTTCGGCGAGGCAATGCTCTTCGACGAGTTTGAGGCGCGCGTCGCGCAGGGCCGCAGCCGGGTAAACTGACATATTTGAATTCTCCTTGTGTTGGCGTGAACTTCAGTTGCTGTTTCTCAATCGGGATACGAACATACGCGCCGATTGGATTCGGTTTTTCCCCCTGGAGTGCAGGCATCCAGGCCCGCTGTGATGTTAAGAAAGACTTGGTTGAAACTCGATCTTTGCGAAAGACAAGCAGGCCTGGATGCCTGCACTCCAGGGGGAAGCGATTATTTGCAGGACAATCGGCACCTCAGCCCGACAGTCCGGCGACGAAATCAGTGTCGGTCAGATCTCGCATGACCGGCGAATCAATGAGGCAGGCAGGCGTAACAAAAATGAATTCTTGACTTTTGCGAAGCAATTATCGTTCAATGTGACCGAAGCTGTCATCCTCTCAACCCTGAAACACAGCTTTCATCGCACTGGATCACCCGATACTCGGGGGCATCTGACGACCTCACGTCCTGTAGACGTACAAAAATTACGCAGCCAGTTTTCCCCCACTGGTCTTTCTATGTGTCGAGCCGGCAAGGAATCGCGCCACACGGGCGAGAAGTGTCTGTCCGTGGCGTCCACAGCCGGGGACGGAGTTTTTTGTCTCCCGCTTGCGCAGCCACCTCAACTCACCCTCTGGCTGCCAACACCTCGGTCTCAGGAGAAATAGCATGAAATACGCTCATCAAACTTCCTCACCAGTCCGCAATCTTCCGCCCGGTTACGCCCGGGGAGTCGTGCTGAAAAAAGTCTGTCTGATGGCATTGCTGGCAGGCGCGGGCTTTATCCTGATCGGGCATTGGGCATGGCGCGCGGTGTCGGCGGCTGATCCGATCCTCAATATCTCGACCGTGGCGGGCAGCAGCGCGGTGAGCGGGCTGGTGGCTGACCTGCAAAGCGCCCGGGGTATTGTCTCTACGGCGGACGGCCTGATTATTTATGTGGCCGACACCGCCAATCACGTGGTGCGGAAAGTTGACATTAACGCGGCGACGGTGACGGTCTTTGCCGGGAGTGCCGGATCAGCCGGTTTTTCGGGTGACAACGGAGCGGCGACCGCGGCAAAGCTCAGCAGCCCGTCCGACGTCGCCCTCGATTCGCTCGGCAATCTTTATATCGCTGATACCGGGAACAACCGCATCAGGAGGGTGGCGACCAATGGGCAGATCAGCACGCTCGCCGGCACAGGGGACGCCGGCGCGGCGGACGGGGCAATCGCCATCGCGACTTTTTCTCAGCCGCGCGGGCTGGGTATAGATTCAGCCAACAACATCTATGTGGCCGATACCGGCAACAACCGCGTCCGCAAGATCACCGGCAGCACCGTTCAGACCATCGTCAATACAGACAGCTCACCGGGTAATGAAGGCGACGGCCAGGTCGCCACCAGCGCCCAGCTCAACGCCCCGGCGGATGTCGCCGTGGACAGCGTCAACAATAAAATTTACGTCGCGGATTCCGGCAACAACCGCGTGCGCGTGGTCTCGGGCGGGAACATCAACGCGTTCGCCGGGGGCACGATTGACGGCGTCAGCGGGGCGCCGACGGACATCAGACTGGTCAACCCGACCGGCATCGCCGTGGAAGGCAGCTTTGTTTACATCGCTGATACCGGCAATAACCGCGTGCGTGTCGTTAACACCACGACCAACACGCTCGACACGCTGGCCGGCAGCGGGATGCAGGGCTATGACGGTGACGGGTCGGCCGCGGGGCCCACGGCGCGCAGCCTGAACCTGCCTTACGGAGTGGCGGTCGCTTCGGGCGGCGCCACGATCTACCTGATGGACAGTGGCAATCGCCGCCTGCGGAAAGTGATGGCGGGGAATCTGACCACCCTGGTCAGCGACGGTTCGAGCGGGTTTGACGGGGACGCCGGGCCCGCCACCAGCGCCCGGCTGAGCGCCCCTCGCGGCGTGGCCGTGGACGGGCAGGGCAACTTCTACATCGCCGACACGGCCAATCACGTCATCCGCAAGGTCAACAAGAGCGACGGCAAGATCAACACGATTGCCGGCACCCCGGGGAACCCGTCAGCCAGCGCGACAGATCTCAACGGTGACGGGGCCGCAGCCACCAGCGCGACCCTCAACAGCCCGACCGCCGTCGTGGTTGACAGCGGCGGGAACATTTACATCTCGGACACCGGCAATAACCGCATCCGCCGGATTGACCTGAACAACAACATTGACACGGTCGTCGGACTGAGGGACGGAAACGCGATTGGCGGGGTGACGCTCAACAACCCGCACGAGCTGTCAGTGGACGGCAGCGGCAATATTTACATCGCCGACACCGACAATAACCGGATTCGCAGGCTGCTCACGAACGGGACTGTCAGCAACATCGCCGGGACCGGCGCCGCGGGCAAGACCGGTGACGGCGGGCTGGCGACACTGGCCGCCCTGAATCACCCGCAGGGGGTCGCCGCGTCAGCCGACGGCGAGACGGTTTACATCGCCGACACCGGCAATAACCGCATCCGCAAACTGACCTTCAGTTCCCCGAATTACATTATCTCGTCCGTCGCCCCGACCGGAATCAACACGAATCCCGGTTTCCAGGGCGATGGTTTCTCGCCGATTTCGGCCCGCCTCAACTCGCCGACTTCAGTCGCCCTGGATGCGAGCGGCAACTACTACGTCATGGACCGGGGCAATAACCGCGTCCGCAAAGTGTCCATCAACGGCACGCCCGGCAATACGGGCGACGACATCATCAACACCATCATCGGCAGCGGCGTGGTCGGGTTCAGCGGCGATGGCGGCCCGGCCCCGAGTGCGGCGATCAACTTCCCGTACCAGATCGCCGTCAACGCCGACGGCGTCTACGTCGCCGACACCGGCAACAACCGGATTCGCCGGGCAACTGCCCCGCCCAACTCCGGCCCCACGCTCGCGCTCAACTGCGGCGGCAACGCCTGCGCCGGCACGCTCGCCGTCGCCGAAGGGCAGAACCTCAGCCTCACGTTGCAGGGGACTGACCCCGATGCCGGGCAGACGCTCACTTATTCGATGCTGGATACCAATACCAACCAGCCGCTGGCCGGGGCCACGCTGAATGCCAGCACCGGGGCGTTCTCTTACACCCCGGCTTTCAACGTGGCCCCGAATGTCGTCAACGGCCAGAAGACCTTCATCGTCGAATTCAAAGTCACCGATAACGGCGGCTCGCCGCTCTCCGATTCAAAGACGGTCACGATTAACGTGACCAACGTGAACCAGTCGCCGACGGCCGATTCCGGCGTCATCCCGGCGACCGTGGAAGCGACCAGCGCGGCAGGCGCGAGCCTGCCGCTCAACGGCACGGCCAGCGACCCGGACGGCGATACGCTGACCTTCCAGTGGAGCGATGGCGTGAATCTGATCAACGGCGCGACCACACTGAATCCGACGGTGAACCTCGGCCTCGGCGCGCACTCGCTCATCCTGACGGTCAATGATGGTAAAGGCGGAGTCGTCAGCACGGCGGCCAAACCCGTCACCGTGCAGGACACGACACCGCCGGTCTTTACCAGCGTCCCTTCAGACATCAATCAGCCGGTGGGACAGGGAGCCGGAGGGGCGGTGATCAACTACACCCTGCCGACCGTGTCAGACACGGTTTCGGGCTCCTGTACGATCAACGGCAATCCCTGCGCGCTGACGGTTTCACCGGCCGATAAAGTGCCCGGCGCGTTCTTCCCCGTGGGCACGACGACCGTCACCTTCAAGGCGACCGATGGTTCCAACAATATGGCGACGGCGAGTTTCAAGGTCATCGTCGGCGACGGCGGCAGCGGCGGAGGCAACCCGCTGGTTTACAAGATCGCTGCTTATGCGGGCAGCGGTAACTTCGGGACGGGCGGCAATGGCGGGCCCGCGTTGACCGCTTCATTCAAGCAGCCACACGGCGTGGTGATGGATAGCCTCGGTAACGTTTATATCGCCGATACGCTGGCGCGCGTCGTCCGCAAGGTAGCGACCGACGGGACGATCAGCAACTATGTCGGGACCGGGGAGAAGGGCTCGACCGGCGACGGCGGCCCGGCGACCCAGGCGAAGCTCAACAATCCGACCGGTCTGGCCGTTGACAGCGCGAACAACCTCTACATTGCCGACACCGGCAATCACGTGGTTCGCAAGGTCACTGCCGCGAACGGCCTGATCAGCACCATCGCCGGTTCCTTCGTTGCCGGATTCCAGGGCGATAACGGCCCGGGCGTCAATGCCAGGCTGAACTCCCCGACCGCCGTGGCGGTTGATGGCGCCAGCAACGTCTACATTGCCGACACCAGCAACCACCGCGTCCGCAAGGTCACCGCCGCGAACGGCCTGATCAGCACCTTCGCCGGTTCCTTCATTGCCGGGTTCTCCGGCGATAACGGCCCGGCCACCAACGCGACGCTCGACACTCCGACCGGAGTGGCCGTGACTTCAGACGGCTCGACTGTTTACATCGCCGACCAGCACAATCACCGCATCCGCCGCGTCTTCAGCGGCCAGATCAGCACGTATGCCGGCAATGGCAGCGCGGGCTACGGTGGTGACGGCGCGCTCGCGGCGGCGGCCACACTGAACTCCCCGACCGGAGTCGCGATTGACCCTGACAGCAATGTCGTCGTCACCGACACCGGCAACGACCGCATTCGCCGGATCAATTTCAGCGACAACCTCATCAACACCATGGCCGGGACCGGCGCGGCCGGCAACACTGGCGACGGGGGCCTCGCGAAGGATGCGCTGCTGGATACGCCGACGGCGCTCGCGATTGACAAGCGCAACGGCGTGACCAGGGGCGAAGTTTATTTCTCCGATTCCGCCAACCTGCGCGTGCGCAGGCTGACGGTCAACAACGCCCCGCCAGTCCCGACTACGGTGGCCAGTCAGACCGTCCGTAAGGATCGGACGCTTGACGTGCCGCTCTCCGCCGCCGACGCGGACGGCGACGCGGTGACTTTCAGCATCGTCTCGAACGGCCCGTTGCCGTTCCTCTCAATCATCAACGCCAACCCGTCGGGCCGCACCGCGACGCTGCACATCGCCCCGAATAACGGCAACGTCGGCGTCTACAATCTGCAGATCAAGGCGACCGACAGCAAGCAGTCCGAGACGCTGACCCCGCAATTCACGGTCTCGATCACCGAGAACCGCCCGCCGGTGGCGAGCATCGCCGGCGGCTCGCAGCTCACGCTGACGACCGGCGGCAACAGCGTCACGCTGGTGCTTGACGGCACGCCTTCGAGCGACCCCGACGGCGACCCGCTCACTTACGACTGGAAGGAAGGCGCGGCCGGTCTGGGCACTTCGTCCACGATCACGCCGACGCTCGGGATCGGCCAGCACGCGATCACGCTGACAGTGAGCGATGGTCTGCTGACCAACAGCTTCACGCAGAACATCACGGTCAACAGCACCGGGGGCGGGCCGATAGCGATCATCAACGGGCCTTCGAGCGTCAACTCCGCCAGCGGTCAGCCCGTCAGTGTGGCCTTTGACGGCTCATCATCAACCGGCAACCCGACCACTTATCAGTGGATGGTGGACGGCAGCCCGCAGGGCGGTAACACCCCGTCACTGACCCCGTCGCTCGCGGTCGGCAACCACGAAATCAAGCTGACGGTCACCAACGCTTCGGGCAGCAACACCGCCACGAAGAGCGTGACCGTCACGGTCGGCGGCCCGACGGCCTGCATCGTCGGCGGGGCGACTGCGACTGTGACCGCGTCGAACGGGACCAGCGCCGCCGTCACGCTCGACGGCTCGTGTACGACCGGGTCGGGGCAGCTCGCGTATCAGTGGACGGTTGACGGGACCGTTCAGAACGGCACCGGGGTGACCCTCCAGGTGACATTGAATGTCGGCACCCACGCGATCAAGCTCAAGGCCACCGACAGCCAGA
Organism: Blastocatellia bacterium; assembly: GCA_035652435.1. Classification (GTDB taxonomy): domain Bacteria; phylum Acidobacteriota; class Blastocatellia; order RBC074; family RBC074; genus DASRDU01. The sequence goes on from DASRDU010000072.1 coordinate 17,498, forward strand.
ACCGCAGCAGCGAAGCCACGCAGACGCTCACCGTCCAGGCTGCCAGTAGTGACCCGCTCCCCTGCGGCGACGGCGTCGGGCTTTACATCTGCAGCACGGGCAGCACTCCCCCCGGGATTGAGCCTTCGGCGGGCCGACAGGGTTCATCAGTGGATGTCACGATCAACGGCTTCGGCTTCCTCCAGGGGGCCACAGTCATTGTCGGCGGCACTGGCATCACGACCCAGGTGCTGTCGGTCACGCAGACAAAGGTCGTGGTCAGGTTCGTCATCGCCAGCAACGCCCCGACTGGCACGAGCAACAGCACCAAGCGCACCATTACGGTCGTCAACCCCGACGGCTCGACCGTCTCGACCGGGCGCGTCTTTGGCGTGTTACCAAAGTAGTCTGAGAGAGGGGGAGAGCGGGGGAGTGGGAGAGATCAGGGAGCTTTGTGAACTGAAGCTCCCTATCTCCTCTTCTCACGCTCCCCCGCTCTCCCCCTCACTCCTTCAGGAACTTCGTAGTTTCAGCGAGGAAGATACCAAGCTGGTCGTGGTGCAGCCAGTGGCCGGCGTTGGGGACTTTGACGACGCGGCGGTTTTTGATCGCGTCCGATCTGCCGTCCTGCTCCGGGGCGAGCGCCCAGCTTTCCATCCCCCAGAACAGCAGCACCGGGCAGGTGATCTGGCCAAGGATTTCCCGTATGTCATCATGACCCAGCCCGTAAGGCGCGAAGAGTCGCGCGTAATTATCGAACTTCCACACGAGCGACCCGTCAGCATTCCAGTTCGTGCCGTGCAGCGTCAGGTGTTCGGCGACTTCATCGGAGAGGAACGGGTTGGCTTCCTTCATCCGCGCGACGGCCGAGGCGAGGTCGGGGTAGCTGCGCGGCTCGCGCCGCTCAATATTGCGCTCCGCCTCGATCCACCTGCGCAGTCGCTCCGAAGCCGGTCGTGGCACGCGCGCCGCAGGCGGCGGACTCATCCCTTCAATCGCCACGACTTTCTTCACCCGGTCCGGGTAGACTCCCGAATAAAGCAGCGTCACGACCGCGCCGAGCGAGTGGCCGACGATGTACAGCGGGAAGTCGTTGATGATGTCCGCGAGCGCCGACAGATCCAGCACGTGTTCGATCACGCTGTAGATCGCGCCCGGCGCCTGCGCGCTGTTGCCGTGCCCGCGCAGGTCGAGCGCGTAGACGTGAAAGTCCCGGCGCAGCTCGCGCGCCACCCAGTCCCAGCTCCGCGCGTGATCCAGCCCGCCGTGGACCAGGATCAGCGAAGGCTTGCCCTCCTCGCCGAAGTCCCAGAATTGCAGCTTCAGCCGGTGCGAATAGAAGAAGTGTGAAATCGGTTCCACGAGTGTCCCCCCGACAGAGTGAAGGATGAAGGCGGAAGGATGAAGGATGAATCCGGATTTATCAACCGCGGGCCTGATCAGTACGCCATCCGGCTTGCCCAAACTCGGACGCTTACATTATTGTGACGTTCGTCACGGAAATTTCTTCGGCCGGGTCCGGCCTTTATCAGGAATCACAGATTAATCCACCTGCGCTCCGCACTGCTCGGGCGGTGGCGCTGTCCCCAATATTCAAATGCTGCCAGACACCAACAACGTTCTCTCATTCATGGCTCACGCCGACGACGCGGAGTTCCTCTGCGCGGGCACGCTGGCGCGGCTCCGGGCTAAAGGGTTTCAGATTCATATCGCCACGATGACGGCGGGCGATGCCGGGAGCAAGGATTTACCGCCCGAAGAGATTTCGCACATCAGGCTGGGTGAAGCTGCGCGTTCGGTCGCGCTGCTCGAAGGGACTTTTCATTGCGCCTGGCAGAAAGAGCTGATGATCACTTATGACCCCCCGACCCTGAAGAAGGTCACCGAAATCGTGCGACAGGTCAGGCCGCTCATCGTCTTCACTCACTCGCCGGCGGACTATCTGATTGATCACGAGATGACCAGCCTGCTCGTGCGCGCCGCCACCTTCGCCGCGAGCGTCCCGAACGTCAGGACAGGGGAAGACAATGCCGCGGCTGCGACCGACGGTATCCCTTACCTTTATTACGCCGACGCGCTCGAAGGGAAAGATATCTTCGGCGAGCCCGTCAATCCGGGCTTTTACGTGGACATCTCGGACGTGATCGAAACCAAGGAGGGGATGCTGGCCTGCCACGCGAGCCAGCGCGAATGGCTGCTCAAACAGCACGGCATGGATAATTACGTCAATTCGATGAAAGAGTGGTCGGCGCGACGCGGCGAAGAATCCGGGGTGCAGTATGCCGAAGCTTTCCGCCAGCACCTCGGCCACGCCTACCCGCAGGATAACAAACTCGCCGAATTGCTGGGCATCATCGAAAACCATTGAAACGGACTATCAACTACCCTGGCAGAAGCATGAAAACATTGAGCATCTTACTGACCCTTTCGATCCTGGCCTTTGCCAGGCAGGCGAATGACGAAAAAGGTTTTGTCTCCCTCTTTAATGGGAAAGACCTGACGGGCTGGAAACTCGTGCGCGGGGTCGGCCCCGGCTACGTTGTCGAGAACGGCGTGATCGTCTGCCCGGGCGAAGGCGGGGGCAATCTGTTCACCGAAAAAGAGTACGCCAACTTCGTCTTCCGCTTCGAATTCAAACTCGAACCGGGCGCCAACAACGGCATCGGCATCCGCGCCCCTTTTGAAGGCGATGCCGCTTATGCGGGGATGGAGATTCAGATCCTCGACGACCAGCACGAACGTTACAAAGGCAAAATCAAATCCGAACAGCATCACGGCTCCGTCTACGACCTGATCCCGGCGCGCACCGGCTTCCTCAAACCCACGGGCGAATGGAACGAGGAAGAGATCACCGCGCAGGGGAGCCGCATCAGAGTCAGACTCAACGGCGTGATCATCCTCGATGCCGACCTGAATATCGTGCAGGAGGAGGCCGTCATCAAAAAGCATCCCGGCCTGAAGAGGAAGACCGGCCACGTCGGTTTTCTCGGGCACGGCACGCGCGTCGAATTCCGCAACGTCAGGATCAAAACGCTATCCTGAAAAAGTTATCCGCGAAGTTACACGAATAACCACGAAGACAAGCCCGGCTCCTTCGTGCAGCTTCGTGTGGCCTGGCGGAAGATTCCTGAAGGAGAGAAAATGGATAAACTCGGGGTCGGCCTGATCGGAACCGGCTGGGTTTCCGGCGAACACATCAAGGCCTTTCACCAGAACCCGCACACCGAAGTCATCGGCATCTGCAGCCGCGAGGCCGCGCGCGCCGAAACACAGATCAGGGAGATGGGGCTCGGGAGCTGCCGCGCGTATTCACAACTCGACGAGATGCTCAAAGACGAACGCATCAGGATCATCTCGATCTGCACGCCGCACCACCTGCACGCCGAGCAGGCGATTGAGTCAGCCGAAGCCGGGAAGCACCTGCTCATCGAAAAGCCGATCGCGATCAATCTGCCGAGCCTGCGCCAGCTCCAGTCGGCCATCGAGAAAACAAAAGTCAAAACCGTCGTCAGCTTCGTGCTGCGCTGGAACCCGCTCTTCGAGAATATCCGGGCGATGCTCGCCGACGGGATGATCGGCAATGTCTTTTACGCCGAAGTTGATTACCTGCACGGCATCGGCCCGTGGTATCAGCAGTACTCGTGGAACATCAAAAAAGAGATCGGCGCGAGCAACCTCCTGACCGCCGGCTGTCACGCCGTGGACGGCCTGCGGTGGTTCGTCGGACCTGATAAAGAGGTGGTCGAAGTGAGTGCCTATGCCAACTACAGCCGGACCAACCCGCTCCATTACGAGTACGAGCCTAACAGCATCACGATGATGAAATTCGCCGACGGGACGATTGGCAAGACGGGCTGTTCGGTCGAATGCGTGATGCCTTACGAATTCAATATCAAACTCCTCGGCGACGAGGGCACGATCCGTAACAACCAGGTCTGGTCGAAGAAGAAATATCCGGGTCAGACCGCCTGGGCGACCGTACCGACGGTGATGCCCGACAGCGGCGACGTGTCGCATCACCCTTTTGTCGGCGAGATCAACCATCTGGTTGACTGCATCCTCGCCGACACCGAATCGCACGTGAATGTGGCCGACGCGGTGAAGACGCACGAGATTTGTCTGGCCTCGGAGATTTCCGCGCGCGAAGGCCGTCCGGTGAAATTGCCGCTGTGAATAAATAGACCGCGGACGGGTGCGGATATTGCGGATCAGCGCGGGTCAGATCAGCGTCAATCCGCCCCGATCCGTTTCATCCGCGTTCCATTTCCCATAAGAAAGTTGCCATGCGAATGCGAGCAGATGTCGGATTAATTGCCTGCTGTCTGACACTGTTCGTGTCTCTGGCCTCGATTGCTCAGACCCCCGCCCCGCCGATCTACGTCACGCTCTGGTTCGACACCGAGGATTACATCCTGCCGCAGAGTGATGATGCCGCGAAACGAGTGGCCGAGATGCTCACCCGCCTGGGCGTCAGGGCGACGTTCAAGGTCGTCGGCGAAAAGGCACGGGTGCTGGAACAGCGCGGGCGAAGAGATGTCATCGCGGCCCTCAAAAAACACGAGATCGGTTACCACTCCAACACGCACAGCCAGCAGCCGACGAGCGCCGTGTACCTGCAGCATGCCGGCTGGGAGGACGGCAGCGCGGAGTTTTACCGCCGCGAGGTTCAGGGCGTCAGAGACATCCAGCGCATCTTCGGCGTGACCCCATCGTGTTACGGCCAGCCCGGCAGTTCGTGGGCGGCGCAGACTTACCCGGCGCTCAAACAGATGGGGATCAGCGTATATCTGGACGAGGCGGATCACGTCGGCATTGACGACCAGCCGTTTTATTACGGCGGGATGCTGAATGTTTTCAAAATGCGCTCGACCCTGGCGCGGATGGACCTCGGCGAAGACGCGCTCGGGAAGGGCCGGGAGAAGTTTCGGGCGGCCTGCGACAAGCTGCGGGCGCAGGGCGGCGGCACGATCAGCATCTACTATCACCCCTGCGAATTCATCCACCGCGAGTTCTGGGACGGCGTCAACTTCAGACGCGGAGCCAACCCGCCGCGCCACGAATGGAAGCTCCCGCCCATGCAGTCCGGGGCGGAGATTGAGAGGAACTTTCACGACTTCGAGGAATATGTGAAGTTCATTAAGGCGCAGCCCGGCGTGCGTTTCGTCACGGCGGGCGAACTAATGAAACTTTATAAGGACAAGTCTCTGGCGCATGGATTCAGCCAGGAAGAGATCCTGTCGCTCGCGCGGGCTGTGCAAAAAGAAATCACCTTTCAAAAAACGGGCAGCTTCACGCTTTCATCCGCTGACGTGTTCTCGCTGTTGACGGAAGAGGCGGTGAGCCGTCCTGATAACAAAAAATCTGAGGCCATCAGGCTGAAACCATTGTATGGGCCGTCGCGCCCGTTCGGCCCCGGCGCGGGCAGCAGCCGACCGGCGACCGTCCCGCTGTCGGCCTTCCTGGCCGCTGCTCGCGATACCGCGGCGTTCTGCCGCGCCCACGGGCGAATGCCTGATGAAATATGGATCGGCGCAGTCAGCATTTCGCCACAGGATTATCTGGCCACGCTCGGCGCGGTCATTGAAAGCCGGACTGACGGCGCAAACCAGTTGCCGATCACAATCAGGGAAGGGAAGTTCACCGCGGATAAATACGTCGCGGAAGACTCACCGCAGCTGTGGGGCTGGGTGATCTTCCCCGAAGGTTTTCACGCGCCGCAGATCATGGAACTGGCGCGGTTGCAGGCGTGGACGCTCAAGCCCGCGCTGCTGCAACGTTGATCGAATCTCTCCGGACGCCGACACAATGAAGCATCTGAAAGCCGGAATCGTTGTTGCACTGCTGCTGTCGCTCGCCTGGATCCCGCGCGGCTCTGACGCGCAGGAGCAGGCCCCCGCCCGTGAATACCGCGAATGGAAGATGTTCGGCGGCGGGCCTGAAAACATTCACTACTCCACGCTGCGGCAGATCAACCGCGAGAACGTGCGGCAACTCGAAGTCGCGTGGACGTACGATACCGGCGACGCTTTCCCGGGTTCGGAAATGCAGTGCAATCCGATTGTCGCAAATGGCGTGCTGTACGCGACCTCACCGAAGCTGCGCGTCATCGCGCTCGACGCGGCGACGGGCAGACTGATCTGGAGCTTCGACCCGCACGACGGGGGGAAGACACTCGGCAAGCCGCGCAACCGCGGAGTCACTTACTGGGACGACGGCGGAGACGGGCGCGTCTACTTCGTCTTCCGCCATTTCCTTTACGCGCTCGATGCAAAGACCGGAAAACCGGTGGAAGGCTTTGGCGAAGCGGGCCGCGTGGATTTGCGCGCGGGGCTGGGCCGCGACCTGAAAGAGATCTCGATCACCGCGACGACCCCGGGAGTCGTTTACAAAGACCTGCTGATCCTTGGCAGCTTGGTGAGTGAATCCCTGCCGTCATCGCCCGGGCACATTCGGGCGTTCGATCTGCGCACGGGCAGATTGCGCTGGGTCTTTCACACGATCCCGCAGCCGGGCGAATTCGGTTACAAGACGTGGCCGAAAGACGCCTGGCAATATATTGGCGGCGCGAACAACTGGGGCGGCATGGTGGTTGATGAAAGGCGCGGGCTGGTCTTTGCGCCGACCGGCTCGGCGGCCTTCGATTTTTACGGGGCCAACCGGCATGGCGATAACCTGTTTGCGAATTCGCTGCTCTGTCTGGATGCCGCGACCGGCAAACGGGTGTGGCACTTTCAGGCGGTGAGGCACGACGTGTGGGATCGCGATTTCCCCGCGGCGCCCGCGCTCGTCACCCTGAATCGCAACGGGCGGATGATTGACACGGTCGCGCAGATTACGAAATCCGGCCACGTGTTTGTCTTTGAGCGGGCCGACGGCAAACCCGTCTTCCCGATTGAATACCGCAAAGTCCCGGTAAACGGTGCGGACGGGGAGAGGCTCGCGGAAAAACAACCGCTGCCATTGATGCCTCCGCCGTTCGCCAGACAAAGGCTCACTGAAGAGCTGCTGACTCGGCGCACTCCCGAAGCGCACGCGGCGGCGCTCGAACGCTTTCGCCGGATTCGCAGCAACGGGCAGTTCGAGCCGCCGAGTCTGGCGGGCACCGTCATCTTCCCCGGCTTCGACGGCGGCGGCGAATGGGGCGGCGCTTCATTCGATCCCGAAACCGGGTTGTTTTACGTGAACTCGAACGAGATGGCGTGGATTCTGCGGCTGGTCGAGAAGCCGCAGAATGTGCTGGGCGGCAGGAGCCTCTACGAAGCCAATTGCGCCAGCTGCCACCGTAGCGATCTGCGCGGCAGCCCGCCGGAGTTTCCTTCACTCGTCAACATCGGCGGCAAATACAGCGAGCCGGAAATCCGCACGCTCATTCGCAACGGGCAGGGCCGCATGCCCGGCTTCTCTTCACTCGGCAATGACGCGATCCAAGCAATCACCCGCTACCTGATGACCGGCGAAGACGCGAAGACTGCGGTCACTCAGAAAAAGCCTGCGCCGATTGATTTGAAGTACACGATTGATGGTTACAACAAATTCCTGGACCCTGATGGCTACCCGGCCATCGCGCCGCCCTGGGGTACGCTGACGGCGATTGATCTGAACAGAGGTGCAATTGTCTGGCAGATCCCGCTCGGCGAATACCCGGAACTGGCCGCGCAGGGGATGCGCGACACGGGCAGCGAGAATTACGGCGGCGCGGTCGTCACTGCCGGCGGCCTGCTGTTCATCGGCGCGACGAACTACGATAAAAAGTTCCGCGCATTCGACAAGCTGACCGGGAAGCTGCTCTGGGAGACTGTGCTGCCGTCGGCTGGCAACGCGACGCCCTCGACTTATGAAATCAACGGGCGACAGTTTGTCGTGATCGCAGCCGGTGGGGGAAAATCGAAAGCGCCGTCGGGCGGGAGTTATGTCGCCTTCGCGCTGCCAGAGAAATGAAGAAAATGAACACCGGGCCGTCAGCAGGTCTGCGCAGTGGATTATGATCTGCCAGAGAAGGAGGAGCAGGTGAAAGCTTCGTCAGCTATAGCTCAGGAAACAGTCAGCCCGTCACTGAAAGAAGCTCCGGCGCGTCTGACTTCGCTCGATGCTTTTCGCGGATTCACGATGCTCTTTATGGCATCGGAAATCATGCGCATCCCCGAAGTCGCGCGCACCTTCACCGACAACCGCTTCGCGCAATTCGTCGCCGATATGCTGAGCCATAAGCAATGGGTCGGCTGTTCGCCCTGGGATCTGATCCAGCCGGCGTTCATGTTCATGGTCGGCGTCGCGCTGCCGTACTCGCTGGCGAGCAGGGAGGCGAAGGGGCAGTCATTCACGAAGATCCTCGCGCACACGGTCTGGCGCTCGCTCGTCCTGATCGCGCTCGGCATCTTCCTGCGCTCACAATCGCGTCCGCAAACATATTTTACGTTTGAAGACGTGCTGACGCAGATCGGGCTGGGTTACACGTTCCTGTTCCTGCTGGCGAGGACATCTCCGAAAGTCCAGTGGATCGCCGCCGCGGCGATTCTGGTCGGATACTGGGCGGCGTTTGCTCTGTACCCGTTGCCGCCCGCGGATTTCGACACGACGACCGCGGGCGTGCCGCGCGACTGGCCACACCACCTCGGCGGGTTCGCGGCGCACTGGGACAAGAACACCAATCTGGCGAGCCGCGTGGATCAATGGTTCCTGAACCTCTTCCCGCGCGAAAAGCCTTTCGTGTATAACGGCGGCGGTTACCTGACGCTCAATTTTATTCCCTCGCTCGCCACGATGATCTTCGGGCTGCTCACCGGAGAGCTGTTGCGCAGTGAACGATCCGGGAAACAAAAGCTGCGCGCGCTCGTGGCGTGGGGCATGGCGGGAGTGATCCTCGGGGCCGCGCTCCACCTGACAGGAATCTGCCCCCTCGTCAAACGCATCTGGACTCCGACGTGGACCGTCTTCAGCACGGGCTGGGTGCTGCTATTGCTGGCCGCGTGGTATTACGTAATTGACCTCAAAGGCTACCGCCGCTGGGCCTTCCCGTTCCTGGTGGTCGGGATGAATTCAATCGCGATGTATTTCCTGGTTCACGTGGTCGTGGATTACATGGGGAATGCGCTAAAGATCCATCTGGGTCAGCGCGTCTTCGAGTTGTTCGGGCAGGCTTCAGTGCCGATAGTTCAGAACGGCCTGGTGCTGCTGATCCTGTGGCTGATGCTTTACTGGATGTACAAAAGGAAAATATTTTTGCGGGTATAAATCGAAACGCCCGACCACTCCGTCGCCGGTTCTGATAAAAAACAAGGAGAGAACTCATGGATAAACCACGAATCAGATTTTCAGTCATCGGGCTGAACCACGGTCACATCTACGGACAGGTCAAAGCCGTGCTGCGTGGCGGCGGCGAACTGGTTTCCTTTTACGCGAAGGAGCCCGATCTGGCCGCCGCTTTCCTGAAACAGTACCCGGACGTGAAGCAGGCGCGCAGCGAGAAAGAGGTCCTCGAAGACCGCTCGGTCCAGCTCATCGTCAGCGCCTCGATCCCGAACGAGCGCGCGCCGCTCGGCATCGAGGTGATGCGGCACGGCAAGGACTTCATGGTGGACAAGCCGGGCATCACCTCGCTCGAACAACTGGCCGAAGTGCGCCGCGTGCAGGAATCAACGCACCGCATCTATTCGATTATGTACAGCGAGCGGCTGGAAAACCCGGCGACTGTGAAGGCGGGAGAGATGGTCAGGGCCGGGGCGATTGGCAAAGTCATCCAGACCATCGGGCTCGGTCCGCACCGCGCCAACCTGCCGACCCGGCCCGCGTGGTTTTTCGAGCGTGCGCGCTACGGCGGGATCATCTGCGACATCGCCTCGCACCAGTTCGATCAGTTCCTCTTCTTCACCGGCTCGACCAGGGCTGAAGTGGTCGCCTCGCAGGTCGGCAACGTGCATCACCCGCAGCACCCCGAGCTTGAAGATTTCGGCGACGTGATGCTGCGCGGCGACGGCGGGGCCGGCTACATTCGCGTGGACTGGTTCACGCCCGACGGGCTCAGCACGTGGGGTGACGGGCGGCTGACGATCCTCGGGACGGACGGTTTCATCGAGATTCGCAAGAACTGCGACATCGGCGGGCGCCCCGGCGGCAATCACCTCTTCCTGGTTGATCAGAAGCAGACCCGCTACTTCGATTGCAGCAAAGACCCGCTGCCTTACGGCGAACAGCTGGTGAGTGACGTCGTCAACCGCACCGAGACCGCGATGCCGCAGGCGCACTGCTTCCTTGCGACCGAGCTGGCGCTGAGGGCGCAGAAGCAGGCCCAGCGGATCAACCTCAGGAAATAAAGCGGGCCGAATTACGGGCCGCTCTGTTACGCGCCCCGGGGAGGATTACGATGACTGAGCATCTTCGCATCACTCGCAACCGGCGCGAGTTTCTGTCCGACGCCTTCTGCGGTTTTGGCGCGCTGGCTGTCGGCGCGATGCTCGCCCGGGAACAGGCGCGCGCGCAGTCCGCGAATCCACTCGCCCCCAGGAAACCGCACAAGCCCGCGAAGGCGAAATCGGTGATCTTCCTCTTCCTCAGCGGCGGCCCCAGCCACATCGAAACGTTCGACCCCAAGCCACTGCTCAACAAACTCGACGGCCAGAAGCGCCCGGCGAGTTTCGGCGAGGCGAAATACCAGTTCGTGACGAGCGACGCGAAACTGCTCGGCACCAGGCGCACATTCAAGCGGTATGGAAAGAGCGGAATCGAAGTCTCTGACCTCTTCCCGCACCTCGCCGAGCGCGTGGATGACCTGGCGGTCATCCGCTCCTGCCACGGCGATATGGTGGTTCACTCCGCCGCGCAGTATCAGCTCTTCACCGGCCGTGTGATTCCCGGTTTCCCCAGCATGGGTTCGTGGGTCATCTACGGCCTCGGGGCCGAAGCCGAATCGCTGCCCGCTTATGTCGTCCTGCCTGATCCAAAAGGGGCGCAGGAAGCCGGGACGCCGATGTACACCAACGGGTTCCTGCCGTCGGTCTATCAGCCCACCATGTTCCGCCCCGGCGCGAGGCCGGTCCTGAATCTGGACCTGCCCAAAGGGGTTTCCGCAGACCAGCGCCGTAAGACGCTTGGACTCATCAGGCAGCTCAACGAACTCGATATGGCCGCAGACGACGCCGAATTATCGGCCCGCCTCAACACCTACGACCTCGCATTCAAAATGCAGACCGAAGCGCCCGCGATCTTCGATCTCTCGAACGAGCCGCAGGAGACTCTCGATCTGTACGGCATCGGCAGGCAGCCGACTGATGATTATGGGCGGCGCTGCCTGCTGGCCCGGCGGCTCGTCGAAAAGGGCGTGCGCTTTGTCTGCCCGGTCTCGGGCGGTGGAACCGGAAACACGCAGTGGGACGCGCATGACGATATTGAAGAGAACCACCTGCGGATGGCCGCGCAGGCGGATCGGCCGATGGCCGCGCTGCTCACTGACCTCAAACGGCGCGGGCTGCTCGATTCAACGCTCGTCCTGATCGGGGGCGAATTCGGTCGCTCGCCCGAATCGCAGGGGAGCAAGGGGCGCGACCACCACAATCTCGGCTTCACGATGGTGATGGCGGGCGGTGGCATCAAAGGTGGTCAGGTCTACGGCGCGACGGACGAGATCGGCCTGAGGGCGGTCGAGAAGCCGGTTCACTTCCGCGACATTCACACGACGATCCTGAATCAGCTGGGCCTCGATCAGGACGCGCTCAGCTATCTGCACCAGGGCCGCGAGGAGCGGCTGACCGAAATCCGCGGCAGTGTCATTGCTGACCTCGTATAGTTTCGTTATCGCAGGGCCGTCACCCTTCGAGAGTTTCGAAGCGCGGGAGGGGGACTTCGCCGAGTACGCGGCTCCAGTGTTCGTAGTAGGCGCCGGCCGCGCGGTAACCGCCGTGCGAACGCACGACGTTCCGGCAGTCAATGACGAAGACCTCCGGGCATTCGCTCTCGATGATATCCGGGTGCTGCGGGCCCTTCCAGCCGAGTGCCCGGTCGAACTCAGGGGCATCGCCGATTCTGAAGGCGAACCTGAGAGTGTTGTCTCGCTCGGTGTGATACACGAGACACCGGCGGCACTCCGCGAGCGCACCGTTGAACTCCTCGCCCGGCTCAAGGACTTCATCATCAACGGCGGGCGCCGTCAGTATCAGGTTGTCAACGAAGCCCTCGGTCCCTCCGGCCAGCGCCTGCAGCGCGACCCGGGCGCCAAGGCTGTGCGTCTGGACGTCAACCGTGCGGGCGTTGCGGGAGGCCAGTTCGAGCAGCGCGCGGAAGAAACCGGCCGAGCGGTTGGCGAACGGGACGGCGGGGAAGAACCCCAGAGGCGTCGCGAAGCCGGGCCAGGCGAATCCCAGCACCAGCCCGTAACCAGTGTCGCCCATCAGCCCGGAATCAATCATCCCTTTGAGCAGCCGCTGGTACGCCGTCGCGACATTCTGGAGCGGGTTCCTGAACCCGTGGATGAGAATCAGGACGTGTTTGCCCCGCATCTGTTCGGCCAGATTCATCTCGTCAAGCTCTTCGAACTGATCGAGCCGCGGCAGGAACGGGTAATTGCGGATCAGGTTCCGATCCGAGAACGCGCGGCTGTCGGAAAAATCCTTACGGCAACTGATCAGAATCATAGGTATCCCTCCTTACTTTGGTCGTAGAGAAAGAAAGCAATCAACTACCGTCAGATAAATGCGCCGGGTTCATTGACAGGATCGCAGGGGGGACGGTGGGCGCGTCGGCTTCATTCGGATGTCAGAGCGGTTCCCGCCTCGTCTGATTCAGTCCGAGGCGCGAGCTTTCGTCACCAGACGGACGTATTCATCCATGACAGCCGGATTCTTCGAAGCGTCCCACCCGTGCCGCCGCTCACGGGGCGCGGTTTCAATGTCCGCAACTACCAGATCGGCCCTGAATTGCTGCGCCGACCCCAGCACCATCCCGTCCGGATCAACGATCCCGGATGATCCCCAGGAGACGAGATCCGGAGTCCGACCCGCGACATCAGCACGAATCACCGAAACGCTGTTCTCTACCGCCCGGGCGATGTCAGCGTTCCTTGCGAGGGTGACGAGTTCCGGGCCGCCCTTCGTCGGAGGGAGGCCATTGTTCGTGGGCACGAACAGGGCCGCCGCCCCCCGGGAAGCCATGACTCGCGCCGGCTCGATGTAGTTCGAGTCGAGGCAGATCATGATCCCGAACGTCAGCTCACCGACTGTGAAGACCGGCATCCTGTCGCCGGCCTGATAGACAGACCTGTTGATTGCCGGATAGAGCTTGCGATAGAGACCGACGACAGACCCTTTATGAAAGACTGCCGCGGAGTTGTAGAGTCGGCCCTGACGGTCAATCTCCGTGAACCCCGGAATCGTCGTGACGGTCTCGCTCGCGAGGGGTGCAAGGACCCGGTTCAGCTGACCGCCTTCCACGTCAATTGCGATGCTGGCAGGCCGGGGCGAGTAGTCGGCCAGACCTCCGAGTATGCCCTCGGGGCAGCAGAGGATTTCCACCCCCGCGGATTCGCACCGGGCGACCTGTTCGCGAATCAGAGCGAGCGCCTCCATCGAACCACAGGCAGAGAGGGGAGCCTGGTACGCGGCAACCTTCACCGGGAGTAACCTCCGGATAAGCTCTGCAAGTATGTCTTCAGGGAACCGGGCACGCTATCTTTCCCGCTTTGATTACTGCGCTCATTTACCTTTGATTAGTTGTTTCCCCCGGTACGTGAGAGTTTCGCCGGGCTTCATCTCATAAAAACTGACCTTTAATTTTTTGAGTTCAGCGGCGAAACCGTCCGCGCTTTGAACCATTCCGGGAGAAGTTCCAAAGTGATGCGGGATGGCGAGTCTCGCGCGGACCGACTGTGCCGCTTTCGCAGCCATCTTCGGCTCCATCCCGAAATGTCCGCCGATATTGAGCAGCGCGACATCTATGGAATAACTCTCGCCGATGGTTTCCATATCCCTGAAATATGCAGTGTCGCCCGAATGGTAAATCGTCGGGCCGCCTTTGATCGCGACGACAAACCCTGAAGGGTTGCCCCCGTAAGCCCGCTCCGGTTCACTGGCGCTGGCGTTGGGATTGAAAACACTGCTCGAATGGACTGCCGGTGTCATGGCAACGGTAACTTCGCCGTCAGCGATTTGAATTTCGCCGCCGATCCCCATAATCGCATCGGTTTCGGCCTGCCTGTTCGGGAAACCCACGAGCTTTACCAGATTGCCGGCCAGTTCAGGGTTACTGACTAGTATGGCCCCAGTCTTGCGGGCAATTTCAACTGCGTCGCCGACGTGGTCGCGGTGCCCGTGCGTCAGCAGGATGTAATCGGCCTTCGGGACGGTGGCCAGCGGGTCTTTACCGTCCTTGCCCTCCGGGTTGGAAGGATTCCTGAGCCAGGGGTCAATCAGCAGGACTTTGCCGTTGGGAGTGGTGATGGAAAAGGCCGCGTGGCCGAACCATTTTATTCTTGTTTCCTGCGCCGCCGCCCGGCTTGCTATGCTGGCCGCTAAGATCAATATGACGGCTGACAATTTTACGGTCGCGGTTTTCATGTTCGGGGTACTTTTCAGACCTTTCCGGACTTATACCTCTTTGTTCGTCGTTCACTTTTTCGTGTTTCGTCGCCCGATTGTGCCTGACACCGATTCGGGTGAAACTGGCGCCACGGAGGCGTCACCTGACAACGGTTATACGGCCGACCCGCTCGACCTCGCTGTCAGGCGCAATTCGATGTGACCCCGGTCTCAGGTGTCGGTGAGGGCCCGCTGCCGGTTCTTTCTCAGGTGTTCTGCCCCTGAAGCCGACGCCAATACGTACGTTCCGCGCCCCGGCGCATGGTGATGTTCGACGAAGCCTCGTTCATTGGCCTCTTCCCAGACTGGGAGGCGCGGGCAGGACGTGCGCCACGCTTCGATCACCTCGGCATACGGCCGGGGAGCGGGGCCGATCCATTCAAGCAGGTCGAGGATCAGAGCGTCTACGGCGTCTGTCACGGCAGTCTCCTTACCAGGTGCGAAGCGCTCGGGTGGATGCAATCGTTATCCCACTCTTCGAGACCAGATTCTTCAATGATTCAATCGAACTGCCTTCACGCTCGCAGTATTCGACTATGCTGAAGCCCACCACATCGAATGAATTTGCGAGCCCTCTCAGCATCACCTCAAGCTCTTTCAAAGTCGGCCCCCCGGCCGTCGGCATCAGGGAATCGGGGAAACTGTCCGGGTTCAAAACATCGAGGTCGAGGTGTAAATAAAGGTGGCTGAATCCACGCTCCCTGATTTGATCAGCTAACAGGTTCGGTTCACCAAAATCCCCGGGGCGCGTTATCCCGATTTTCCTGTCCTCGATGAAGGACTCTTCAGGCGGATCAAGTTCCCTTGTCCCGGCGAGAAAAATCTGTTCGGGAATCAGGAAGCGGGAAAGCCTCTCCGTGAAGCCGCGCGGCCCTTCACCGAGCAGGGTCCGCAGCGCCATCCCGTGAAAGTGTCCACTCGGAGAGCTGTCCGGCGTATTCAGATCACCGTGGGCATCGAACCAGACGACGGCCAGATCGCCTCCGTATCTTTCATTGAGATATCCCACGGGCGCGACCTCCACGCCACAGGTTCCGCCGATCATGAAAATGCGGGCAGGCGAGGCCGCCCGGAGATTTCCGAGCGCCCGCGAGAAGCGAGGCACGATTGAACCCAGGCCGAGTACGCCGTCCGCTTTTTGAAGCCCCTCGCGCTCCGGCACTTCGATTCGAGTAAAAACCTCATCGCTGAATAATATTTCGGCAAGCCTGAGCGCGCCATGATAAACGCAGGCATTCTCACCACAGCCTTGCCATTCCGGGTACAGAAGAGAAAGTTCAGTGTGCATACAGAATCAGCGGGCGGAACGTGGAACGGGAGCAGTGTAAACACCTCACACTCGCAACTCAATGTCTCAGGTCAATTGCCCGGCCCGCCCTCAGGCAGGCCGAAAACAAACGGCACCTGCCCCGCCGTAATCGCCACGTGCTGCCTGCCGTCAGATTGACCCCGACATCCTGATCACCGCACCCGGTGTCCTGCCTGATCCGGATTCAGGCTTCGCTGACTTTTTCGGCCTGCCGGGTGCGAGGGAGGCCTGAAACGTTTTGCCGCCGAATCCCACTTGAAATTGGGAGGGACATTTCAGCTCTGACAAGCTGTCTGTTACCGTGCTGACCTGAATTTTTGCGCCCGTCTGCATCGGGCGGGTAAAGCAGGGCGGTATGTCGCCGCTTCGGGGTGTTGTCACGCGCGGCACTCCGGGCCGGCCGGAGGCTGAAGTCACCGGCCCGAGACACAATCACAAGAACCTGCCCGTCCATTCCAAAGGAGAAGTGAAAGATGAAAAGAATTCTGAAGGTCTTCTGTTCCGGCGCGGAACAGAAACAACTCGCCGCGCAGTATCAGGTGGTGGCGACTTACGCGGGCTTTATTCTGATCGAAGCCTCCGACGCGGAGATGAAAAAGCTCGCGGCCACTTACCCGGTCGAAGACATCACCGAGCAGTACAACATCCCGGCCGGTGCGGATCAGGAAACGGTGATTGACACCTCGCGCCCGCGCATTGACACGCGGGGCGTGCTGCGCGCGCACCCGGCTTACCGTAACGCCAAGCCGCTCAGGCCGGGGCCGCACCATTACCTGGTGCAGTTCGTCGGGCCGATCAGGAAGGAGTGGCTCAAAGAAGTTGAGAAGGCCGGCGGCGAGCCGCGGACGCCGTATTCCGATTTCACTTATGTCGTGCGCGCCACCCCGCAGGTTGCGAAGAAGATCGCGGCGCTCGCCGACGTGCGCTGGGTCGGCCACCTCTCGCACAAGGCGCGCGTCGCGCCTTCGGCCCTCGCCAGAGCCGGGCGCAAGGCCGATGACACCGCATCCACGCTCCCGCGCACGCGCGTCGTCCCCGGCGTTTACACCGTCCAGTTCTTCGGCCCGAAGGACGCCGCCAAAGCGATCCCGGCGGTCAAAAAAGCGGGTTTTAAAATCGTCGCCAGAGACGTCGAGGCCGGCGTCCTGAATGTCATGTCATCCGCCGAAGGGAACGCGAAGAGGCAGCGCGAGCAGATCGAGAAATTGTCGGCGGTTCACGGCGTACGCTCGATCCGCGAGCGCGTCCTCAAACGCCCGAGCAACGACGTGGCCGCCGGGATCATGGTGACGGCGAAATCACTCGGCAATTCCAACAGCGGCGGCCTGGGGCTGAGCGGCAGCGGCGAGATCATCGCCGTTACCGACACGGGCATCGATACCGGCCTTGCGGGAGACATTCATCCTGACTTTGCGGGCCGGGTGAAATCAATCAAAAGCTTCCCGATCACGCCCGACTGGGCGCAGCTCATCAATAACCCCGGCGCCGATGACGGCCCGGCCGACGTGGACAGCGGGCACGGCACGCACGTGGCCGGATCGGTTCTCGGCAACGGTTCCTCAAGCGCAGGGCTGTCCGGCCTGACCGGGCCGATTCGCGGGCTGGCGTTCAAGGCCCGGCTGGTCTTTCAGGCCGTCGAGCAGGAGATGCTCTGGAAGAAGCCTGAGTTCGCGAAGAAGTTCGGCGGACGTTTTGTGCTGTCGGGGCTGCCGCTCGACCTCGCGGATCTGTTCGCGGCGGCGCGGAGCAAAGGCGCGCGCATTCACTCAAACTCATGGGGCGGCGGCGACCCGGGGGCTTACGACTCGCAGTGCGAGCAGCTGGACCAGTTCGTCTTCGATCACCCCGATTACTGCATTCTCTTCGCCGCGGGCAACGACGGCACGGACAGGGACGGCGACGGCAAGATCAACCCGATGAGCGTGACCTCGCCGGGCACGGCCAAAAACTGCATCACCGTCGGGGCCTGCGAAAACCTGCGGACGAAATTCAACGGCGAGAAATACGGCGACTGGTGGCCCGACGATTACCCGGCCGAGCCGATCCACAGTGACCCGATCGCGAACAAACCCGATCAGGTCGTCGCCTTCAGCTCGCGCGGCCCGACGGCGGACGGCCGCGTCAAGCCCGACATCATCGCGCCGGGGACGTTCATTCTTTCGACGCGCTCCACACAGATCGCGCCGAACAACACCGCCTGGGCCGCGTTCCCGCCGAGCAAACTCTACTTCCACATGGGCGGCACGAGCATGGCGACGCCGCTGGCGGCGGGCGCGGCGGCCATCGTCCGCGAGTTCTATCGGAAGAAAAAGCACGTCAGTAAACCGTCGGCGGCGCTCATCAAGGCTACGTTCATCGCCGGAGCCACGCGCCTGCCCGGCACCGCGCCGGCGGGCACGCTGCTCGACAACCATCAGGGTTACGGCCGCCTGAACCTGGACGCGGTGCTGGCACCCACGGCACCAGCGAAGCTCGTCTTTCGCGATCAGACTGCCGGCCTGCAGACCGGCCAGATCAAAACGCTCACGTTCAAGGTCCTCTCTTCGGCGGTGCCCCTGCGCGTGACGCTTGCGTACAGCGATTTTCCCGGCCCGACGCTGATCAATAACCTCAACCTGATCGTCACCGCCCCGAACGGCAGCCGGTTCGTCGGCAACCAGTCGGCGCCGAACAGCCTGACGCTCGATTCAAAAAACAACGTCGAAGTCGTTCACGTGCCCGCGCCCGTCACCGGCGACTGGCGGATCGAAGTGGTCGCGTCGAACGTCGCCCAGGGGCCGCAGCCTTACGCGCTCGTCTGCCTGGGGCATCTTCAGGAGTAACGCGCTGTTCGGAGTACAGGCTTCAGCCGGGTTTTTCTCTGACCCAAGGATAAAACCCGGCTGAAGCCTGTACTCCGAACAGCGCCGTATTCGCCATCCCGCTTTTGGGACGCGTCGTTCCCGGAAGCGAACACCCGCGCCTCAATCATTACTCTGCTTCCCGCACTCAACTCACGCCATTCGAGCAGTTAGGCAGATCAGCAGTCTGGCACGCCGCTTGGTCTCTTCAATCAGGATCGGGACAACCGTGGCCCTGAATTCAGGAGAAGACGAATGGAAACTTTATTGCACGACGTGCGTTTCGCCCTGCGACAGCTGCGGAAGCGGCCCGGCTTTACTGCCATCGCCGTCATCGCGCTCGCGCTCGGCATCGGCGCGAACAGCGCGATTTTCAGCGTCGTCAACGCGGTGCTGCTGCGCCCGCTGCCATACCCGCAGCCGGAGCAGCTGATGCGCGTGTGGGAGACGCGGCGGCAGCAGGGCTTCAACCTGACGAGCGTTTCACCGGCCGAGTTCATCGCGTGGCGCGAGCAGTCGAAATCCTTCGCGCATCTGGTGGCGATGAATTACGCGAACGTCAACCTGACGGGCGGCGACACGCCGGAGCAGATTCCGGGGTTGCAGGTCTCGGCCGATTACTTCGAGATGCTCGGGGTCAGGGCGGCCCTCGGGCGCACTTTCCTGGCCGAAGAGGATCAGCCCGAACGCAGCCACGTCGTCGTGCTGAGTCACGGGTTGTGGCAACGGCGGTTCGGCGGCAATCCAAATATTGTCGGGCAGCGCGTCATGCTCGGCGGCGTGAGTCACGAGATCATCGGCGTGATGCCGCGCGATTTCCAGTTCACCGATGGCACTCAGCTGGCGCAACCCATCGCCTTCAGACCGGATCGGCGCACCGACTTCGGTACGCACTTCTTCGAGATTCAGGCACGACTCAGACCCGGCGTCACCGCCCGGCAGGCACAGGCCGAACTGAGTGCGATTGCCAGAGGGATCGAGCAGGCGCAGCCGCAGACGAACGCAGGGCACGGCATCCAGCTCGTGCCGCTGCACGAACAGATGGTCAGCGACAGCCGCACGGCGCTGCTCATCCTGATGGGCGCGGTCGGCCTGGTGCTTTTGATTGCTTGCGCGAACGTGGCGAATTTACTGCTCGCGCGGGCGGCGTCGCGGCAGCGCGAAGTCGCGATCCGCCTGGCGATGGGGGCGACGCGCTGGCGGCTCGTCAGACAGCTGCTGACCGAGAGCGTGATTCTGTCAGTCATGGGCGCAGTCATCGGCGTGACGCTCGCCTGGTGGGGCGTTGACGCGCTGGTCGCGGCGGCGAAGGACAGTCTGCCGCGTTATGAGGAGATCAGACTGGACGCAAGCGTCCTTGGCTTCACAATGGCGCTCGCCCTGGCCACGGGCCTGCTTTTCGGACTCGCGCCCGCGTTGCAGGCTTCAAAGCCACAGCTCGGCGAGACGCTCAAGGAGGGCGGCAAAGGCTCAACCGAGGGCTCGGGGCGCAACCGCGTGCGCAGTCTGCTCGTCGTCAGTGAAGTTGCCCTGACACTGATACTACTCGCGGGCGCGGGCCTGCTCACGAAGAGCTTCCTGCAACTGAGGAACGTTAACCCCGGCTTCCGCGCCGATCACCTGCTCGTGCTGGACGTGGTGCTCCCGAAGCTGAAGTACGCGGAGAAAAATCAGATCGCGGGTTTCTTCGAGCAGGCCCTCGCGCGCATCGCCGCCCTGCCCGGCGTGGAATCGGTGGGCGCGACCGACGCGCTGCCGCTGAGCGGCAACAATATCTCCGGCAGCTTCACCATCGAGGGCCGCCCGCCCGCCGACCCGGCCAACCGGCCCAACGCGAACCGGCGCTCGGTCAGCCCCGATTATTTCCGCGCGATGGGCATCACGCTCGTCAAAGGGCGCGCTTTCACCGAGCAGGACACGACCGAGTCGCAACCCGTCGTCATCATCAACGAGACGATGGCGAAACGTTTCTGGCCGAATGAGGAGGTGATCGGCAAACGGCTCAAGCGCGGGTCGGCTGACGACAACACGTCGCCGTGGCTCGAGGTTGTCGGCGTCGTGAATGACGTGAAGCACAGTGCCCTGAATAAGCCCGCGCGGCAGGAGATGTATCTGCCTTTCACGCAAGCGCCGTCAAATTATATGGCCTTCGCCGTACGCACGCCCGGCGACCCGGCGAAGCTCGTGCCTGCGGTGCGCGACGCGGTCTTTTCAGTTGATAAGGATCAGCCGGTCGGCAGCGTCGGCACGATGGAAGAGCTGATGGCGCAATCGGCCGCGCCGTGGCGGCTGGCGATGCAGACGCTCGGTCTGTTTGCGGCGCTCGCGATGCTGCTCGCGTCGGTCGGGCTCTACGGCGTGATGGCGTACTCGGTCGCGCAGCGGACGCACGAAATCGGCATCCGCATGGCGCTCGGCGCCCGGGCGCCCGACGTGATGAAGCTGGTCGTCAGTCATGGAATGAAACTGGTGGTGAGTGGAGTGATGATCGGGATGGCCGGTTCATTCGCGCTGACGCGGCTGATGAAGAACCTGCTGTTCGGCGTGAGTCCGACCGATCCGCTGACGTTTGTCACCGTCCCGCTCGTGCTGGCTGTCGTCGCGCTCGTGGCGTGTTACCTGCCGGCGCGGCGTGCGACAAAGACTGACCCGATGATTGCGCTCAGATACGAATAAGCTGTCAGCCTTCAGCGGTCAGCGGTCAGCCAAACACTCTGGCTGAAAGCTGAGAGCTGAGAGCTTCTGGAGGATCAGATGATGAGACGGAAATTGTTGCTCGCACTCCTTGTCGTTTGCCTGCTGGCGACGGCCTCACTCATACCTGCTGATGCGCACAAACAAAGCCCGGACTCCGCCGTTCGCAGAGAGGTGGCGGTCACGATTGACGACCTGCCGGCGATTCAGGCGAATTCTCTGAAAGAGGTGACTGAGATCACGCGGAAGCTGTTGCGCAGCCTGACGGCGAATCGGGTGCCGGCCATCGGCTTTGTCAACGAAGGGAAACTTGAGCGGCCCGGCGGGGCGGAGGCGCACACGGCCCTGCTCCAGATGTGGCTGGACGCGGGGATGGAACTGGGCAATCACACTTATTCGCACTGCGGGGTTGACCAGACGCCGCTCGAAGCTTACGAGCAGGACGTGATCCGCGGCGAGACGGTCACGAGACAACTGCTTGAGCTGAAGGGGATGAAGCTGCGTTATTTCCGTCACCCGTATCTCCACACGGGGCCGACGCCCGAATACAAGCGCGGGCTGGACAGGTTTCTCGCCGCGCGCGGTTACGCGACCGCGCCCGTCACGATTGATAACAACGACTACGTCTTCTCCTTCATTTATGCGAGGGCGAAGGCGCGCGGCGACGCCGCGACGATGCGGCGGGTGAGCGAGGCTTACCTGACTTACATGGAAACGATCTTTGAGTTCTTCGAGCGGCTCTCGCGCGAGGCGCTCGGGTACGAAGTCAGGCAGACTCTGCTCATCCATGCGAGCGCGCTCAACGCCGATCACTTCGACGATCTGGCCGCGATGATGAAGCGGCGCGGTTACACCTTCGTCAGTCTGGGGCGGGCGCTCGCCGACCCGGCTTACCGTCTGCCCGACGCGCAGGTGAAGAAGGGCCTGTCGTGGATTCACCGCTGGATGATCGCAAAAGGGCAGGAATACAAACCGGAACCGCTTGAGCCTGAATTCATCACGAAGATGTACGAGGCGGCGCGGCGGTAGGAGCAAAACACCAATGGCTCCGCGCGGCCGGTGACATCTCAGGTATTCACGCGACCGAATAATGCGGTAAGGGGGAAAAGTTATGCAATCACTCGTGCAGGACGTGCGCTTCGGGGTGCGAATGCTCGTCAAAAAGCCGGGTTTCGCGGCGATGGCGATCATCACACTCGCACTTGGGATCGGCGCGAACACGGCGATCTTCTCGGTCGTCAATGCCGTGCTGCTCCGCCCGCTGCCGTTCGAGCGGCCGGAGCAGCTGGTCATGGCGTTCACGAGAACCGGCCAGCAGGCGCGCAACTGGGTGGCTTATCCCGATCTCGAGGACTGGCAGGCGCAGGGTCAGTCGTTCGCCGCGCTCTCGGCCCTCGTGCCGCAGAGCGTCAACCTGACGGGCACGTCGGAGCCGACGCGCGTGATCGGCGGTTTCGTCTCGGCGAATTTCTTCCGGATGCTCGGCGTCGAAGCGGCCCGGGGGCGGGGCTTCCTGGACGGCGAAGACAAACAGGGCGCCGAACGAGTCGCGGTCGTCAGTCACAACACCTGGCGCGACCGCTTCGGCTCTGACCCGGCGCTCGTCGGAAAGACGCTCGCGCTCAACGGGCAGATCTTCACGGTCGTCGGCGTCATGCCGGAGAGCTTTCACTTCTCGTGGAGCGAGTGCGAGGTCTGGATGCCCATTCAATATTACCCGAACTTCACGCCGGATCGCCGGCAGAGCAGTTCCGCCGTACTCGGTCGCCTCAAACCGAACGCCACACTCGCGCAGGCGCAGGCCGAGATGGAGACCATCGCGCGGCGGCTGGGCGACCAGTACCCGGAGACGAACAAGGATCGCTCAGTCACGCTCGTGCCCCTTCAGGAACTCGTGGTCGAAGGCCTCAGGCCACAGCTGCTCGTGCTGCTGGGCGCCGTGGTGTTTGTGCTGCTGATCGCGTGCGCGAACGTCGCCAACCTGACGCTCGTCCGCTCGGTCGCGCGGCAGCGTGAGATCGCCTTGCGCGCGGCTCTGGGCGCGAGCCGCTGGCGACTCGTCCGGCAGATGCTGACCGAGACGGTGTTGCTCGCGCTCGTCGGCGGGGCGCTCGGGCTGCTCGTCGGCGCCTACGGGATGGATCTGCTGATGAGGAACAATCCGAATCCGCTGCCCCCGGAGATGATGGCCCGGCTTGATCGCACGGCGCTGACTTTCACGTTCGGGATTGCGGTGCTGACCGGGATTGTTTTCGGCCTGGCACCGGCGTGGCGCTTTTCGAGACCGGACGTTCACGAGGCGCTCAAGGAGGGCGGCAAGGGGGCGGGTGAGGGCGGGGGCCGCAATCGCCTGCGCGGCGCTTTGGTCGTCGCGCAGATCGCGCTCGCGCTCGTGCTGCTCGTCGGGTCGGGGCTGCTGATCAAAAGTTTTCGCGCCCTGCTTGATGTCAATCCCGGGTTCGATGCGACGAACCTGCTGACGCTCGAATACCGCGTGCCGAAGAACAAATACCCCGAGGGCGCCCAGCAGTGGAATTTCCACCGCCAGGTGGTCGAGCGCGTCGGGGCGCTGCCCGGCGTCCGGTCGGCTTCGGTCATGCTGGCACTGCCGTACAGCGGCAACGGTTTCGTCAATTCATTCGTCCCGCTCGACCGCGCCGCGCCGCCCAAAGGCAGTGAGCCGCGCGCTCTGGTCAATCGCGCCGACCCGTACACCTTCCGCACGCTGGGCATTCCGCTCATCAAGGGGCGCGTCATCACCGAACAGGACGGGGCAGAGTCACAGCGCGTGGCCGTCATCAATCAGGCGATGGCCGAACGTTTCTGGCCCGGTGACGAGCCGATTGGCAAAGCCATCAAACTGCCCGACGGTGACATGACGGCGACGATTGTCGGCGTCGTGGGTAATATCAAACACTTCAGCCTCGACGAGCCGACCGCCGCACAGATTTACCTGTCCTATGCGCAGAATCCGCACATCTTCGCGACGCTCGCCGTGCGCACGGCGGGCGACCCGATGGCGCTGGCCAATTCGGTCAAGCAGGCCGTCTGGTCGGTGGATCAGGATCAGCCGGTCTGGAAGATTCGCACGCTCGAATCGCTGCTCGACCGTTCGGTCAGTGACCGCCGCTTTCTGATGTGGCTGCTCGCCTGTTTTTCCGGCGTCGCACTCGCGCTCGCGGCGGTGGGGATTTACGGCGTGATCTCTTATTCGGTCACGCAGCGGACGCACGAAATCGGCGTGCGCGTGGCCCTGGGTGCGCGGCGCGGTGACATCGTCAGGCTCGTGGTCGGGCAGGGGCTGCTGCTCGCGCTCATCGGCGTCTGCGCGGGCGTCGCGGCTTCGTTCGCGCTGACCCGTTTTCTGGCGACCATCCTCTTCGGCGTCAGCCCGACCGACCCGCTGACGTTTACTCTGGTGGCAATGCTGCTCGCCGTGGTCGCGCTTGCGGCGTGTTATCTGCCGGCGCGGCGAGCGATGAAGGTGGATCCGATGATTGCGCTGAGGTACGAGTAATCGGAAGTCGGGAGTCGGCAGATAAGGACAGTAATCAGATTGCGCGCCCCGAGCTGCTCCTCCAGGCGGACTCCCAACTTCTGACTTCCGACTTCTCTTCAGTGAATGAGGTGTCCGCTTCCGCACGGCGGGCTTCCACCTTTGCAGAAAGGCGTCATTCATTTTTGATGGCGCGGTGGAATTATCGTGCGGATTGAAATTCTGAGGGCGTCGGCAAAAAGTTTTTTTGAACGTCAGGCGCTGAAATCAGGTAATCATACATGACAGAGGTGATCGGAATGGCCGTTTGAAAGGCCGATTGCTGACGCGCACCTTTGTCCACAGGAAAAAACCACGAGGGGCGGATCGGAGCTGCCGCACCGGCGCCGGAAAAAACAGACGGCGGCCCGAAATATTTTTCCGCTCCCCCCGTTTACTGCATGAGGCCATCCCGCAAGGCTGCTTCAACTCCTCAGGCAGCCATCCGTTCAGATCATTGACCTGTCTTCGGGTCGAAGTGGCGCGCGCTGACCGGGCGACAGCGCGGCCCTGGGATAAGTGTGTCTCGGGAGAGACTCGAACGAAGGAGAGCTGATTATGCTGGGACGTTTGATTTCGATCACTCTGGTTGTGCTGATCTTTTGTTCACTGGCCCACGCGCAGGATTCGCGTGCGGCAGCGGCGACTTCATACATCGAGCGGGGAAGAACCTGGTTCGCCAGGGGCGAGTGGGACAAGGCCTTCACTGATTTCGATCTGGCTGTCGCCTCCGACCCGCGGATGGCTGAGGCCTGGTACGATCGCGGCCTCGTCAGGCACCTCAAAGGGGACGAGCAGGGCGCGCTCACCGACTTCAGCCGGGCGCTCGAAATCAACCCGCGATTCGTCGAGGCTTACGTCAATCGCAGCGCGATCCGTTACCTCAAGGGCGACTTGGACGGCGTGATCAGCGACAACACCAGGGCCATCGAACTCAGGCCCCGCCTCGCGGAAGCTTACGGCAATCGCGGCCTTGCCCTGCGGGATAAAGGCGACCTCGACGCCGCCCTCGCCGACTTCGACATATCAATCATGATCAACCCCCGGCTGGCCGCAACCTGGAACAGTCGCGGCATGGCCCGGCAGCGCAAAGGAGACCTGCCCGGGGCAATCAGCGATCATTCGAAAGCTATTGAACTCGACCCACGGTTTGCCGGCGCTTACAGTGATCGCGGGTCTGCCCGGCAGCGCGGCGGTGACGTTGACGGGGCGATTGCCGATTACGACCGCGCGCTTGAACTTGCCCCTGACCTGGTCTGCGCCCTGTTCAATCGGGCCGGGGCTTCCAGGACCGGCGGCAGATATGATCAGGCGATTGCCGATTACAGCCGGGTGATCGAACTCGATCCACGCTACGCCGACGCTTACGCCCTGCGCGGGGTGTCATTGTTGATGACCGGCAACGAGGCCGAGGCACAGAAGGATTTCGATCAGTGTCTGGCGCTCAACGACAAACTCAGGGCTTCACTCAACGAACTCATCAGAGGCGCGAATCAGCAGCTGGCGGCTAAGAGACAGGTTGCCCTGATCGTCCGCTTGTGGGACTGACGAGTCCCGGAAGCGGACAGGCCGGCTCATCACTCTCACCCCTCTCATAAATCAAAGTTCCTTTCCTTGGAGCAGCTTGTCTCTCCCGACCCGGGGTGGCACGGCATTTGGTTATCAGTGCGGACAAAGCTCCGTGCTTTTGCTGCGATCCGTCTGCCACTTTGCGGCTGAAACAGTCTGGCCCCGCTTCAGACTTGTCGGGAGAGGATGATGAATTCAACGTTGCAGGATCTGCGTTACTGCCTGCGGTCGCTCGGCAAGGCCCCGGGCTTTACCGCCATCGCCGTGCTTTCCATCGCGCTCGGCATCGGCGCGAACACGGCCGTCTTCAGCATCGTCAACGCCATGCTCTTCAAGCCGCTGCCGGTCCGTCACCCGGAGCAACTCGCGGCGCTCTACATCACCGAACAGAGTTCGCCATTCCCCGACGCCTTCTCTTACCCCGACTACCTGGATTACCGCGACAGGAACGAAGCCTTCAGCGATCTGGTCGGACATTACGGCGTGACGCTGAGTATGGCCGGGACGGGCGCGCAGCCGGAGTTGCTCTGGGGCGAACTGGTCACGGGCAATTACTTCACCGGCCTCGGCGTCAGGCCGGCGCTCGGCCGCGTCTTCAACGACGAAGACGACCGGCGCCCCGGCGCGCACCCGGTCGCGGTGCTGAGCTACGGGTTCTGGCAGCGGCGCTTCGGCGGCGACCCGGCAGTAGTTGGCAAGGTTCTGAAGCTCAATGGCCATGACTTCAACGTGATCGGCGTGGCGACTTACGGATTTTCGGGGACGCGGTTTCTGGGCTTCATTCCCGACGTGTGGGTGCCGGTGATGATGCACGAGCAGGTGCTGCACGAGAGTGGTGACCGGCTGACCGCACGGGGCCGGCGCTGGCTCAACGTCAACGGGCGGATGAAACCCGGCGTGACGATCGGGCAGGCCACCGCCGCCATGAACGTCGTCGCGCGCCAACTCGCCGAGAGCTGGCCGCAGACCGACCGCGACGTGACAGTCAAAATCATGCCGGGCGGTCACAAGACTCAGCCGCTGCCGGGCGGCGAAAACATCCTGACCTTCGTCTCGGCGATGATGATGGGTCTGGTCGGGCTGGCGCTGCTCGTAGCGTGCGCGAACGTCGCGAATCTGCTCCTCGCCCGCGCGACGGCGCGGCGCCGTGAGATCGCGGTGCGGCTGGCGCTGGGCGCGAGCCGCTGGCGGTTGATCAGACAGCTGCTGACCGAAAGCATAGTGCTTGCGCTCGCGGGCGGCGCGGTCGGGTTCCTGCTCGCGCTCTGGCTCAATGATTTATTCAAGTCAACCGGGCCGCCGCTCGATTTCGCCACCGTCAATCCCGATTACGACCTCGGCCTCGACACCCGCGTGCTGGCTTTCACCCTGCTCGCTTCGCTCGTGACCGGAGTGCTGTTCGGATTGCTGCCCGCGTTGCAGGCGTCGAGGCCCGATCTGGTCCCGACGCTCAAAGGCGAAAGCCGCTCGGTGGGGCGCGGCGCGCGGCGGTTCACCCTGCGCAATGCGCTCGTGGTCGTGCAATTCGCCCTCTCGCTCGTGCTGCTCATCTGCGCCGGCCTGTTCATTCGCAGCCTGCAGAACGCGCAACGGGTCAGTCCGGGCTTCGACACGAAAAACATTCTGATCGGTTCGGTGAACCTGGGCATTCAGGGTTACACCGAAGCCAGGGGCCGCGAATTTTTCAAACGCGTCATCGAGCGCGTCGGGAAGCTGCCCGGCGTGGAGCGGGCGAGCCTCGCCGATTCGCTGCCGCTCGATGACAGCACCAGTGGCGGGCGCGTGCTGATCGAGGGGTACGTCCCGCGTTCGGAGAACGAAAAGATCGAAGTCCTCTACACCACCGCCGCGCCGAAATATTTCGAGACGATGGGGACGCAGATCGTGCAGGGCCGCGCCTTCGACGAGCGCGACAAGGAAGACGCGCCGCGCGTCGTCGTCATCAACGAGACGATGGCCGGGCGTTACTGGCCCGGACAGAACCCTGTCGGCAAGCGGCTGCAACTCGGCAGCGCGAACAGCCCGTATCTCGAAGTGATCGGCGTCGCGAGGGACGGCAAATACATCACGATCGGCGAAGCGCCGCTGCCTTACATGTTTCTGCCGCTGCGGCAGAATTACAGCGACCGCGTCAGAATTCTGATCCGCGCCGAGGCTGATCCGACCGCCCTTGCGGCGGGTTTGCGCCGCGAAGTGCAGGCGCTCGATGAGACGCTGCCGGTTTACGGCGTCAAGACCATCCAGCAGTTTATGGAACGGTCACTGTGGGGGATTGACGGGATGGTCGGCCTGCTCAGCGGCCTGGGATTGTTCGCGCTGCTGATGGCGGCGGTCGGGATATATGGCGTGATGGCGTACGCGGTCGCCCAGCGGACGCGTGAGATCGGCATCCGCATGGCGCTCGGCGCCCGGAGGGGTGACGTGCTGCGGCTGGTCGTCGGTCAGGGCATGCTGCTCGCGCTCGTCGGAATGGTGATCGGGGTGGCCGGAGCCTTTGCCGCGACACGGCTGCTCGCGAGTCTGCTCGTCGGCGTCAGCGCGACCGACCCGGCGACATTCGCGCTGACGGCATTGCTGCTCGCCGTCGTGGCACTCTTGGCGTGCTTTGTGCCGGCGCGGCGGGCGACGAAAGTTGATCCGATGATCGCGCTCAGATACGAATAGTCGGTGGAAAATAGAAAGTAAAGTAACCGCTCAACTTCTCCGCCGCGTCAGCGGCGGCTGACTTCAGCCGTGGGTTTTCAACCCACGGAGAGCGTAAAGAGAAATCCCCGCGTCGCGTCAGCGACGCCTGAATTCAACTGTCGCCGCCGCAACGCGGGGCCGACACGCCTGACCGCCGTGGGTTGAAAACCCACGGCTGAAGTCAGCCGCCGCTGACGCGGCGAAGAAGCCGGTCAGTAACAAAGTAAACACTGAGGAGCCCGGTCTGAATCACTGACTGCTGCCCCTCACTTTCGCTGCTTCTCTCCACTTTCTACTTTTGCCTTTTTACTTTCCGGAGGTGTTGCCATGAAAACCAGAACAATCGTCCTGATGTTTGTCACCTTGCTCGTAATCCCCGCGCTCAGCTCCGCCCAGCAGACTCGCAACTCCATTCACGTCGAGAATGACAATTGGACGTGGCAGTGGAGCGAAAACGGCCGGGGGCTGGAAGTGAAGATCAGGGGCAGGGCCGGGTTCACCGAAGATTACAGCGACGTCACCAGTCTCTCACCCGGCGGCCATCTGCGCGTCAGGGACACGCGCACTTCGGCGACTCGGAAAATCGAGATCGAGCCGGATTCGGGCGGCCTGAAACGTTCTTACTCAGTTGACGGCAGGGCCCACGAGTTTGATAACGAGGCCCGGCAGTGGCTGGCCGGCGTGCTGATCGAAATGGTCAGGCAGGGCGGGTACGACGCCCCGGGCAGAGTCGAACGGCTTTTCAAGCAGGGCGGGGCGAATGCCGTCCTTGATGAAGTGACGCGGATCAGGAGCGATTACGTCAAACGAATCTACCTTGAAAACCTGCTGAAGGATCACCGCCTCGATTCCGCCTCGGTGCAGCGCGTCGTCCGTCAGACCGCGCGTGAGATTTCATCCGATTACGAGAAGCGGCAGGTACTCGCCAGAGTCGCCGAACAATTCCTGGATGACAAAGCCCTGATCTCCGACTTCATTGCCGCCGCCGCGACGGTCAAATCCGATTACGAACGCGGGCAGATTCTCTCCGCACTGCTCAGACAGAATCTGAGCGAAGATCAGATGAAAGGCGCGCTGAGAGCGATCACCGGGATCTCGTCCGATTACGAGAAAGCGAAGCTGCTCGTTCAGATGGTCGAATCGCGCGCCGATCACGCCGTCGCCCCGGCTCCATTCTTTGACGCCGTCAACACTATCAGTTCCGATTACGAACACAGCCGCGTGCTGCTGGCGCTGCTGCGTCAGGGCAAACCCGGCGCCGACGCGCTGAAGCTGACGGTCAAATCAGCCTCCCTCATTTCATCTGACTACGAAAAGGCGCGAGTCCTCATGCAGGTCGCGGCCGTCGGCAAAGGCGATGAGGGCGTGCGCAACGCGCTCGTTGAAGCGGCAAAGACCATCAATTCGGATTACGAGCGCGGGCGGGTGTTTTCGGCGGCCTTCAGGTAAATCAATGTACGGGGAGCTGGCGAGTTCCCCGCCGAATCAGATCAGAGCCGCTTCGGAACAATTACAGATTTGGCGCCGGCGGGGAGCTGGCAGCTCCCCGTACATCCAGAGTAAACAGGAGGCGAGGATCATTTGATTCAGGATCTGCGTTACAGCGTCCGCACGTTACGAAAGAAGCCCGGCATCACTCTGATTGCGCTGCTGACGATCGCGCTCGGCATCGGCGCGAACACGGTGATTTTCAGCGTCGTCAATACCGTGCTGCTCGAACCCCTGCCTTACCCGGAGCCGGAGCGGCTGGTGTGGATGTCCGAGACCGGCGACGTCACGAACCGCTGGCTCTCGTACCCGAACTTCCAGGACTGGCGCGAGCGCAGTCGGTCATTTGAAGCGATGGCGACGATCAGGGGCTACGGCATGACGCTCACCGGCACTGGCGAGCCCGAAAGACTCGACGTTCGCATGGTGGCCGCGGGCTACTTTGACGTGATGCGCGCGCGCCCGCTGCTCGGGCGCACTTTCACTGCAGATGATGAAAAAGCGGGCGCGACGGTCACCGTGCTGAGTCAGGGTTTCTGGCAGCGGCGCTTCGGCGCGGACCCCGACATCGTCGGCAAAACGATCACGCTCGACAACCAGCCCTTCACCGTCATCGGCGTCATGGAGCCGCAGTTCAAACACCATGGGCCGCCGCCGTTGTGGGTGCTGATCGGCGGGAAGTGGTCAATTCTGTCGTGGGATCGCGATCACCGCGACGTGCGCACGGCGGGCTATGTGATCGCGCGGCTCAAACCCGGCGTGACGATGGCGCAGGCACAGGCGGATATGAACGCCGTCTCCGAGCAGCTGATTCGCGAACACCCGGTGTCGAATGGCGGCCACCGCGTCGAGATGGTTTCACTGCTCCAGAGCATTACGGGCAACGTCCGCGGGGCGCTGCTCGTCCTGCTGGGCGCGGTCGGTCTGGTGCTGTTGATCGCGTGCGCGAATGTCGCGAACCTGATGCTCGCGCGCGCGGCGACGCGTCGGAAAGAGTTCGCGGTTCGCTCGGCTCTGGGCGCGAGCCGGTGGCGGATCATTCGTCAGCTGCTGACTGAAAGCGTGCTGCTGGCTCTCTCAGGCGGTGCGGGCGGCCTGCTGCTCGCGTGGTGGGGCGTAGACCTGCTCGCGTCGGTCGAGCATCACACCGTGCCGCGCATGGACGCGCTCACCATTGACCGCCGGGTGCTGGGGTTCACGATCCTGCTCTCAGTGCTGACCGGCGTGATCTTCGGTCTGGCCCCGGCGTGGCAGAATTCAAAAGTCGGTTTGCAGGAGACGCTCAAGGAAGGCAGCCACACGAGTACCGAAGGGCGCGGTAAAAAGCTGCGCGGCGGGCTGGCCGTCGCCGAAGTCGCGCTCTCACTCATGCTGCTCATCGGCGCGGGCCTGCTGATGAGAAGCCTCGTGCGAATGGTCGGATCCGATCCCGGCTTTGACCCGCGCAACGTCGTGACGGTGCAGATCGCCGTGCCGCGCGGGCGGTATCCGGGGCGGCCTGCGATCAACCGCTTCCACCGGCAGCTGCTCGAACGCGTGGCGGCGCTGCCCGGCGTCGAGCATGCGACGGTCACCAATAACCTGCCCGGCTTCAATGACGGCTGGCAGAACGACATCTTTCCCGAAGGCCACCAGCCGATCAAACCCGGCGAGCTGATCAACGTTGACTGGTCAATTGTCAGCGAGGATTACTTCAGCACGATGAAGATTCCGATCCTCCGGGGCCGCACCTTCACCGAGCAGGAGGCGCGTGACGGCCTGCCCGTCGTGCTGGTTGACGAGGCGCTCGCGCGTAAGTTCTGGCCGAACGAAGACGCCATCGGCAAACACATCAAATACGACAGCCCCGACTGGCACGAGATCATCGGCGTCGTCAGGGAAGTGAAGCAATACGGTTCCGAAGCGCAGCCGCGCATCAGAATCTACACGCCGCTCGGGCGCTCATCGCTCCCTCGGGCGGTGCTCTCAGTCCGCACCGCGCATGCCAACCCGGCAGGCACCGTCTCCGCGATCACGCGCGAAGCCCAGGCGCTCGACAAGGACCTGCCTGTTTCCGAAGCCGCGACGATGGAGCATCTGCTCGCCCGCGAAGTTTCGCCCGCACGATTCAATACCTTCCTCTTCGGCATCTTTGCCGCCGTCGCCCTGCTGCTCGCGGCCATCGGGATTTTCGGCGTGATGTCGTACACAGTCGCGCAACGCACGCACGAAATAGGCGTACGAATGGCCCTCGGCGCGCAAACCCGCGACGTACTGGGGCTCGTCATCGGGCAGGGCCTGAAGCTGATTCTGATCGGCGTCACTTTGGGGATGGCCGGCGCGCTCGCGCTGACACGGGTGATGAAAAATCTGCTGTTTGGGGTGAGCGCAACTGACCCTCTCACTTTCACGATCACCGCCCTGCTGCTCGTCCTGATTGCGCTCGGGGCGTGCTGGATTCCGGCGCGGCGCGCGACCGGAGTTGATCCGCTGATTGCGCTCAGATATGAGTAGTCGGGAGACAGAGTCAGAATGCACGTCAGACTACTGCGTCCCGACTCCCGACTCCCGACTACCGTCTACCGACTACTCCCGGAGGAGGATTTATGCACACACTACTACAGGACTTACGCTACGGGTTTCGCACGCTGCTCGGGAAGCCGGGATTCGCGGCGGTGGCGGTGCTGGCGCTGGCACTCGGGATTGGCGCGAACACGGCCGTCTTCAGCATCATCAATGCGATTCTGCTCAAACCGATCGCGCTCCCCGACCTCGACCGGATTGTCGTGCTGTGGGAAAAGTTGCCGAGCCAGGGCGTGGAGCGCAACGAGGCGTCGGTGGCGAACTATCTGGACTGGCGGGCGCAGCAGTCATCGTTCGAGCAGCTCGCGATTTACACCTGGTGGGGCGCGAACCTGACCGGCGTTGAGCCGCCCGAGCGGGTGCGGGGTTTTCGCGTCTCGGCCAACCTGTTCGAGGCGATTGGCGTGAAACCGGCGCTCGGGCGCGGCTTCCTGCCCGATGAGGATCAGCCGGGCAAAGACAGCGTCGCGATCCTCAGTTACGGTTTATGGCAGCGCCGTTTCGGCGGCGACCCGAACCTCATCGGCCGCAGCGTCACGCTCAACAGCGTCGCGCGCACCGTCGTCGGCGTGCTGCCGAAGGATTTGAATTTCCCGCGCGGCGGCGAGGTGCTGGTGCCGCTCGCGATCACGCCGGAACTGGCGCGCAGTCGTAACAGTCACGGGTACCTGACCGTCGCACGACTCAAACCCG
Source organism: Blastocatellia bacterium (assembly GCA_035652435.1). Taxonomy (GTDB): domain Bacteria; phylum Acidobacteriota; class Blastocatellia; order RBC074; family RBC074; genus DASRDU01. The sequence goes on from DASRDU010000072.1 coordinate 51,413, forward strand.
GCGTGACGGTTGCGCAGGCGCAATCTGATCTCGACGCAATCGCCAGACGGCTGGAGCAGCAGTACCCGGACACCAACACCGGGCGCGGCGTGCTGGTCACCCCGATTCTGACCGACACCGTGCGGTCATACAAAAAGGCGACCCTGGTGATGATGGGCGCGGTCGGGTTCGTGCTGCTGATCGCGTGCGCGAATGTCGCGAACCTGATGCTGGCGCGCGCTGCCGGCAGGACGCGGGAGATCGCCGTGCGGCTGGCGCTCGGCGCGAGTCGCTGGCGCATCATCCGGCAGCTGCTCACTGAAAGCGTCATCCTCGCTTTCGCGGGCGGCGCGCTCGGCATTCTGCTGGCCCTCTGGGGCGTCGAGGGGTTGAAGGCCGCAATGCCCGATGACGCACAACTGATGATGCCGGGATTCAACCAGCTCGGGATCAATCCGCGCGTGCTGGTCTTCACGGTCGTCGTTTCGCTGCTGACGGGCGTACTGTTCGGCCTCGCGCCGGCGTGGCAGGCGTCGCGGCCCGACCTGAACGAAACGCTCAAGGAAGGCGGTGGCAGATCGTCGGCCGGCGCGGGACGGCACCGGCTGCGCAGCCTGCTGGTCGTCTCGGAAGTCGCGCTCTCGCTCGTGCTGCTCGTCGGCGCGGGGCTGCTCGTCAAAAGCTTCATGCTGATCCTCAAGGCGAATCCCGGGTTCAACCCCGATAACGTGCTGACGATGGGGCTGACGCTGCCGGCGGCGAAATACAAGGAAGATGCGCAGCGCCGGGATTTTTATCAGGAACTGGTGCGGCGCGTCGGGGCGCTCCCCGAAGTCGAAGCGGCAGGCGCGGTCAGCCACCTGCCGCTCGGCGGCAGCAATTCGTCGAGCAGCTTCATTATCGAGGGCGTGCCTGAGCCCCCGCCCGGGCAGGAATTCGGCGGGCGTTATCGCGTCTGCACGCCGGATTACTTCCGCACGATGGGCATCGCCGTGATCAAAGGCCGCAGCTTCACCGGCGCCGACCGGGCCGATTCGCCCCCGGTGATCATCGTCAACGAGACCTTGGCAAAGAAGTTCTGGCCGAACGGCGACGCGGTCGGCAAACGCATGCGCTTCACCGGCCCGCCTGATCGCAACCCGTGGATGGAGGTGGTCGGCGTGGTGGCGGACGTGAGGCACGAAATGGATCTGGCCGTGACGACGGATTATTACCTGCCGCACGCGCAGGACGTGTGGGCGACGATGTTTCTGGTCGTGCGGACCGGGACCGAGCCAATGGCGCTCGCGTCAGCGATCCGCCACGAGGTGCAGGCGATTGACCGGGACCAGCCGGTGTGGGAGGTCAATACGATGGCGCAGGTGCGCGACCGTTCGATTATGCATTACCGTTTTTCGGGTGTGATCCTGGGCATCTTCGGCGTGTTCGCGCTCGTCCTGGCCGCGACGGGGATTTACGGCGTGATGTCATACAGCGTCAGCCAGCGCACGCACGAAATCGGGGTGCGCCGGGCACTGGGTGCGCAATCGCATGACGTGATGAAACTGGTCGTCGGCCATGGGCTGCGCCTGACGCTCGTCGGCGTGGCCACAGGGCTCGCGGGCGCCAGCCTGCTGACGCGCGCGATGGCGACTATGCTCTTCGGCGTGAGCCCGACCGACTGGCTAACTTTCACGAGCATCGCGCTGCTGCTGACCATCGTGGCGATGCTGGCCTGCTTTATTCCGGCGCGGCGGGCGATGAAGGTGGATCCGATGGTGGCGCTGCGGTATGAGTAGTCGGGAGACGGAAGCAGAAAGTCAGAAGACATTAGTCAGATCGCGCGCTGTTGCTACGTTCTGACTTCCGCCTTCTGACTTCTGACTTTCCCTGATGTTATTTAACTCTCTTGGCCGTGAACTCCTGCCCCGGCTGGTTGCCGCCTTCCATGCTGCGGGTGAACTTGATCTCGTCGCCGGAAATTTTCCCTTTATAGTGGAGCTTTCTCTCGTTCCCACCGGCATTGAATGTCACGGTGAAAGAGATCTCGTCCCCGCTGATCTTCCCGTCGGAGATCGGATTGTCCCCCTGCCTTCCCGAAACGGTCCCGGTCAGCTTGTCGCCCTCGGCCTTGAAGTTGAAGGTGGTCTCGCGGGTCTGGCCGTTCTGGCCGGTGACCTGGGCAACCCACTTGCCATTGACATCGGCGGCCCAAGCCACCGTCAGGGCAGCAAGCATCAGGCAGGCAGTAAGAAATATAGTTTTATACTTCATTGAATAGTCTCCTTGTTGTCGTGTTTTGGTCATCTCCACCCGGGTGGTGGAGCCTCGTCTGGCAGAGTTCTCAAAGGTGACACCCATTCGGAACCGAGGCGCCAGACGCTGGTGCATTGTCTCTTTGTGGATCGCCATGGAACCTGACACCAGAGCGCGTTCACGCCTTCTCACCTCTTCGGCAGCGAGGCCTCGTGCTGATGAAATGTCCCATGGATACGGCACGATCATGCCATATCTGCGCTGCTTGAGACCCTGTGTGGCGGCGGAGGGATGTTAAAGTTATGTAAATTAATCAGGCCCGCAAGGGGCGCGGGCCAGTGCCGTCTGAAACGCCATCTTTTCAGCCGCCGTCCGTTGCCAGTCGGCGCGGGCCGGGTATAAGATACGCGCCGCTTCATCACGAGATTCCGACTTGAATCAACAATCCGAAATCCGACGCGGCTGGGACGGCCACTCGCTCCGGCGAATTGTCCTCTGAACTCGTGGCCCGGACCTCTCGCTCTCACTGATCAAAGGAGGCAAGAAAGCGCGTGAAGATCAATCTCACCATCAACGGCAAAGGCTATCAAGGCGACGTCGAGCCGCGACTGCTGCTGGTGCATCTGCTCCGCGATGTGGTCGGGTTGACCGGCACACACATCGGCTGCGAGACCTCGATCTGCGGCGCCTGCACCGTGCTGCTCGACGGCAGGGCGGTCAAATCCTGCACCCTGCTGGCGGTCCAGGCCGAGGGCGCGAACGTGACGACTATCGAGGGGCTCACACAGAACGGCGAACTGCACGCCGTGCAGGAAGGCTTCTGGGAAAAACATGGGTTGCAGTGCGGCTACTGCACGCCGGGCATGATCATAACTTCGTGCGAACTGCTTAAGGAAAATCCGAACCCGAGCGAGGACGAGATTCGGCACGGGTTGAAAGGGAATATGTGCCGCTGCACCGGCTACCAGAATATTGTTGAGGCTGTGCAGTATGCGGCGGAGAAACTTAATGCTGGTAGTCGGTAGTCGGTAGTCGGGAATAATTGAGCAACAGGAGTAACGATGAAATCACGAAGCTTTCAGGATATTGAAGTCTGGCAACTGGCCCACGGCTGGGTGCTGAAGATTTACAAAGCGACTGAAACCTTCCCGAAGCACGAAATGTTCGGCCTGACTTCACAACTGCGGCGCGCAGCTGTTTCCGTTCCTGCCAATATTGCTGAGGGGTTCAGAAGAAAGAGTACGGCGGACAAAGCTCGGTTTTACAACATCTCTCAGGGATCGCTGGAGGAATGCAGGTATTACCTGATCTTGGCTCATGACCTCGGCTACGCCGAAACAGGTGAACTCGGAGTGGAACTTGACCGAATCGGACGGATACTCGATTCGTATATCAAAGGAATGTTCGCAAACCAATCTACCGACTCCTGACTACCGACTACCGACTACCCAATCCTGATCTAATGGAGGATTAGCAAATGTCTTTCTTAGCCAAATACATTGGACAAAAAGTAAAGCGAACCGAAGACCCGCGCCTGATCCAGGGCATCGGGCATTATGTTGATGACATCAGGTTAGCCGACACGCTGCACGTCGCGATTCTGCGCAGTCAGTATGCACACGCAAAAATCAATTCAATCAACATTGATGCGGCGAAGAGCGCGCCGGGTGTTGTCGCGGTTTACACCGGCAGTGATGTCGAAGGCAGGGTTGGTTACGTGCCATGCGCTGCGGCGTTGCCGGATTTGAAAGTGCCGAAGTACCCGGTGCTGGCGCTCGATAAGGTCATCTTCGTCGGCCAGCCGATTGCTGCCGTCGTGGCGACCGATAAATACAAAGCCCGCGACGCGGTTGATCTGATCGAGATTGATTACGACCCGCTCGATGTCGTGAGCGACGTGGAAGCGGGGGCAAAAGCCGACTCGCCGGTCATTCACAAAGAGTTCGGCACCAACGTCGCTTACCTGCACAGCGCCGGGGTGGGTGATGTCGAAGCCGCCTTCAAACAGGCCGACCGGGTCGTCTCGCAGCGGCTCGTGCATCAGCGGCTCGCGCCGGTTTCAATCGAGCCGCGCGGCGTGCTGGCGCACTACCTGCCCGGCGAGCAGCAGATGACTCTGTGGTCTTCGACGCAGATTCCGCACCTGATGCGGACGCAGGTGGCGATTATGCTCGGCATGGCGGAAAACAAACTGCGCGTGATCGCGCCGGAAGTGGGCGGCGGCTTCGGCTGCAAGCTGAACGTCTACGCCGAAGAAGCCCTGCTCGGCTGGATCGCCATGCAACTGCACAAGCCGGTCAAGTGGATCGAGGGCCGCCGCGAAAACATGGCCGCCACGATCCACGGTCGCGCGCAGGTGGGAACGGTCGAGGCCGCCGTCAAAAATGACGGCACGCTGCTCGGGCTGCGCTACAAGGTGACGGCCGACCTGGGCGCTTACCTGCAACTGCTCACGCCCGCGATCCCGACGCTCACCGGATTGATGCTCTCGGGCTGTTACAAGATTCCGGCGATCCAGATCAACGTCACCGGAGTCTTCACCAACAAGATGTCAACGGACGCTTACCGCGGCGCCGGCAGGCCGGAGGCGACCTACCTGGTCGAACGCATCATGGATCGCATCGCGCAGGAACTCGGGATGGATCCCATCGAATTGCGGCGCAAAAATTTCCCGAAGCCGGAAGAGTTCCCGTTCGGGACGGCGACGGGGCTCTTCTACGATTCCGGCGATTACGACAAGGCGCTCGACAAGGCGCTCGGGATGGTGGATTACAAAAAGCTGCGCGAGGAGCAGAAGGCCGCGCGCGCCCGAGGGCGCGTGATGGGCATCGGCGTTTCGACTTACGTTGAGATTTGCGCGATGGGGCCTTCGACCGCGATGCCCGCCGGGGGCTGGGAGAGCGCGACGGTGCGCGTTGAGCCGACCGGCAAGGTGACGGTGATGACGGGCATTTCGCCGCACGGTCAGGGCGAAGAGACTTCGTTCGCGCAGATCGTCGGCGACATGCTCGGCATAGATATGAATGACGTGCTGGTCGTCCACGGCGACACCTCGATCGTGCAATACGGCATCGGCACCTTCGGCAGCCGCGGCATCGCCGTTGGCGGCGCGGCGCTGGCGTGCGCGACTGAAAAGGTCGTCACCAAGGCGAAGAAGCTGGCGGCGCACCTGCTCCAGGCCGACGAAGCGAGCCTGACCTTTGAAGACGGCAGGTTCGTCGGCGCCCCGAACGACAAGTCGGTCACGATTCAGGAGGTCGCGCTCGCCGCGCATGTGGCCCAGAACATCCCGCCCGATTTCGAGCCGGGTCTGGTGGCCACGCACTTCTTCGAGCCGAAGAACTTCACGTTCCCCTTCGGCACGCACATCTGCGTGGTCGAAGTGGATCGCGAGACTGGCGACGTGAAGATCGTGCGCTACGTCGCCGTTGACGACTGCGGCAATCAGATCAACCCGCTGATCGTCCAGGGCCAGGTTCACGGCGGCATCGCGCAGGGCCTCGCGCAGGCGCTCTACGAGGAGGTCGTCTACGACGAGAACGGCCAGCTGCTCACCGGCGAGCTGATGGATTATGCCGTCCCGAAGGCACATCAATTGCCGCACTACGAACTCGACCACACGGTCACGCCGACCAGCGTCAACCCGCTCGGCGCCAAAGGCGTCGGCGAGGCGGGCACGATTGGCTCGACGCCCGCGGTCGCCAACGCTGTGATTGACGCGCTCGCGCCCTTCGGTGTGCAGCATGTTGACCTGCCGCTGCGCCCGGAGAAGCTCTGGAGGCTGATGAATCAGAATTGAAACGAACCACGGGGGGCACGGGGAGACACGGGGAAACTCCAGGGATGAAATCATCAACGATCACTCAGACAATGCCTGTCCTGGTTTCTCCCCGTGCCCCCCGTGGTTTTATCTCTGCGAGGAAAAAATGATCCCAGCAAATTTTGAATACTTCGCGCCGAAAACAGTCGACGAGGCGCTCGAACTGCTCGCGCAGCACGGCGACGATTGCAAGGTGCTGGCCGGCGGTCACAGCCTCATCCCGATCCTCAAGCTCAGACTCGCCGCGCCGGGCGTGGTCGTGGACATCGGGCGCATCAAGGACCTCGATTACATCAAAGCCGATGGCGGCACGATCCGCATCGGCGCGATGACCACGCACGCGGCCCTCGCCCATTCGGCTGAAATCCTGAAAAGCTGCCCGCTGCTGGCCGAGACCGCCGCGCAGATCGGCGACCAGCAGGTGCGCAACCGCGGCACGATTGGCGGCAGCGTGGTGCATGCCGACCCGGCAGCGGACTGGCCCGCCGCGATGCTCGCGCTGGGCGCAGAAATTGTGGTGCGCGGCGCGGAAGGCGAGCGGGTGATCAAAGCCGCTGATTTCTTCGTGGATATGCTGACCACGGCGGTCGAGGGCGGGGAACTGGTGACCGAAATCCGCATCCCGGCCCCGGCTCAACCCAAAGCGGCGGCTTACCTGAAGGTGCCTCATGCGGCATCGGGTTTCGCCGTCGTCGGCGTGGCCGCGCAGCTGACGATGGACGGCGGCAAATGCAAAGACGTGAGCATCGGCGTCACGGGGCTCGCCCCGAAAGCTTACCGCGCGAAATCTGTAGAAGACGCGTTGCGCGGCAAGGCGCTCGACGAAGCCGCGATCAATGCCGCCGCCGCCAAAGCTGATGCCGAAGCCTCCGACGCGATGGAAGACATCCACGCCTCGGGCGAATACCGCCGTCACCTGACGAAGGTCTACGTGCGTCGCGCGTTGCAGGCCGCGGCGGCACGGGCGTAAGGTAAATGTACCGCAGGCTGCCTCGGCCTGCGGGTGTCTTCATAAAAAGCCTCATTGAATTTAAAGGGCATCTTGTGAAGACATCCGCAGGCCGAGGCAGCCTGCGGTACAATTTTCTCTGAAAGGATTTCCCGATGAATCGAAGCCTCGCGATTCTGTTCTTCATCGCTGCACTCTCCACCATCTCGTGCAACACCGGCGCTGGAAAAGCCCCTTCCACCACTGCCTCGACCGCTTCATCGCCTGAGCAATTCATCTCTGATGCCGAGAAGAAGCTGGCCGAACTATCCATCAAACTCAACAAAGCGCAATGGGTAGCCGCCAACTTCATCACCGATGACACCGAAGCCCTGAGCGCGGACGCCAACAAGGAGAACATCGCCACCATCACCGATCTGGCCGAAGCCGCGCGGAAGTTCGAGGGGCAGAAGATGTCAGACGAAACGGCGCGCAAGATGAAGCTGCTGAAACTCGCGCTGATCCCGCTGCCCGCGCCGAGTAACCCGGCCGAGCGCGAAGAGCTGACGAAGATCGCGGCGGCGATGGAAGGCGCTTACGGCAAGGGCAAATACTGCCCCGAAGGTGACAAGGGCAAATGCCTGACGCTCGACGATCTCGAAAAGATCATGCGCGAAAGCCGCAACCCGGATGAGCTGAAGAAAGCCTGGCTCGGCTGGCATGCGATTGCGCCGCCCCACCGCAAGGAGTACGCGCGTTACGTCGAACTCTCGAACAAGGGCGCGCAGGAGATGGGCTTCAAGGATAACGGCGCGATGTGGCGCTCGAATTACGACATGGAGCCCGACGCCTTCGCCGCCGAAATGGAGCGGCTCTGGCTGCAGGTCAAGCCGCTCTACGATTCGCTGCTCACTTACACGCGCCGGCAGCTGATCAAAAAGTACGGCACTCAGGTCGTGCCCGAAACCGGCCCGATCCCGGCGCACCTGTTCGGCAACATGTGGAGCCAGCAGTGGAACAACATCTACGACCTGCTCAAGCCCCCGACCGGCGACCCCGGCTACGACCTGACGAAGATCCTTCAGGAGCGCAAGACCGACGCGAAAGGGATGGTGAAGTACGGCGAGGCGTTCTTTACTTCGCTCGGCCTGCCCGCTCTGCCCGATACTTTCTGGCAGCGGTCATTGTTTCTGAGACCGCAGGATCGCGAAGTCGTCTGCCACGCCAGCGCTTGGGACATTGATAACAAGGACGACGTGCGCATCAAGATGTGCATCAACATCAACGAAGAGGACTTCACGACGATCCATCACGAACTCGGCCACAACTACTATCAGATGGCCTACGCGCCGCAGCCGCCGCTCTTCCAGAACAGCGCGAACGACGGGTTCCACGAGGCCATCGGCGACACCATCGCGCTCTCGGTCACGCCCGAATACCTGAAGCAGATCGGACTGATCACCAAAGTTCCGGATGAGAGCGCCGACATCGGGCTGCTGCTGCAACGCGCGCTCGACAAGGTCTCCTTCCTGCCGTTCGGCTATCTGGTGGATCAGTGGCGCTGGAAGGTTTTCTCGGGCGAAGTCAAACCCGAGGATTACAACAAGGCATGGTGGGAGCTGCGCCAGAAGTATCAGAACATCGCGCCGCCCGATCCGCGCGGCGATAACGATTTCGACGCCTGGGCGAAATACCACGTCGCCGCCAACGTCCCTTACTCGCGCTACTTCCTCGCGACGATTCTGCAATTCCAGTTTCACCGCGCTCTCGCCCGTGAAGCCGGAGCGACCGGCCCGCTGCACCGGGCTTCGATATACGGCAACAAGCAGGCCGGCGAGAAGCTCCGAAAGATGCTCGCCCTGGGTCAGAGCCGCCCCTGGCCCGAAGCGCTCAAGGCCATGACGGGCGAAGACAAGATGGATGCGACCGCGATTCTGGATTACTTCGCGCCGCTGAAGAAATGGCTGGATGAGCAGAACAGCAAGTGACGTGTCAGGTCAGACTCTGACTGAAGATTGACCTATGTTTTGTCCGACTTGTGGAAAAGACAACTCGCGCGAGCGGAAGTTCTGCGTCTCCTGCGGGACCAATCTGGAGGCCGTCTCGCAGGCGCTGGCCGACAGCCGGGCCGACTTTTTCACGAGGACCGACAAGGCGCTCGACCAGTTCATCGCCAGATACGCCGAGCATGTCTTTAGGGACGCCCCGGCACAAGCCGCTGACGAGTCGGTCGGCAAATCCTGGAAAGCCCTCGGTCAGGGGGTCGTGACCTCCCTGATTGATCTGATCCTCTTCAGCCTGATGTGGAACATTTTCCCGCTCAGGTTTCTGATGCTTTTGATCTCTTCGCCCATCAGGCTGCTTGCTGAACGGGGCAACCGCCAGAAGATGACCAGTGCAGGGCAGGAGAAACAAACAGCGACTGCGCTGCCCGCCCGCGCGCCCGGCGAATTGTCACCCGGTTCGGGTGGCAGCGTCAGCGAACATACGACTGAAAAACTCCGTGAATATCGGGGATCGGTTCCCGAAGACAGATGAAAGGCATGCAGTTGAAACGAAAGTCATCGCGTCAGATTTTCCGCCTGGCGGCGGCCTTCGCGCTTTTTCAGAAGAGCCTCCGGCCGGGGGACACCACGGACATCGTGGAGCAGTCGGACGACGGGGAGCCGGATTTCAGCCACATCCGCTGCCCGCTGTGCCGGTGGCAGCCCGACGCATCAAGCCTCTGGTATTGCGGCGATTGTCCGTCTCCCGAGTACTTCTTTGATGGTTGCGGAACGATGTGGAATACCTTTGAGACGCGCGGGCTGTGCCCCGGCTGCGGGCACCAGTGGCGGTGGACTGGCTGCCTGAGCTGCGCCGGCTGGTCACTGCACGAAGACTGGTACACGAAGGAAACAGACAAAGCGTTATGAAGATCGAAGGCCATCACACCATCAAAGCGCCGCGCGAGCTGGCGTGGAACCTGATGATTGACCCGGAAGTACTCGGCCGCTGCGTGCCCGGCGTCCAGTCACTCGAAGCCACCGGCGACGGCACGTACAAGATGGTTCTGAAGACGGGCATCGGCTCGATCAAAGGTTTATTTAACGGGACGATCCGGCTCGAAGAGATGCGCGAGCCGGAGCATTACAAAATGACCGTGGACGGCCGGGGCGCGCCCGGTTTCGTCAAAGGCGCGGGTACGCTCGATCTGGCGGAGCAGGGCGCTGAGACGGTCGTCACCTACGCGGGCGACGTGAGCGTCGGCGGCACGATTGCCGGCGTCGGCCAGCGCATGATCCTCTCTTCAGCAAAGATGATGACGGCGCAGTTTTTCGCCGCGCTCGAAGCCGAGGCCGCCGCCATCATCAAAGCTGAAGAGAACGGCGAGCCCGTGGTGACGCCGAAGCAGGGGTTTTTCAGGAACGTCTTCAGAGCGACATCAGGGACGATCAAACGCAGGCTGAATAAATGAGGCGTCAGCGCAGGCCGCGTCACCCGGCCACCACCGAGCGGATGATCTGTTCGCTCGTCTCATCAACCGGGTGGAAGGATTCGATGCGGAGTTCACGGAGCGTAATGTCCTGCGGGCTGCCGAGCGTGGTGATCGTGCTGAAGAGTCGCAGCGTGCGCTCGCCGACGCGCATCTCGACCGGGATGATCAGGTCCTGTGGCGCTTCGAAATCCGGCTCGCTCCATCTGGCCGGGACGTCGGGGTAGCCGAGGACGGCGTCCAGCAGTTCGCGCATGGCGGGGTCGCGATCCCAGATGATTTCGCGATGCACCCGTTCGAGTACTGCTTTCGCGACCGTCTCCCAGTTGACCATGTATGGCCGCCAGCCCGCCGGGTCAAAGAGCAGGTGCAGCAGGTTGTGACGCGGCTCTGTCGTGACGGTCAGCGGGGCGATGGTGCTGTAGCTCTCGCCGAATAACAGGCTGTTGAAGCGCAGGAAGGCCGCATTCGCCATCAGGATGTCCCACCGCCGGTCGAAGGCGATGGCGCCGAACGGTTCCATTTGTCTGAGGATCATCTGCAGTGCCTGCCGCACCTGCGCCATCTGCGGGTCGTTGAGGCTGGTCTCGCGGTAGACCGGCGCGTAGCCCGCCGCGTGCAGCAGCACGTTGCGTTCGCGCAGGGGGATGTCGAGTACGCCGGAGAGGATAACGACCATCTCGCGGCTCGGCCTTGCGCGCCCGGTCTCGATGAAGCTCAGGTGCCGCGCCGACACGCCCGCTTCCAGCCCCAGTTCCAGCTGGCTCACCCGCCGCGTCTCGCGCCAGCGGCGCAGCAATTCTCCGAATGAACTGACTTCCGCGACTGCCATCGGGTTTCCCTCCACATTTGCGCGCGAGCATAGCACGGGGGAAAACACGCGGCCATTACCTGACAGGTAATTGCGCCGCGGCGCCACCCCGATGCACACTCACGCTCAAATCCACAAAGGGGAGGCAGAAGATGGCCACTGATCACTCCGGCGATTACCGCACTGTCCGGCTGCCGCAGGGGGCGATTCGTTATCGTGAATACGGCGCCGGCGAGCCGATTGTCTTCGCGCATGGGCTGCTCGTGAATGGTGAGCTGTGGCGGAAGGTCGTGCCATTGCTGGCCGGTCGTTATCGCTGCATCGTCCCCGACTGGCCGCTCGGGTCGCACGAGGAACCGATGAATGCCGATGCCGACCTCAGCCCTCCGGGCCTGGCAAAGCTGATTGCGGATTTCCTGGTGGCACTCGATCTCAGGTCAGTCACGCTGGTTGCTAATGACACGGGCGGTGCGATCAGCCAGCTGGTTGCGACGGGGCATCCTGAACGGATCGGGCGGCTGGTGCTGACGAACTGCGACTGCTTCGATAATTTTCTGCCGCTGGCGTTCCGCCCTCTGCAATGGGGGGCGCACGTTCCCGGCTTCCTGTTCCTGATCGCCCAGACGATGCGCTGGCCGGCGCTGCCCCGGTTGCTTCTCGCCCCCCTGACCAGGCGGCCGCCGGAACGCGCGGTGACCGATGCTTACGTCCGCCCGGTGATTTCGAGCCACGCCGTGCGGCGCGATGTCGGCAAAATTCTCAAGGGCATCTCGCCGCGTTACACCCTCGCGGCGGCGCAGCAGTTCGCCGAGTTCAGGCGCCCGGTGCTGCTCGCGTGGGCGCCCGAAGACCACTTCTTCCCCTTTGCCCATGCGCAGCGACTCAGCCGGCTCTTTCCCGACGCCCGGCTCAAAACCATTGCTGACTCGCTCACCTTCATCCCTGAAGATCAGCCGGAGCGGCTGGCCGGGTTGATTGCCGATTTCATGAACGAAGACAACGGCGAAGAGACACAACAACCGCAGACCTTTTCTGCGGCGGAGGGCTGAAGCCATGCTGATCCCCGGAATTGCTGCGCTGATGCTGGCGCTGCTCGAACGCACCGCGCGGTTCCAGTTTCGATCTTCGACGCTGTTTCGCCGGTTCTTCACGAGCGACATGATCTACCTGCTGACGGGGTTCGTGGCCGGAGGTTCGCTGGGCGCCGCGTATGTCGCCACAGCTTCACAGTCGGTCGGGCAGTTGGGGTTGTCGAGGGTGGCCGCTTTCAACCTGCCGTTGTGGGTGACGGTGCCGCTGGCGCTCGTCGCGATTGACCTCGGCAATTACGCCGCGCACCTGCTGCTCCACCGTTCGAGCGTGCTGTGGGAGTTTCACAAGGTCCATCATTCCAGCCACCAGCTCGACTGGCTGGCCACTTTCCGCTCGCACCTGATCGAACAGACGCTGCGCCGCCTGCTCGCGCCCGTGCTGCTCGTCCTCACGGGCTTCCCCGCGAATGCCGTCGCACTGGCTGGCGGCATCTTCATCGCCTGGGCAGTGTGCAATCATTCAAACCTCAGACTGAACCTGTCGTTTCTTGAACCCGTGCTGATCACGCCGCGCCTGCACCGGTTGCATCATGTGCCGGCAACCGAGAACCGAAACTTCGGGACGATCTTTACCTTCTGGGATCGTTTGAGAGGCGTGCTGGTGATCGCCGAAACCGGCAGTGAATGCCGCTTTGGCGTCGCCGGTGAAATTGACACCTACCCCCAGGGCTGGTTCGTTCAACTGATCGAACCGGTGCGGCGGATCGTCAGGCCTCGCTCATTGCCCGCCCGGCACCTCACGCAGTCTGTCCGACAGGAAGCCGAAGCGATGACCGCCGTACGCGCGGCGACGCGAGAATAGACCGCCGATGCCGCGGGCGAAGCGGATATTCAATGATCCGCGCCGATTCGCGAAGGCCGCAACGGCCGCTAAATCGTTTTCTCCCTCAGCCTCGCCGCATACCGCCGGCTCATGACGAACGGCTCGCCGACGCCGCGCAGGTAGACGTGCTGCGAGTAGTTGAACCACTTCTCCACGCGCTCGACGAATTCGAGGTTGATGATGGTCGAGCGGTGGATGCGGAGAAAGTATTTTCCCGGCAGCCGCGCCTCCCACTCGTTGAGCGATTTCAGCACGAGCGTCTTTTGTGAATCGGCGGTCACGACTTCGGTGTAAACGCCCGCCGCGCTGATGGACCTGATCGCGCCTACCCGCAGAAACCTGGACGAGTCGCCGAAGGTCAGAAAGAGGTAGTCGTCATATTCAAGCGGTCGCGTGGATTTATCGGGTTCCGGGGCCGCGAGCGAGAGGCGTTCGACGGCGCGCGCCAGCCGCTCCGGGTTGACGGGCTTAAGCAGGTAATCGAGCGCGTTCACTTCAAAGGCGCGGATCGCGTACTCGTCGAACGCGGTCGCGAAGATGATTCTGATCGGCTGCCTCAGTTGATTCACCAGATCGAAGCCCGACTGGCCCGGCATCTGGATGTCCAGAAAAACGACATCGGGTTTTGTTTCTTCAATCACCCTGAGTGCAACCTTCACGCCGTCGGCTTCACCGACAATCTGTATCTCAGGATGCTGCGCGAGCAGCGAGCGCAGCTTGTTGCGCGCCAGTCGCTCGTCATCCACGATCACGGCTTTCCAATCCCTGCTCATCGCTGATCCCGCCGCCCGTTGTCTCTTTCAATTTCGAGAACCGCGTGGACGCGCCCGCCCCGCTCGAACACGTCGAAGCGATGCTGCCCGGGGAAGGACTGCTCCAGCCGCTGGCGCACGTTCTGCAACCCGATGCCGTTGTCGTTGCGCTTTGGCGCCGAGCCATTATGCGAAGATTGAACCCAGCGACCTGTGTTGATAACTTCGAGATGAAGTGAGCCGTTATCTGCCTGGGCGATGACTTCGATGGTGAGCGGCAGGGGACTCGTCTGCATCCCGTATTTCACCGCGTTCTCGACGAGCGGGTGGACGAGCAGGCTCGGCACGCGGAACTCCGCGGCGACGGGCGCGACCTGGAAACTGACGGCGAGCTTGTCCTCAAAGCGGATCTTTTCGATGGAAAGGTAATTGCGGGCCGCTTCGAGTTCGTCATGCAGCGAGACGTCAGGAGCTTTTGTGCGCGTCAGCGAGTAGCGCAGGAATTCTGACAACTCACCGAGCATCCGCTCGGCGCGCCCCGGGTCTTCGCGGACGAGCGCGCCGGCCGAATTGAGCGAGTTGAAGAGGAAGTGCGGGTTGAGCTGATACCGCAACATCTGCAACTCCGCTTCCCTGGCGAGCGCCGCCAGACGCAGGGCGCGCGGCTCCTGCTCCTGCAGGTCGCGCCAGTATTTGATCCCGAAATAGAGCGCACTCCACGAGAGGAATAGAAAAGGTTTGTGGTGAATGAGTGTGTATCTGAAAGTTTCGGCCAGATAGCCGAACCACGTCAGATCCTTCGGGTACGCCATCCAGCCGAGCAGCCAGAAGATCACCTGCGCGATGAGCAGCCACAGGTACGCCGCGATGATCGAGCCCGCAAACGCCGTCAGCCCGACCCGTAGCAGCGAAGGCCGCGCAGCCCACACCCGACGGTAGATCGGGCGCAGGCCGAAGGAGAGCGCGCAGGCGACCGGGACATAAATCATGTAACTGCGGAGGAAGCGCGGCTCGGAGAGATAACGATCAAGCGTATAGCCAGTCCAGCCGATGATCTGAAGAACCCGGAACAGCGACAGTCTGTCTTTCAGGCGGCGCAGGATCATTGCTTCGTCACCGCAGGCAGGTAACTGAGGTCGGCCAGAATCTGCTTTGTCAGGCTGATCCGCTTGTCACGGATGGCCAGGTAATCGGCGCCCTCGATGTTTGTGGCGAAGAAGTACACGTTGTCCTTCGTCTCAAGGTAGCCGACGAACCAGCCAAGCGATTTATTGCCGCGCGGCCCGCCGCCCGTCTTGCCGCTCAGTTTGTAATCGGCGGTCTTTTCGAGCGTGATGATGTCCTTGACGATGCCAAGCGAGCGCTTTGAGACGGGCAGTTTCTCCTGATAAAGGGCCTTCAGGAATTCGACCTGCTCGTCGGGCGAGATGCGCAGGCTGCTGTTGAGCCAGAAGCGGGTGATGCCGCCCGAGGTGTCCTGATTACCGTAGCGGAGATCGGCGACGTATTTCTTCATCCGCTCCTCGCCGACCCGCGTGGCCAGTTCCTTGTAATACCAGACGACAGAATATCTGATCGCGGAGCGCAGCGTATGATCCTGCCCCCAGTGCCTGAAGGGCTCGATGTTCCAGTCCTCCTGCGGCGGATATTTCTGGCGATCCCAGGGGATGACGAAGTCGGCGTCCCTGATCACACCGGTTTCGAGTCCGATGAGCGAGTTCGGAATCTTGAAGGTCGAGAACGGGCTGAACCGCTCGCGGCAGCGCGCCTCGTTGTAGCGCAGGTAACGATTGTGCTTCAGGTCATAGATCACAATCGCGCCCTCGGTGTTTTTGAAATAAGCGCTCAAATCCTGAGCGCGGCTTTGAATCGTGGCCGCGACCGCCGTGAGCAGCAGACAGAACAGTTTTGTGTATTGCATCCTGATTACAGTCCGAGTTTGTCCATCGCGGGTTTTTCGTATTCGCCGTCCTCGCCCGGGTAGCGCAGCAGCTTGTCAAACTTCCCGGTCTCTTTGGCGAGCGCCCAGATGATGCTTTCGCCGGCGGGCAGAATGTTCGGCTGGGCGGAGAAGACGGGATCAGCAAAAGCTTCTTCCGCGCTGATGAGCTTCCAGCCCTTGTGTTCGAACATCCGCAGCAGGTCGTCGAGGAAGAGGCCGTTGAGATGATTGAAGTGGACGAGCAGCGTGTGGCGGACGCTGCGGCCGAGGGCCTTGCGTGAAAGGTCGTCGTAATACGCCGCCCGATCCGCGATGTGACCCAGATAAAATTTCTGATAGCCGGTCACGTCAGCTTTCGGGTCTTTGGCGAGGCGCGCGCGCAGGCGTTCATCCACATACCAGTCCGAAGCGTCAATCGTGACGTGGCCGACCTTGTAACCATGCTCTTTCAGGAAAGCGCGCATCCTGTCGCGGCGCTCCGCGGTGTTGCCTTCTTTCAGCATGGGGAAGCGGAAGAGCCTGCGGAATTGCGGGTAATCTTTGATCAGGCCCTCGCACCTGAGCGTGTCTTCCGAGAACTGCTCGAAGGTGCGGTTGTGATAGTACCAGTGGGAGTACGTGTGGTTGCCGATGATGTGGCCTTCGCTGTCCCACTCGCGCACGACCTTCCGGCCGAGTTCGTTGTCAATCCGCCTGCCGCAGACGAAGGCCGCCGCCTTCAGGTTCGAGTGCGAGCGCAGGGCGTCAAGCAGCGCGCGATTGCGTCTGATGACCTCAGCTTCGGGGGCGTCCGAGACGTTGAAGTCGTCAATCGTAATCGCCACCTGCGGCTGTTCGGCGACAGGCGTTGTGGCCGACAGTGCTTTACCAATTCCGAGCGCCATCGCACCCGCGGCCAGTGTTCTGGTGAATTGTCTTCTGTGCATAATAATTCCTGATGATGCTGATCCGGCAATTTGATCTCTCCTGCGCGGACGACAGTCACGATTAAATCAGAGGTCGGTTCAGGCTGTCCACCGCAGGTCTTCGGATCATCAATGTGACTTCCGGCCCCGACATAGCCGGGCGAATTCACCGGCGCTTCCAGAGGCTGCGGCTCGCCCCACCCGGACGGGGTCTTCCGGGCGAACCAGATGTTGAAGTCGCGCGGCCCGTTCACCTCTTTCCCATTCACCGGTCGCAGCGAGGCGAAGAAGAGCTTTGACCCGTCGGGCGTGACGAACGGCTCCTTGTCAAAATACTTGCCCGAGAACGGGGCGACCACGGGCTCACTCCACTTGCCGTCATTCAGATGTGAAACGTAAATGAACTCCGAATCCCTGCGATTGACGCGCCGCGTGAAGTGCAGAGTCCGGCCGTCGGGCGTGAAGGCCGGGCCGTACTCATCGGCAGAAGTGTTGATGACGCCTGCGGCAAACAACTCGGGCGCTTTGCCTGACGCGGGCGCGGGTTCCGACTGGCGCGCCTGCTGTGCCGAAGAGAATGAAAGAAGAAACAGCACGGCGACCAATGACAGCAGGGGCAGAAGAACGATGGCGCGGTTTAGTCTGGGCATGGCGAATATCCTCACAATTATTCTTATCCCTGGGCGCGGACGAATGCGCGTCCGCGCAGTCTGACGGTTTCCTGGGCCTTGCGGGAACAAAAACTTTGTCAGCGGCGATTCCGCCGGTTGAAAGGTCAAATCTGACGGGTCGCGGGCAGGCCGCCCGGACTCCGGTCCGCCCCTCTCCGATTTTGGGACAGTGAAATCCCGGAAGCGGACACTGCTGATTCCCGGCTTCTGCCCCCGGGTTTTCTTCAGGCACCGTCAATTAAAGACTTAAGCAAGCCGGTCGCTGTGGCACGGGACTTGGTACCTGAGGTCAGGAATCCGTAAGACAGACGAAGGAAGGAACTCAGTAATGGGAACAATGCTGCGGGATTTACGCTGTGGCCTGCGCACGCTCCTCGGGCAACCTGTCCTGATTATGGCGGCGAACACTCTCGTTCATCGTTCCGACTTCATCGTTGAGGAGGGGATATGCAGACACTCTTACAGGATCTGCGCTACGGCATCCGCATGCTGCTCGGGCATCCCGGCTTCACGCTCGTGGCGGTGATCACGCTCGCGCTGGGGATCGGGGCGAACACGGCGATCTTCAGTTTCGTCAATGCGGTTATTCTCCGCCCCTTGCCCTACCCCGCCCCGGAACAGCTGGTGGGGCTCGGGCAGTGCCGCATTCAGGCCGGCGTGGGCTACATTCAGACGGGGGTCTCGCCGCCGAACGTCATCAGCCTGAGAGAGCAGGCACAGTCATTCCAGCAGGTCTCGTATTATCGCTGGGACAACTTCAACCTGACGCAGGGCAACCCGCCGGAGCGGTTGAGGGGCGCGCGGGTTTCAGTCAGCCTGCTGCCGATGTTCGGCGTCGAGCCTCTCGTCGGGCGCTTCTTCTTCGAGCCGGAAGCGAGCCCCGGCAATGAGCAGGTGGCCGTCATCAGTCATCGCCTCTGGCAGACCAGTTTCGGTTCTGACCCGCGGCTCGTCGGGAAGACGATAGAACTCGATCAGAAGCGTTACACGGTGGTGGGCATCCTCCCCGCGGAGTTCAAATTCGTCTGGGACGCGCCGCTCGACGTGCTGGTGCCGCTGGCCCTCGGCCCGAAGGAATTGAGCGACGGTTATCGCGGGTCGCGCGATCTGGAAACGCTCGCGCGGCTCAGACCGGGCGTCAGCCGCGAGCGGGCGCAGGGAGAAGTGGATGGGCTCGCGCGCCGCCTGGAGGAGCAGTACCCAGAGGCGAACAAGGGTTGGGGCATGAAAGTGGAGCCGCTGCATGGCGCTTACCACCGGCGGATGGAAACGCCGCTGCTCGTGCTGGTCGGCGGCGTCGCGTGTGTGCTGCTGATCGCGTGCGCGAACGTCGCGAACCTACTGCTCGCGCGCGCGACGGTCCGGCGCAAGGAGATCGCGATTCGTCTGGCAATGGGCGCGAGCCGGGCGCGGATGGTGAGACAACTGCTGACCGAAAGCGTGCTGCTCTCAGTGCTGGGCGGCGCCGCCGGACTCCTGCTGGCGGCCTGGGGGGCGCACCTGCTGACCGTCGGCTCCGCGCGCTACTTCTCGATTCCGAACGCGCGCGAGATCAATCTGGACGGGCGCGTGATGGCCTTCAGCCTCGCACTGTCGCTCGTGACCGGGATCGTCTTCGGGCTGGCGCCGGCCTTTCAGTCTTCGAGGGCCGACCTCAATGAATCGTTGAAGGAGGGAACGAAGGGGGCGACGGCGGAACCCGGGCGGCGGCGTCTGCGCGACGTGCTGGTGATTGCCGAGATCGCTCTGGCGATGGTACTCATGACGGGCGCCGGTCTTTTCCTCCGCACGTTTGCGAGCCTGCTCAAGGTCGAACTGGGCTACGATCCGAAAAACGTCCTCAACGTCAACGTCTCTCTGCCGAGGTACAAATATCAGGATGATGCGCAGTGGGCGGTCTTCAGCCGGCAGCTGCTTGAGCGGCTCCGCTCGACGCCCGGGATCGAGGCGGCCGCGAGCCTCGCCGGCGGCGGCAGCATTCTTTTCAACCCCGAGGGCCGCGATCTGCCGCCGCCGGGTCAGGAGCCCACGGCCAGCAGCCTGCTCGTGACGCCGGATTATTTCAGGGCGATGGGCGCGAGGCTCCTTGAGGGCCGCGACTTCACCGAGGCCGACTCGCCCGAGGCCCCGCGCGTGGCGATCATCAACGAGACGCTCGCGCGGCGCTACTGGCCGCACGAAAACCCCGTGGGCCATCGCCTCATTCGCCTGTCGCGCATCGCCGGGCAGCAGGATCAGAGCGCATCGCCGGCGCTCGAGATCGTCGGCGTCGTGCGGGACATCAAACAGGGACAGCAACTCTGGCAGGAGCGGCCGGAAGTCTACGTGCCTTACCTGCAACAGCCCGCCGCCAGCCTGGTCCTGGTGGTGCGCACCGGAAGCGAGCCGCGGGGTATGGCCGCGGCCGTGCGCGACGCCGTACTCGCGGTAGACAAGGGGCAGCCGGTGCAGAACGCGCGCACGCTGGAAGAGGGCGTGGCGAATCAGTTCGGCCAGATCAGCTTCTGGATGAGCCCGGTGTGGATCTTCGCGGCTCTGGCGCTCGTGCTGGCGGCGGTCGGGATTTTCGGCGTGATGAGTTACTCGGTCACGCAGCGCACGCACGAGATCGCGATCCGCCTGGCCCTCGGCGCCGCGCGGCGCGACGTGCTGAAGCTCGTGATCGGCGAGGGCCTGACGGTGGCGCTCATCGGCGTCGTGGCGGGGGCGGGCGCGGCGCTGGCTTTGGGCCGGATCGTCTCGAGCTACCTCTACGGCGTCGAGGCCACTGACCCGCTCACCTTCGCGGGCGTCGCGCTCGCGCTCACGGCTGTGGCGCTCCTGGCCTGCTGGCTGCCTGCGCGGCGGGCGATGAAAGTGGATCCGCTGGTGGCACTCAGGTACGAATAAGCGGTCAGCGGTCAGCCAAACACTCTGGCTGACGGCTGACGGCTGATCGCTGACAGCTTCCGGAGGGAATGATGCAGACACTCTTACAGGATCTGCGTTATGGCATGCGGATGCTCGTCAGGCATCCCGGCCTGACTCTCGTGGCCGTCCTCACCCTGGCCCTGGGCATCGGCGCCAACACGGCGCTCTTCACGGTCATCAACGGCGTGCTGCTCCGCCCGCTGCCATTCAGGGACTCGGCGGCGCTCGTGACCGTCTGGTCGGCGGACACGCGGCGGCCTGAATTGAAGAACTGGACTTCATGGCTCGACTTTGCCGACTGGCGCGCCCGGGGGCGGAGCTTCGAGCGGCTGGCGGCGTGGACCGAGATTGATCACACGCTGACCGAGGGCGACCCTGAGCGCGTGCGCTGCGGCTGGGCGAGCCCCGACCTGTTCCCCCTGCTGGGCGTCGCGCCGCTTTTGGGCCGGGCCTTTGACGCGGAAGAGTACAAGGCGGACAGGCACGCCGTTGTGCTGAGCCACGCACTGTGGCAGCGGCGGTTCGGCGCGGCGCAGGACCTGCCGGGCCGGCAGATTTCGATCAACGAGCAGAGCCACACGGTGGTCGGCGTGCTGCCGGCCGGCTTTCGATTCCCGCTCGAGGGTGAACCCTTCGAGGTGTGGATGCCGCTGCCCGAAAGAGCCGAAGGGGTGCAGGGCAGACGCGACGCGCAGGTGCTGGAAGTGATCGGGCGGTTGAAGCCCAATGTGACGCCCGGGCAGGCGCAGGCGGAACTCGACGCGATCACTGCCGCATTGCGGGCACAATACCCGGAGACCAATAAATACACGGGTGCGCGCGTCATCCCCGCCATCCGTGAGCTGACCGGGGACTTCCGCCGCCCGCTCTTCGTGCTGCTGGGCGCGGTGGGCTGTGTGCTGGCTGTAGCGTGCGTCAATGTCGCCGGCCTGCTGCTGGCGCGCGGGGCCGTGCGGCGGCGCGAGATGGCCGTGCGCGTGGCGCTCGGCGCGGGCCGCTGGCGCGTCATCCGGCAATTGCTCACGGAGAGTCTGCTGCTCGCCGTCGCGGGCGGGGTCTGCGGCGTGTTGCTGGCCGCGTGGGGCGTGGACGCGCTGCTCGCGCTCGGCCCGGGCGACCTGCCGCGGCTCGAAGAGGTCCGACTGGACGCGCGCGTGCTGGGCTTTACGGCCGTGGTCTCGTTGCTCACGGGCGTGCTGTTCGGCCTCGCGCCCGCGTGGTCCGTCTCCGGAGTCGATCTGACGACTTCGCTCAAGGAAGGCGCGCCCGCCGCGACCGACGGCGCCGCGGGGCGGATGCGCAGCGCGCTCGTCGTGGCCGAGATCGCGCTTGCGCTCGTGCTGCTCGCCGGGGCCGGGCTGCTCGTCAGGAGCTTCTGGTGCCTGCGTCAGGTTGACCCGGGCTTTGACCCGCGCAACGTCCTCACGCTGCGGCTGAGTCTGGACGGTTACAAATACCGGAAGCCGGCGGAGTGGGCCGACTGGTTCGGCCGGTTGCAGGAGCGGCTGCAGGCGATCCCGGGCGTGCTGCGGGCGAGCGTCGTGATGCCGGTGCCGCTGCACGGCCTGAAGATATTCGACGGCCTGACGTTCCCCTTTGAGATCGAAGGGCGGCAGGTGGAGATGAGCGAACGCGCACGCGTCGGGGGCTACGGGGTCCGGCCCGGGTACTTTCAGACGATGGGCATCAGGCTTACGGCGGGCCGCGATTTCTCGGCGCGCGATGACGCGGGCGCGCCCCCGGTCGTGATCGTCAGCGAAGAGTTTGTCCGCCGCTACCTGCCGGGTGAAAACCCGCTCGGGCGGCGCATCCGGATCAGTTCCTCCGTTGACGGCACGCCGCCACCGTGGCGCGAAATCATCGGAGTCGCGGGCGACGTCAGAGGCGGCCACCCCGGCGCCGCCGCGCCGCCGGAAGTTTACACGCCGCACGCGCAGGACCCATTCAACGAGATGTACGTCGTCGTGAAGACCGACGCCGACCCGCACCGGTTCGTCGGCGCGGTGCGGGCGGCGGTGCTGGCGCTCGACAGGCATCAGGCGTTTTATGACGTCCGCACGCTCGACGAGCGGCGTGACGCCTCGCTCGCCCGGCAGCGGTTCAGCATGCTGCTGCTCGTGATCTTCGCCGCCCTCGCGCTCCTGCTCGTGGCGGTCGGGCTCTACGGCATGATGTCTTATTCGGTCGCGCAGCGGACGCGCGAGATCGGCATCCGCGTGGCGGTGGGGGCGCAAGCCGGTGACGTGCTGAGGCTGGTCGTCGGACAGGGTCTGAAGCTGGCTTTGATCGGCGTGGGCATCGGTCTCGTCGCGGCGCTCGGACTGACGCGGCTGATGGCGGGTCTGTTATTTGGCGTGAGCGCGACTGACCCGCTGACGTTTGTAGTGATTGCGCTCGTACTCGCCGCCGTCGCACTGCTCGCCTGCTACCTGCCGGCGCGCCGCGCGACGCGGGTGGATCCGGTGATCGCGTTGAGGTGTGAGTAGTCGGGAGTCAGTAGACGGAAGGCAGAATGTCACAGTATTCCTTGTCAGGAATCAGGTCTGCCGTGTTCTAACTGCCGACTTCCCTTAGAAGGAGGGGCTATGCAGACACTCTTACGAGACCTGTTATTTGGCGCGCGAATGCTGGCGAGGAAGCCCGGGTTCACGGCCGTGGCGCTGATCACGCTCGCACTGGGCATCGGTGCGAACACGGCGATCTTCTCGGTCGTCAACGGCGTGTTGCTGCGCGCGCTGCCTTTCCAGAAACCCGAGCAACTGGTGCTGGTCTGGAACAAGGGGGCGGAGGCCGCGGGCGGTGACCACACGCCGCTCGCGCCCGCCGACCTGTTTGACTGGCGCGCGCAGGGCCGCTCCTTCGAGAGTGTGGGCGCGTTCCAGTACGGCTTTTTCAATTACGCTGGCGGCGACGTCCCGGAGCGGGTGCCGGGCGCGAACGTGACCGCCAACTTTTTCACGACGCTCGGTGTGCGGCCCCGGCTCGGTCGCGATTTCTCGCCCGACGACGAGCGCCCGGGCGCGCCGCGCGTCGTACTCCTGAGCGATCACTTCTGGCGCACCCATTTCGGCGCCGATCCGAGGGCGGTGGGGCGGATGATCACTCTGAGCGGGGTGAGCGGCACCGTCATCGGCGTGATGCCAGGCTCCGTGGATTTTCCGGACAAGGAAGTCGAACTGTGGGCCGCCCTGCAACTCGGGCAGCCCACGCGTCGCGGGCCTTACTTCCTCAGTGGCGTGGCGCGTTTGAAGTCCGGCGTGACGGTAGAGCAGGCGCGCGCCGAGACGCGGGCGATGAAATCGAGCTTCGATAAAGGGAATTTCGATTTCAACATCCTGCCGGTCCGCGACTACATCATCGGGGACGTGCGCCCGGCGCTCGTGGCGCTGCTCATCGCAGTGACGCTCGTGCTGCTCATCGCGGCGGTCAACGTCGCCAACCTGACGCTCGTGCGCGCCGCGGCGCGGGTGAAGGAGTTCTCGATTCGCGCCGCGCTCGGCGCCAGCCGCTGGCGCCTCGTCCGGCAGTCGCTCGCCGAGAGCCTGCTGCTCGCTTTCGCGGGCGGCGCGCTCGGGACGCTCCTGGCGATGTGGGGCGTTGACCTGCTTGTGAAACTCGCCCCCGAAAACATCCCGCGTCTCGACCAGATCAGGATTGACGTGCGCGTACTCGGCTGGACGGCGCTCGTCTCGCTGATGACCGGTGTCATCTTCGGGCTGGTTCCGGCCTGGCAAAGCTCACGGCTGAATCTGAATGAGGCGCTCAAGGAGGGCGGTC
The DNA here is from genome assembly GCA_035652435.1 of Blastocatellia bacterium. GTDB lineage: Bacteria > Acidobacteriota > Blastocatellia > RBC074 > RBC074 > DASRDU01. Next base: position 75,532 of record DASRDU010000072.1, read on the forward strand.
GCAGCGCGACCGAGGGCGCGGGCGGGCGGCGCTGGCGCAACCTGCTGGTGGTCACCGAACTGGCGCTGGCCGTCATGCTGCTCGTCGGCGCCGGGCTGCTGGTCAGAAGCCTCTGGCGGTTGCAGCGCGTTGACGCCGGCGTCAACGCGGAGCGCGTGCTGACGATGCAGATCGCGCTGCGGGGGCAGCGGTATGCTCAGGAACAGCAGGTCAGGGAATTTTTCTCGCGCCTGCTCGAACAGACGCAGGCGCTCGCCGGCGTGCGCACGACCGCCGTGAGTAACAGCCTGCCGCCCGATGACACTGACTTCTCTGACGGCTTCGAGATTGAAGGCCGCCCGGCCGTCCCCGGCCGGATTCCGCCAATCGCCTATGTCATCCGGGTGAGCCCCGACTACTTCAGCGCGCTCGGCATCCCCTTGCGCCGCGGGCGCTCCTTCAGTGCCGCCGACTCGTCCGAAGCCCCGCGCGTGATGCTCGTCAACGAGACGTTCGTGCGCAACTTCTTCCCCGGCGAAGACCCGGTCGGCAAACGGATCAACACGGGCAGCGCCGAGCGGCCGGTCTGGAACGAGATCGTCGGCGTCGTCGGCGACGTGAAATACAACGGCCTCGCGGAAGATGTCCAGCCCGCGTTCTACCAGCCGGCGGCCCAGTTCCCGGGGTGGGGCATGTCACTCGTCATCAAAACCGGCACGGCCGACCCGCTCAGCCTCACCGCCGCCGTGCGCAACGAAGTCAGGAAACTTGACCCCGAATTGCCCGTGGCGCAGGTCAGCACGCTCGAAGCGCGCCTCGCCGCCGCGACTGCGCAGCCGCGCTTCCGCACCACACTGATCGCGCTCTTCGCCGCGCTCGCGCTCACGCTCGCCTGCGTCGGCATCTACGGCGTCATTTCATATTCGGTCACGCGGCGCACGCACGAGATCGGGATCAGGATGACGCTCGGGGCGGGAACCGGCGACGTGCTGAAGATGGTGATCAGGGAAGGGCTCGTGCTGGCGGCGACGGGCGTGGCGACCGGCCTGGTCGCCTCCCTCGCGCTGACACGGCTGATGGCGGGTCTGCTCTTTGGCATCAGGGCGACTGACCCGCCGACTTACGTCACGACCGCCGTGCTGCTCGCTCTCACCGCGCTCGTGGCGTGTTACCTGCCGGCGCGTCGTGCGATGAAGGTGGACCCGATGGTGGCGCTGAGATACGAATAAGCTGTCAGCTCTCAGCGGTCAGCCAAAACCTCTGGCTGAAAGCTGAGTGCTGATTGCTGACAGCTTCCGGAGGATTTATGCAGACACTGCTACAGGACCTGCGCTACAGCGCGCGCATGCTCATGAAGCAACCCGGCTTCAGTCTGGTTGCCGTTCTCACGCTGGCGCTCGGGATCGGCGCGAACCTGACGATCTTCAGCTTCGTGGATACGTTCTTCCTGCGGCCCCTGCCGGCGCGCGGGCCTGCGGCGCTGGTCAACGTCGAGGCGACGCGGAATGGCCGGTGGTACGGGTACTACTCTTATCCGATCTACGCGTATTACCGCGATCACAGCAGGTCGTTTGAGGATCTGGTCGCACATTATTCCACCGCGCCGTTGAGTGTGGTGACCGGGGGCGATTCGCGCGTGGCCAATGGGGCCGTCGTCTCGGCAAATTATTTCTCAATGCTGGGAATTCAGCCGTACCTCGGGCGCTTCTTCCTGCCGGAGGAAGATGCCGTGCCTGACCGCGACCCGGTGGTGGTGATCAGTTACGGCATGTGGCAGGGCCGTTTCAGTGGTGATCCGGCGGTGCTGGGAAAGGAACTCCGTCTCAACGGCAGCGCCTGCCGGATCATCGGCGTCGCGCCGCCGGAGTTCCCGGGCGTGCTGGCGGGTTTCCCCAATGAGTTCTGGATTCCGACGATGATGTTGCGGCTCGGGTACCGCGGGTGCGACGGCATCACCGACGCGGATTGCACTCCGCTCTCGCTCCTCGGCCGGCTCGCCCCGGGCCGGACGCCCTCTGACGCCGAAGCCGAGTTGAACCTGCTCACGGGACAACTTGCGGCGGCTTACCCCACAGAGCGGGGGCGCGTCATTTCGGTGCAACCCGCCCGCGGCGTCCGGAGGGACGAGCGCGCGGGGTATCGTTACCAGATGCAATTGCTGATGGCCGTGACCGGACTGCTGCTGCTCGTGGCGTGCGCGAACGTCGCCGGCCTGCTGCTCGTGCGCGGCGCAGCGCGGCGCCGGGAGATCGCCGTCCGCCTGTGTATCGGCGCCGGGCGCGTGCGGCTCGTCCGGCAGTTTCTGACCGAGAGCCTGCTGCTGGCATTTGCGGGTGGCGCGCTGGGGCTGCTCATCTCGCTCTGGGCGAGGGAACTGCTCGCGGTTTTTTACATCACCACCTACAGCAGCCTGCCACTCCGCTACGACCTGAGCCTGAGCGGGCGGGCGCTCGTCTACGCGCTCGCGCTCACGCTTTTCACCGGGCTTTTGTTCGGCCTGCTGCCGGCCCTTCAGGCGACGCGGCACGACCTGGTGCAGGCCCTGAAGAATGAAGGCGGGTCACAGGGCGGGCGTCATCACCGCCTGCGGGGCGCGCTGGTCGTCGGACAGGTGGCGCTCTCGCTCTCGCTGCTCGTCACGGCGGGCCTGCTCATCCGCAGCGAGTCCCGCGTCCGCCGGGGCGCAAACTTCAATCCGCAGCACGTCGCGGCGCTGCGGCTGAGGCCGGGGCTCCTGAACTACGGCCCGGAGAAGGCCCAGGCGTTCACGCGCGAAGTGGTGCGCCGCCTCGAAGCCACCCCCGGCGTGCAGTCGGTGAGTATGGGCAGCGGCAGCGGCCTCGCGTGGCTCAGTACCAATGACATTCGAGTCAGGCTGCCGGAACAGGCGCCGCCACGGGCGGAAGACCAGCTCCGGGTGGAGTATCAGGAGGTCGCGCCGCGCTTCTGCGAGACTCTGAAGATTCCGCTGCTCGCGGGGCGCGAGTTCAACGACGCAGACCGCCCGGGCGCGCGCCGCGTAATTGTCATCAACGAAACGCTGGCCCGCCGCCTGTGGCCGGAGGGCTCGCCGCTCGAACGCACGCTGATGCTGAATGATCAGCCGTATCAGGTGGTGGGCGTCTCGATGGACGCGCACCTGCGTAACGCGCTCGAAGGCCCGCTGCCGTTCATCTACCTGCCGTACTGGCAGAACAATATCAGGCAGCAGACGGACGCGCGCCTGCTGGTGCGCGTGGCGGGCGACCCGCAGGCGATGCTCCCCGCACTGCGTCGCGCGATTATGACCGTGGACGCGAACGTCCCGATCAGCGAAGACGTACCGCTCACGCAGCAGGTGAATGCCGTCCACAGGCCCGTGCTGCTCGCGAGCGCCGTGCTGACGTGGGCCGGGGCGCTCGCGCTCTTTCTGAGCATGCTCGGGCTCTACGGCGTGCTGGCGTTCGCGGTCACGCAGCGGACGCGCGAGATCGGCATCCGCATGGCGCTCGGCGCCGAAGCGCGCGATGTGCTGCGGCTCGTCGTCGCCGGAGGGATGAGGCTGGCGACAGCCGGCGTCGGGATCGGCCTGCTGGCCTCGCTGGCCGCGACGCGCCTCGTGAAGAGTCTGCTCTACGGCGTGAGCGCGACCGACCCGCTTACACTGGCAGGCGTAGCGCTACTGCTGACGCTGGTGGCGCTCGTGGCCTGCTGGATACCGGCGCGACGGGCGACCAAAGTAGACACGATGATTGCCTTGAGAAATGAATAACCGGAACACAACAAGGAGAGGCGTTATGCAAAATCATTGGCCACACCTGCGCTTCCATGCGCGCCGGTTGATGAAACAACCAATGTTTATCCTGATCGCTGTTTTGACGCCGGCGTTAAGTACGGGGTTCACACAGGTCAGGCCCGCAACCATTCCACTGGACAATCCCGACGAACTGCAGCCCCGCAATGTGAAAACGGAAGTAGTGACCTACAAGGGGCGAAAAGCGTTGCGCGTGACTGACGCTGCACCGGCCGACGGCGCAGACGGAATTCAACTCGTCATCCTGAATAAGACTGAATTCCAGGACGGCATGATCGAAATCGAGTTGACGGGCGAACCCGGCGCCAATGCGGGAGGCGGGGCGCGGGGCTTCGTCGGCGTGGCCTTCCGTGTCAATCTCGATGCCGCCAAAGATGCCGCAAAGTACGAATGCTTCTACCTGCGCCCGACCAATGGCCGCGCGGACGATCAGGTGCGGCGCAACCATTCGACCCAGTACATCTCTTACCCTGACTTCTCCTGGCAGCGATTGCGCAAGGAGTTCCCGGAGAAATACGAGGGCTATGTTGACCTCGTGCCCGGCGAGTGGACGAAAGTGAAGATCGAAGTGCATGGCGACAAGGCGCGTTTGTATGTGCATGACGCACCGCAACCCGTCCTGGTAGTGAATGACCTCAAACAAGGACAAAGCCCGGGACAGATTGCGTTATGGGTTGGGACAGGAACCGTCGCGCATTTTGCGAATCTGCGCGTATCAAAGTGAGAGAACGCAGGGCCTCAACTCCGTGCAGTGCGAAGGCAGATGGGAAAACCACTATGCCTGACTGGATAGCAGAAATTAGAGAGCGGCTTCAGAGCTTAAAGCTGGAGCCGACGCGTGAAGCGGCCATCGTCGAAAAACTCGGACAGCACCCGGAAGATTGCCACGCGGAGTTGCGCGCAAGCGACTCAGCAGAAACGGAAGCCTGTCAACGCGCACTCGCTCGAATTGAGCGAGCGCGAAATCTTTGAGCGCGAACTGCGGCGCGTGGAGTGGCAAGCTGCGCCGGAACCTGTCGTGCCGGGAACCAATCGGAGGACGAATATGCTCGCAGACTTGTGGCAAGACTTGCGCTATGGCGCGCGAATGTTACTGAAGAAGCCCGGTTTCACCCTGGTTGCCGTCGTCACGCTTGCCCTGGGCATCGGGGCGAATACGGCCATCTTCGGCGTTATCAACGCGGTGCTGCTCAAGGGGCTGCCCTACCGGGATGCCGACCACCTGGTCGTCATCTGGGAGAAGCTGAAGCAGGTTGATCAGGTCGAACTCTCGCCCGACGAGTTCGCCGCTTACGCCGAGCGCAACCAGTCGTTCGCACAGCTCGCGGCGACCGAGCGCGCCAACTTCAACCTGACCGGCGCGGGCGACCCGGTGCGGCTGGAAGGGCAGCGGGCGACGGCGGGCCTCTTTACAACCCTGGGCGTCGAGCCGCTCGTCGGGCGCACCTTCACTGAAGAAGAAGATCGCACCGGCGCGCGCGTGGCCGTGCTGAGTCACGCGCTCTGGCAGGACCGGTTCGCCGGCGATGCGAACGTCGTCGGGCGCACGATCTCGCTCGACGGCGGCGATTACACGGTCATCGGCGTGATGCCGCCCCGGTTCCAGTTCCCCGCGCCCGTCAACCGACCGAGCGAAATCTGGACGCCGCGTTCACTCGCGACCGAGCGCGATCGTCAGTCACACAACCTGCTCGCCATCGGGCGGCTCAGGCCGGGCGTCGCCTGGACGCAGGCCCGCGCCGAGTTTGAGAACATCGCCCGCCGGCGAGCCGAGGAGGCGGGGCAGCCGCCGGGTGACACGAGCGTCAACCTCATTCCGCTGACGGCGCAGGTCGGGCGCAAGCAGCGCCCGGCGCTGTACGTGCTGGTCGGCGCAGTCGGGTTCGTTTTGCTGATCGCGTGCGCGAACGTGGCGAACCTGCTGCTCGCGCAGGCGGCGGGGCGGCGGCGCGAGATGGCGGTGCGGCTGGCGCTCGGCGCCCGGCGCGGGCAGATCGTGCGTCAGTTGCTGACTGAGAGTCTGCTGCTGTCTGTCCTGGGCGGCGGCGTCGGGCTGCTCCTGGCCGTGTGGCTGAGCGAAGCGATCCGCGTGCTGGCCGCCGGGCAGCTTCCGCGCGCCGAGTCAATCGCGGTGGACGGCCGGGTACTGGGCTTCACGCTGCTCGTTTCAGTCGCGACCGGCGTCATCTTCGGGCTCGCGCCCGCGCTGCAAACGTCGCGGGCCGACCTGAATGCCGAACTCAAGGACGGTGCGCGCAGCGCGACGGGCGGGAGCGGTCATCGGCTGCGCAGCGCGCTCGTAGTGGTTGAAGTCGCGCTGGCGCTCGTGCTGCTCGCGGGCGCCGGGCTGATGATCAAAAGCTTCTGGCGCCTGCAGCAGGTTGACCCGGGCTTTGACCCGCAGAGCCTGCTGAGCCTGGAGGTAACGCTGCCGGCGGCGAAATATCCTGAGCAGCACCAGCGCGCGGCTTTCTATCAGCAGGCGCTCGAAAAAATCTCCGCGCTGCCCGGGGTGCGCGCCGCCGCGGTGATCAACAGCCCGCCGTTTTCCGGACGGCGCAACATCAGCGTCTTCAGGATTGAGGGCCGCCCGGAGCCGCGCGGGGTCGCGGACGCGCCGCTCGCCGATTTCCGTTTCGTCAGCCCCGACTACTTCAAATTGATGGGCATCCCGCTCGTCCGTGGCCGCACGTTCACGGAAGGCGACGCCGGGAATGCGCCCAAAGTAGCCCTCATCAACCCGGCCTTCGCCGAGCGTTACGCGGCGGGCGAGGATCTGATGGGCAGGCGCCTGCGCGTTGGCGATGACTGGCACACGGTGGTGGGCGTGGTGGGCAACATCCGGCAATCGGGGCTCGATGAGGAGGCCGCGCCGCATGTCTATGTGCCGTACCAGCAGATCGCCTCATCGCGCGCGGGGCTGCTCGTGCGTACTGCCGCCGACCCGCTCGGCTTCACCGCCGCCGTGCGCGGCGAGATTCAGGCGATAGACCGCGAGCAGCCGACCTACAACGTCAGCACAATGACCGCCATGATGGCCGCCTCGGCCGCGCCGCGCCGCCTGAATCTGCTGCTCCTTGGCAGCTTCGCGCTCGTGGCACTCCTGCTTGCCGCGGTCGGGATTTACGGCGTGATGGCGAATCTGGTGACGCAACGGACGAACGAAATCGGCCTGCGGATGGCCCTGGGCGCCCGGCCCGGCGACGTGCTGCGGCTGGTCATCGGGCGCGGGATGAAGCTGACGCTGTTCGGTGCCGCCGTCGGCCTCGGCGCGTCGTTCGCCCTGCTGCGGGCGATGACGACCCTGTTATTTGGCGTGAGCGCGACCGATCCGTTGACGCTGGCGGGCGTGGCCGCGCTGCTGCTGCTCGTTGCGCTCGCCGCCTGTTGGGTGCCGGCGCGGCGTGCCGCGGGCGTAGACCCGATGGTCGCGCTCAGATATGAGTAAGCAATCAGCTCTCAGCTCTCAGCATTCAGCCAGAGTGTTTGGCTGACAGCTGATGGCTGACCGCTGACAGCTTCCGGAGGACTTATGCAAACACTACAGGACCTGCGCTACGGCGTCAGAATGCTGCTGAAACGGCCGGGCTTCACGCTCGTGGCTATCGCCACGCTGGCTTTGGGGATCGGTGCGAACACGGCGATCTTCTCGGTCGTCAATGCCGTCATGCTGCGGCCACTGCCGTACCCCGAGCCGGAGCGGGTGATGCAACTCGGCCTGGATCTGTCGGGCGGGACGATGACTGCCAGTCAGCCGAAATTCGTTTTCTGGCGCGACCACCAGCAGTCGTTTGAGGCGGTGGCCGCGACTCAGGGCGTCGGCTCCGGGATCAACCTGGCCGGCGGCGACGAGCCTGAATACGTCCGCGGCCTGAGAGTCTCGGCTGACTTCTTCAGCGTCATCGGGATCGGCCCGCGCGTCGGGCGCGGCTTCACGCCGCAGGAGGATTCGCCGACGGGCGAGCGCGTCGTGATCCTCAGTCATGAATTGTGGCAGCGGCGGTTCGCCGCCGACCCCGCACTCGTCGGCAAAGCCATCTCACTCAACAGTGAGAATTACACGGTCGTGGGCGTCATGCCCGAGGGATTCGAGTACACCTCGCCCGCGGACCTTTTCGTTCCGCTGCGAACCAACCCCGCGAGCCGCGATGAGGGGCACAACTACACTGTCCTCGGCCGCCTCCGGCCCGGCGTCACCCTGGCGCAGGCGAACTCCGATATGCAACTCGTCTTCGCCGGATTCAAAGCCGCGTACCCGCAGATGTTGTGGAAACGTGAAACGGGCATCAGCGTGCGGCCGTACCTCGAGAGCCTGACCGTGTCAGTCAGGCCGCTGCTGCTGATATTGCTCGGGGCGGTCGGGTTCGTGCTGCTGATCGCGTGCGTCAACGTCGCCAACCTGCAACTCGTGCGCGCCGCCGCGAGGCAGAGAGAGATGGCGATTCGCCGGGCGATGGGCGCAGGGGTAGGGCGAATCGTTCGCCAGCTGGTGACCGAAGGGGTGCTGTTGGCGCTCGCGGGCGGGGCCGCCGGGCTATTACTGGCGGTGTGGGGGACGGAGATGCTCGTCGCGCTGGTCCCGGAGAGGATGATCCCGCGCGTGGCGGAAAGCCATCCCGACTGGCGCGTGCTGGTCTTCACGCTCGTGACCTCAGTCGTGACCGGCCTCATCTTCGCGCTGGCCCCGGCGATCCAGGCGGCGCGGGTTGACGTGAATCATTCGCTCAAGGAGGGCGAGGGCAAGGGCACGGTCGGCGTGGGGCGCGGCCGGTTACGCAACGTCCTGGTCATCATTGAAGTCGCGCTCTCACTCGTGCTGCTCGCGGGGGCCGCGCTGCTCGTCCGTTCATTCGCCAACCTGCGGCAGGTCGAGCCGGGCTTTGACCCGCATGGCGTGCTGACCTTTCAGATTGCGCCGAACGGCGCGCGCTACGAGACCACGGCGGGGAACGCCGACCTCTTCCGCCGCGCCCTCGAACGGATCAAATCTTTGCCCGGGGTCGAGGCCGCCGCCGTGACGAGCAACCTGCCGCTCGACGCATGGCTCAACCTGACAGTCGAGGTCGAGGGCCGGCCCGAGTCGCAGTCGTCAACCGAATACCGCATGGTCACGCCCGAGTATTTCCGCGTCATGAAAATGAAGCTCAAAGAGGGGCGCGAATTCACCGAGGCGGACAAGGCCGGCGCCGAAAGCGTCGTCATCGTCAATGAATCTTACGCCCGGCGTTTCCTGGCAAAAGACGGCCCGCTCGGGCAGCATCTGGTCGTTCAGCGCAGCGTCGAAGGCTCGCGCCCGATCGAGGTCGTGGGCGTCGTGGCCGACGCGAAGCAGTTCGGGCTGAACACTCAGGCGCCGCCGACCGTATTCGTTCCCATAGATCAGATTCCCGACAAACTGCTCAAAGTCGCGCGGCAGTTCGTGACGATGAAGTTTGTCATCCGGACGTCGGTTGACCCGCTCAGTCTCGCCGCGGCGGTGAAGAAGGAGATGCTCGGGCTCGACGCCTCGCTGCCCGTGACTGCCGTCCGCTCGATGGATCAGGTCGTGGAGCGGTCGCTCGCGCCGAACCGGCTCAATATGACGCTGCTCGGCGTGTTCGCCGCCATCGGGCTGCTGCTCGCGGCGGTCGGGATTTATGGCGTGATGTCGTACTCGGTCGCGCAGCGGACGGGCGAGATCGGCATCCGCATGGCGCTCGGCGCCCGCGGGGCCGACGTGATGAAGCTGGTTCTCAGACATGGGATGAAGCTCGCGCTGGTGGGTGTCGTGACGGGCCTGGGCGGCGCGTTCGCGCTGACGCGGGTGATGGAAGGGATGTTGTTCGGCGTGAGCGCGACTGACCCGCTGACGTTCACCGTGATCGCACTGCTGCTCGTCGCCGTTGCCCTGCTGGCGTGCTGGCTGCCGGCGCGGCGGGCGACAAAAGTGGACCCGCTGGTGGCGCTGCGTTACGAATGATGAAGTCTGAAGTCTGAACGATGAACTGCCGCCGCTCTCTCGTTCATCGTTCAGACTTCAGCGTTCGCCTGGGGGAGAAACCATGCAGGCACTACTGAAGGATCTGCGCTACGGCGCGCGCATGCTCGTGAAGAGGCCGGGGTTCACCGCGCTGACGGTCATCATCCTCGCGCTGGGGATCGGGGCGAACACGGCGATCTTTTCGCTGATGAACCGGGTGCTGCTCAGGGCCCTGCCGGTCGGCCACCCGGAGCAACTGGTCATCCTCTCTTCGCCGGGGCCTAAGCAGGGGCGCGTGTGGAGCGACAGGCCGAATGGCGACCAGTCGTTTTCCTACCCGATGTACAAGGACCTGCGCGACCGCAACGAGGCCTTCAGCGGGCTGCTGGCGCGCTTTGCCATCCCGGTCAGCCTGGCCTTTCGCGGGCAGACAGAGCGGGCGGATGGCGAGCTGGTTTCGGGCAACTACTTTGAAGTGCTGGGCGCGCGGGCGGCCATCGGCAGAACCTTCACACAGGAAGATGACCGGACTCCCGGCGCACACCCTGTGGTTGTCCTGAGTCACGGCTGCTGGGTACGCCGCTTCGCCTCCGACCCGGGCGTAGTCAATCAGACGATGACCGTCAACGGACAGGTCATGACGATCCTCGGCGTCACGCAGGCCGGTTTTACGGGGGTGCAGACGGGGCAGCAGCCTGACGTTTTCATCCCGATCACGATGAAGGCTCAGATGACGCCGAACTGGGACGGCCTCAGTGACCACAAGGATTACTGGGTGAGCATTCTGGGGCGGCTCAAACCCGGCGTCAGCCGCGGGCAGGCGGAAGCGGCTCTGGCCCCGCTCTACCGCGGGCTGCTCGAAGCCGAGGCCCCGCTGCAGAGGGGCAGATCCGCACAGGCGCTCGATCAATTCAAGAGCCGAAAACTCCAGCTCGAAGACGGCTCGCGCGGGCGGCAGATTCTGCAACTCGACATGCGGACGCCGCTCCTGACGCTCATGTGGATGGTCGGTCTGGTGCTGGCCGTCGCGTGCGCGAACGTCGCCAGCCTGCTCCTCGCCCGCGGCGCGGCCCGCCAGAAGGAGATTGCCGTCCGCCAGTCGCTCGGCGCCGGGCGCTGGCGGCTGGTCCGCCAGCTGCTGGTCGAAAGCGTCCTGCTCTCGCTCGCGGGCGGCGTCGTGGGGCTCCTCGTCGCGGTGTGGACGCTCGCGGGATTGCAGCGCTGGGTGCCCGAAGGCGAGGGCCTCAGCGGACTCGCGGTCGGGCTTGATTATCCGCTGCTCGCTTTCAATTTCTCGCTGGCCGTCCTGACCGGCATCGCCTTCGGGCTCGTGCCCGCGCTCAAGGCCACGCGGACGGATCTGGTCACGGCGCTCAAGGATCAGGGCGTCGGCGCTTCGCCCGGCGGCTCGCAGGCCCGGTTTCGCAAAGGGCTGGTTGTCGCCGAAGTGGCGTTGACGCTCGTGCTGCTCGTGGCCGCCGGGCTCTTCGCGCGGAGCCTCTATAATCTGCGGCATCTGGACGTGGGCATCCGCACTGAGCGGCTCATCACTTTCTCGATTGCGCCGGAATTGAACGGCTACAACCCGACCCGCGCGATCTCCCTCTTCAGCCAGCTGGAAGAACGTCTGACAGCTCTGCCCGCAGTCAGTGGGGCGAGCGGCGCAGAGATCGCCTTGTTTACCGGCAGCAACATGGGGTCGAACGCCAGCTTTGAAGGGTATACGCCCGCCGAAGGCGAAGACATGGACGTTCTGCGCAACAACGTCGGGCCCGGGTACTTCGCCACGATGGGCGTGCCGCTGCTCTCCGGCCGCGAGTTCACCAGACAGGACACCGCCCAGAGCCAGAAGGTGGCCGTCATCAGCGAGTCGCTGGCGCGGCGATTCTTCGCGGGCCGTGACCCGGTCGGGAGGCGGATGGCTTTCGGCGGCGGTAACGCCGTCAAGCTGGATATCGAGATCGTGGGCGTGGCGAAAGACAGCCGGCATGGGAGCGTCCGCAATGAGGCCAAATACTTCGTCTACACGCCGTACACGCAGAACCCGAATATCGGTCGGCTCACCTTCTACGTGCGCACGACTCAGGAACCCGACACCATCGCGGGCGTGTTGCGCCACGAGGTCTCACAACTCGACCCGAACCTGCCCGTCTTCTCGCTGCTGACGGTCGAGGAACAGGTCAGGCAATCAATCTTCGGCGACCGGCTGATGGCCGCGCTCTCGGCGGTCTTCGGCCTGCTGGCGGCGCTGCTCGCCGGCGTGGGGCTCTACGGCGTGATGGCCTGGACCGTGGCACAGCGGACGCGCGAGATCGGCATCCGCATGGCGCTCGGCGCCGAAGCGCGCGACGTGCTGAAGCTGGTCGTGGGGCAGGGGCTCATCCTGGCAGTGATCGGCACTGTCCTTGGGCTCATCACGGCTCTGGCGCTCACACGCCTGCTCGGTGACCTGCTTTACGGCGTCAGCCCGACCGACCCGCTGACCTACGCCGTAATCGCCGTGCTGCTCGTCGCCGTCTCGCTCGCGGCCTGCCTCATCCCGGCGCGCAAGGCGACGCGAGTGGACCCGATTGTGGCGCTGCGCTATGAATGATGAAGTATGAACGCGGAACGATGAACTGCGGTCGCCGCTCTCCCGTTCATCGTTCATCGTTCCGACTTCATCGTTGGAGTTGAGGAGGAAACCATGCAGACACTCTTACAAGACCTGCGCTACGGCGCGCGGATGCTGGCGCGGAAGCCGGGCTTCACTTTTGTGGCGGTGCTGACGCTCGCGCTCGGGATCGGCGTCAATACGGCGCTCTTTACCGGCTTCAATATCTTTCTGCGACCCAAACCGATCAAGGATCCCGACACTGTGGTCAGGCTCGAATACGAGGGGGCGAACAGGGAACTGCGCTTTTCGTTCCCCGATTACACTTACTTCCGCGATCACGCGCAGTCGTTCTCTGACCTGATCGCCGACTTCCAGGAAAAATTTCTGCTGGGCGAAAAGACCCGGGGCGTCGAGCCGGAAGAGATACAGGGGAATTTCGCCTCCGACAATTACCTCGCCGCGCTCGGCGGCGGGGTGCGGCTCGGGCGCTTCTTCACGCCGGAAGAGAACCGCGTCGCGGGGCGCGATGCGGTCATCGTGCTGAGTCATCATTTCTGGCGGCGGCGCTTTGCCAGTGATCCGGCAGTCGTCGGGCGGACGCTGTTGCTCAACGGCCGTCCGTTCACGGTCGTCGGCGTGACGAGCCCCGATTTCGTCGGCCTCCGCTACGAGATGCCTGACATCTGGCTGCCGCTCGCGATGCGCGCCGCGATGGCGACCGTCTATTTTGAGGAGGTCGCGGCGGAAAACCGTGACTGGTTCGGCAAACAGGATTTCCAGTGGCTGAGCCTGCACGCGCGCCTGAAGCCGGGCAAAACGGTGGCCGAGGCCCGGGGCGAGCTGGCGCTGCTCACGAGCCAGCTGGCGCGGACTCGCGCGGCGACGGAGTCAAAGGATGTCGTCACCGTCATCCCGGTCTCGGAGATCAGTGGCGACAATGAAGTCTGGACGATTATGGCGGCCGTGCTGGGCGCGAGCGGGCTGGTGCTGCTGATCGCATGCTCCAACATCGCCAACATGCTGCTCGCGCGCGCGGCGTCGCGGCAGAAAGAGATCGGCGTGCGACTGGCGCTGGGCGCGAGCCGGTGGCGCGTCGTCCGGCAGTTGCTGACCGAAAGCTTCCTGCTCGCGGCCTGTGGCGGCGCGGCCGGCGTGCTGCTCGCCTGGTGGAGTCTCAGTCTGCTGTTTACTGTGTTGATGACACGCTACGGCGGGGGTGATGTCACGAGACTTGCCATTGATCTTTCCCCGGACGCGCGAGTGCTGGGCTTCTCGCTCCTGCTCTCTCTGGTGAGCGGCATTGCCTTCGGTCTCGTTCCCGCCCTGCGCGCGACACGCCCCGACCTGGTGGCTGTCATCAAGGACGAAGGCGCCGGCGCCAGTGGCCGCGTCACACGCTCCTGGCTGCGCAGCGGACTGGTCGTCGCGCAGGTCTCGCTCTGTCTGGTTCTGCTCGTCGCCGCCGGATTGTTGTTGCGCAGCCTTGAGCGCGTGCTGTCCGCTGATCCCGGCTATGAGACTAAAAAACTCGTGCAGGTGAGCTACAGCCTCGAGCTGAGCGGGTATGACGCGAAGCGGGCGGAACTGTTCCAGCAACAATTGATGGCACGACTGGCGGCCCTGCCCGGCGTCAGGTCCGTCAGCCCGGAACGCGAATTCGGCGGGCGCGTGACGGTCAAAGTGGCGGACGAGGCGGGGACAACCGCCGGGCAGTTCGACCGCGTCCCTTTCGAGTTCGTGGCGGCCAACTACCTTGAGACCATCGGGACGCCGCTCGTCGAGGGTCGCAGCTTTACTGCTGAAGAAGTGCGCTCACAAGCGCCGGTCATTATTGTAAGTGAGGGGATGGCGCACAGCATCTGGCCCGGCCAGAACCCGCTCGGCAGGGTCCTGCGGGTCGAAAGACCCTTGCGCGACCAGAGCGAAGTCATCTTCCCCGCGGCGCAGGTCATCGGGGTCGCGCGCGACAACCAGCTCTACCGCGTCGGCCAGACTCCGCCGCTCTTCTTCTACGCGCCGCGGGGGCCGGGCGAATGGATGGACACGTCATTGCAGGTGCGCACGGCGGGCGACGCCGCCGGGATGAAAGAGCTGGTGCGCAGGGAAACATACGCGCTCGAACCCGTGCTGCGCCTCCAGGTGAGGACGATGGAAGAGCGCATCGCCGGAGACCGCAGCCTCGATGAAACCCGCGCGGCGTCAGAACTGACGGCGGCCCTGGGCGGCCTCGCGCTCCTGCTGGCGGCCATCGGGCTCTACGGCGTGATGGCCTGGTCGGTCGCGCAGCGGACGCGTGAAATCGGCATCCGGATGGCGCTCGGCGCGCGCGCGTCGGACGTGATGGGAATGGTCATCAGGCAGGGCATGAGCCTGACGCTCGTCGGCGGCGTCGTCGGGATGGCGCTGTCGCTCGCCGTCACGCGGGCGATGAAGAATCTGCTCTTCGGCCTGAGCGCGACCGACCCGGTGACGTATGCGGGCGTAGCGCTGCTCCTGGCAATGGTCGCGCTCGCGGCGTGCTGGGTGCCGGCGCGGCGCGCGACGAAGGTTGATCCGATGGTGGCGCTCAGGTATGAGTAGTCGGGAGTCGGAAGGTGGCAGAGAGAATGCGCAGCACCCGGCTGCCACTGCATTCTGACTGCTGACTACCGATTACTTCAAAAGGAAGACATTGATGAACGCTACAACCAGACCGGCGCAGGCTGTGGCGGCAGGCCGACTAAAAGGTCCCAGCGAGGGGATGCTCAGCCCAGCGATTTCAGGTTATTCCGCACTCTCACTGTGTTCGGGTGATCCTCGCCCAGAAAAGCCGTGAAGGTTCGCAGCGCACGCTCGTAGCATTGGCGTGCCTCATCCAGCTTGCCGAGGGTTTTCAGCACAAGGCCCAAGTTGTTGATAGCTGTGGCAACGTATGAATGGTTCTCACCAAAGGCCGCTTCATAAATTTTTAGTACTCGCTCGTAGGATTGCTTTGCTTCGGCGTACTGTCCGCGGCCTTGAAAGTACATTCCTGCCTGATTGAACAATCGTCCGCTTGCTTCTGCCGCGACATTCAACGCCTCACTCTGCTCCGCTGCCGCAAGCGCGTGGGGCAGCAGCTTCGCGCACACCGGCCAAGTTCGCACGTCATCACTATCACCCGGAAAAGCATCGTTCACCACTCTGACCGCAGCTTCAGCCCACGTCTTCCGCTCATCTTCCGCCAGCCGGTCGCGCGTAACCGCCTGCACCAGACGGTGGACTGACAAGCTGTCACCCTTCTTCTCGATCAGTGAGTAGCGGCGCAGCGCGACGATGGCTTTATTGAGGGCCAGTTTGTCGGTGATGCCTGCGGCCCGCGCGTCGGGCAGATGCTCCGCTCCGTCACGCAGCACCTGCAACGGAATGTCATCAGGCGCGAGGAATGCGCACAGGTGCATCAGATCGGCTGCGATGGCGGACTGCTGCCGCGCCTCCTCGAACGAAATCAGCCAGGTCGTGGCCACCGTGTCGGGATAACCCGCCGGCGGTTTTTCATCAGGCCATAGTTCCTGCCGGCGAGTGCGGAACAATTCCAGGTAGCCGGCCAGCGTCTCTCCCGCAGCCTCGATGTAAGCTCCCGCCTGCTCCAGCGCGAGCGGCAGATAGCCCAACTCTTTGGCAAGGCCACCGGCTGCCGTCCCGTCGCTCTGCCCGGTGCGTTCGAGCAGGAACTTTGCGGCATCCGCGGGCGCGAGCGTGGTGACTTCCAGCTTGCGCGCCAGCCCGCCCCAGTTCGGATCGCGCGAAGTGATCAGCACGTGCCCCGTGCGGCCGCCCGGCAGATAATCGCGCAGGTCTTCAGCCGACCGCGCATTGTCGAAGACGAGCAGCCAGCCCGCGCGACGGTCGAGTTCGCGCCGCACGGCTTCAACGATCACGGGCGTCTCCCGCGCGTCTTTCTCCGGCAGGTCTAGCTTCGTGGCGAGCGCCGCGAAATCGCCGGCGAGCGTCGCCCTCTCTTCGGCCCTGACCCGCCAGACGAGTTCGTAATCGGCCGCGTGTTTGTACGCGTACTCGGTCGCGAGCTGCGTCTTGCCCACGCCGCCGAGTCCGTGAATGGCCGTGAGTGCCGCCGCCTGAGCTGAAGTCAGCGTTTCACGAATGTCACCGAGCAGCGCGTCGCGTCCGACGAAGTGCGCGTTCGGCTGATGCGGGACGTTCCAGACGGGCGGCAGCGCGCCGGGGAAGCGCGGCTTTTCGGTGACCGTGCGTTCGGTCGCAGCGGCAGAAGGGAAGCGGGGTGGTGCAGTCGGTTTGGCGCGCTCACGCCTGGCGCCGTTGAGCAGCTTGTCTCTGGCCTCTTTCTCTTCCGCGTTGACCAGATCAATGTAAACGATCTGCGCGAGCAATCCTTTCAGTTCGCATTCACGCACGCGCACCGGCAGCAGTAATCCTTTATCGCTTGTCGGGTCCTGAGCAAATGCCGCCGCCCATTCCGGCGCGGTGAACAGTGAAGAAAGATAATCGGGTGACAAGACGGCAATCGTGCGCGCGGCTTCGGTGGCGGCGCTCTGCATATCGAGTAGGAAATTGCCACCGGGGCGAAAGTCCCACGCCTGAATCACGGTCGAGTACCCGGACTCCTCCAGTTGCCAGGCGATCCACTCTGCCCAATGGCGATCTGCTTTGTTGTAGCTGATGAAGAAGTCTTTCATGGGCGGCTAACATCGGATGAGGCTGCGATCCCTGATTCAAGACTGCTGAAGACTGTGCTGAAATTCGGGCCGATTATACCCGTTTTCTCCCTTCAGCCCAGCATTCAGGTCCGATATTCCTTCCCTTGGTTACTCACGCCATTTGTTTCTACGCAAGACTGCGACCGGGTTTTCAATCCGCGGAGCGGATGACCGAGAGTAGCCCCGGATGGAACTCCAGCGGAATCCGGTGGACTGGCGGAAGTAATTCCCCTGCCCGCGTGAGCGGGCAGCAGAATAGCCGTGCAATGGCGCTCAATCTCTGTCGTCCGCTGACGCGGACTCAGGCGACTCACTCGCAGGCCACCCCGGATTCCGCTGGCGCTCCATCCGGGGCTACTGTCTGACCGTCCGCTCCGCGGACGAAGAGTGGTGCCGAAACAAATGGCGTGCATACCCGGGTTCAATATTCCCGTAACTGCGACGAACTTTCCCATCCCATTTTTGGAACTCTGCAATCCCACAAGCGCACACTCCGCCAACTACCCGCCTCCGAGCGATGAATAAAGCCCTGCCGTTGCATCGCTTGTTTCCCCCCGGCAACCGGCACGGCAGTTGAATACTCGGCAATGGATCACTCCATCTCCGGCTTGTCCTGATAGTGAAGGCGAGCAGAACCTGATAACCCACTATTCAATTGATGAAGGAGAATTGCTATGAAGAAAGGCCTGAGCAGAGCCGTCGCGCTCGTGATGCTTCTCGGACTGGTCGTGAGCGCTTCCGCCGTCCGGCAGCAGAATTCATCCGCCCCGGCGAAACCCGCAGCCGATGCCGAAGCCCTCAAACAGACCGCGCTTGATTACATCGAAGGCTGGTATGAGGGTAACCCCGAGCGGATGGAACGGGCGCTTCACCCCGAGCTGGCCAAACGGATCGTGCGCACCGACCCGAAGTCGGGCCGCAGCCGCCTCGATCAGATGAGCGCCATGAGTCTGGTGCAGGGGACGCGCGCGGGTTACGGGAAGAACACGCCGAAGGAGAAACAGCAGAAGGACGTAACGATTCTGGACGTCTTCGAGGGCGCGGCCAGCGTCAAGGTCGTGGCCGGCGACTGGATTGATTACCTGCACATGGCCCGGTTCAATGGCCGGTGGGTGATCGTCAATGTGCTGTGGGAATTGAAACCCGAGACGAAGTAGCTTCCATCACCGGGTCAATCCCCGGGGAGCGCGAGCCATCTCGGCCTGCCTTGCACACAAGTCAGGCCATTTCGTCAAGCAGGACGCCCTGCGCCTCGGGGAGAGATAAATCGCCCCCGGGGCGGAGGCGGGTAATGATCTTTTATCCTTCCAGAATCGGTGGCTTTGCTGGCATGATGCATCCCCCTCATCAGGGGGCGAGGGCAATTGCCAGAGGGAACGCATCGCCTGCTTCTTCAGGTTTTGTCAGAGGCGGTCATTTTGAACGAGCGGGTTTGCAGTTTTTTTTGGATTCCGCCAATCGTTTGCCCTTTATACCTGGAGATGAAACAAGACACCGAAAACCTCATGATCTGGTCCTGCTCACATAACGGCCACGAACACTCATCCTGGGATGAGGCCGATCTGTGCGCGCAACTTCAAAAGCAGATTCCTCACCTTGAGAAGACCGTCATCCTGCTGCTGATCTCCTCACTGACCATTCTGACCGAAGTCCGCAGGCGCTCGCCGGTCGTGGATGAGAAGGTGGAAGAAGCCCGTCTGGAGGTCTACATGCGCCTCCGCCTGAAGTATGAGGCCGCGGGCGAGCCTTACGGCTACGGGGAAGAGGGGATGTGGAAGTGGCTGCACGAGGTCTCTGGGAGCCGGGAACAGATTTCGGAAAATCGGGGGGCGGCCTCCTGAGCTGAAAAGGCAAAAGTAAAAAGTAAGAAAGAGGTTCTCTGATCCACGACGCCCGAGCCCGGGGATCTGCCCTCTTACTTTTTACTTTTGCCTTTTGCCTTCCCAGGTCATTCTGCCCGCAGAATCCCGAGCGGCTTTTTCACCATCACGTCCCAGCTCGAAGCCGCGCCAACCAGCACGACCACCAGCAGCGTCGCCGCGATGCCGGTCAAATTGATCGCCGGCATAAAGCTCCACGGAATCTCCAGCCCGTATTTACTGATCGCCCACGTCAGCGCGATTGCCGCCGAGGAGCCAATCAGTCCCGCCAGCAGGCCCAGCACCGCGTATTCAATCAAAGTAATATTGATGATCAGCTTCTTTTTCGCGCCGAGCGTCTTGAG
This sequence comes from Blastocatellia bacterium, assembly GCA_035652435.1. Lineage (GTDB taxonomy): Bacteria > Acidobacteriota > Blastocatellia > RBC074 > RBC074 > DASRDU01. The sequence continues at coordinate 94,780 of DASRDU010000072.1, forward strand.
GATCGCGGATTCGTAGAGGCGGTGGTATTTCGTCATCGCGATTGAACCGATCAGGATCAGCATGCCGCTCAGGAAGATGAAGCCGCCGACGAAGGTCACGATGGTCGTGATGTTGCCGACGATCCGCCTCGCCGCCGCAAGGATGTCGAATACATCAATGACTGAAACGTTCGGGAAGCGGTTGACCAGATCGCGCTGGAACTGCGAACGCGGGTCGCCCGGCTCCGGGCCTTTGATCGCGGTGACGAAATTCTGCGGCGAGTTTTCGAGCGTGCCGGGGCGGAAGACGACGAAAAACCCGAGGCGCGAATTGCGCCACTCCGTGCGGCGCACGCTCGTCACCTTCGCCGGAATGCGCTGGCCGAGCAGGTCGAAGGTCAGTGTGTCGCCGACGCCGACTTTCAGGTTCTGGCTGATGATTTCATCAATCGAAATCTCGGGTTGTGTCGCGGGCGCGGCGTCCCAGAATTTTCCCGCGATGACGTGTTCATTCTCCTCCAGATGGTCGCGGTAAGTGACGGTGTATTCGCGATCAAGCAGGCCGCGCTCTCTGTCTTTGCCTCCCTTTTTCCGGTCGCCGTCATTCACGCTGATGGCTTCGTCGTTGATCTGCACGATGCGCATACGCAGCACCGGAACCAGTTTCGGCGCGACGCCGGTTTTGCCGGCGATCATTGCGGCCAGCTCGTCGCGCTGATCTTTCTGAATGTCAATCAGGTACATGTCTTCGGCGGCGCTCGCGAAGCCGAAGTTGAATTCGTTGAGCAGATTCGCCTCGAGCAGGCGCACCGCGATGATGAAGAACGCGCCCAGGCCCACCGCCAGCAGGATCACTTTCGTCTGATTGCCCGGACGATAAAGACTGTTCACCCCCTGCCGCAGGACGAAGGACGGAAGGCGCCGGATTTGCCGCAGCGAGCGAACCAGCAGCGTCGCGGCGAGGTTGAGAATGAAAGCCGTCGCCGCGAGTCCGCCGAGAAAGATCGCGCCGATTTTGAGCGAGCCCGCCTGCCATCCGGCGAGCGCGATCAGGCCGAGCGCGACGAGCAGGCCCGTGCCGGCGCGCAGCCAGTCAATCCTCCGCCAGTTGATCCGCCACCAGCTTTTGCGGCCCTGGCTGAAGCTCGCCTCGTTGCGCAGCACGAGGTTCGGTTTGATCTGACGAATTTCGAGCAGCGGCAGCAGCGAAAACAGGAGCGCGATCAGCATGCCGATCAGCAGTCCCTGCAGCGTCGCCTGCCAGGTCAGCCCGAATTCAACGCCGGGCGGCAATTGGTCGGCGTAATACTTCGGCAACGCGTAAGCCACGATGCGCGCGATCAGGATGCCGAGCAGGCTCCCCGAGAGGCCGAGAATCAGCACCTGCGCCAGGTACGTCCCCAGCACGCGGGCGTTGTTGCCGCCCAGGCATTTCAGGATGGCGATGGTCTTCATCTTCTGCTGAATGAAAACCCGCGTGACGCTGGAAATGCCGATGCCGCCGAGGACTAAAATCACGAGTCCGATCAGGCTCAGATAGTTTTCGACGCGCACGAGCGATTCGCTCAGGCGGTTCTCGGTATCGCGGAACGAACGCACGCTGACCGTCGGCTCTGATTGCAGGTCGCTTTTGATCTGACGGCGCACGTTCTCGACCTGATCTTCGCGGATTTTGAAGAGCGCCTTGTAGCGGGCGCGGAAGCTGGCCGTCCCGGCGGCGATGGCGTCATCGTAGCTGACAAACACGCGCGGGCCGAAGCTGAAGCCGTTGAGCGTGTTTCCGGGCTCGGCTTCGATCACGCCGCGGATCGTGAAGGTCAGATTGCCGAGCCTGATCTGATCGCCGGTCTTCAGATCAAACTGAGTCAGCAGACTGGAAGTGCATAACGCGCCCTTGTCTTTGAGCAGCGAGTAATCGTAGTGCTGGCCGCCTTTCAATCTCATCTCGCCGTAAAAGGGCCACCCCGGCTGCACGGCTTTCACTTCGACGAGCTTCGGCGTGGCTTTTTCATTGGTGACCGGCCTGAGCATTGTCGCGGTCTCGACCGTTTCGGTGTAATCAAGCACGAGCGGCGACTGGCGATATCTTTCCATCACTCCCCGGGTTTCGGCGTCCCATTTGTTATTCGTTCCGACCTGCACGTCGGCAGTGACGAGCGCGCGGGCCTCGCGCAGCACCGTGACTTTGACGTTCTGGATGAGCGAACGCAGGCTGACTATCGAGCCGACGCCGAGCGCGATGCAGATGAAGAAGAACAGCAGGCGGTGCCACGATGCGCGCATCTCGCGCCGGGCCATGTTCAGGACGAAGTTCATAATTCAGACTGGGAGCGGGGCCGGCGAGTTTGCTCTCGTGATGTCCTCGACTACGCGGCCATCCCGCAGGGCGATCTTGCGGTCGGCCAGATCAGCGAGCTGGTGGTCATGCGTGACGAGCATGAGAGTCGTGTCGCGTTCGCGATTCAGTTTGATCAGCAGCTCGAAGATGTGCGCGCCGTTTTTTGAATCCAGATTGCCGGTCGGCTCATCGGCCAGCAGGATCTGCGGGTCATTCGAGAAAGCGCGCGCGATGGCGACGCGCTGCTGCTCGCCGCCCGATAGCTGTGACGGATAATGATGGCCCCGGTCGTGCAGACCGACTTCGTCGAGCAGCGACTGCGCCCGCTTGCGCGCGCCGCCGAGGCCCATAATCTCCATCGGGACGAGGATGTTTTCATAGGCGGTGAGCGACGGGATCAGGTGGAAGGACTGGAAGATGAAGCCGATGGTCGCGCCGCGCAGCGCCGCCAGCGCGTCTTCGCTCATTTGCGTGATATTCTGTCCGCCGATGAGGATGTCGCCCGAAGTCGGCGCGTCCAGCCCGGCGACCAACCCGAGCAGCGTTGATTTGCCGCTCCCCGACGGTCCGACGACGGCAACGAACTGGCCGCGCGGGATGGACAGATCGAGCGAATGCAGGATGGTCAGTTTTTCCGAGCCGCTGGTGACGACCTTTGAGACGTTCGAGAGTTGAATCATAACCTTGAGAATGGTGACCGCTTGCCGGCGACCGGCCGCCGGATTACAGTAATTATCCGGGGCAGCCGGTTGAGAAGGAGAGCCGGCTGTTAACAACCGATCACTGACAACCGTTTTAAGACTATGCCTGTATTTAATCGCAAATTCAAATCACGTCTTTTTCACGTCCGGTTGCTGGTTTCAACTCTCGGCCTGCTCGCGGCCCTGCTGCTCGCGGGGTGCCAGAACTCAAAGGCGACGAGCGAGCCATTGCGCGCAACCTCAGTTCCGAGCGCCACGCCGGCGAGCGTCCCCGTCGCCACGCCGACGCCCGAAGAGGCAGACCATCGCCCGCTGATCGTCGCGCTGGGTGACAGCCTGACTGCCGGGTACGGGCTGGACGCGGCGCGCGCCTGGCCATCATTGCTGCAACAGCGGCTGGATGTACAAGGGTTGCCTTACCGCATCGTCAACAAGGGAGTTTCCGGCGACACTTCGGCGGGCGGCGTGAGCCGGATTGAAGATTCTCTGCGCGGTGACGTGAAGATTCTGATCCTTGCACTCGGCGGCAACGACGGCTTGCGCGGGCTGCCGACCGCCGAACTGAAAAGGAATCTCAGCCGCACCATCGAGGCCGCGCAGCAACGCAAGGTCACGGTCATCCTCGCCGGGATGGAAGCCCCGCCGAATTACGGCGCGGATTACACCGCCGATTTCCGCAACGTCTATCGCGATCTGGCAAAGCAGTATCACGTCATCCTGATCCCGTTCCTGCTCCAGAATGTCGGCGGGGTCGCCGACCTCAATCAGGCCGACGGCATTCACCCGAACGATAAGGGCGCGGCCATCGTGATGGAGAACGTCTGGCGCGCGCTGGAACCACTGGTGAAGTAAGGATGAAGTGTGAACGATGAACGATGAACGATGAATAAAAACCGTTCTCATTCCTGAGCGTTCATCGTTCACACTTCATCCTTTCACCCCTTATCCCCACCGCTTCATTCGCGACCTGCTCCTTGCTTCGCGCGAAAGCTTCTTCCACTTCTTCTGTTCATTCCGGCGCGCGAAGTCGTCCTGCTTGAGCGCGAGGTAGTGCAATTCCTTTTGCAGCTTTCTGTAGTTCTGGTAACGCTCAGGGTCGAGCGCGCCATCTTCCAGAGCCGCGCGGACGGCGCAGCGCGGTTCATCGTGGTGCCGGCAATCGCTGAAGTAACAGCTCGCGGCCAGCGCCTCGATGTCGTCGAAAGTGACCTGCACGCCGGCCTCGCCGTCCCAGAGCTGCAATTCGCGCATGCCGGGAGTGTCGAGAATCAGCCCCCCCTGCGGCATCAGAAACAATTCGCGGTGTGTGGTCGTGTGGCGACCGCGGTCATCGTGCTGGCGCACCTCCTGCACTTTTTGCAGATCGCGACCGGCGAGGTGGTTGATCAGAGTTGATTTCCCAACCCCTGATGAACCGAGCAGCGCAACGGTCTGACCCGCGCCGCAATATCGGGCCAGCTCATCCAGTCCCTGATTGTTGACGACACTGATGGCGTGAACCGGTACGCCCAGAGCCGATGCCTGAACTTCTTCGAGGCGCGCTGCCAGTTCTTCTTCGCTCGGGCACAGGTCGGCTTTGCTGAGGACAATGACCGGGCTGGCGCCGCTGTCCCAGACGGCTGTCAGGTAGCGTTCGATGCGGCGCGGGTTGAAATCCTGATTGAGCGAAGTGACCAGAAAGATCGTATCAATGTTCGTGCCGACGATCTGAACTTCCGTGCGCTCGCCGGCGGTCTTGCGCGCGAAGCGGCTCTTTCTCGGCAGCACCGCATGGATCGTGGCCCTGCCCTCAGCGGGGCGCGGGCTCAGCGCGACCCAGTCGCCGACGGCGGGCAGGTCCGCGCGGCTCGCGGCTTCGTGGCGCAGCCGCCCGGTGATTTCGGCGAGCAGGTCACCGAATTCGGTCCGGACGTGCCAGGAGCCTTTCTGTTCCAGAATGACGCGGCCCGCGTGGAGGCCGGTTTCTTTATGGGGCTGGAAATGTGATTCAAAGAAGGGATTCCAGCCGAACTGTTGCAATTCGTCAAAACTCGGATTCATTGTTGTTTCTTCTCCCTGATTGCCGGCGCAGGTGCCGGTTGACAGCTTTAGTCGCACCCCAGGCGACCGTAAGCCGTGACTCTTTGCTGAACGTTGGTGATTCTGCTTTGGAGTTTTGAGGAAGGATTGAGTTGCCGCGTGATCAGACACACCGGCAGGGCCGCAACAATGGTATGAGCGGTCGTCCCCGGTGCGGTATCAGCAACTCAATGTTTCAGCGAGCAATCATAGGCAAATAGATGAACCGTGAATTTTGCGGGAGGGATTATGAAGTACGGGCAATGATTGATCAATGATAAAGTGCAGCCCGGTCGGGTTGTCTTTCAGGTTCACTCCTTCGCCGCTATACTCGCGCCGGTCGTCTGGGATCGGAGCTGGCGATTGCCTGAGAACTCCATCAATCAAAGCCACTATGAAAAAAGTCCTGATCGCACTCGCCGCCCTGCTGCTGGTCGCGCTGCTCGGGTTCTTCTTCGTGTTGCCCGGCCAGTATGAAAAGCGCACCAACGCGGTTTTCAGCCCCCCGCCTTATGCCGCTTCAGAGAGGGCGAAAGCGCTGCACCAGAAATTGCAGGTGATTGACCTGCACGCGGATTCGCTGCTGTGGGATCGGAACCTGCTCGACCGCGGCACGCGAGGGCATGTGGATGTGCCGCGGCTGATCGAAGGTAACGTGGCGGTGCAGGCTTTCACCGTCGTCAGCAAATCGCCGCGCGGGGCAAACATCGAGAGCAACGATGACAAGACTGACAACATCACGCTGCTGGCCTTCGCCGAGCGGTGGCCGCTGGCCGCCCTGCGCAGTCTGAAGGAGCGGGCGCTCTATCAATCCCGCCGGCTGCACGAGTTCGCGGCGGCTTCCGGCGGCATGCTGGTGATCATCAGAACGGCAGCCGATCTGGAAAGCTATCTGGCGCGGCGGCAGCGGGAGCCGCAGATCACCGCAGGTTTCCTGGGCATTGAGGGCGCGCACGTGCTGGAAGGCGATCCGGCCAACGTGGATGTGATGTTTGATGCCGGGTTCCGGATGATGTCGCCGACTCACTTCTTCGATAACGAAATCGGCGGCTCGGCTCACGGCGTCAACAAAGGCGGGCTGACGGCGACGGGCAGGGAAGTGATCAGGCGGATGGAGGCGAAAAAGATGCTGGTTGATCTGGCGCACGCTTCGCCGCGGACGATTGACGATGTACTCGGGATGGCGACGCGGCCCGTCGTCGTGTCGCATTCGGGCGTCAAAGGCACCTGCGACAACACGCGCAACCTGAGCGACGAACACCTGAAGGGCATCGCGCGCACCGGCGGCATCATCGGCATCGGCTACTGGGAGGCGGCGACGTGCGGCAGGGACGCGCGGGCCATCGCGCGGGCGATTCGCCATGCCGTGAACGTGGCCGGTATCGAACACGTCGGGCTGGGGTCGGATTTCGACGGGGCAGTAGTTGAGCCGTTCGATACGACCGGGCTCGTGCAGATCACCGATGCCCTGCTCGTGGAAGGGTTCAGCGAGCAGGAGATCGCGCTGATTATGGGCGGGAACGCCCTGCGGCTGCTGAAGGAGAACCTGCCCTGACGCCCGGAAAATTTTCCGGGCCGGTATTGACCGCGGATTGCCAGCTGCCTTAAGCTTTTCGCCGTCAGCAAGCCTGACTCACATCCGGCAAACAATTTTTGAAGCAGAGCTTACTCACCTGTGAAGCCCGAGCCTGACTCGGCCTGATCACAGAAGTCTCAAGCATTTTTCTGTCTTTCACTGGGTATTTCCAATCTCTTACCGGACGGTATTGCTTCTTAAGAAGCCTCAGGCGGCTGTCGCGGATGATCAAAGCCGGCAGCCCGATTGCGGAATAATGTGTGCTGCCTGTTTTCTGGTGAAATTCCCACCCCCTTGGCGCGCCGTGACCCCGGGATCGCAGGGGTTCACCCGGAAGCTGCCGACCCGGTCAGGGTTCTGACCAGACAAGTAAGTCTGTCGGAACAATATGTTCCTCACCCCCACAGGGGCCGCCCGGACCAGGCGCGTTGTCAGAGTTTTGATCTGCGGCATAAACGGTTCGCAGCAGCGCGTCTGATCTCTGGCTCCTGAAAACACCTCACTGGTTGATATTGTGACCGGACGGGCTGATGAGAACTGCGATGCGATCCTCACACAAACACACAGCCACTCTTCGCCCCGCCGGTACTGAACGGTCGGAGGATGGTCATTCCGATCTTCCGGTCGAACTGTCAGGTCACCGACTTCATCGGTGATCGCGGTTCAGGTCGGGCAGCCGGTCACTGAAGCAACACAAAGAGCCAGCCTGTTATCGGGGCTGGCCTTTTTATTTACCCGAGGTGCGCATCTGAATCCCCGCGGCGTCGCCCCGGGCCGGCTTCGACAAAAAATGATCCCGGGGATTTGCGGCCCGCGAGGGCGCAGGCTCCCGGGAACCAGAGACTGTTTACATAATCACGCAATTCTGCTTCACTGAGCGCTGCCGCCGCCGCTCACGGGGCTGCTCATCCTTACTTTCAATCATCACTTCGTAACCCGGGAGTCTGCATGATCATTCGATGGACTGGTCTTTTTCTCTTCCTGACGCTGGTCGCCGTCGGTGCCGGCGCCTGGCAACAGAATCAACCCGCCGCGGTAAAACCCATTCCGCCCCCGGGCATTGAAGTTTCCGCCGCCGACCGCGCCGAACTCGAAGCCGGGATCGCCGCGCTCGGCAAAGAGATTGAAGCCTTGCGCGTGACCCTGAAGGACCGGCCGGCGCTGCTCGATCTGCTGCCCGACGTGCAGATTTATCATAACGCCGCCCGCTACGCGCTCGCGTACAACGAATTCTTCAAGCCCGAAGAGATCGCCGTCGCCAAAGCGCAACTCAGACAGGGAATGGAAAGAGCCCGGGCGTTGCGCGAAGGCAAAGCCCCGTGGACAGAAGAGACCGGTCTCGTCGCGCGCGGCTACGTGTCGGAGATTGACGGCTCGGTGCAGCCTTACGGCCTCGTGGTGCCCGCTTCGTATCAGTCGAATTCACCGTCCCGACACCGGCTCGACGTCTGGTTTCACGGGCGCGGCGAGACTCTGAGCGAAGTAAGCTTCATCAACGACCGGCAGAAGAATCCGGGGCAGTTCACGCCGCCCGACGCCTTCGTGCTGCACCCCTACGGTCGTTACTGCAACGCCAACAAATTCGCGGGCGAAGTTGACCTGTTCGAGGCGCTTGCCCACGCGCGACGGCATTACCCGATTGATGAAAATCGGATTTCGGTGCGCGGCTTCTCGATGGGCGGGGCCGCGTGCTGGCAATTCGCCACGCATTTCGCCGCGATGTGGGCGGCAGCCGCGCCCGGCGCCGGGTTCGCCGAGACCGCCGACTTCCTCAGAGTCTTCGCCGACGAAGCCCTTAAACCCACGTGGTACGAACAGAAGCTCTGGCACCTCTACGACGCGACGGATTACGCCGCGAATTTATTCAACTGCCCTACGGTCGCTTACAGCGGCGAGAATGACCGGCAGAAACAGGCTGCCGACGTGATGGCAAAGGCTATGAAGGCCGAGGGCCTCGAACTCGTTCACATCATCGGCCCGAAGACCGAACACCGTTATCACCCCGATTCAATCAAAGAGATCAACCGCCGCATTGACAGCATCGTCGCCCGCGGGCGCAACCCCGTGCCGCGCGAGGTGCGTTTCACGACATGGACGCTGCGCTACAACCGTATGCTATGGGTGACGGTGGACGCGATGGAGCAGCACTGGGAGCGCGCCCGCGTGGATGCCGCGATCAGGGACGCTTCGGCCGTTCAGGTGAAGACGCAGAACGTCTCGGCGCTGACTCTGGAGATGCCCTCAGGCTTGTGCCCGCTCGACAACACGCGCCAGCCGACGGTCGCGATTGATGACCAGAAGATCATCGCGCCCGCCGTGATGTCTGACCGTTCGTGGACAGCGCACTTTCGCCGGATGGGTAAAACCTGGGTGGCGGTGGCTTCAGTTGATGATGGCGAACTGCGCAAGCGGCACGGGTTGCAGGGGCCGATTGACGACGCTTTCATGAGCAGCTTCATGATGGTGCTGCCCACCGGCAAAGCGATGAATGAAACCATCGGCGCGTGGGTGGCGAGTGAACAGGCGCACGCGATCAGGCACTGGCGGCAGCAGTTTCGCGGCGAAGCCCGCGTCAAAAACGATGAAGCCGTCACTGACGAGGACATTGCCAGTCACAACCTCATCCTCTGGGGCGATCCGGGCAGTAATAAAATCCTCGCCCGAATCGCCGACAAGCTGCCCATCCGCTGGGATACCAGAGGAATTCGCGTCGGGTCACAGAGCTTCCCAGCCGCGCAGCACGTCCCGGTGTTCATCTACCCCAACCCGCTCAACCCAAAACGTTATATCGTCATCAACAGCGGCTTCACTTACCGCGAGTACGACTACCTGAACAACGCGCGGCAGGTGCCGAAGCTGCCGGATTACGCGGTCGTTGACGTGAGCGTGCCGCCTTCAGCGCGATCAGTCGGAGGCATCGTGCTGGCTGGTTTCTTCGGTGAGCGGTGGGAGCTGCTAATCCCGGCGGCCCGGCCTTAACCTGCCCGGTTAAGGACATTCTTGAAGTTTAGGCTCCGGCTCAATGGCGAATTGCATCGGTGCTGCCTCAATCGTATCGTGCCAAAGGTAGCCTGATCTGCTCCAACGAGTTCCCATCTCTTTTGCGAGTTCGGGTAATTCAGGCCAAGTTACGACCTTTATCTGTATAACGTGGTTACCAGTCGCAACAGTCCCCGGAAAGATTTTTCGCCCGGTCTCGGTTGTAAACGGTATCGCCACGTCGGTTTCTGTGTTGAATGCTTCTCCTGGCCGCAAGACGATGAATAAATCATCTAACTCCTGCTTGATCGGTCGCTCTCCGGAGACCAGCACAGCAGGGGACAGGCTCAATTCATGGCGTCCCGCCAGCGCCTCGCCGGCGGTTTTGCTTACCCTTATAGAGGTTACGATATTACTGCCTTTGTAGAGGATCACCGGCCGCCGCCCGGTATTCTTATATTGAAGTCGCAGTTTTATCTGCATAGTCGCTACCTCTCCGTCTCCAAAGCAGAATCTCTCGGAGACGAGTGCAGTAGTGAGTGTCAGAGAAGTCCTGGCGGGCGAGTCATCAGTTTTTCCGTTATCAGCGGTGAAAGCTGCCTGTATTATCTCCTTTCGTAATTTCGAGACGTCAGCATCCCTATCCCAAACAATGTTGTAGTTGGGCGATCTCTGTGTCTTTACATAGGAACTTTGGATTTCACTTCCGGTCCCCTTTGAGACGACTGCCGCTTTGCAACTGTTCTCCGCGAACGCTGAAAGGCAGACACATATTACGGCAAGAGCCCATGAAAACTTTTTACTGTTCACCATCAGCATAATAATTCGGCTGTATTCCTGATCGGCCGCCCGAAAAATCACATCAGCTTCAAATAAAGTCAAGCCGGTGTCATTGCTGAAGGCCGGGCCCATAACACTGGCGATTGTCTGTGATCCGCTTCTGGCCGGTCGGAATGAAAGCTGATAACATCCGCTCCCCTATGCTCTCACTGCTCAAACTCATCGGCCGCTGGCTTTTCCGCATCCTCTTTTCGGTCGAATACTACGGACTGGGAAACGTGCCGGAGGCGGGCGCGGTCATCATCGCAGGCAATCACCCGTCGTATCTCGATCCGCTGCTGGTGATGGTGCCGATCCGCCGGGTCATTCGGTACATGGCGTGGGACGCGCTTTTCAAAGTGCCGGTGCTGGGACAGGTGATCCGGCTTCTCGGTGCATTCCCCGTGGACATCCGGCGCGGCAAGGGTGAGAGCGCGTTCCGCGAGGCGAAGCGCATTCTGGAAGAGGGGAACGCGCTCGGCATCTTTCCCGAAGGGCAGCGCTCCGAGCGCGGGCCGATGGGCGAACTCAGGACGGGCGTGGCGCGGCTGGCGATTGAGACCGGCGCGCCGATTGTGCCGGTGACGATTGGCGGGGCTTCGCGCGCGTGGCCGAAGCATCGCCTGCTGCCAAAGCCGGCGCGGATCATCGTCCGTTTTCACCCGCCCGTCCGGCTCGACCCGGCCGAGTGTGAGGCCCGCCGCGATGACCGCGAGTTTCATCAGGAAGTCATGCAGACCGTGGCGGCCAGCATCAATCGCTCGCTGGCCCCGACGCTGCGCGGGGGTGAGGTGATGGAGCGGTGGTACCGGCAGCCGCCTTCGCACTGGCGGACTTATGAGTGGGCGCCGCTCTTTGCGGCTGTTGTGGCGACGCTGATCGCTTACGGCCGGCAGGCTTTGCCGGGAAACCTCGGAGGCATCTGGCTGCCGGTCATCGGTTACTACCTGTACCTGATCATTGATCTGGTTCTGATCAGTCCGGGTCGGCTGGCGAAGTGGGTGCGGAATTCAATGCCCGTGTGGCTGATCCTCGTCTGGCATGGGTTTCTGACCAAAGCTGTGGGAGTCCCGTTCGGCGAATTAAACCTTCTGCTTGTGGCCGCGACGCTGGGCGCGTTTTTTCTCTTCTTTTACGAAGACTACTTCACGCTGCAAAAGTTCGTGCGCGGGCTGGTGGTGGTCTACTACTTCACGCTCCTGCTGCAACAGTGGTGGCCGGAGCCGCGCGCGGAGCTGGTCGCGGTGCTGAGCTTTATCGCGATCTTCTGCCGCTGGTACAGGGTAATTTACTACCGCGTGACCACGCCGGTGATGACCCTGCTGCTCGCGACGGCATTATTGCTGACCCGGGCAATGAATCCGGCGCTGCTGATTTATGTGGCGCTGCCGGTCGTGACGCTCTGGTACCTGCAGACCTTTGTGAATGCCGCCTACGACATCCGACAGGCCGGGGACGTGAAAATGCAGAAGGAGACGTAGGTTGGATACAAAGGCAAAAGTTGAATAAGGAAGAGGTTGTTATTTATAAAGAACAACCTGCCGACCTTTTGCCTTTTGATCTTTGCCTTTTGCCTTGCTGCCCGGTTACTTCCCGGGGCTGACTTTGATCCTGGCCAGGTAAGAGCCGGCATTGTCCTTGAGGTTGCCTTCGTTGACGCTCAGGAAAAGGATGCCGTTGTGTGCCGCCGTGAATTCTGACGAACGCCCGATGTAAATGAAATCATCGTTGTCGTCGCCGACGACGGCAATCAGCGCGCCGGTCGGCTTGTTCGTAATCAGCTTGCGGCCGTCGTTGATTGCGATGCCGCCGGGGCTTGAGCGCTGGCCGTTGCCCAAGTCAACTTCGCCGCTGGCAGAGATGCTGATGCGCTGGCCGCGCTGCACTCTGATTTCAGTACTGGTCCAGTCGGCGGTGGCGGGGACGCTCACGGTTTTTTCAACGCCGGCACTGATCGGGGGCGTCTGTTCACTGCCTGATGGAGGCGTTGAGGAGACCGGTGCGGGCGAAGTTTCCGGTGCGGGTGTTGTCTCAGCAGGTGGCGTGCTGTCGCGACTGGCTGGCGGAGTCTCCCGCGGCGTCTCGCCATATTTTCCCGCCGGGGCCTGGCTGGAACTGGCGGGTGAGCTTTGTGGTGCCGCCTCGGTGGCGTCGAATTCGATGCTTTCAATATCCTCCGCGGCAATCGTCATCTTCGTCGCCGAGCGCCGGCTGCTGGAGCCCAGGTCCAGCACGATGGTGAATTCCTGCTGGTTAAAGGAAACTACTTTGCCTTTGATGACGCTGCCGTTTTTCAACCTGATCGTGTCACCAAAAACGGTGCCGCCCGCGAGCAGCAGGAATAAGGTGACGACAATGACGGATGAGAGCTTCTGACTGATCTTCATCGTGGCCTCCACATAACAATCCGGTTGTAATCTGCATGAAGGGGAATGCGGCCAGAAGCTTACCACAATTCGCAGAATCAAGCTTAACTTGTGTGGCCAAAGATACGGTTCTGCAAGATAATCTTGACTTGTTAAAGTTGGTTCAATATACTCCGCGCTGCCTGATCAAAGGCCCTGACAGGCGAGCCCGCGAGCGGCAGGAGGACACGAGTTGAACCGCAGGGTCGCACTGAAAGCCATCTACCTCATTCCGGTCTTTTGTATTACCTCTTTCGGGGCCTTTCCAGTTCAGGTACTGGCGCAGGTGAGTGAGAATGAGGGTAAAGCGAAGGCCACACTATCCACGATAGACACGCTTGATCCGGGGGAGTACACCAGACCAGCGGTGCCGACTGCCACGGCCAAAGCCGCGCGCGCGAACAAGACGGCAGCCGGGAAGAAAGCCGGTGAAGCAAAGAATGAACCCGCTCCGGTGACGGCGAACGGCGCGGCGAATACGGCAACCCCTGTGAAGCCCGTTGAGCCCGAGTTGATTGAAACCATCAGTCGCGTTGAAGTCGCGGGCGGCGCGCGCAATCAGACAGGCGCCGGCTCTTCTTCCGCAGCTCCCTCGACCGGGGACGTGAAAATTGACCAGCTGGTCGCGAACGCCGCGGCCCGCTACAGCGTTGATTCGAATCTGATCTTTGCAGTCATGCGCCAGGAGTCGAGCTTCAACCCGCGGGCCGTTTCGCCGAAAGGCGCGCGCGGGCTGATGCAGCTGATGCCCGCCACGGCGATGAGGCTGGGTGTGCGGGATATCTACGATCCGGCTCAGAATATTGACGGCGGCGCGCGGTATCTGAGGTTTCTGCTGGATACTTTTGACGGCGATGTGCAACTGGCGCTGGCCGGGTACAATGCCGGCGAGGGCGCGGTCGCGCGCTACGGCAACCGCATCCCGCCGTATCGCGAGACCATTGATTACGTGCAGCGCATCTCGGCGCACTACAACCGCCTGAGAAGCGGGGCGGGCGGCCAGACCGCGCCGTCGCGGACTCAACCGCCCCCGGCGGTGCAGCTGTTCAGGGGCGTGCGCACACTCTCGCAGTATTGATTTCCCGAGGGGTTTTACCGTCATGACGGCAACCCCGCTTCCTGTTGATTCACGATCACAGGCCCCAGAGACAAGTTGCTTCGAGTTACCTCCCTCCTTCTCCTGCTTGATTCCCACGATGCGTAAACATCGTGGGAATTTTTTTGCCTGCGCGCGAGCAGGATCCTCGGTTCAGGAAGTCACTGGAAACAGGCGCGGAGATTTCGGGCAGGTTACTGACCGTTGCTTTTGGTCTCGCCGGACTCGTCCTTCGGCGCGCGATAGCCCTTGCGGGTGCGGACGACGAGGCGGCGGTCAGGGACGTTGACTGAAATCAGGCGATAGCTGCCGTCACGCTTCTCGTTGTTGGAGTAATAAGTCAGCGTGTACTGGTGCCGCAGCTCTTCGGCAATAAACAGGAAGGCCCAGGAGGTGTGTTCGATGCTCTCGGCCCGGTAATACCGCGCCCCCGATTGCGACGCCAGTGCGGTCAGGAAGTCAGTGGCGATCAGGTAGCGGTCGCGGGACGGGGCCTGATTGACGTAAACCACCTGGCCGCCCGAGCGTGGCTTGTCAGGGTCCGGGGTGGTTGAGGGAGTCGTGATGAGCGGATTGGGCGGTCGCGGGATTCTGACGGTGGATTTTTCTTTCTGAGTTTCAGGCTGTGGCTCCTGCTGTTGCCTGGGCTGTTGCTGGGCGGCCGATGACTGACCGTCATTGCCACTACGCCAGTTCTGTCCCGACGAACCGGAAGGGAGAAAGTTCCGGCCGGGGAAAAACAGCGGCCTCATCAGCGAGGATCCGTCGTTGCGCGTTTCGTATTGAATGGTGTAGCTGATGATGCCGTTGCCGGAGACCAGTTCGAGCGTGCTTTCATAAGTCGCCAGCTTGCTGCCCGTGTCAACCCCGTCGGTCAGCACGACGATGGCCTTGCGACCGCCTTTGAGCGGGATCAGCTTTTCGGTCACCGTGCGATGAATCGCGTCGTAGAGGCTGGTCGCATAGCTGCTCTCGACCGACCGGACCGCGTGTTCGAGGACCTTGTGATCGCTGGTGAAATCACTGACGAAACGCACCTTCTCGTCGAAGGTGACGATCATGACCCGGTCGTTCGGCTGGAGCTGCTTGATGAAACTCAGCGCCGCTTTTTTGATCACCCCGAGCTTGTTCTTCGTGCTGCGGCTGGTGTCAATCAGCAGCGCGACATTGAACGGCTCTTCGGTGGAAGAGAAGTCCGCAATTTCCTGTACCTTCCCGTCCTCGCGCACCGTGAAATCGTGCTTCGCGAGGCCGGTGACGAAACGCCCGTAAGCGTCCGTCACGATCACCGGCACAGGGATCAGAGACGTGGGAACTACTATGCGAGGCTCCTGTTGCTGCTCAGCCGGAGGTTGTGGCTGTTGCTGCTGCGGCTTACTCTGGGCGAAAGCGGTCGCCGCGAAGACGAACACGAACGCCAGTAGCGAGGCCGCTCGCATTGTCCCGATTGATGCAGAATGTCTGAATGATCGTTCTTTCATAAGCCTGAAATCCCACCAGGATTTTACTTCACGACGGAGAGGGAATCAAAACGTGCCGGATGTCAGGGGCGGATGAAATTGAATTAAGGCGCAGGGCTACTGTGCCACACCCGGTTTTTCCGGCAACTCGCCTTCAAATTCTGCCAGCAATATGCAAATCTGATCAAAGACGCCGGTGACGTCACGCCCCGGCCCGGTGTAATTGTTCCCCATCAGGCTGAAGATGAGCATCTGCCCGCGTCTCGTCGTGACATAGCCGGATAATGAATTGACGTAAGCGAGCGTGCCGGTCTTCGCCCGCACATTGCGTTCGGCTGACGTGCCGCGCATCCGCCTGTCGAGCGTGCCGTCCACGCCCGCAACCGGCAGTGAGTCGCGCCAGACCGCGAACTGCGGGTGCGCGGACATATACTCCAGCAGCCGCGAAGTCGAACGCGGCGTGATCATATCCTGCCGCGCCAGCCCCGAGCCGTCGCGCAGGCTGAGCGACTTCGGGTCAATCCCGGCCTTCAGCAGAAAAACCTTCAGCGCTTCGATGCCGAGCGATTCGGATGATTTCGGGCGCCCGTAATCATCGAGTTCGACTGCCGGATCAGTGGATTGCGTCCCGGCTGGTGCTACGGCTGCCCTGGCAGAAGCGGTCACAGATTGTGATGACAAAGCCGGCGGAGTTGAGACCGGCGCCGCGGTCGAAGGCGCCGGCGAGTGCCGTCTCACGCCGAGCTGCCGGAGCATAATTTCCGTGTGCAGGTTCTGGCTCGGTTTGTTGATGGCTTTGAGCAGCACGGAAAGCGGCTGCGATTGCAGGCTGGCGATTTCAGTCAGCTTCGATTCGTCAAAAGGCTGAGTGATTCGCGCCACCGCATCCATCCGCCGCACACGACCCGACACGCTGATGCCGCGCCGCGCCAGCGCTTCGCGCAGCAGCGTCGCCGCAAAGCTCGCCGGGTCGTGAACGCTGATGTTGACCTCGAATTCCTTCGCCGTGGCCGGGATCGTGCCGAAGAATTCCACCGTGTTGGTTTCAAGCGGGCGATTCGCGCCGATGTGAGTCGCCCCGCCTGCGCTCGTCATCGCCTGATTGACGATCTTCACGTAAGCCGTCTGCGGTTTGACCATAATGACCGGCGGCATCCCGGCGCGAGTTGGTTTGACGACGAACGTCACGACGTTGTCATTGACTGTCAGCGCGCTCGCCGTGGCGCCGTAATAAAACATCAGATCATCCCATTCCCAGCCCCATCCCCGACCATCGGTCGCGAAGTAGCTGTCGTCGCCGATCAGATCACCGGAAATCGTCTTAATGCCGCGTGCCCTGATCTGATCAGCCAGCGTTTCAATGCCGGTGATTTTTTCCGCCGGGACGAACTCATCAATCTTCCCGTTCACGCCCGGGTTGTCAGGGTTTTCAAAGCGCGCCGAGATGTTCGGGTCGCCGCGCCCGTACAGGATCAGGTCGCCGCGCAGCACTCCGCCGCGAATGTCCTGCCTGGTCGCGTACACCGAGGTTCTGAATCTGTAATCGGGGCCGAACGTGTCGAGCGTGGCGGCGGTCGTGTACAACTTCATATTCGACGCCGGCATAAACAGCTTGTCGGCGTCGCGCTCGAAGACCACGGCGCCTTTGCCGGTGATGATTCGCGCGCCCAGGCGCGCCGCGGCGAATTGCGGCTGATCGAGCAGCGCGGCGATGCGCGTTTGCAGTTCGGCCAGCGTCTGCGGCTTTACATGAGCCGGTGCAGTCGCCTGCTGTGCGATGACCGGGGAGAATGAAAGCTGAAGGAGCAGCAGGGCAATGACCATTAATCGCGGTGTCTGATTCATGCGGAGACCTTTGGTTAATGATGGACGAGATGGACAAAATCCCGCTTCACGCTGAAGCGGACAAATACTATACTGGCAGCCGCTTTGTTACCCAAGGCCCCCCATGACGCGCCAGATCGTCAGCGTCCGTCCCGCGAAAACCAGAGGAGTTACACGAACTGAAGCTTCGGTGTTTGTGTCAGAAGAGCAGGCATGCAACTCGAAACTCTGATCGAAAGAAACAAGCCCGAATGGGAAGTCACGGCTTTCGTGTTCTTCCTGATGAGCTACATCTGGGGTTGGCAGGGCGCTTTTCGCGGCTCGCTGCTGGTGGTCATCGGCGGCGGCTTGTTATTCATTGCCGTCTCGAACTTCGTCCATCGCGACAAGGCGCGGGCGCTCGGGTTGCGCGTGGATAATCTGCCGCAATCGCTGCTCGAAGTCGGCGCGGTGACGATTGTGATCCTGCTCGTCGTGGCCGGCAGCGGCTGGCTGCTCGGGACGCTGCGCGAACCGGAGTGGTGGAAGCTGCGCGCCGTGTACTGGCATTACTTCTGGGCCTTCGTCCAGCAGTACGCGCTCCAGGCCTTCGTGCTGACCCGGCTGCGCGAAGTTTACCCGGATGAGAACCGGGCCGCCCTGTCAGCCGCCGGGTGGTTCGCCTTCCTTCACCTGCCGAACCCGCCGCTGACCGTCATGACGTTTGTGATGGGTTACGTGTGGTGCCGGTTATTTCAACGCTACCCCAATCTCTTCACGCTCGCCCTCTCGCATACTATACTTGCCATCGTCACGTCACACAGTTTCCCGCGCGTCTGGATGCACAGCATGAAAGTCGGGCCGGGATACTTCAACTTCTGATTTCAGTCTGTCATTTCATTTCCTGATCCTGTTTCAGCAGCGAGCGCCCGCAACGCCCGTTGCGGGAGGGTGGCCGCATGCAGAGAAAGAAGATCTACGACGCAATCGTTGTCGGCTCGGGCGCGACCGGCGGCTGGGCCGCCAAGGCGCTCACCGAAAAAGGCATGAACGTGCTGGTGCTGGAAGCGGGCCGCCAGCTCGACCCGCAGAAGGATTACCACATGATGACCTGGCCGTACGAGTTGAAGTATCGCGGCCTCGTGCCCGGTTCAGTCTACGCCCCGCGCCAGCCGATGCAGAGCCGCTGTTATGCCGGCAACGAATACAGCGCGCACCTCTTCGTGGACGACATAGACAACCCGTACACGACCCCCGAAGACAAGCCCTTCTGGTGGATTCGCTCGCGTCAGGTCGGCGGTCGTACCCTCGTCTGGGGCCGCCAGTCGTACCGTTACTCCGATTACGAATTCAAGGCCGCTGACCGCGACGGTTACGGTGAGAGCTGGCCGATCAGCTATAAGGATCTCGAACCATACTACGATCTGGTCGAGGACTTCGTCGGCATCAGCGGCTCGTACGAAAAGCTGCCGCAACTGCCCGACAGCCGCTTCCTGCCGGCGATGAACATGACCTGCGGCGAACACATGCTCAAAAAAGCCGTCGAGGGCAATTTTCAGAATCGGAGAGTGATCATCGGTCGCGCCGCGATTCTGACGAAGCCGCATCAGGGCCGCGCCGCGTGTCATTACTGCGGCCACTGTGATCGCGGCTGCGACACGCATTCCTACTTCAGCAGCCCCGGCTCGACGCTGCCCGCCGCCGCGAAGACCCGCCGCATGACGCTCCGTCCCAATTCGGTCGTGCGCGAAGTGCTGATTGACCCGAACACCGGCAAGGCCAGAGGCGTGCGCATCATTGATCAGGTCAGCAAACGCGATTACGAAGAGTACGCCAAAGTGGTCGTGCTGTGCGCTTCGACGCTCGAATCAACGCGCATTTTGCTCAATACAAAGACGCGCCAGCACCCCGAAGGCCTCGGCAATTCATCGGGCGCGCTGGGCCATTACCTGATGGACCACATCTACCCGCTGGGAGTCCGTGGCACGGCGCCGCAGCTGCGCGGGCAGGCTTATGATTATTCCGACGGTCGCGCCAACGGCATCTACGTCCCCAAATTCCGTAACGTCTTCGACAAGCATCCCAAATTCATTCGCGGGTACGGCATGCAGGGCAGCGTGAATATGGGCTACAACTACGCGAGGGCGAAATACATCCCCGGCTTCGGCGCCGAGTTCAAGCGGCAGGCGCGCGAGATGCCGGACGAGCCGAACTTCTTCCTCGGCGCGTGGGGCGAGATGCTGCCGCGCATGGAAAATAAAGTCACGATTGACCCGAACAAGGTGGACGCCTGGGGGATTCCCGTGCTGCACATTGACTGCACGCATTCCGACAACGAGATGGCGATGGCCGAAGACGCCTTCGAGTGCGCGAAGGAGATGGCCCTGGCCGCGGGGTTCCGGATTACCGGCGAGACGACAAAACCCTCCCCGCCGGGCTTCTGCATCCACGAAGTCGGCACCGCGCGCATGGGCGGCGACAAAAAGACTTCGGTGCTGAACAAGTGGAATCAGTCGTGGGACGTGAAGAACCTTTTCGTGACCGACGGCGCTAGCTTCACTTCGATTGGCTGCGCCAACCCGACGCTGACGATGATGGCGATCACGGCGCGGGCGTGTGATTATATTGTCGAAGAGTACAAGCGCGGGAATTTGTAAGAGGGAGTCGAAGCTCATGCATGAGATCACTGAAATTACGCTCGATCCTGAGAAGAACTACGAGATCGTCAACGGTGAACCGGAAGAGAAAGAGATGCCGGGAGCAAGACACAGCGGAATCTGCACCAGACTTGCAAGAAAGCTCGGGGTTTTTGTGGAAGCGAACACGCTGGGAGAGGTTTATCAGGAAGCCTCTTTTCAGATCGGAAAAAGCGAGTGCGTCCCTGATCTGGCTTTTATCGCTGCTGACCGCATCCCGCTCGAAGGCGAGCCGGAGACGAAATGGCTGATCGCCCCGGATCTGGTAGTCGAGGTTGTTTCACCGAACGATTTTTACGAGAAGGTCAGCGCAAAGGTGATGGAGTATCTGGCCGTCGGCGTCAGGCAGGTGTGGGTCATCTCCCCGGAGAATCAGACGATCACGGTTTACCGCTCGGCCACCAACATCACAGCCTTCCCGCCGGATGGGGAACTGGTCAGCGAAGACCTGCTGCCCGGCTTCCGCTACCCGCTGAGTGAGATTTTCAGACAGCCGGTCAAAGCCGGGGAGTAAGCCATTCGCCTGAAGCTCTGGCACGCGGGTGGGAGGAATACCCGCCGAAAAACATCTCTGCTCCGTTATGACAGAAACCCCTGATTACAACGCAATGCTGCAGGTCGCCATCGAGGAAGCCCGGCAGGGGCTGGCCGAGGGCGGCATCCCCATCGGCGCGGCGCTCTTCGACGGCGCGGGCAACCTGCTCGGGCGCGGGCACAACCGGCGCGTGCAGGAAGGCGACCCTTCGGTGCATGGCGAAACTGACGCCTTCCGCAAGGCGGGGCGGCAGCGCAGCTATCGCGACAAGATTATGGTGACGACGCTCGCGCCGTGCTGGTATTGCAGCGGCCTGATCCGGCAGTTCCGCATCGGCACGGTCGTGGTCGGCGAGTCGGTCAATTTCGCGGGCGGCGCGGACTGGCTGCGCGCAAACGGCGTCAAAGTCGTGGACCTCAATTCGCCGGAATGCATCCGGATGCTCGCCGAATATATTTCAGCTCACCCTGACATCTGGAACGAGGACATCGGAGAGGAATGACCCCGTGATGAAATCACTGCTCACACTCGCTCTGTTTCTGACTATGCTGACTGTTTCGGGCTCTGCCCAGAATACCGCGCAACAACTCGGCTTCGGCCCCAATGACAAAGTCCTGATCGTTCACGCCGACGATGTCGGAATGTCGCATTCGGTGAATCTGGCGACCATCGAAGCCTTCAAACGCGGGATGGTGACTTCGGCGAGCATCATGGTCCCGTGCCCGTGGTTTCCTGAGATTGCGGCTTACGCGAAGGAGCATCCCGAAGCTGATTTCGGCCTGCACCTGACGCTGACGAGCGAGTGGAAGCATTACCGCTGGCGCCCGGTCGCGCCGATTGACAAGGTGCCGGGCCTGCTCGATCAGGAGGGCTTTATGTGGCGGTCGGAAAAACAGACTGCGATGAAAGCCACCGCCGCCGAAATCGAAACCGAACTGCGCGCCCAGATCGAGCGCGCGATTGCCTTCGGCATCAAACCGACGCACCTCGACACGCATATGGGGACGCTCTATGCGCGACGGGATTACTTCGAGGTCTACACGAAACTCGGCAAAGAGTACGGCATCCCGGTGATGGTCATGCGCCCATCTCCTGAAATTGAAGCTTACACAAAGCTGGCCGGCATCCCCGTCACTTCTGAAATGCTGCGCAAGGTCGAAGCCGACGGCTTCGCGATGCTCGATTACCTGGTGACGGGCGTGGAGGGCAAGACGTTCGAGGAGCGCAAAAAGGCTTATCACAACCTGCTGCGCAATCTGAAACCGGGGGTGACGATGCTGATCGTGCATCTCGGCATGGATAACGATGAACTGAAAGCCATCACCGGTTCCTGGCAGCAGCGCCATGCTGACTTTCTCTCATTCACTGACCCTGAAACGCAGGCTTTGATCAAAGAGCTTGGGATCAGACTGACGACGTGGCGCGAGATGGGAAAGCTTGCGTGGAAGGACAAGAAGCAGGTGAAGACAGGAAAATGACGGGGATAAACTGGACGACGGGAGACGATTAATGCCAACAAACTCAGCCGACCGCTATCGCCGCTGGTTCGAATACGAAAAGGACAGTCACGCCAAAGTGCTGGCCTCACTCGATGCCGTGCCTGCGCCGCTCCGCTCGCTGCCCCAATTCCAGAAGGCCGCAGACCTGCTGGCGCACCTGATGATGGCGCGGCAGCTCTGGCTGTTCAGGTTCGGAATCCTGAAAGAAGGCCCGCATGAATTTTTCCCGCAGGGCATGAGCCTTGCTGACCTTGCCGCGCGGGTGCGGGAGATAGAGGCAGTGTGGTCAGATTACTTCCAGCGGCTGACTGACGAGGAAGTGGCGCGGACGTTTGAGTATCGGAGTCTTGAAGGCGACTGGTATCGCAACACGGTCGAAGACATTCTGACGCAGCTCTTCGGCCATTCGTGCTATCACCGCGGGCAGATCGCCGCTCTGATCAGGTCAATCGGGGCCGAGCCGGCTGAAACCGATTTTGTCTTCTGGGCGCGGGAGCCGATCCCGCCGCGTGAATAGCATCACTTCGGAATGCAGAATATAGCCATCCAGATTCGCCTTGCCACACCCAATGACATTCCCGAAATCAGTCGTCTGATCCCGGAATCAGTCCGCGCGCTCGGCGCGAACTATTACGACGCCCAACAGATCGAAAGCGCGCTCGTCCACGTCTTCGGGGTTGACACTCAGCTGATTGACGACGGCACATACCTGGTTGCGGTGGTGGACAATGAAATCGCCGGGTGCGGGGGCTGGAGCAGACGAGAGACCCTGTACGGCGGAGATCAGGCGAAGTCTGAAGCCGACCCGCTGCTTGACCCCACGCGGGACCCGGCCCGCATCAGAGCCTTCTTCGTCCACCCGCGGTGGGCGCGGCGGGGCATCGGCAGGATGATCATCAATGCCTGCGAAGAGGCCGCGCGCAAAGCGGGGTTCCGGAAACTCGAACTGGTCGCGACACTGCCCGGAGAACCTCTGTATGCCGCCACAGGTTATGAAGTCATCGAGAGATTCGAGATTGATTTGCCCGACGGCGTAAAGCTTACCGTCGCCCGAATGCAGAAACAGATGTCCTGACTCAGGCATCTTCCTGACCCCGCCCGAAGTTTCCCCAGCCTGACACACCCGCACGTTCAATCACCCGAAATTTAAGAGATAATGTCTGCCTGATTCAGGCGCGCGATTTGACAACAGCGTGTTCTGATTGGAAGCTGAAACAGGACTGCTCGTGAAGGGAGAGAAAATGACTTCGGGAAAAGCCGTTGATCCGGTCTGTGGAATGACCGTTGATCCGGAGACAGCGAAATGGTCTTACGAACATGAGGGGAAGAAATATTATTTCTGCAATCCGCGCTGCTTCGAAAAATTCAGCGCCGACCCGGCGAAGTATCTGTCACCACAACCCGCATCCATGCCTGTCATGATCCAGCCGTCGAAGATGAGCCTGCCGGTGCATCCGCAGCAGGCAGTGCAGGGAGAAAAAACAGAGTCGAAGGAGATTGATCCGGTCTGCGGGATGACCGTTGATCCCGCGACGGCGAAGTGGAGCTACGAACACGAGGGGAAGAAGTATTACTTCTGCCGTCAGCAGTGTCTTGAAAAGTTCCGTGCCGACCCGGCGCAATACCTCGCACCGAAGCCGGCGCTGGTGAGCCTTGGCGGGCTTTCGGCAAAGCCGGCGGCGCCAGCGCAACAGCCCGCGAAGAGCGACGCCGGGGCGGGCACTAAATACTTCTGCCCGATGGATCCCGAGGTCGTCAGCGACAGGCCCGCCGCGTGTCCGAAATGCGGGATGGCGCTCGAACCGGTGATGAGCGCGGCACCGGCGACTAAAACTGAATACTTCTGCCCGATGCACCCGGAGATCGTCCGCGATGCGCCCGGCAGCTGCCCGATTTGTGGCATGGCGCTTGAGCCGCGCACCGTGGCCCTGGCGGAAGAGGCCAACCCGGAGCTGACGGAGATGACCCGGAGGTTCTGGATCGGTGTCGTGCTGTCGGTCCCGGTGCTGCTGCTTGCGATGTCAGAGATGATTCCCGGGCAGCCCGTCCAGCACGCTATCGCGCCGCGCGTCATCACGCTGATCGAGTTCGCGCTGGCGACGCCGGTGGTCTTATGGGGCGGCTGGCCTTTCTTCGAGCGCGGCTGGGCTTCGGTCATCAATCGCAGCCCGAATATGTTCACGCTGATCGCGATTGGCACGGGGGCGGCTTATCTCTATAGCGTCGTTGCGACTCTGGTCCCGGGCATCTTTCCGGCCTCGTTCCGCGGGCATCACGGGGAGGTTGCGGTTTACTTCGAGGCCGCGGCGGTGATCACGACGCTCGTGCTGCTCGGTCAGGTGCTTGAATTGCGCGCCCGCAGTCGGACGAGCAGCGCGATCAAATCGCTGCTCGGCCTCGCGCCGAAGACCGCGCGAGTGATTCGCGACGACGGCACTGAAGAGGACATCCCGCTTGAATCCGTGATCGTCGGCGCAAAGCTGCGCGTGCGGCCCGGCGAAAAAATTCCGGTCGATGGCGAAGTGATTGAAGGCGCGAGTTCGGTTGACGAATCAATGATCACGGGCGAGCCGATCCCGGTCGAGAAAACTGCCGGCAGCCGCGTGACCGGCGGCACGGTGAACGGCACCGGGAGTCTGGTGATGCGGGCGGAACGCGTGGGCAGCGAAACTCTGCTGGCGCAGATCGTCCGGATGGTCGGCGAAGCGCAACGCAGCCGCGCGCCGATTCAGCGCATCGCCGACACTGTTTCCGGTTACTTCGTCCCGGCTGTGGTGCTGGTTGCGGTGGTCACTTTCGTCGTGTGGAGTTTTCTCGGCCCTGAGCCGCGATTCGTTTATGCGCTCGTCAATGCCGTGGCCGTACTGATCATCGCGTGCCCGTGCGCGCTTGGCCTCGCGACGCCGATGAGCATTATGGTCGGCACGGGACGCGGGGCGACCGAAGGGGTGCTGATCAAAAATGCCGAGGCGCTCGAAACCCTCGCCAAAGTTGATACGCTCGTGGTGGACAAGACGGGGACGGTCACCGAAGGCAAACCGAAACTGATTTCGGTCGTCGCGGCTGAAGGGCAGAGTGAAAATGAACTGCTCAGGCTGGCGGCCGGCCTTGAACGGGGCAGCGAGCATCCGCTGGCGGCGGCGATTGTGGCCGGCGCGCAGGAGAAATCCATCGGGCTTTCACCTGCAAAGGACTTTCGGTCAATCACTGGCAAGGGCGTGACGGGCGCTGTTGATGATCACAACATCGCGCTTGGCAATCAGAGCCTGTTCGATGAGTTGAAGGTTGATGTCGGCCCCTTAACGGCGCGCGCGGATGAGCTGCGGCGTGACGGGCAGACCGTGATGTTTGTCGCGATTGACAACAGGGCAGCAGGGTTGATCGGCGTGGCTGACCCGATCAAGGCAAATGCGGCTGAAGCGATCCAGGCGCTGCATCAGGCGGAAATTCGCGTGGTGATGCTGACGGGTGACAGCCGGACGACTGCCGAGGCGGTGGCGAAAAAACTTGGGATTGATGAAGTGATTGCCGAAGTCCTGCCCGCGCAGAAAAGTGAGGCGGTGAAGCGGCTCCAGTCCGAAGGCCGCTTCGTCGCAATGGCCGGCGACGGGGTCAACGACGCCCCGGCGCTCGCGCAGGCGCAGGTCGGCATTGCGATGGGAACCGGGACTGACGTGGCGATGGAAAGCGCCGGGGTCACGCTGGTCAAAGGCGACCTGCGGGGCATCGTGCGGGCGCGCAACCTGAGCCGGGCGGTGATGCGGAATATCCGGCAGAACCTGTTCTTCGCGTTCGTCTACAACCTGCTCGGCATTCCGCTGGCGGCCGGCGTGTTGTATCCGGTGTTCGGACTGCTGCTCAGCCCGATGATCGCGAGCGCGGCGATGACTTTCAGTTCGGTGTCGGTGATCACGAATGCGCTGCGGTTGAGGAGCGCGCGTCTGTCGTGAGTGAGAATGGAATGCGGGTCGAACGGATGAAACAGATCGAGACTGATCAGAATCAGGCTTGCGAGAAGTGCGGGGCGGCGAATGCCCGGCGCTACGAACAATACTTTTTTGGCAGGGCGGGCGAACAGGTGGATGAAGGTCACGTCTGGCTGTGCGTGAAATGCGTGCGGGCGGAGCGCAGGGCGATTCGCGATTCACGGGGGCCAGCCGGTGACGGCCTGACTCGTGAGGAACTGATCGCCGAACTCGACCGCTTCTGGAATGAGAGCGGCGCCATGCAAATTTGCATCAGGTGTCACGAGCAGCAGACCGGCTGCTGCCCGCCGATGTGCCGTTCGCTCGGGCCTGCGGGCTGCCGGAACAAGAATGTCTTCTGCGCGGGGTTCATTTGCAGCGCGCTGCTCAACGCGATCAGGGAATGCGACGCCGCCCTCGCGCGGCTGCTCAAGCGGGTGAAGTGGAATTACGGCTCCGCCGAATTCCGCGTCTACGAAATGATGACGCGCGTGCCGCCCGAGGAGCGTGAACAGACGCGCCCGCTGGCCCTGCCCGCGCGTTACCCGCCGCTCAACCTGCCCGACGGAAATGCCATCAGGCAAAGACTCCTCGCGCTGGCCGATGAAGTGCTGGAAGTGCGACGGCGCTGGAACAAAGCTGATCGCGAAGACCGCAGGTAAGAGCTGAGTGCGAGATGACAATCCATTTCCCGGGAGCGCACGCGGCTCGCGTGCCAGTCTGATGAGCCAGCGCCCCCGGCGACACACAGCACGCGAGCCGCGTGCGCTCCCGGGACTGCCGCCTGTTGGCAGGGTTATTTCATCTTCAATCCCAAGCCCGCGCATGCCATCCCGCCAAACAAATGGAACCAGGCCTCAGGCCGGTCGTGCAATCTGACAGCGGGGAGACCTCATCCAACCACTCCCTGCCGTGACTTCGATTCTGACCAGCGTTCATCGCCGGTCATTCAGATGAGGCTGTGGCGATTGCGCCGCCTCGTCTCTCCGGAAACAATTCGACCTGCGGCATCCAGCGGCGGCCCGCGGCTTCGCCAGGGAAATCTTCGTTCTCGGGTGATTCGGTCAGCGCGGCCCTCACGCCTCTCGAACAACCTCCCGGTGCAGACAGTCACTGATCACAACGTCAGGGAAGAGCCTGAAAGGTGGCGACGAGCGGCGCCGTGTCTGCCGTTCAGCCCGGATCTTCCCTCGTCTCCGGGCGCTGCCGTTCGACGCCGACCGGGCTTCGCTGTGCCGCCCGCGCCGATGACATCTTTCTTCCCGAAGCGGCCGGCCGGACTTTTTATGCGGGTGTTAGTGGACTCGTAGAGCGATTGATCATTTCAGCTTTCAGAGGCTGAGGACCAGAACGGGAAGAAACAATAAAACAACAAACAACAATCTGTTTTGTCGGGCGGGACAGGTGACCCGGCAGGCCGCAAGCAAAAAGAGAAACAACCACGTCTGAGGAGTAAGCAGTGATGACTTCGATTATTTCAACTGATCGCCTGATGCGTTTTATCTCAAGCGTGCTGGTGCTGGCGCTGCTGTGCCAGCCGACCGCGATGCCGCTGCTCGCGCAGGCCCCGGGTTCCGGGCCGGGCGCGGTCAGTTCCACTATCGCGACCGTCGCCGGGGGCGGGCTGGCAACGAATATTCCGGCCCCGCAGGCCCCGCTGGTGGCGCCGACCGGAGTGATCCTCGATCCGAAGGGGCGCGGGTTTTATGTCCTTGACGGCGGCGTGACCCTTGGCGATGTGCCGCCGTACGGGTTCATCGTGCGGTTCGTCAACACGACCAGCCAGGCGGTGACGCTCGGGACCGAGCGGATTGAGCCGAACTGCCTCGGCCGCGTGGCCGGCGGCGGCAGTTCTGACGGCGACGACATCCCGGCGGTCTTTATGAACCTCGATACGGTCACCGGCATGGCGGTTGACCCGACCGGCGATCTCATCTACCTGCTGGCCCCGAATCGCCAGTCAATTCGCGCCGTCAACGTCGGCTCGCAGGCGGCTACAGTTCTGAACAAAACGATCGCGCCCGGGGCGATCACGACGGTCTTCAGCGGCGACAATGCCGCCAACGGCCGCGGCCTCGCCGTCCACCCGACGACGCGCGAAATTTATTACGCCGGCGCGTCATCGGGTTCCAACATCGTCTACCGGATCGGATCCACCGGTCAGGAAATTCCGGTCGCGGGTGGCAGCACTCAGGGCGACGTGAATGTCGGCCCGGCCACGCAGGCGAAACTGGTCAACGTGACGGGCCTGACTTTTGACAGGAGCGGCAGTCTTTACATCTCCGAAGGCGGCACGGCGCGCACTTCCCCCGGCCGCATTCGCCGGGTTGATTCGGCCGAGACCATCTTCACGCCCGCTTCCGGTCTGGCATACCCGCTCGGCGTGACGGTCGCGCCCGACGGCAACCTTTATGTGGCGCAGGGCAATGCGCAGAACATCCTGCGGATCGGCACCAATGGTCAGATGACGGTGGTTGCGGGCAGCCAGAACGTGACCATCTGTGACATGAACATCAGCGGGAATTGCGGCGACGGCGGCCCGGCCGGCAACGCGGGCTTTAATATCCCGGGCAGCACCGACGGCTTCGGCCTGACGCTCGGCGTGGACGCGGCGGGCATTTATGTGCCCGACTTCAGAAACAAGCGGGTGCGTTACATCAACAACACCAACAGCCCGGTCACCATCGCGGGCGCGGGCGTCGGCGCCGGGCAGATCAACACGATTGTCGGCAGCGGGCTGAAAGAGCCGTATGACGACTCGCCGGCCACGGCGGCCGAAGTGTACCTCCCGACCGGCGTCGCGGCGGACGCGAATGGCAACCTCTTCATCACCGAACGCAGCGGCAGCAACCGCCTGCGCTTCGTCAATCGCGGCCAGCAGCCGGTCACGTTGTTTGCCGGGCTCGGGTGGCAGCGCACGGTCCAGCCGGGCCAGATCGTGACGCTCAACGATCAGGCCGGGGGCGACAGGATTGATGACCGCGTCACGACCACCGCGCTCAGCAGGCCGCAGGGCATCACCTACAACGGCAAGGGCCTGCTGATCGCCGACTCCGAGAGCGGCGTCCGCTACCCCAGCCCGACCTCGGGGCAGCGCGCCGGCGGCATTCTCTTCCTGAACCTCTCGAATGCCGACGTGACGTTCTTCCCGAACGGAGCCGGGGCAGTCGTCGTGCCGCCGGGGATGGTCAGGCGGATCGCCGGATTGCCGGCTGGCAACAAACCGCCGAGCAGCATCGGTGACGGCGGACAGGCCGCCGACGCGATCTTTTTCCCCCGCGACGTGGATCAGGACAATCAGGGCAATATTTATATCGCCGACAAGTGGAATCAGCGCATCCGCCGGATTGATGCCGGCACCGGCATCATCAGCAGCGTGACCGGGTCATTCAGCGAGGGCAGCGGCCCCACGCCGATTGTGACCGGGTACGCGGTCGGGATAGGTTTCGACCGTCTGGGGCGGCTGCACATTGCCGACACGATGAATCTGCGCGTGGTGCGGCAGAATGAAGCCGGCGGGACCAGCTACAGCGTCATCGCCCAGGGCCGCGCTACGTCGGGCGGCTTTGAAGGCATCGGCTACCCGCTGGATCTGACGGTCGACGCCGCCGGGCGCGTCTTCGTGATGAGCGGCGGCACGCAGCAGATTCTCCAGGTCACTGCGCCGACCAACGGCATCGGTCAGGTGTTCGTCGCGGCGGGCAAACAGAATCCCTACACCGGGACCTTCTCCGGCGACGGCGGCCCGGCGAAGGATGCGGGGCTTTACATCATGTACCCCGGTCGTTCGCCGAGTGACCCGCCGAGCGCCTACAATCCGCCGTTCACGGCCGGCATCACCACGCTGGCGAATGGCGATATGGTGTTCGCCGATTCGGAGAACAACCGCGTCCGTTACCTCAAACGCGGCAGCGTCCAGAATCAGGCCCCGACGCTCGCCGGGATCACTGATCAGACGGTGAATGAGGGCGCGACCGTGCAGGTCAGTTTCCAGGCGAGCGACCCTGACGGCGACCCCGTCTCGCTCAGCCTCGGCGGCGCCCCGTCGTTCGTCACCCTGGGCAGCCTGAACGGCAACACGGCGACGCTCAACATCAACCCGGATTACTCACAGAGCGGCACGTACAACATCACGGTCAACGCGAGCGACGGTTCGCTCGGCGACAGCCGGACATTCAAGCTCACGGTCAATGACACGAATCGCAAGCCGATCGTGACTGCCGACACGATCACGACGCCGGTGCAGGCATCGCCCGCAGGCACGGCCAGCGTTCACCTCAACGGCAGCGCGACCGACCCCGACGGCGATCAGGTGATGTTGCGGTGGTTCGACGGCCAGAATCAGGTGGCGGCGACCGGCACGGTGGATGTCACGCTGACAGTTGGCCAGCATTCGCTCTCCCTCGTGGCGACCGACAGCAAGGGCGAAAGCTCCAGCACGGCGGCGCAGACCGTAGTGGTGAATGCGGCTCAGACGCCGACGCCCACTCCGACGCCCACGCCGACCCCGACGCCAACGCCGACGCCGACTCCAGCCCCGACGCCGACTGCTTATTATACGATCAGCGGTCGCCTGACTGATCGCTTCGGCAACCCGCTGGTCAGCTACAAGGTCGTCCTGACCGGCTCGATGGAAAGCACGCGCTTCACCGATTTCAACGGCAATTACTCGTTCACCCTGCTGCCGGGCGGGGGCACCTACAAAGTCACGCCGCCCTTCAGCGGGCCGCGCTCCAACTTCACGACGTTCTATCCGAATCCCGGCTGGTATCAGTACAAGAACCTGAGCGACAACCAGCGCGCAAACTTCCCGTACGTGCTGACTTCGCCC
Source organism: Blastocatellia bacterium (assembly GCA_035652435.1). GTDB lineage: Bacteria > Acidobacteriota > Blastocatellia > RBC074 > RBC074 > DASRDU01. The sequence goes on from DASRDU010000072.1 coordinate 125,520, forward strand.
TGGATTCCGCCCGATGAGGCGCCGACGCCGACGCCGACGCCGACGCCGACGCCCACTCCGCCTCCCCCATCGGGCGATGACGGCACGATCCTCAACCCGAGCTTCGAGGATGGTCTGACGAACTGGCAGGCCAGCGGCATCGTGGGGACGGCGCGCGGCTCGTTTGTGACCGACGGCGGCTCGGCGGCGAAGGTCTCACCGACTTCACCCTACCGTGCGACCTCGATCACCCAGTGGGTGAAACTGACGCCGGGCAGGACATATGAAGTCAGCGCCGATCTCGCCAGCTCCAGCACTCAGGTGCGGCCATACATCGGCGTCGTCTGGAACACCGGCGAAGAAGGGCCGGCCATTTCGGCGCCGGGCGGGCCGGTGCGCAAAGCGACGCTGACCTTCACCGTCCCGGCGGGCGTGACGCAGGTCGGCTTCATCTTCAGGGCCAGCAGCAGCGCCGGCACCTGGGCGACGGCAGATAACTTCAAGCTGGTGCGCGTCAATTAAACAGACGGGCCACCGACAGGACGGGTGAAACGGATTGACACTGATCTCGTGTTGATCCGCTTCACCCGTTTTATCCGTGGCCCGCTGATGCTTCCTGAATCGAATCTTTTTCAGCCAGCCCACCCTGCTGCCTGAGTGATGATCGGCTTCGCTTACCCCGTTCTATCTTTCCGGAGAGTTAATGGAACCAAACGCCGGCAGGGCCGTGTAACCTGACAGCAGCGAGACCTCGACAACACCTTCGCTGCCATCGGGAACAGAGATAATCTTCTGATCAACCAGCCAGGCCGCTTACCGTGCAGGGGCCTGCCATTCATACAACAGTCATCACCGCCACATTACCCGCCCGAGCGGGCGGGCAGTGGCCTGCGCCGCCGGGGCCGGCGCACGGGCGGCGATGAGTTCAGCCTCTCATCAGTCATCACTGGAAGCGGGCGACACATTTTCGGGAATTAAATTTCCGGCCCGCGGGGCGGCCGCAGCTTTCCTGTCATCAGGCAGAGTTGTGATCAGGCTGACTTCCGCTGGGTCCGGAGAGCGGGGGCGTGGAGAGAGGGAGCCACAGGAACATCGTGAGAGGCAGATTATTGCCTGAGTGATTCCGTGTCTCCGCGTCCCCGCAACCATCCACCATGGGCCGGTTTACTTCGGGCTGGTGCGCGTCAACCGACGTGACACCGCGGGGGCGCGGGCGCAATAGAGGGGCAACTTTGCGCTCGCCTCCTGACCCTCCGCAGGGATTGCGGGCATCAATTGACGCCCGCAATTTCCGGCGGATGCGGGATGAGGTTTTGTGCCTCAGCCAGGAATCCCGCGTCCGTCGGAATCCGGCGCGCAGGCGCGAAGGGGCACTGTCAGGCTGACCTGTCTTCGCGCCTTCGCAGGCGTGTCAGAAGCCCGACCGTGAGGGAGGGCTTGCTCACACAGCCAAGCCCTCCCTCACGGTCGGGCTTCTGACACGTGGTCACATTTATTTCTCAAACACTATAATGCCCGAGCCGGAAGCTGGAAAATTTCCGGCATCCCGCTTGATTTCAAGGTGAGCGTTTAGTCAATGCCCTCTCGGCCAGTCCGCCCCCGTCTCCGAGTGACCTGCCGCTCACATCACCACAGGCTCGCCCGCTGGCACGCAGTTTCAGGCCGGAAGCGATCAGCCGATTCACCAAGGGTCGGTCAGGGAATCAGAAGGCAAAAGTAAAAAGGCAGAATGAAAAAACTTTTCCGGCATCCCGACTTTTGCCTTTTACCTTTTTACTTCAGCCGGATGACATCTGTCCGGAACCTCGCATTCAGTTCAATTGTTATCGGCGTCACCGGGCGCATTTCCCGGCGAATGCCGGCTGCCGATCACTGACACCCTCATCAGGCAGTCGCATTCGTTTCCTCACTGTGATCGCGGCTTTGGAGGGCCTGCCCTCACTCACTGCACACAAGGTCCGCCCCCCGGGCGGGCTTCACCCGGCAAGGAGTTATGAGATGAGTAATTTCAATCAACACAGGACTCAACTGATTTACCTGATGCTGGCGATGATCGTGGCCGGATTCACCGGGCCGGCTGCCGGCACGTTGAATCTCTCACCCGCGCCCCCGGAAGCAGCCGTCGCAGCGACTGCCGCCCCGGCGCAGGAAGAACCGGCCCTCCACACCATCCTGGGGCAGGTGAACGACACCTTTGGCCGGGGCGTGTTCGGCGTCATCGTCTCGCTGGAAGGGCCGAACAACCTGAAGCTTTACAGCTCGACCAGCCGCACCGGAACCTTTGTTTTCAGCGGAATCCCTGCCGGCGGCCCTTACAAGATTTCCGCGCCGATTGATGTGTTCAGATATTCCCAGATCCGGGGGCGCTATCCGAATCCCGGCTGGTACACGATCTATAACCTGACTTCGCGGCTGGACAACATCAACTTCATTTACAACCTGACTTCGCCCTGGGTCCCGCCGCCGGACCCGAATCCGGGGTCCGGTGGCGGGGGCGGAGGCGGCACGGGTGGCGGAGGCGGCCCGGGCATTACGCCGGGCGGCCCGCCGGTTGACGGGACGATTCAGAATCCGAGTTTTGAAGGCAATGTGTCGAGCTGGCAGACCAACGGCATTATTCAGACCGCGCGCGGCACCGGCGTGACTGACGGCGGGACGGCGGCGAAGCTGCTGCCGACTTCCAACTACGTGCCGGCGAGCCTGACCCAGTTCGTGCAACTGACGCCGGGCGCGACCTATGAAGTCACCGCTGATTTCACCGTCAGCGACAGCGCCGCCCGCGGCTCCATCGCCATCAAGTGGGGCAACGGAGAAGACGGCCCGGTCGCGCTTTATAACGGCGGCCTCAACAAGACCGTGCATCTGCAGTTCACCGTCCCCGCCGGCGTCACTCAGGTCGGCTTCCAGGCCAGAGCCACCGGCAGCGCGGGCAAGTACGTCATCGTGGATAACTTCACTCTGAAACGCCTGACGTGAGCGGGAAAGTAACAAGGCAAAAGTAAAAAGTCGCCGGCTCAATGTGCCCCGGGCCACTGACTGTCGCTTTGCCTTTGACCTTTTCACTTTTTACTTTTGCCTTGATCAAGGGCTTGTGCGTCAACCGACGCCACCTTTTCCGGTCGGGTGCAGCGGGAGGCAATGTGCCTTCGCCCCAAACCTTTGGCTCTACCTGCACCCGGCCGGAATCCGACGCAGAAGCGCGAAGGGACAATGTCAGGCTTGTTGTCTTTGCGCTTCTGCGTTTCCATTTCCGGTAATTGACACCTCCCGCCGCATCATCAATACTCGCCTCCGCCGGACCCGGCCTTATCTCGACAACCATTGAAGCTATGAACAAAGTCACGCTCGGACTTGAAGTCCTGCTCTCGGAAAAAACTGACCTGCTCCGCTCGGCCCGCGTCGGCCTGATCTGCAATCCGGCGACCGTGGATCACCGGTTTCGTCACGCCGCCGATTTATTCCATGCCCACCCTGACATCTGCCTCGCCGCGCTCTTCGGCCCGCAGCACGGCATCCGCGGCGAGACGCAGGACAATATGATCGAGTGGGAAGGCTTCCCCGACAAGCGCACGGGCGTGATGGCGCATTCGCTTTACGGCAAGGTGCGACAGCCGACTGCGGCGATGCTCAGCGAAGTGGACGTGCTGGTCTTTGACGTGCAGGACGTCGGCACCAGAGTCTACACGTTCAATTACACGATGGCCCTGGCGATGCAGGCCGCGAAGGAGTACGGCAAACGCGTGGTCGTGCTTGATCGTCCGAATCCGGTGGGCGGCCTGCGTATCGAAGGCAACATCCTCGAACGCGGCCATGAATCCTTCGTCGGCATGTATCCGATCCCGATGCGGCACGGGCTGACGGTCGCGGAACTGGCGCTGCTCTTCAATCAGGAATTCGGCATCGGCTGTGAGCTTGAAGTCGTGCCGATGCGCGGCTGGGGCAGGCAGTTGTATTTTGACGAAACCGGCGCGCCCTGGGTGCTGCCTTCGCCGAATATCCCGACCGTCGAGACCACAGTCGTTTATCCGGGCGCAGTCCTGATCGAAGGCACGAAGATCAGCGAGGGCCGCGGAACCACGAGGCCCTTTGAACTCGTCGGCGCGCCTTATGTTGATGCGCAGGAACTGGCCGAACACCTTAATGTGGCAAACCTCCCCGGAGTTTATTTCCGCCCGCACTGCTTCCAGCCGACGTTTCAGAAGCACGCCGGGCAACTCTGCCAGGGAGTGCAGATTCACGTGCAGTCGCGCCGTGAATTCAAGCCAGTGATCACAGGCGTCGCCGTCATCAAGGCAATTCACGACCTCTACCCGCAGCATTTCGAGTGGCAGGCGCCGCCTTACGAATACGTCTTCGACCGGTTGCCTTTCGATGTGATTGCTGGAACTGAAAAGCTGCGTGGGCAGATTGAGAGCGGAACAACACTGGATGAAATTGCAGCAGGCTGGCGCGATGGTGAAGCTGACTTCGCGCAGCGGCGACAGAAGTATTTGCTTTACTGATTCGGCCAGCTGTCTGACAATCGACCAGCCCCTGAGCGTCTGATGTTGGAAAAGTCTATCTGTCAGGGAAAGGGGCAATTGTGAAACTGCTGTCTGGCGTATTTTTGATCTGTGCCGTTTTTTGTTGTCAGCGTGCAAGCAGCCAGAAGGTGGCAGACTTAAAAATAGAGGGCATCAAGGTCACTAAAGTGGTTGTCTCGTCACAAGGGAAAGTAGCTGAAGAAATGAACAAAGCAATTGCTACAATCACAGATCCGGCACAGATATCCAGGCTGACTGAGTTCTGCGCGGGACGCCTGAAGGAAAAGAGGTGGCTGCCAGAATCGGATGGTTTTACGATGGCTCATCGCCCCCCTGTCTACCTCGTCTTTTATGACGGTGATCAGGGTAAGTATAACTTTGGAATCGGGCAGAAGTTTTTTTCCACGGTTGATGGCGCCGGCTACACATGGACCAGAGCAGATGCCAAAGAGATTGAAAAGTTTCTGAGCCTGATTGGAATTGACAGCAAATATTTGCTCTATTAAGAGAATCTTCCGTCAGCAGCAAGGCTCCGGCTGGATGAGCATGTCAGGAGTCGGTTCCAGCCTTGCGCGCGACGCCTTCAAGGTGGACACGCCTCGCCTCTTCGCGGCGCTCACGCTCACGCCGGCGGCACGACCGACAGAGTTTCGCCGTCGAGTAGACATAGCCCTTTGCCACCTCGTACCACCATTTCTGCCGGGTCGCTGTCCAGATTTCTTCCTTCCCGCATCCCTGGCAGCGGAACGGGATGTCCACATAATAGCCGCGAGCCACAAACGCGGGGACGCCGTAGCTGTTGCAGAGCGCAAGCAGATCCACATTCACCGGCACTGTCCCGACGGGTCTTTCGCTCTGCCGCCCGGCAGGCTCCGGTGAGCCGCGTTTCGCCTGACGTTTCGCGCGTCTGGCTTTCATCTCTGTCCGAGGCTGCTTTCCGCTCTTCATCTCTGCATCAGGTTGGGCGCACAGCTGCTATTCAACTCCCCGGCCAGCCTGGCTGTTGTCAGATACTTTTATATCGCCTGCGATCAGCCTTGCCACGATGCGCTCGCTCGCGTGGCCGTCGCCGTAAGGATTGACGGCGCGCGACATGCTTTCGTATTCCTCACGATCTTCCATCAATCGAATCGTCTCGCTGACAATCTTCTGCGGATCGGTGCCGACCAGTTTCACCGTCCCGGCCTCGACGCCTTCGGGGCGCTCGGTGACTTCGCGCAACACCAGCACGGGTTTGCCAAGGCCGGGCGCTTCTTCCTGCAGGCCGCCTGAATCGGTCAGCACCAGATGTGAACGCTTGAGCAACTGCACGAGCGGCAGGTAATCAACCGGTTCGAGCAGCGTGATGTTGGGCGTGCGGCTCAGTTTCCCGAGCGCCGCGCGCTGCACGTTCGGGTTGAGGTGCACCGGATAGACAAGCTGCGTGTCGGGGTAACGCGCGGCGATTTCATTCAGCGCGTCGCAGATTTGTTCCAGCGGCCCGCCGAAATTCTCGCGGCGGTGAGCTGTGACGAGGATCAGGCGTTTGTTCTGCGGCACCACGGCGAGCGGGCCGGAATGCCAGTCGTATGGCCTCTCGGCCACGTCGAGCAGCGCGTCAATGACCGTGTTGCCGGTCACAAGGATGGTCGCGTCGCTCACCCCCTCGCCGAGCAGATTCAGGCGCGCGCTTTCGGTCGGCGCGAAATGGAGGTCGCAGACGCAATCGGCGATGCGGCGGTTGATCTCTTCGGGAAAGGGCTGGAAGCGGTCCCCGGTACGCAGGCCCGCTTCGATGTGGCCGACTTTGATGCGGTGGTAAAAGGCCGCGAGCGAAGCCACCATCGCCGTCGTCGTGTCGCCCTGCGTCAGCACCCAGTCGGGCTTCTCTTTTTGCAGCACCGAATCGAGGCTCGTCAGCGCACCGGCGGTCAGAGCCGACAACGTCTGATCCGGCTGCATCAGGTTCAGGTCGTAATCAGGCTCGATGCCGAAGAGTTCCAGCACCTGATCGAGCATCCGGCGGTGCTGCGCGGTGACGCAGACTACGGGGGCGATGCGGTCGCGGTGTTTTTTCAGCTCTTTCACGACCGGAGCCATCTTGATCGCTTCCGGTCGCGTGCCGAAGACGCAGAGGACTTTCATACGGAAAAGCAGAAGATAAAAAGCAGAAAGTAAAAAGGCAGCGAGAAAAATAAGGAAGCATGCCGGGCGATGTCAATCAGATGCGGTGCTGATGGCGCGCGCGCGGCACGCTCAGGCGACGGCGATCTGCAGGCGGCGGACTTTGGGCCACGTGGCGGTGAGCAGCTCCTTCACATCCTCGCTCGGCAGCGGCTTAGAGAACATATAACCCTGCACGTAGCTGCAATTCATCCCCGTCAGCCGGGCGATCTGCTCTTCGGTCTCCACGCCCTCGGCGATCACTTCCATCCCGAGGTTGCTCGCCAGCGTGATGATGGCGCGCACGATCTCGGAGTTCTTCGAGACGTTCAGGCGCATGACGAATGAGCGGTCAATCTTGATTGTGTCAATCGGGAAGCGGTGGAGGTAGCTCAGTGACGAATAGCCCGTGCCGAAATCGTCGAGCGAGATGCGAATGCCCCGGTCTTTCAGCTGCTTGAGCGTGGCGGCTGCCGCCTCGGGGTTTTCGATGAGCGAGCTTTCCGTGATCTCCAGCTTGAGGCTGCTCGGGGTGAGTCCCGTTTCCGCGAGGATCTGGCCGATCCGCTCCGTCAGGTCGGGTTGCGCGAACTGCTTGCCGGAGAGATTGACGCTGATCGTGAGCGGCGGGTTGGAGGGGAATTCCTCCTGCCAGACCTGCACCTGACGGCAGGATTCGCGCAGCACCCACTGGTCGAGCTGGATGATCAGGCCGGTGTCTTCGGCGATCTGGACGAAGCGGCCCGGCGAAATCAGCCCCTGCTGCGGGTGCTGCCAGCGCACCAGCGATTCAAAGCCCATGATGTGGCGGCTGTCGAGCGAGACGATGGGCTGGTAATGAATCCTGAACTCGTCCCGGCTGAGCGCGCGGCGCAGGTCTGTTTCCAGTTGCAGCAGCCCGACGGCGCGGGCATGCATGTCATTATCGAACAGCTCCAGACAGCCGCGCCCCCGATTCTTGGCGTGATACATCGCCGTGTCGGCGTCGCGCAGGAAATCTTCGGCCTGTTCGTAGGAAGGGTGGCTGACCGCGATGCCGATGCTGGCCGAGGCGAAGATTTCGCGCCCGCCGATGCTGAACGGCTGGAGCAGGTCCTGCTGGAGCCGTTCCGCCGCGTGCGTCGCGTCGGCGATGCTGGTGATGTGATCGAGGATGATGGCGAACTCGTCGCCGCCCAGGCGCGCCACCATGTCGCCGGGTCGCAGATTCGTTTCGAGCCGCCGCGCGATGCCCACGAGCAGCTGGTCGCCGACGTGATGGCCGAGCGAGTCATTGATGACCTTGAAGCGGTCGAGGTCAAGGAAGAGCGCGGCAAACAGATACTCCGGGCGGTGCCGGGTGCGGCTGAGCGAACGCTTGAGCCGGTCCATAAACAGCACGCGGTTCGCGAGGCCGGTGAGCGAATCGTGGAAGGCGTTGTGCAGCAGCTGTCGCTCGGCCTCCTTGCGGTCGGTCACGTCGGTGAGTGAGCCGACCATGCGGTAGGCCACGCCTTCGGCGTCCCGGGCCACGAGCCCGCGACTCAGCATCCAGTGATAATCGCCGCTTCGGTGGAGCATGCGGTGTTCATTCTCGAATTGCAGGATCCAGCCGCAGAGGACGGCTTCGAGGTCGGCCTTGAAGACCTCGCGGTCTTCGGGGTGAATCCGTTCGAGTATCTCCTCGGGGCCGTGGCCGATCTCGTCGTCGGCGTAGCCGAGCATCTCCTTCCAGCGGGGGCAGAGGTAGACCTTGTTATTCTTCAGATCCCAGTCCCAGATGCCGTCGTTGGCGCTGCGCACGGCCATCGAGTAACGCTGCTCGCTGACGGCCAGCGACTCGATCAGCTGGACGTATTCATTCACCTGCTGTTTGAGTTCGCTGTTGCTGCGGGCGAGTTCATTGCTGCGCTGCTCGACCCGGTCGAGCAGCGTTTCTTTCAGGCGCAGTTGTTCGGCGATTTCCTCATGGCTCTGTGTGATCAGGCAGCGCCGGCGCAGTTCGAGGTGGTAGACCACGGCGTCGGCCAGACTGCGGAGCATCTGCGTCTGCTGGGGGGTGAGGGCGCGCGGCTGCAGGTCCGCGACGTAGAGCGTGCCCAGCGCGTAGCCGTCAATCGTGATGAGCGGCGCGCCGGCGTAAAAGCGGATGCCGGAAGAGCCCGAGACCTGCGGGTGCCAGTTGAATCTCTTCTCCTTGAGCGCGTCGGTGACCACCAGCATTTCAGGTTCGAGGATCGCCCAAGAGCAGAAACTTCCGTCACGCGGCATGATGGCCAGCACCGACCCCACGCGCGACTTGTACCAGATGTGGCTGGCGCCGACGAAGCTGAGCAGGGCGATCGGGGTCTGGCAGACCTGGGCCGCCAGACTGGTCAGGTTGTCGAAGGAATCTTCGGGCCCGGTCTCGAGGATCTGGTATTGCCGCAAAGCCTCAAGTCGGGCTTCTTCATTGGCTGGCAGTGGTGCTTTGATCATGCGCTCACCTGTCGTTCACCTGCCCGCTGGCAGACATGAAATTCGGGGGAATTCAGCTCGTGGGGGCAGGCTGCCGGGGACACGAGCAGCCGATCCATGGCGATTTAATCTAACAGCAATTCCAGCCTGACTCTGTGATAAATCGGTGACATTTCGATTACTGTGACGGCGGCCCGACTGACAGTTCCTGTCAGACCGGGGCTGGCAGACCATGTCACTCGCCCGCCCGTTAATCCCGCGGCCATAGCATCAGGATTACGTTTGTCAGGGCCGGAATGTGTGATTCCGCTGGCATATAAATTGCTCGCGTTTGTTCGACCGACTGTGCCGAATCGCATCTCCGCACGAGAGATCTGTTGCATTGAATAATCTGCCGGTCAGCAAACGGGTGACAGGGCAGGAGTCCACGCTGAAAGAGATAATCACGGGATGAAGTTTGTGCTGCTGCCCTTTGTCGGTAACCATCAGATCCTCAGTCTCGCCCTGCAAGTTTAAGCTCCGCGAATCACAATGAAGGACCAGTCAGTAAAGAACCCGACACTCTTGTCAGATGGCATGCCTGCCGCCGGCGCGCGCCGCGGCCCGCAGAATGACACAAGGCTGAACGAACCGGCGCCATCACCCCGGGTGGTGGGAAAACATTGTAGGCAGTGAAACCGGTGCAATCATATGGCTATCGAGGGCGATCTCAGAGACATTACCATCAGCAGTTTTGTTCAGGTGCTGTGCATCGAGCGCCGTAAAACCACCCTGATCGTCAGGCGGCGCGGCGAGGAAGGTGCGGTCTTTTTCGACGACGGCGAGATTGTGCATGCTGCCGTCGGCGATTGCGAGGGGGCGGAAGCGCTCTACCGGCTGCTGACCTGGAGCGACGGCTCCTTTCACACCAATGATCAGATCATGGCGCCGGGCCGGACTATCGGGGTGAGCTGGAATAACCTGCTGCTCGAAGGGATGCGGCGGATTGACGAGCAGGCCCGTGCCCGGGCCGGGTATGCGCCCGGGGCCGACACGATCACGGCCCAGGAAAAACAGCCGTTCTCCCCGGCCGACATCGAGCATGACAACAACTACGAGGCCGAGCTGATCCTGATGTTGTCAAAGCTCGAACTGTTCCTGATCCATTTGGGAGAACACCGGGCGCAGAAGGAGCCGGCCCAGGCACTCCAGTCGCTCGCCGAACTGGTCAATCAGATCATCGAGTTTTTCGAGAACATCCCGGAGGCGTACGCGATGTCGGGTTCGCTCGTCAAGGCGCTGACCAGAGTCGCCGACCTCTACCCTCAGACCAGACTGCTCGGGGCGCAGTATAACCGGCTGCGGGTCTCCACCGTGGTCACGGTTTACCAGAACTGGGCCGAGGACCCGAATGACCGCCGCTATCTGTTCCGGCAGATCTGTTACGGGATGATGCAGGTGGCGGAATCATATTTTTCCCTCTTCGCCACCTACTTCCGCGACCCCGACCGGAGTGATCAGTGGCGTGAAACTTACGGAGTTTTTCTGACCGACCTCAGACGGGCAGTGGACAAAGTTCCTTTCTAGTCCGTCCGGGTCCGGCCCAGCCATCATTACCAGGGAGGTGCCCGTTGGACGGGAAACAATTATCGCCGGAGAGAGTGGCCGAAGACAGAGCCTTCCAGCCGTCAACCGCGTCACAGCCGGACACGGTTGACGGCTTCAGTTATGACGGGCGGGCAGAGTCGGAGGCCGCGAGTGCGTTATCTGAAGGGACCCGGGGGGAAAAGTATTTCGTCTTTTCACTGGCTGAGACCAGATACGCGATCCCGTTCGGCAACCTGGTCGCGGTCGAAAGGCCGCCCCACGTGACCCCGTTGCCGGGCGTGCCGAAGTGGCTGGCCGGGGTGGCGAATCATGGCGGCGAGATCATTTCGATAGTTGATTGTCGCGCCATTTTCCGGGTTGACACCCCGCCGCGGCCGGATCAGCAGTGCCTCTGTATTGTGGCGACCGGGGACAAGGAGATCACGACGGGTCTGCTCGTTGATCGCATGGAGGGGCTCTCGGGCTTGCCCGCCGATCAGCCCGGATCACAGGCCGGCCCCGGCGGGCATCAGGTTTCGCCGTACGTCCGCGGCGTCTATGAAGATCAGGGGCACTCGTTGAGGATCCTGAATGTGGAAAAACTGCTGCGGTCGCTTGACGTGGGCCGGTGAGCCGGGCGCGGATTTGCCCGGGGCAATCCCTGATCGCTTCCTGCCGGCAGCCTGATCATCTCCAGACATCGCGGCCTCGCAGGCCGGAACGGCACTCCTGATCACCTTGATCTGTTTCGCGGACGGGAACGTGCAATCTGCAGGGACACTCTGAAATCAGGCCCGTCGCGGCGCGCGCGCGGCACCGCTTCGGGTCACCGGCATTCGGGTCGTCCCGTCAGAAAGGAATCACTGATATGGAAAGCTCAGCAACATTCGACAGCCCGGGAGTGAACGGCAGGTTCGGAATACTTTCGACCAGTCAGGGCAGGCTCTGGCTGGTCGTCGCGGTCTCGGCGGCGGTGACCCTGATGATGTGGATCGGCATGCTTTACTTCGCCTCCGCCGCGCAGAAGAAGGTCGAGGCCGCCCTGGCCGCCATCCCGGAATCGAGTGCTGACTATCAGCCGGTCAGTGCCGAAGTCGAAAAAGTGAACAAATTGACCGCATCCATGCTGGCCGCCGCCGAAAAGAAGGTGCAGGCGGATCGCACCGGAATGGTCGAATTGTCGCGCGTCACCGCCGACGAAGCTTTTACTCACATGGCCGCCCTGAATCAGGCCTCCGCGAGTGCGGGCAAAGCGCTCCGCTCAATGGAAGTGGCGGAAGCGGTCAGGCGCGAACGCGCCGGGCAACTGCCGGCGGCTGCTTCCGGGTTCAGCCGCAGCGTGGCTTACCCGACATTCTTCCTGCTCGCCCTGGGCATCGGCCTGATCGCGGGCTCGGGCTTCTGGCTGAGCCGTTCGACCACTCGTCCGCAGAATGAAACCAGTGAAATGGCGAGCCCGATGGCCACGGATAATCTCTCAGCCGAAATCAGTCCGGCACTAAACGACGAAACCGGTGAGGCGCAGAACAGGTTGCCTGGCGATGCGGTGGTGATGGTGCCGACTCCATCATTAAACGACGAAACCGGTGGGGCGGAGAACCCGGTCGTGGAGCCGGCGGCCCCTGCGAGCGAAGCGGCGCAGGGTGGGCTGCCGGGCGAAGCCGGGGAGGGCGCCGGTGTCGCTGTCACTGACCCGTTCAACTCTCTGATTGCCGAACTGCGGCAACTCGTCGGCCAGGTCCAGATGGTGGCCGGCCAGATGACTCTGGCGGCCACCGAAACGGCGAAGGCGACCGAACACGTGGCGCAGGGGAGTGAACAGCAGACGCTTCAGGTTCTGCAGATGAACAAGGCCATCAGCGAAATGGCGCTGGCCATCGGGCAGGTCTCCGAAAGCGCGAACGTCTCCTCGGGCGTGGCGCAGCAGGCGCTCGCGACCGCGCGGCAGGGGACTCGGGCGGCGCAGGGCACGATCCGGGGAATGGAACGCGTCCGCGAGCGGGTCCAGCAGACGACCAGACAGATCAGGCACCTCGGCGAAAGCTCGCAGGAGATCGGTGAAATCGCGCGGCTCATTGAAGGCATCACGGATCGCACTGCGATCCTCGCGCTCAACGCCTCGGTGCAGGCGGCGCTGGCCGGCGGGGCGGGCCGCAGTTTCGGGATGGCGGCCGAAGAGATCGAGCGACTGGCCGAACGTTCCGCGGGCGCGGCCCGCCGGATCACCGAGCTGGCGACGGCCATCCAGCAGGGGGCGGGCGAAGCGCTCTCGGCGATGGAAGAGAGCAGCCGCGACGTGGCCGAAGGGGCACAACTCGCCGGCCGGGTCGGCGAGTCGCTCAATCAGCTCGAGGCCGCGTCGAACAACCTGGCTGAAGTGATTCAGTCAATCGTGCGTGCGGCCGTCCGGCAGGCCGACAGCTCCGAGCAGGTGACCGCGGCGATGAGCGAGATCGCCGAAATCACGCAGCAGACGGCGGCGGACGTCAAACAGTCATCCGTCACGGTCAGCGACCTGACCAAACTGGCCGAGGAGCTGAACGCTTCGGTCGCCTCGTTCGAGCTGCCCGAACTACCCGGGGGCGCGAATGACGGCGGCAGGCTACAGGCCACCGCCTCCTGAGGGGGCGCGGGCGCGGATCGGAGCGAACAGTCTTTAAGGTCTCCACAGACGGGAGATGACCGAAATGATGGATCGAATGTTTGACCCGGAAGATGTGGCCGGCTTCATTGTCGAGGCCAACGGCTACCTGCCCGACATTCTGCAGGGGATTGAGGATTACCTCAACAACAGAAGCAACGTCGAGAAGCTTGAGAAGGCTTACTGCTACACGCACTCGATCAAGGGCGGGGCTTCGGTGCTGGGCTTCAAACAGCTGAGCGAAGTGGCCAGCCACCTCGAAGCGCTCATGCTGGATCTGGGCGACGGGCAGCTGACGGTCAGCAAGGAGACCGCGCTCAGTCTGCGCCAGGCCACCATCAAACTGGCCAACCATCTGGATGAGGTGTCAGCCGATGCCCTGAAGGATGCATCGGGATGTCCCACGGATCAGGCGAGTGCGGCCGGTGAACCGGTCACCCCTGATGAGCCTGCCGAACTTCGGACTCAGGCCGAAGACCCGCTGCCGCCGCCTGCGGTGACTGCCGCTCATCCCGCCGCCCGGGAAGAAGAGCTGCTGGATCTGCCTGACGAATTATCCGACCTCCGCGCCGTCGTCGTCGGCGAGATGGCGGGACTGGATTTGCCTGACTTGCCGGGCGCCCAAGCCGCGCCCCGGGTTGAGCATGCTGTTACAGGGGCGCTCGTCGTCAACGGGTCGGCGGTGAATGAGCCCGCCTTCCCCAGCGCCGAACTGCTGGAGGAACTGGCCGAAATCTTCGCGCTCGAAGCGAGAGAGCATTTGTGGAATATGGGTTCCTCGCTGCGGGAACTGGGCGGGCGGCCTGACGACCGGGAGTTACTGCAATCCATCCGGCGCACCGCACACTCGCTCCGGGGCGCGGCGGCGACGGTCGGCTACCGAGAGGTCGCCGAACTCACCCACCGCATGGAAGACCTGCTCGACAGGCTCTGCCAGGGCCGGCTCGAGGCCACCAAAGAGACCCTGCAACTGCTCCTTCTTTCAACCGACACGCTCAAGGGCATGATTGACGGCAGCGCCGATGCCAGGGCGGTCGAGGGCCTCTATGATCGGTACGCGCGGACGCTCGGGGCAAAATCGCCGGAGCCGGCCACGCCGGAACCCGTCATCCCGGCGGATGACGCGCCGGCCCAGGCAAAGGGCGGGCAGTTTGTGCGCATCCCCATCGGGCGGCTGGACGAACTGGTCAGCCTGACGAGCGAGCTGGTGGTGATGCGCGCCTCGTTCGAGCAGTGCCTGACGGGTTTTGCCCGTCAGCTCGAAGACCTCCGCTCGAGCAGCGAACGCCTGAAGCGCGTCTCATCGCGCCTTGAAACGCAGCCCGAGGCCGGCAGTGACGGATCAGAACCTGATCGTGACGGCGACTTCCAGTTGCTCGCGCGCGAACTGGCCGAAACGGCGGGCGACGCCCGCGTGATCAGCGGCGCACTGGATGCGCTGACCGACGACCTCGCCGGGTTCCTCAACCGCCAGAGCCGGCTCTCGGGCGAGATTCAGGAAAAGCTGATGCGCCTGCGGCTGGTCCCGCTCGCCACGCTGGCGACGCGCCTCCACCGCATCGTCGGCAACGTGGCGGCGCAGCAGGGCAAGCAGGTCGAACTGGTGCTGGCGGGGGCGGAGACCGAACTCGACAAGGCCGTGATCGAAGAACTTTCCGACCCGTTGCAGCACATCCTGCGCAACGCTGTGGATCATGGCATCGAGCCGCCCGCGGCGCGCGAGGCCCGGGGCAAATCGCCAAAAGGGACGATTCAGATTTCGGCCTGGGGCGAAGGCACACAGGTCGTCGTTCAGATCCAGGATGACGGCAACGGGCTTGATGCCGAAGAGCTGAGAGCCATCGCCGTCCGTCAGGGCATCTTCCCCCGGACAGAGGACGCGTCGGAGATGGCCGATGAAGATCTCTGGCCGCTGATCTTCCTGCCCAGCTTCAGCACGAGCCGGGACGCGGGCGAGGGTTCCGGGCGCGGCGTCGGCATGGACGTGGTCCAGACGGCAGTGCGCCGGCTGCGGGGCAGCATCTCGGTTGATTCGCGTTCGGGGCAGGGCACCTCTTTCATCATCCGCCTGCCGATGACGCTGGCCGTGATGCCGGTGATGATGGTGAAGTCGGGGCAGGAGACTTATGCGATTCCGCTCGGGGACATCACAGAGACTCTGCGCGGCGGTGAGCATCAGATTGATCATTCCGGCGAGACCCCGGTGACTCAGGTGGACGGACAGATGCTGCCGGTCGTCCGGCTCTCTGACCTGCTCAGGCCCGGGTCGCCGGTTGATAAGGCGGAAGCGCATCAGCCCGCGCTGATTCTCAGGGTCAATAACAGACAGGTCGCGCTGGTGGTGGATCAGACCCTTGGCGGTCGCGAAATCGTGGTCAGGAATCTCGGCAATCATCTGCGCCACGTCCACGGTGTGATGGGCGCCACGCTCGTCGCCGACGGCAGCGTCGCGCTGATTCTGAACCTGGCGGAACTGGTGGGCGATTCAGTGCGCGGGCCGGCGAGTGAAACGGCCGGGGACACGACCCGCCTCGACCCGGTCACGAGTGTGCTGGCCGGTCAGCCCGCGCCGGCGAGCGCGGCGCTGCCGTCGGCGACGATGACTCGCGAACTGGCCGGGTCAACGTCGGCTCTGCCGATACAGCCCCCTTCGACCGGGCAGAACCCGGATGCCATCACCGTCATGGTCGTTGATGACTCGCCGAGCGCGCGCCGCGTCTCGACGGGTCTGCTCGGCCGCATGGGGTGGAATTCTCTTCAGGCCAGAGACGGGCTTGAGGCGCTCGAGTATCTGCAAAACTCCGCGACGACGCCCGACCTGCTGCTGCTCGATCTCGAGATGCCGCGCATGGACGGGTATCAACTGCTGGCCGCGCTCCGGTCGCAGCCGGCGTGGCGCAACCTGCCGGTCGTCATCGTGACCACACAGGCCGGCGACGCACAGCGCCAGCGGGTGATGGAACTGGGCGCGACGGATTACCTGGTCAAGCCATATCAGGACGGGGCGCTGGCCAGTCTGATTTCAAGGCTGGTGGGACAAAAACAATGAAGCGACGGCCTGAGGATGATTCGAAGGCTCGTGCCCGAGGAGTCGCCCGGTTCGGCTGAGGCCGGGCGAAGGGATGCGCAGGTGTCCACGCCCCTCACGCGGGCCTGATGACCCCTTCCCTGAGTAACCGCAGCAGGGCGCTGACGGTCTCCAGATCAGTGAGTGGCGAGGCCGTGAGGGTCGCCTCAAGGCTGCGGTGCTGCTCGACGAGCATCATCATCGTGGCCGCCTGTTCATCCAGTGGTCGCCGGATCGCGCCCATCTCGACCTCGAAGCTCTCCCCCTGCTCAGCCAGTTCCGCCCGCCGCAGCTGATACTCGTTGAGCAGCGTGAGCTTTTCGAGCAGCTGATGATCGAGCCGCCCGGAAAGTGACGGCTCGCACCCGCAGCGACGGTTCTCGATAACGAACGTTCCGGAACTCCAGCCGAGCATGCGCGAGAAGGCTTTTTCACCCGAGAGCCAGCCGGTCTCCGCATGGACGAGCGAGCCGTCGGTCAGATAAATCGTGCCCCCGTCATCGCTCGTGTTCAGCCGGAGACAGTAATTCCCCTGGCCCAGCGCCATCACGGTCTGGAGGACGTCGGCGACTGTGATCCCGCCGAAATGCCCGTTCATAATCAACTGCGAATCGGTTCGTTCGAGCGCCATCCTGAGGGCGCGGGCGGACTGATTGCTGGTGATCTGCCGGCGCACCTTGAGGACCAGTTCTTCCGCCTCGATGGGCTTGCTGAGGTAATCATCCGCGCCGATCCTGAGGCCCTGAATGCGATCAGACGGCCTGCCCTTGCCCGAGCAGAACAGGAAGGGAATGTCTGAGTGCCCCATCTCACGTACCTTCTGATAAAACTCGAAGCCGCTCATCTCCGGCATATTGACATCAGCCACGATCACGCCAGGCCTGAGGCGGGCGAGCTGGCGCAACGCCTCGTTCGGGCTTTCGACTGAGGTGACCTGGAAATGCGCCTTCTCAAGCACTTTGGTCAGGAACAGGAGGGCGATGCGGTCGTCGTCAACCAGGAGGACATCCGTCCGCTGATCCCCTTCAGCAAAGGCGTTGGCTGGTCTCATTTGATCCGTCGAAGATTAAGGGGCTTCAGGTTCAGGGGTGAGGGTGATGTTTTTCGGGCGCTCGCCGACATTATTACCACGACTCCCCCGTCCGGCAAAATACATTCTGGGCTGAACGGAGGAATCGTGGTGATGCAGCAGAAATATAACTGATAACGAAAAATTCGCGGGCCTTTAGCGGATTTTTCCGCAGTGGGAATGAAATAACCGCGCCAGAATAAACAACCACGGGGACACTGGGGGACGCGGGGAAAGACAAAATCATAACAGCTGCTTCTTTCCCCGCGTCCCCCAGTGTCCCCGTGGTTTGGTGTTTTATTCTGCCCCTGATGCTTAATCCCCCGAATCCGACTGGACGATCCCCGGCTGGGCGGCTTGTTTTTTCCCGCGCAGCCAGCGCAGGGGCGTAAAGACGACGGCGAATTTCCGCCCCCACTCGGTCGCGCCGAGGTCATCGAAGATCGAGTAGGCCACCGGCGTCAGCAGCAGCGTCAGCAGCAGCGAGAGCGACTGCCCGCCGATCACGACGATCGCAATCGAGCGGCGCTCTTCGGCCCCGGGGCCCGTGCCCACGGCGAGCGGCAGCATGCCCGCGACGAGCGCGAGCGTCGTCATGAGGATCGGTCGCAGGCGGTCGCGGTTGGCCTGAATGATCGCCGCGTCGCGCTCCATCCCGTTGCGGCGCAGGTTGAGCGTGTGGTCAATCTGGAGGATGGCGTTCTTCTTGACCACGCCGAACAGCACCAGAATGCCCAGCGCCGAATAGAGATTGAGCGAGTTGTCGGTCATCCAGAGCGAGAGCAGCGCGAACGGCACGGCCACCGGCAGACTGAGCAGGATCGTCACCGGGTGGATTGTACTCTCGAACTGCGAGGCGAGGATCATGTACATGAACGCGATCGAGAGCAGGAAGGCGATGATGAACTCCCTGAAGGTGCGCTCCAGTTCGCGCCCGCGCCCGCCGACCGTCGCGTTGTATTCCGGCCCGAGCCCCATGCGCGCGAACTCCGCGCGCAGCGCCGCCATGCGGTCGGCCAGACCGTAGCCTGGCGCGATCGAGGCGCGCATTGAGACCACGCGCTGGCGGTCGAGCCGGTCAATCCGCGAAGGGGCGTTCGACCGCTCGATCGTGACCAGGTTGTCGAGCGGCGCGAGCCCCGCCTTCGTTGACGGGACGAGGAGCCGCGAGATCGTCTCCTGATCGTTGCGGTGGCCCTGCTCGAGGCGCAACTGCACGTCGTAATCGTCGTTGACGGTCTCGTCGTGGTAGCGCGAGACGCGGTCGTCGCCGCCGACCATCAGCCGCAGCGCCGTCGCGATGTCGGTCGTGTCCACGCCCAGATCGGCCGCGCGCGCGCGGTCGATCTTCACGCGCAGCTCCGGCTTGTCGAGCTTGAGCGTCACGTCCGCGTCAATGATGCCGTTGGCGGGCGCCCACTCGCGCAGTTTATTGGCGCTCTGGTAGAGCGTCATGATGTCAGGGCCGCGCAGGCTGAAATCGAGTTCCGCCGGTCCGGTGCCCAGATTGATCGATTGCGGGTTGCGCACGGCGATCCGCAGGTGCGTGTATTTGCGCATCCGCTGCCGGATTTGCTGCATCACGTCGCGCGCGCTGAAATTGTTGCGGAACACGGCCAGCGGTTCACCGCGCTTGAGGCCCGCGAGGAATTTCTGAAAGTTGACCGTGCGCTCCTCGTGCGGCGGGAGGCGCACATAAATATCGCCGTTGTTGGCTGAGCCGAGGAAGGAGCCGTAGCCGCCGACCGAGGCCAGCATGAGGCGGATTTCCGGCATCTGCCTGAGGTCTTTTTCGATCTCCTGGAGGGCCTCATTCATCGCCACGACGCTCGTGCCCTCGGGGGCGTTGACGCTGACGTTGAATTCCGCCTCGTCAACGTTGCTCGGGATGTACTCCTGCCTGACCAGCCCGTAGAGCGGGACCGAGGAAATCATGACCGCAATGGCCAGCGCTACCGTAACCAGCCGGTGGCGCATCACCAGCCGCAGCATCGCCGTGTAGCCGCGGTCAATCCACGCGTAGAAGCCGCGCCGCGAGGCCGCCTGATCATGCCCGTGGCCCGCCGCGTCCCCGATGTGCAGCAGCCGCGCGCTCATCACCGGCGTCAGCGTGAACGACACGAGCAGGCTGACCATAATCGCCACCGCCGCCGTCAGGCCGAACTGGTAGAGGAAGCGCCCCGAGATCGAGGACATGAACGAGACCGGCAGGAAGATCACGACCAGCGAAAACGTGGTCGCCATCACCGCCATCCCGATCTCGCGCGTCGCTTCTCTGGCCGCCTCCATCGGCTTCATCTTCTTCTCCTCGATGAAGCGGAAGATGTTTTCCAGCACCACGATCGCGTCGTCAATCACCACGCCGACCATCAGCACCAGCGCCAGCATCGTCACGCTGTTGAGCGTGAAATTGAGCGCCCGCATCATGCCGAAGGTCGAGATGACCGAAGTCGGGATCGCAATCCCCGCGATGATCGTCGAGCGCCACGAGCGCATGAATACCAGCACGACCAGACACGCGAGGATGCTGCCCAGAATGAGGTGGGTGTTGATTTCGTGCAGCGCGTTGTAGATGTAGCGTGACTGATCCTGGATGACTTCGAGGCGGATGTCGGCCGGGAGCTGCTGGCCCAGGCGCTCGAGCTTCTTCTTGACCTCCTCGATGACCGCCACGGTGTTCGAGCCGGACTGGCGGATGATCCCGAGCGAGACCGACGGGACGCCGTTGAGGCGCGAAATCGAGCGCTGCTCCTTCGTGCCGTCCTCCGCGCGGCCCACGTCGCGGATGCGCACCGGCGTGCCGTTGATGTTGGTGATGACCAGGTCGTTGAAGTCACGCGGGTCGGTGATCTTGCCCATCGTGCGCAGGGTCATCTCGCGCCGGCCCGTGTCCACGTTACCGCCCGGCACGTCGGCGTTCTGCCGCACGAGCGCCTGCCGCACGAGCGTGATCGGGATGCGGTAGGCGGCCAGGCGGTCCGCGTCAATCCAGATGTTGATCGCGCGACTCAGTCCCCCCATCACGCGGACCTCGCCGACGCCCAGAGCGCGTTCGATCTCGCGTTTGACCTGCTTGTCGGCCAGTTCCGTCAGCTCGCGCGCCGAGCGGTTGCCCGAGAGCGAAATCGTCATGATCGGCTGAGAGTCGTTGTCAGCCTTCATCACGATCGGCGGGTCGGTGCCGGGTGGCAGTTCGCGCAGCACTGATTGCACGCGGTCTCGCACGTCCTGCACGGCCACGTCAATTTTGCGGTTCAGGTCGAAGGTCATCGGGACCATCGAAACGCCCTGGCCCGAAATGGAGCGCAGCTGCTCGATCCCCTCGACCGTGTTGACGGCCTCTTCGATCACCTGACTGGCCTGAGTCTCGGTCTCTTCCGGCGACGCGCCGGGGACGAAGGTGCGGATGTAGACGCTCGGCAGATCAATCGAAGGGAAGCGGTCAACGCCGAGTTTGAAATAACTGTCCGTCCCCACGACCACCAGCGAGAGGATGATCATCGCGGCGAAGACGGGGCGGCGAATACAGATTTCAGCGAGCTTTTGCATAAGGTGATACTTTCCCTGCGACGTTACTCCTGCGCGTTGACCGGCTGGCCAGTGACCAGATTCCCGGGCGCATCAACCACGGCCTCGCCGGCCTCGAGCCCTTCGGTGACTTCGACCCAGTCGGCTTCGCGCCGGCCCGTCACAATCGGTTTCTCAAGGGCCTTGCCGTCCTTGACCACGTAGACCTTCTGAATGCCCGCGAAAGTCACGACCGCCGAGGGCGGGATGGTAATGACGCCGTTGCTCGTGCTGGTCTGGATTTCGGCTTTGGCGAAGGCGCCGGGCCGCAACTTACCCTGCTGGTTGTCAACTTCGGCCTCGACCACAAGCGTGCGGCTCTGCTCCTGAATGGCCGGGCTGAGGCGGACGACGCGGCCCGCGAAATCGCCGGCCACTTCGTTCACCGTGACCTTCACCGGCAGCCCGACGCGGATGCCGTGGGCTTCGCGTTCCGGCACTTCGACGCGCATGCGCAGCGGGTGCAGGCGCACGAGCGTCGCGACCGGGGTGCCGGCGGCGAGGTATTCACCGACCGAAGTCTTTTTCTCGCGCACGGCGCCGTCCGACGGCGCGTAGAGCGTGGTGTAAGAGAGCTGCTGCCGCGCGAGTTCCAGTTCCGAGCGGCGCTGCGCGAGGACGGCCTGACGGTTGCGGACCTCTTCAATCGCGTCCTGGTAGCGGCTCTCGGCCACCCTCAGTTCGGAATTGGTCCGGTCGAGTTCGGCCTGCGCCTGCACGCCTTCCCTGACCAGTCGCGCCGCGCGGTCGCGATTGAGCCGGGCCTGCTCCATGAGGGCTTTCGCCGAACGCACGAGCGCCGTGTCTTCAATCCTGATCCGGTTGTCGTTGGGGTCGTCGGTCGCTTCGGACGGCAGCCCGAGCCTGACGCGGGCCTGCTGGAGCGCGGCCTCGGCCTGCGTGACGCGCGACTTGAAATCCTCGGTTTCGAGCTGAGCAATGACCTGACCTTTGCGCACCAGACTGCCGAGGTCAATACTGAGTCTGCTCACCCGCCCGGCGACCTTGAAGCCGAGCGAAATCTGTTCGTCCGCGGCCAGCGTGCCCGGCGCGGTGACGAGTCGGGTGACCGAGCGCTCGGTCGCCATAATCAGGTGGACGGGTTTAATCGGCAGCGAAGCGGCCCCGCCGCCCTGTCCGCCCTTGCCACCGCCCCCGCCTTTGGGCGCGGCGGCCGAGGATTCGCCGCCACGACACCCGCCGGCGGCAAGGCCACCAATAATAAGGATGGCGGCGAGAGTTAAGCTGCGTGCTGATTCTGTCATAAAGGTTACCAGCGAAAAATCACTCCTGTGCGCGTGCGAGATCGCTCTCCGATAATGATGTTTGAATTAAGTACGTTATGTCAGCAGCCCTGTAAAGCGTGGGGCGACGGATCGGGTCGAATCATGGAAAAATTTCACGAGCCGACTTGGACAGACCAAATTATAGCCTGACGCGCTGATTCCTGTATCGGAGGGTGTGAAGAATTTACATCTTTTACATTCAACCGCCCCGGGCGGGATTTTTCAGAAGAGAATTGAAGATCATCGTGACTCACGTTAGACTTGCGCCGTCATGTACAGCCAACAGGAATACGAAACAGTTCGCCGCCAGACGATGCAGATCGAGGCCGAGAAGCGTGCGCTGCTCAGGTTCATGGTCATGGTGCTGTCCATCCTGCTGATCGGCGCGCTGCTGGCCGCCGGGATGTTTTACGGGATGTATCAGCGGAACATCAATATTGCTGACAGTGCCGCCTCCAGAATCGAGGCGCTGCAGAAACAGCTCGATGAGTCCACGCGCGCGTTGCGGGAGAAGACGGCCGAACTCGAAAAGATCACTAATGCCGCCCGGCAGCAGCAGCAGCAGCTCGAAGGCATGATCCCGAAGATCCTGAGCAAGGCGGCGAGTACCGCCGAGATCGGCGAGTTCGCCCACAACGTTTACGAGTCCCCGGGCCGTCGCGTCGAAGTGCCCCGGCCCCCGCCGAACGACCTGTTCACGCGCTTCTACCGCTACCGCACCGCGGACGGCAAGACTCAGAAGTTTGTGCTGGTGGCCGGGGAACTGGATGGCAGGAAGGTGATCTACTCGAACCTGGTCAGCGACAACGCCCCGCTCTGATAACACTACTACCGCTCCGGAGCCATCAAGTCCATGCGAAAAATAACTCCCCGCCTCGTCTTCGTGCTGCTCGTCTGGTTCTCCAGTCAGGCAGTTTCACACCCCCATTCGTACAGTCAGCAGCCCTCACCCGCGGCCCGTCCGCTCGTCATTGCGCACCGCGGCGGCGCGCAGGAATTCACCGAAAACACCATCGGCGCCTTCACCCGCGCCGTCAAAATCGGCGCCGAAGGGATCGAGACCGACATCCGCCTGACCAGCGACGGCGTCGTCGTGGTCTATCACGATGACCAGTTCGGGCGCGTCGAGGGCCTGCCGAAAAGTGGCAGTGCGAAACTAATTTCAGACCTGTCGTACCAGGAACTGACGGCGCGCCCGCTGAAGGCCGTGGGCGCCGACCCCGGCGGCGAGCGTGTGCCGACGCTCAAGGAATTGCTCGAAGGCGTCACTTCGGGCCTGCTTAATATCGAACTCAAACGTTGCGCGCGGTTCGACGAACTGGTGGACAAGACCGCCGCGATGCTCAAGGATTTCAAGGGCCTTGACCGCGTCGTGCTGGAGGCTCCCGACCTTCAGACCGCCGAGAAACTGCGCGCCGCGCTCGGCCCGCACCTCAAACTCCACATCAACCCCGGCTACGACGACGCGGTGCCCTACGAAGTCGCGCTCAAAAAGGTGCTGGCCTTCCGGCCGCATTCGATTTCGGTCTCATACAAAAAATGCTCACGCGAAATCGTCGAACTGGCACATAATGCCGGAGTCGAAGTCTGGGTCTGGACGGTCAATGACGCCGACCTCGCGCGGGCGATGATGATCCTCGGCGCCGACGCGATCAAGACCGACCAGCCGACGAAACTGCTTGAACTGCGCTCCCGGATGCTCAGCGTGAATAAGAACAGCAGCCCAGGCAAATAAACCGGGACCGAAGTTTATGCAGACGGACGAGAAACGGAAATTTCCCCGCCTGGCCCTCAAAACTGAAATCTGGCTCGGCCAGGACGGGATCTTCACACGGACGAATGAGACCCTTGGCGATCTGAGCGAGGGCGGCGCCTTCATCGAAACCAGACAGCGTTACCCGACAGGCAGCATCCTCACGCTGCGCTTCAAACTTCCCGAGGCGGCCGGCTTCATCACCAGCACGATCATCATCCGGAACACCCGCGACGATACCGGCCTCGGTGTCGAGTTCCTGGATCTTTCCCCCGAGGATCACCGGCAGATCAGGGCTTTTATCGAAAGGCGACTCGCTGGCAGGGAGTGAGGTCATGACTTAGATTAATACTTTTGCCCTGCCGCTCGGATGGGCATAAAATCTGCCCGTACCCCGGCAACGAATTGTCAGCGATCAGCCGGCCCCCGATCCTCCACCAGATTTTCCCGGACTGAAACAAAGCAGATGCCCAAGGAACAGCAATGGAGCCGACCCGAAGATTTCCCCGTCTGACACTGCAAACTGAACTCTGGCTGAGACAGCAGGATGGCGAGTTCATCCGCACCAATGACAAGCTCACGGTGCTGAGCGAGGGCGGGTGTTTCATCGAAACCAGCCTCCGCTATCCGGTCGGCAGCACGCTCCACCTCCGCTTCAAACTCCCGAGAGCGACCGCCCCCATCACCTGCGTCGTCGTCGTGCGCAACACGGGCGGCGGCACCGGCCTCGGCGTGGAATTCACCTGGATTTCACCGGAAGATCGCCACCAGATCAAATCCTTCGTTGACCGGCAGCTTTCCGCCAGACCCTGAAAACTATTTGAATCTGACCTTCACTGTGTTGGCCACGATGCCGTCAACAGTCAGCGCCACGTCAACCTCGCCGCGCCCGGCCAGACCGCGCGGGACGCGCAGATTGACCTGATCGAGCCCGAGATAACCACCCTGCGCCCCGGCATACAACACCTCGGCAATCACCCCACCGATGCGCGCCGTGACCGTACCGAGCCCGCTGCGAAATCTGAGCCCCGTGCCGTACAGCACCAGAAAGACCTGCTCGCTTTCATTACCGACGTCAATCGGAACGGCCACGTATTTATCCGCCGCCAGGTCGAACCTCGCCGCCGATTCCCAGGCGAGTGAGCCGTCGGCCTTCAGCCGCAACACGAGCGCCGCGGCGATGCCCTGCCCGTCTGAATTTGCCGTGAACAGGCTTGGCGCGACCTGGTTGATCTGGACGGTGCTGGACGAGATCGCGCCGGCTTCGCTGACCACCGTCACGGTCGCCGTGCCGGTCGCCGTGCCCGCGGGCAACAGGTAGTTAACCTGAGTCGGGGCCACGAAGAACAGAGGCGCGAGTCGTTCGGCGCAGACGTTGTCTCTGACTTTGACGATCGTGCCGTTGAGTTTGAGCGGCGCGCCTTCGCTCGCCCCCAGCGGGTAGAGTGACAGGTTGGTCCCGAACGCTGAGGCCAGTGAATCCGGCGCCAATCCGGCTGGAGCTTTGAAACTCGCTGATGACACGTTCGTCACCCCGGCGGGGCTCGAAGGGAAGTAAGGGAAGAGAAAAGAAAACGATGACCGCGTGATGCTGACGCAATCGCCGGCGAGCGATTCGCGCACCGGCTGGCCGTCGGGCCAGACGCCCATAAAGCGCTGCTCGCGGCTGCCGTCGCCGAGCGCGATCTGCTTCGCGTTGCTGTCGCCCGTGAAGGCGTAATCGGCCAGCGCGTCGAACAGGCGATAGACGCCGTAATAATCCAGGGCGTTCACGTCCTCATCGCCCCCGCCGCCATTCGGCGTGCCGTGTTCGGCTTCGAGCTTGTCACCGAGCCGCGATTCGCTTTGCAGCATGACGAAATCCTTCTCGCCCGCGGGCAGGTTGATGCGGTCAAAAATCTCCTTCGCGACGCGGTGGTCACAGAGCGCGTCCTTGTCGTAGATCTCCACAAGCAGCTTCGCGTGCGGCGGGAAGTTGACGAACTGTTTGAGGCTGAATTCGAAGTAATACCACGGGGCCATCAGAAACAGCAGCGCGCCATCCCTGCCCCAGCCGCGATCAACAAGCCCTCGCCACGCGAGCGCCGGCACCGCGCCGCCGCCGTACGAATGTCCGGCGAAACCCACACGCGTCGTATCAAGGAATTGCGGGTAGCGCCTCACCGCCTCTTCAAACCCGGCCGAGATCGTGTCGTATCGCTTCTTGTGCAGCGAGACGTCGCCCGACACCGCCTGATAAGGCGAGAAGACCACGGCGTAACCGCGACTGACCAGATGATTGATCAGGCCAATGTAGGTTTTCGGGTTGTTGTTGTCGAAGCCGGGCGCGAAGAAGATCGTCGGCACGGGCGCATTCGCCCCCGCCGGGTGAAAGACCGAAACGTTTTCATCATTCCAGTCCGGGCTCGGGAATTTTTCGACTGAAACGGTGAAACTGCCGGCCGCGCCATAACCGTATGAAATGGGGCCCGGGGCCTGTGCGCTGGCGAGCGGACACAGCGCGACGATCAGGAGCAGAACAAAAAACGACTTGTTCATCTCGTGCCTCCGCTGATGAAGCAGGTAGTCAGTCGTTGATTAAGTGAGCGTGTGCGATTCGCCTGATCGCACCGTCTTTCGCAAGGGGCAGTTCGTTAGTGATGTTCGTCTTTGTGAAAAAGCTTTTCAGCTGTGTGTGTCAGGCGTACGGTAATTCCTCCGCGCCCGGATGACAACGTCGGGACGCGCGACTTCGATTCTGAGGTTGTGAATGCTCCCGGCGGGCTGGCCGTCTCTCGGGTAAAAGCCGAGCCGGTACTGGTGGCGCAATTCGTCGGCGATCAGCTCGAAAGTCTTCTTCAGGTTGGTCAGGTCGCTGCGGTAGAAGCGCCCGGCGGAGCCTTCGGACAGGTCTTCCAGAAACTCAATGGCATGGGCATTCCTTTGTTCGATCTGCTCACGCCGTCGCCCCATTCGTTCGCGCCTCCTCTGTTCGCGTTCGCGGCGGCGCGCCTCGACATCGGGCCGCGGCGCGCGCGGGAACGGGATCCTGATCCCGCCGCGCCGTCCCATCCGAATTCCGCCCCGGCGCGGCGTGCGCGGCGGCGGGTTGTTGATCTGCCGCGCCCCAGGCGTCTCGTAAAAGATCGAATAGACCAGCGTGTCGGCCTCTTCGATTTTATCGAGCAGGTCTTCCTCACCGATCCGGCTGCCGTGATCCTTGCCGTCCGTCAGCAGGACGATGGCCTTGCGCCCGTTGAGCGTCCTGAAGTCCTTTTCGATGACTTCATCAATCCCGTCACGCAGCACCGTGCCGACCTGGTTGCCCACCTGCGCGCTCTCGATGGCGCGTTCGAGCGCCTTGCGGTCACCGGTCAGCGAACTGAGGAACCTGACTTCGTAATCAACCGTGACGACCATCGCGCGATCCTGCGGTCGCAGGTGTTTGAGGAAATCCTTCGCCGCGTGCCTGATGTCGCTGAGGACGAACTGCGTGCTGCGGCTGGTGTCGAGGATCAGCGCGACGTTGAGCGGCTCTTCGGTCGCGGCGAAGAAATCAATCCGCTGTCTGATCTTGTCATCGTAAAGCGTGAAGTCGCTCTGCTTCAGGCCGGAAATGTAACGCCCCTGGCGGTCGCTAACGATTACGGGGACGCTGACCAGCGCGGTCTCGACCCTGATCGTCTGCTCTGGTGATTTGTCCTGAGCCCGGGCGGCGACGGCGCCGAGGGTGATGAACGCGAGGCAGAAAAAGGCGGCGGTCGGGGATTGGAATCGGGGCTTCATCGGTTACCTCCGGTTGTAGCGGGTCATTTCAGCGAACAATTTGTCGAGGCTCATCTGATGCTGATGGTGACAGTGTTGGATGCTTTGCCGTCTGCTGTCAATGCCGCAATCACATATGGCACTATGATTGCTGCCAGAACTACGGAATAAAACATTGCGGAAAATTGCGCGCCCAGACCCCGGGCGCCGGTGTTCCGATCCTGGGTAACAACGAGGCTGTTGTGAATTCTACTGTTCGGGTGCTGGAAACGGATTCGTCGGCGCAGTCAGTCGCCAATGCTGATCCCCGGAGCGAACCGCATGCCGCTCAGGCGCCGCTGGTCGCCGAAGCTCTGGGCGTCAACCCGGCTGCCGGCCTGGGCAGCGCGGAAGTCGAAGTGCGGCGCGCCCGCTACGGGACTAATGCCATTCAGACGATTCGCCCGCGTTCGGCGTGGCGCATTCTGTTCGACCAGTTCGCGAGCCTCGTGGTCGCGCTGCTCGCCGCCGCCGCGATTGTCGCCTGGGCCACCAGTGATCTCGTCGAAGCGCTCGCCATTCTGGTGGTGCTGGTCGTCAATGCGCTCGTCGGGTTCGCCACCGAGTGGCAGGCGGGCCGCGCGCTGGATGCGCTGCGCCGTCAGGCGCGCACCATAGCGCGGGTGCGTCGCGGCGGGCGCGAAGCAACGGTGGATGCGGTCGAACTCGTGCCGGGCGATGTCGTGATCCTGAACGCAGGCGACCGCGTCCCGGCGGACGCACGGCTGATTGAAGCCCCGGGCCTGCGCACCGAAGAATCAGCGCTGACCGGTGAAAGCGCCACGGTCGAAAAATCAACCGAACCGGTCGCCGCCGCCGCGTTGCTGGCTGAGCGGCATTCAATGCTCTACCTGGGCACATCAATCGCCGCCGGGCGCGCGCTCGCTATTGTCACGGCGACCGGCGCTGCGACGGAGCTGGGCCGGATCGGCAGGCTCGTCGCCAGCGCGCCTGATGAGGCAACGCCGCTCGAACGCCGCCTGGGTCAACTCGGTCGCCGCCTCGTTTACATTGTGCTGGGCATCGCCGCGGTCGTGATGATCACCGGATGGCTGCGCGGCGATGGGTTGTGGGTGATGGTCGAGGTCGCGATCAGCCTTGCGGTGGCCGCGGTGCCGGAAGGGCTGCCCGCCGTCACGACCCTCATCCTCGCGCTCGGCGTGCTGCGCATGGCGCGCGAGCGCGCGATCGTGCGCCGGCTTCCGGCCGTTGAAACTCTCGGCAGCACCACAATCATCTGCACCGACAAGACCGGCACGTTGACTGAAAACCGGATGACGGTGCGCGAATATCGACTGGCCGATGGCAGAGTCAGGAAACCCGATGGGCAGCGGTTATCACTCGCCGATGACGAACTGCTGACGCGAGCCGTGCGCACCGGGGTGCTGTGCAATGAGGCGGCCTTCGATCACGAGAGTGACGCACAGACAATCGGTGACCCGACGGAAACGGCTTTGCTCTCGGTCGCGCATCAACTCGGCGTGGATATTGTCCGGACGCGCCGTGATTACCCGAAGCTTGCCGAACGCCCGTTCGATGCCGTGACGAAGTGGATGGTCACTCTCCATCGGGCGCCCGACGGATCGCGCCTGGCCGCATTGAAAGGCGCGCCTTCAGTCGTGCTTTCGCTCTGCACGCACTTCGCAGTGAATGTCACTGATACTCAGCCGCTCGATGAACAGGCGCGGCAGAATTTTCTCGCGATCAATGAAGAGATGGCGGGCCGCGCCCTGCGCGTGCTGGCGCTGGCCTGTAAGGAACCCGCCGCGAACAGCTCAGACATTACCGACCCGGAATTTGAAAGTGACTACGTCTTTCTCGGCTTCGTCGGCATGAGCGATCCGCCACGGGCCGAAGTGCCCGAAGCCATTGACCGCGCGCACGCCGCGGGCATTCGCGTGGTGATGCTGACGGGCGATCAGATCAATACGGCGAAGGCGATTGCAAGAGAATTGCGGCTGAGCGGCGATGACGAACCGCACGCGCTGCACGCCCGCGACCTGGAAGGCGCGGATCAGGGGCGCATTGCGGAGTTGGCGGGCGCCGCCGATGTCTTCGCCCGAGTCTCGCCCGAAGACAAGCTCAACATCGTCGCCGCCCTGCAACAGGCCGGCGAGATCGTGGCAGTCACGGGCGACGGCGTGAACGACGCGCCCGCGCTCAAACGCGCCGACATCGGCGTCGCGATGGGGTTGCGCGGAAATGAAGTCGCCAAAGAAGCCGCCGATGTCGTGCTGGCCGATGACAACTTCGCGACGATCCTGCGCGCGGTCGAAGGCGGGCGGACAATTTATGCGAACATCATCAAATTCGTGCATATGATGTTCTCGCAGAACCTGGCCGAAGTACTGGTGATCTTCGTGGCCGTCGCCGCCGGGTGGCCGCTGCCGCTGCTGCCGCTCCAGATCCTCTGGGTCAATCTGGTGACGGATGTTTTCCCGGCCCTCGCGCTGGCCGTCGAACCGGCCTCGCCCGGCGTGATGCAGCGACTGCCGCGTTCGCCGCAGGCGACCCTGCTCTCCGGGCGATTCCTCTTCCTCATCGGCTGGCAGAGCATCGTGCTGGCCACGATCACGCTTGGCGCGTACGCCTGGGCGCTGAATCAGTATGGCGAGGGCGCTCACGAACGCACCGTCGCGCTGCTCGCGCTGGTCGGCGTGCAACTCGGTCACACTTTCAATTGCCGTTCGCGCACGCGCTCGGTCTTTGCAGGGCTGTTCCGCAATCCGTTTCTGTGGGTGGCCGCCGCGATGGTGATCGCGCTGCAACTGCTCGCGGTCTATTTGAAACCGCTGGCGCGCGTACTCGGGACAGAGCAGCCGACTGCGGCGGACTGGGTGGTGACGGGGCTTTCGATCATCCTGCCGGTCGTGATTGTGGAGATCGTTAAGCTGTTCGCGCGGCGGGCGGGCACTGTAGACGAGGACTGAGAAAGTAAGTTCGGAGTACCGGCTTCAGCCGGAAGTCCCGATAGCCACAATTTTCCGGCTGAAGCCGGTACTCCGAACTATCCCATCAACCTCATCTG
Source organism: Blastocatellia bacterium (assembly GCA_035652435.1). GTDB lineage: Bacteria > Acidobacteriota > Blastocatellia > RBC074 > RBC074 > DASRDU01. Next base: position 156,360 of record DASRDU010000072.1, read on the forward strand.
CAGTGCTATTACTGCCGCGCCTGCACCGGGGCTGAACTGCATTCGCCCTTCAGCGAGGCCAGCCATTCGCGGACGAGCGCCACGCCTTCCTCATGCACTGTGCTGCGACCGACTTCCGGCATCATCTCCTTGGCCCGGGTTGACTTCATTCGGAAGAGGAGAATTGATTCGTCCGGCTTGCCGGGCACGAGGTCGTATAACAGCCCACCCGAATAACCCATCGAGTTTGGCAGCTTGCAGGCGCCGAACATGCGCAGCTCGGTCTGGTTGATGCCGAGGTGGACTCCGGTGTGTCCGGCGGTACCGCCCGGCTGGTGGCAGTGCGCGCAGTTGTTATCGAGGTAAGCTCTCGCCCGCGCTTCGACCGAGCCGGTCGCGGGGTCATTCCAGACGGCGACCTTCGGGGCCTCGTCGGGCACGGGCGCGCCTTTCAGGTAGCCGACCCTGCTCCAGTAAGCGAGCTGGTTTGCGGGGCCGTCGGCATAGTTGTAATTCCGGTTCAGGTTGCGAGCCTTCGGCCCAATGGGCAGCAGCGTCTTCGCGTTGTCGTGGCACTGCGCACACTCGTTGACGTTCGGGATGTTGTAGGTGAAGTTGTGCGACTTTTTTGCCGCGTCTGTCCACGACACTTCGGTCGGATTGGCCGCGCGTTCGAGTGTCGCTTCAGTCTGATTTTCATTCCAGACGTAAGGCAGCGCGACCCATCCGCTGTTAGCGCGCACGAGCAGTCGCGTTTCAATCAGCCTTTCCTTCTCCGAGGCGTCGGCAGTGGGAAACGCGAAAGACTTGACGAGAACAGTGCCGACCGGGAATTCAAAGACCGCATCTTCGCGGTACTCAGCCGAACTCCCGGCGGGCATCCAGACGAAGCGATACTTGCTGGCGTAATCGGAAAACAGCGGCGTGTTCAGGTCGTAGGGCACGACGCCCTTGTTCGGCTGCAATGGCGCACCATTCGCAGCGAACAGTTGCCATTCTGAAAGCTTCGCAGGGAACGGCTCTTCGACGAATGACTGAACCCCGGGCCGCCTCAGCTTGTCGCAGGTGGAGATGAACAACAGCGCGGGCAATAAAAATGCCGCGATGACTGCGAGGCGAGCGCGCCTGCCCGACCATCTCATTGCGCGCCTCCCGCCCTGCTTTCACCCGAACCGGCCTGCGGCAGATTGATCGCCGCCAGCGCCGGCATCGTGCATTGATATTTCTTCAAATCGCGGGTGATGTTTTTGAATTTGTTCGCCGCATCGAAATTCGCGAAAGTCGCCGCGCCGTTATTTTCAAGGCAGATTTTCGCGTCTTCAGGTCTGCCCGGCTTGCCTTCCTTCGGCTCGACGAGGCCGTCATACATAATATCCGGCAGCGGCTTGCCCACCACCTTTGCCAGCGCGGCCACTTTTTCCAGACGCTGGTCGGGATTCTTACCGCCGCCCGAGATGTCGTTGTCGTGAATGTAGACCTGTCCGGCGAAGGGGTTATAGCGCGGATCTTTGGGCGGGTCGTAAACCGAAAGGTAACTGACGATGTGGACGCTGGCCGTGTCGTTATCCTTGATCGTGTTTTTGAAGACCTCGACGTTTTTGATCGCCATCACCGACACGCCGGTCCCGGTCGGGAGGTAATGAACCGACATGCTCTTCGGCGCGACGTTGGGCGTGTTGTTTTCGATGACCTTGTTATTGAAGACGCGCACCATCTCGCCGCCCTGCGCCGGCAGGTCAGGCAAGTTAAAAACCAGAATGCCGCCGGAATTTTTCGTCGCGGTGTTGTCGTAGACATCCACGTGTTTGCAGTTCTCAACCTCGATGCCGGCCACGTTGCCTTCGGCGCGGTTGCGGCGGATGATCGCATTCTCCGACTGGCCCAGGTAAAAGCCGGCGTCTGAGGCTCCCTTCACGACCGAATCTTCGATCAGCACGTTTTTACTCGTCACCGGGTAGATTCCGTACGGGCCGTTCTTTTCGCTCAGGGGGCCGTTCCATTCCACGCGCACGCGGCGGATGGTGATGTTCGAGCTGCCTTCGATCTTGAGCCCGTCGCCGGCAGCGTCCTCAATCGCCAGGTCTTCAATCACGAAGTCATTCGCCTTGACCGTGATGCCCGCCGACCCGGCCTTCTGCCCCTTGAATGACAGGATGGTCTTATCCATCCCACGGCCGCGAATCGTGACGTTACTCGCGTTGTGCGAGAGCGTCTTGTCGAGCTGGAACTTTCCTTCCGGCAGTTCGATCACGCTGCCCGGCCTGGCAGCGATGAGGTCTTCCTGCAACTTCTTCTGGAAGTCGGCGGGTGACAGGCTCGCACTGATGGCCTGCGCCTTCTGATTCGACAGGCTGGCGCAGGAACTGAGCGCCAGCGCGCAGGCGATTGCCGGCACGGACAATGTCATTATCGTCGCAGTTCTTTTCATCGTTCTTTCCTCCGGAGGGTAAGTGGAGCCTGAAATTGCTTTATGCCGCTTCGAGATTCAGCGTCGTGAAAGATAAGCGATTTATCCAATCATCAACCACTGATGTCAAGGCAACGTCGGGTTTTCCCGCAACTTCACGAGGGATGCACGGGGTGGGTTGGGGGCGGATTTCACGCCCTGCCGGCGCGGGGAGACCGCTGAAGGGTTGAAGCGCGGGTCGTGATCTGGGAAACTGAGCAGGCTTTGATACTCCCCGACAGCGCACTCTTTCGTCACGCCCGGAACCGGAGCGTCTTTGTCATCGGGCGGATGACGAAAGAGGCCACAGACACTTATATTCCGAAGCCGGCAGGGCGGCGGTCAGCAGGGAGGCCAGACAATGTCGCGACCAACACATATTCTCAGACACGAGCATCGGGTGATCGAGCAGGGGCTGCGCGCGCTTGACGGCATGTGCTTCAAGCTGAAACTCGGCGAGCCGGTCCCGCCCGAATCCCTCACGCAGATCCTCGATTTCATCCGGAACTTTGCCGATCACTTTCATCACACCAAGGAAGAAACATACCTCTTCCCGGCCCTCCAGGAGTACGGCATTCAGGACGAGGCCGGACCGCTCGAATTTCTGAGGAATGAACACGAGACCGAACGCCTGCTGCTCGGGGAACTGGGAATGGCGGTCGAGGAGTACCGCCACGGAGACTCGGCCGCCGCCGAGCGGTTTGTGGGCGCCGCCTGCAGCTTCCGCGATCACCTGGTCGGGCACATGCAGCAGGAAGACGCCATCCTCTACAGCCTCGCCGAGGAGATGCTGGATGAACCGGTCAAGGCCTCGCTGCTCAAATCCTTCACCCAGGAGAATGCCCGTGCCGGTGAGCTGAGCCGGCGTTACGAACGCCTGGCCGGGGAACTGGAACAAGCCTGGGCCGTCTGAAAGAAGGCGGGGCTGCTTCCCATCTCTGATAATTTTTCGGCGCCCGGTCAACAAGGAGGGAAATCATGAAGATCCTGCTGGCAACAGACGGTTCCGAGTGCAGTGACGCGGCAGTGGCGGAAGTCGCCCGTCGGCCCTGGCCTGCGGGCAGTGTCGTCAAGGTCCTCTCGGCGGCGGAACTGCCTTACATCCCGACCACCGAAACATGGGCCTTGCCGGAAAGCCATTACTTGGAGCTGGAGAAATCGGAAAAGGTGAAAGCGCAGGCGGCGGTTGACAAGGCCGCCGAACAGCTCCGCGCGGGCCTCGGATCGGCCGTCGAAATCATCACTGAAATTCACGAGGGGCAGGCCGAGGAAACAATCCTTGATGAGGCCGACCGCTGGGGCGCGAACCTGATCGTCATCGGCTCGCACGGCTACCGTGGGTTCAGGCGATTCCTGCTCGGGTCAGTGTCACAGTCCGTCGCCGCGCATGCGAAATGTTCGGTGGAGATCGTGCGAACTCCTGATAGCTGCGGAAAGCGGCATGATTGATCATCATCGCATCTGTAAGCTGCCAAGCCTGGCCGCAATCTTTCCTTCGGTCATTGTTGCAGCAATCCACTTCAGGCTCAGCCTGCTCGTGGGACCATGTGCGAATGTGGTGTTTCAGCACTGGTTCGATACGGGAGAACGAGCGTCGGGGGCCGATGCGGTTATCGAATCATTGGACAGGTTTATTTCAAAGCCGATACCAACGGTGTTTCTCGCCCGGCATCCTGTTTACCCGTTGCCCTTTGCCTGGTGGCTTGCCACGGCCCTGAACAGCGTCCTGTGGGGGCTCGCCATATATGCTTGTTACAGATTTGCATTTCGAGTCCTTAAGCCATCGGATAAAGCAGGTTAGGTATGGCTGATCACTTATAGCATTCACGAATTGCCGATGATCAGTTAGTAAGCTTCTCAGGTACGTTGAATCATCGGGCGGCTGGCTTCAGCCGCCCGGCAATTACCGCTCGTGTCTGTGGGCCTCGGGTATGGAACAAACAGTCCACACAGGTCTGGTCAGAGCGATCCGCAGGTGGGACCTCGTCGCCCTGGGGATCAACGTGATCATCGGCGCCGGCATCTTCGGACTCCCATCGAGGATTTACGGGCTGACCGGCGTCTGGAGTCTGGTGGCGTACCTGATCTGTGCCCTGCTCATCATCCTCATCATCCTGTGCTTTGCCGAAGTGGGCAGCCGATTTGAAGGGACGGGTGGCCCGTACCTTTATACGCGCATGGCGTTCGGCCCCCTCGTCGGGTTCGAGGTGGGCTGGCTGATGTGGCTGGCGCGGCTGACGGCTTTCGCCGCCCTCTGCAATCTCGTGGTCGGCTCGCTCAGTTACCTCTGGCCCGCCGCGGGTGTGGGGCTGTGGCGCGTGGTGACGATCACCGCGGTCGTCGTCTCACTGACCGTCGTCAACGTCATCGGGGTGCGCGAATCGGCGCTCGCGAGCGACATCTTCACGGTCGGCAAACTGGCGCTGCTCGTGTCATTCGTCGCGGTCGGGTTGTTCTTCGTCAGCCCCGGACAGTTTTCCTTCTCGCCGCGGCCGGACTACGGCTCTTTTTCGACGGCCGTGCTGCTGCTGGTCTTCGCGTTCAGCGGGTTTGAGATGACCGTCATCCCGAGTGGCGAAATCCGCGACCCGCAACGTCATATCCCGTTTGCGCTCCTGACGGCGACGGGTGTGGTCGTCCTGCTATACCTTTTGATTCAGTTCGTCTGCATCGGGACGCTGCCGGAGCTGGCCCGCTCGGAGCGGCCACTGATTGATGCGAGCAGCCACTTTGTCGGCGCGGCGGGCGCCACGATTATGTCGGTCGGGGCGATGTTTTCCGTGACCGGCACCCTCAACACGGTCATGCTGACTGCGCCGCGGCTGATGTTCGCAATGGCGGAACAGGGACAGCTCCCGCGCATCCTCGCGGCCACCCACTGGCGCTTTCACACGCCCTGGGTTGCGATCCTCGTTTCGGCGGCAATTATGCTCGCGTTCACGCTCTTCGGGACGTTCATTTCCGCGCTCACCATCAGCACGGTGATCAGGCTGCTCGTCTACATCGCGACCTGCCTTTCCGTCCCCGTCCTGCGCCGCCGGGGCGACGTGCCGCGGCCCGCGTTCAGAGTGCCTGCCGGCACGGCCGTCTCACTTGCCGCGACGGTATTATCCGTCTGGCTGCTCTCGAACAGCACATGGAACGATGCGTGGCTTGTGGGGACGGCGGCAGCGCTCGGGCTGCTCATTCACTTGGGATACCTCCTCGTGAAAAGAGCGCCCCTTGCCGCCAAAGAGATTGACCCGGTCGGCACGCCACAGTTGAAGGTGAAGTAACTTTGACAGTTGGCGACAGCCGGAAGCGCCGGGCGGCTCGCGTGCTGTTTATTCTCAACATTCGCAACACAGACCGAATTCTCATCGCCACGATCAATCAACAGGAGACCCTCCATGAATATCAATGACCTGTTTCGCACACGTCGGAATTTTCTGGGCGGCATCACTGCGGGCACGCTCGGGGCCGCCGCTTTGATGAAGCCGGGCGTTTTTGCCGACCACCTGGCTCAGACGCCGCGGCAGACCGAGGGGCCGTTCTATCCGGACAGGATGCCGCTCGACACTGACAACGATCTGCTCGTCATCAATGATTCGATCACCCCCGCCGTCGGGGAGGTCACTTACCTGAGCGGCCGGATCCTCGACCGGCACGGCGAACCGATCAGGAACGCGGTCGTGGAAATCTGGCAGGTGGATAACAACGCCGCCTACCTCCACACCAGAAGCGATAACCACAGCAGGCGGGACGCGAACTTCCAGGGGTTCGGGCGCTGCCTGACCGGCTCGACCGGCGAGTACGCCTTCCGCACCGTCAAGCCGGTCCCGTACCCCGGTCGCTCGGCCCCGCACATTCACTTCGCCGTTAAGGTGAAGGGGCAGGAGCGCTTCACCACGCAGTGTTATATCAAAGGGTATCCGGGGAACGAACGCGACGGAGTCCTCAGGGACATTCGTGACGCCAGGGCGCGCGAACTGCTCATGGTTGACTTCGCCCCGGTCAGACAGGCGCGCATCGGCGAACTGGCGGCGCGGTTCGACATCGTCCTCGGCTTTACGGCGGCGGGCTGATCCGCGCTGGCGAAGCCCCCGCTTCAGGCCGAAGCCCGGATCAGCAGCTGATCATTGACCGCACAGACTCCCGGCGCGTGGCTGACGGCGCCGACCACGGCGCGCTTCTCCGCGTAAGAGCGGACGCTGCCGTCCAGCGTGACTTCGCCGCCGCGGACAGAGACCCTGATGCGCTCGGCCTCACGTTCGGCCCTGCGCTCGAGCGCCTCTTCGATGATCCCGCGTACTTCATCGGGTCTGATCTCAGGCGGGCTGATGGCGAGCCGGTTGTGAACGCCTTTCACCCCGTGAAGGTAGCGCACGGCGCGCTCAGCATCCTCGCGCTGGCTGATCGTGTCCACGCCGCCTTCGAGCGTCACCCAGCCGTCCGAAACGGTCGAGCGGATGTGGTCATCGGGGACCAGCACGTCCCACTCGAGCGCGTGCCGCACGGCCTTCGCGATCTCGGTGTCGGTGCGGGCAAGGCTGCCCGGCAGCTTCACCAGAATGTCGTTGGCGACATCCAGCACGCCGTGGACGCGGAACGCGGCCTCCTGTGCGGCCAGCTTGCGGGCGTAGCTGCTGACCGCGCCGCCGAGCGTCACGACGCCTTTGCTCACCGCCACGCCGATTTCGGTCTCCTCCACGCGCGTGTCCCAGCGCAGTTCACGCTCGACTTCCTGCTTGATCTGATCATCAGGTTTGACGTACATCGCACTTTCCTCCTTCATTCAAATCACAATCCGGGCTGCCGATGAAATTTTCCCCCGGACGTGATGGCATGTTAAGAACGGCAACCGGCATACCATCTCAGGGCTCCCGACAATTACGCGCAGTTACAGGCCGGCGCCTCACCGTGCTGCGCGAAGTTCCCCATTTTCGGCAGCGCGGTTGCGTGAAATCACACTGTGCTGACGGGGGTGAAGATGAATCCCGTGCCTTTCGGGCCGCCCTGACCGGGGGAACGTGACTTGCACAACCGTGTTCCGAGCTTCGGCGAGTGCTTAGTCCCCGGCAGGAAGAGGAAAGGTATGAATCAGGCAGAGTCGCAAATCGGGTTTAATCGAATCTTTCACCCGTCAGATCTTTCGGAGGCGAGCGAAGTGGCCTTTGCGCACGCGCTCCGGCTGGCGCTGCCGGGGCAGTCCAGACTGACCATCCTGCACACCGACCCCGAGGGCAGTGAGGCCCGGTGGTCAGAATTCCCCGGAGTCCGCCGGGCGCTGGAGCGGTGGGGAGTCCTGCCGCCCGGCAGTTTGAAGGATGCTGTCGCCGGGCTCGGACTGGAGGTGGAAAAGATCGCGACGCCGCACCGTGACCCGGTGGCCGCAATTCTGTCTTACCTCAGTCAGCATCCTCACGACCTGATCGTGCTCTCGACTCACCAGTACGAAGGTCTGAGGCGCTGGCTGCACAAGACGGTGGCCGAGCCGGTTGCCCGCCGTTCGGGTGAGATGACCTTATTCATCCCGCGCGGCTTTGACGGCTTTGTTTCTCGCCGGGACGGTTCAGTGACATTGCGCCACGTCCTCATCCCGGTGGATCACCATCCGTATCCGCAGCCGGCCATTGAAGCCGCGGCGTCAATCGCCAGCCGGGCCGGGGTGCGCGCGGTCAACTTCACTCTGCTCCACGTCGGTCACGAAGGGGATTTCCCGGAACTCAGAACGCCCGGGCGGGAAGGGTGGAAATGGAGAAGGATTATTCGGCAGGGCGGCGTTGAAGAGCACGTTCTGCTGGCCGAGATTGAATACGAAGTGGATCTGATTGTGATGACGACTGCGGGTCATGACGGGTTCCTGGACGCCCTGCGCGGCAGCACGACCGAGCGAATCGTCCGCATGGCCTCCTGCCCGGTGCTCGCCGTCCCGGCAGTTGAATCTGCGGCCGTATCACCTGAGGTCGTACCCGGCTGGCAGCCGGCAGTCTGAACCGAACTGCCGCCCCGGTACTGTACCAATCTTTCAGGCAAGGCAATGGAGGCTGATATGCAGGAGTATCACGCAATCAAACAGCAACTGATCACGAGATCGGACGAGATTCGGCACCGGCTTGAGCGAATTACCAGCGACGTGCGGCACGTCAACCAGCCGCTCGCCGCGGATTTTGAAGAACAGGTGGTCGAGCGCGAAAACGATCAGGTACTCGACGCGCTCAATGACTCGATCCGCGCCGAACTGGCGCAGATCGAGGGGACGCTCGGCCGCCTCGACCGCGGCGAGTACGGGGTCTGTGAGGTCTGCGGCCGGCGTATTCCGATCAGGCGACTCGAAGTCCTGCCGCACGCCAGCCGCTGTGTGGTCTGTGCGGAAAAGGGTTGAATGAGTTGGCAAGCAATATGGCAGTGCGATTAAGGAGAAGGATTATGTCAGGCAAAATTCTGAAGCTGGTGGTGATCGGCTTGCTGATCAATTTCACCAGCACCGGCACCGCTCACGCCCGTCCGGGCGAGAGGACGTCGGCCCCGACACAAGGGACGAGTCAGCAGTCTCAGGAAGAGCAGTACAAGAAACAGGTTGTGGATTGGGGGACCAATAAGCCCGTTTCCGTCAGACTCAAATCCGGCGACCGGGTCGAAGGCCGGATCGCCGGGATCAGGGACGACGTCTTTACCGTGCAGATGGTGGAGAAGGGGAAAGTGACATCGAGGGACGTTCGGTACAGCGAGGTGAGAAGCCTGAAGGAGAAAAACGGCAGGGCCGGCAAAATCGTCGGTTACACCACGCTGGGCATCCTGGCCGGCGTCGGGGTGACGTTTCTGGTGATCCTGGCCATCGTGGCCGCCAACGATTGATGAGTCTTTGAACGGGGCTGGGGAGTGCGGGTATGATCTGATTGTCCCCTGACGCGCCACCGGCGAATCAGATTCGGATCACAACCTGCCCGACAGAGTTTGCGGCCGAAGCGCCCCGCCCGGAGGTTCGCGGCGAAGTTCGTCGGGCGGTTGAATCGGTGATGAGAGCCTGCCTGTTACAATCCAGCGCGCCCATCGAGCAGAATCCGCTCGTTTACACCGAGGTGCCGCGGCCCACGCCCGCGGGCGATCAGGTGCTGGTGCGCGTGAGCGCGTGCGGCGTCTGTCGCACCGATCTGCACGTGATCGAAGGCGAATTGCCGCAGCGCAAAATGCCCGTCATCCCCGGCCATCAGGTCGTCGGCCGGATTGAGCAGGTGGGCGAACAGGTCACGCGCCTCAAAGTCGGTGACCGCGTCGGCATCCCATGGCTGCACCGGACCTGCGGCGAGTGCGAATACTGCCGCGACGGCAAAGAGAACCTGTGCGAGCGCGCCACCTTCACCGGCTGGGTCGTTGACGGCGGGTATGCCGAATACGCGCTGGCCCCGGCAGGTTTCGTTTACCCGATCCCCGACTCGTTCGGCGATGAAGAGGCGGCGCCGCTGCTGTGCGCCGGGATCATCGGCTTTCGCTCGCTGCGGCTCTCCGGGCTGACGGGGAAGAGCCCGGGCAAGAGGCTCGGGCTGTATGGCTTTGGTAACGCCGCGCACGTGGCGATTCAGGTGGCGCGGCACTGGGGCGTTGATGTTTACGCCTTCACGCGCGACATGCGACATCAGCAACTGGCCCTGGAACTCGGCGCCGTGTGGGCCGGCGGCGCGGGCGAGGAGGCCCCGGCGAAGCTCGACAGCGCGATCATCTTCGCGCCCGCCGGCGAACTCGTCATCGCCGCGCTGAAGGTCTTGAAGAAGGGCGGCACGCTGGCGCTCGGCGGCATTCACATGAGTCAGATTCCGCCGCTTGATTATCAATTGCTTTATCACGAACGAGTCGTCCGCAGCGTCGCCAACAACACGCGCGAGGACGGCATCGACTTCCTGAACATCGCCGCCGAAATCCCGATCAGAACTCAGGTGCAGATCTTCCCGCTCAGTGAAACCAACCGCGCCCTTAACGCGCTCAAGCACGACGCGATTCGCGGCGCGGCAGTCGTCAGAGTCATTGAGAACTCTGCCACGCCGGTTTAGTATCCGTTCGGTCATCTCCAAATTGCAGTGACAGGTGGATTCAATTGATCACGGATGAGAAAACCGGCGGCCGCCGGATGGATAATCAGTGGCTGAGGCAGATCGTCGTGCAGGTGATCCTGCTCGGCGCCGCGGCGCTCGCTGGCATCTGGCTGCTCTATGCCCTCAGAAAGATCTTCCTGCTCCTCGCGCTCACCATTTTCTTCTGCTACTTCATCAGCCCGATCATCGAGTTCATTGAGCGCCCGCTCCGAATAGGCCGCTCCGTCCGGCGGGCGCCGCACACTCTGGCCATTGGCATCGTCTATCTGCTCCTGTTTGGGGTGGTCACCCTCGCTCTGGAGTTGCTGCTGCCGCTGCTTTCGGAGCAGGTCGGTGCGCTGGCCGCTCAGGCGCCATCCTATGCCGAGCGTCTCAATCAATATGCCCAGCATCTCAGCTCTCTGCCCGGGCGATACCACCTGCCGGCGGGCTGGCAGCAGACGGTCAGAGACGGGCTGAATGCGACATTCGTCGGCGCGATGACCTGGCTGCAATCCGGAGTCGTCCGGGTGGTTCAGCTGACGCTCTATCTCCCCTGGCTGGTGTTGATCCCCATTCTCGGCTTCTTTTTATTGAAAGACGGGAAGGCCTTCACGCATCAGATCCTCATTTCACTGCCTGATGGTGATACGCGACGGCGCGCGGCGAATTTCCTGAATGACGTGAGTCGGACTCTGGCCGCTTACATCAGGGCGCAGCTGCTGGCCTGCCTGATCGTGGGCACCGTCGTGGCCATCGGGCTCCGGCTGCTCGGCACGCCCTACTCGCTGGTGCTGGGAGTGGCGGCGGCGGTGCTGGAATTCATCCCGCTGGTCGGGCCGCTCTCGCTGGCGGTGATCGCCGCCCTTGTCGCGAGCTTTGAGTCGTGGCGCCTCGCGCTGCTGGTGCTGGCCTTCCTCGGTCTGCTGAGAGTCATCGAGGATTATGTGATCTACCCACGGCTGATCGGCCGCGAAGTGGAGATGCACCCGCTGGTGGTCATTCTGGCCGTCCTGTGCGGGGCCGAACTCGGAGGCATCGCAGGCGTCTTTCTCGCCGTGCCTGTCGCTGCGCTGCTGGTGGTCAGCCTGAAGCACTGGCGGGGGATGAGGTCATCCGCAGGATAATCTTCGGCTAAGGTGATTACGGCCTGCCGCCAGGGCGATTGTCAGGGTGAATGAAATCAGCTCACCTGCACTGATGGGATGTGACTCAGCAGCTGGGTGAGCTTATCAAAGTCGAGTGGCTTGACCAGGTGGGCGCTGAACCCTGCTTCCATCGCCAGCTTCCGGTCTTCGGGCTGGCCATAGCCGGACAGCGCAATCATGAAGATCCCGCCGCCTTCCGGCGCGGCCCGCACCTTCTGGGCGACCTCAAATCCGTCCAGAACCGGCAGCCCGATATCAACCAGCGCTATTTCGGGCTTCAGCTCCAGCGCCATCTCAACCCCCTGCTGTCCGTCCTCCGCCACGTCCACGCGGTGCCCTTCGATCTCCAGCAGCAGCCGCAACGACTCCCGCCCCTCTTCGCTGTCTTCAACGATCAGGATGTGGCGCGGGCGGACGGCGGGCTGTGCCCGCTCACTCTGCCGCGAGGGTAAGGGCCCATAGTAAAGCGGCAGGCGAACCGTGAATTCGCTGCCCTGACCGAGGCCGGGACTCGATGCCACTACGCTCCCGCCGTGTTTCTCGGCGAGGCGGCGCACGAGCGACAGCCCGAGGCCGAGGCCACCCTGAGAGCGATCAAGGGTGCCTTCCACCTGGGTGAAGATTCCGAAGATCGCCGAGAGCATTTCGGGCGCGATCCCGACGCCGGTGTCCTCGACCCGGATGACGGCCTCCTCCCGCTCGCGCGCGACAGAGAGGCGAATGCGCCCGTCCGGGGGCGTGTACTTGATCGCGTTGCTCAGCAGGTTGGAGATGATCTGTTCCAGCCGCGCCGGGTCGCCTTCGACCATGACGGGGCCGGCCTCGACGGTGAGGGAGAGCGATTGCCGCTGCGGCCCTTCATTCAAACGCAGTGATTGCAGACAGCGTTCGGCCACCTCATTGAGGTCTACAGGCTCGCGCCGCAGCGTAATCTTCCCGGAAGTGATCCGGGAGACGTCCAGCATGTCGTCCACCAGGCGCGAGAGCTGGCGGACCTGACGCGCGATGATCTCCCGCAGCCGGACGGGCTGGTCATCCTGAGATGAGATCTGATTGAGGACCTGAACCGCGTTGGAGATGGCATTGAGGGGATTACGCAACTCATGGCCGAGCATGGCCAGAAACATGTCTTTCTGCCGGTCACTCTCTTCCAGCTGGCGCAGCAGGTCACGCGCCTGATACTGGCGGCGGCGCACGCGTAAGGCGGCCCTGAGCGCGCTCACCACGGTGGTAATGCGGATGGGCCGTTCGAGGATCGTGACGTTGGCGCGCGGCCCGACCGTCTCGAGCAGGACGTCGGCGTTCGACTCGCCGCCAGCGAAGAGAATGACGGGCAGGTCCGACCAGGGGGGCTGACGGTCGAGCGTTTCGAAAAATAACGCCGCCGGCCCCTCCAGCGCCTCTTCAACAAGCAGCGCGGCGCCCGCGCCGGCTTCAATCTCCCGGCAGAGTTCTTCCATCCCGCGACAGGCCTGCGCCAGGATGCCTGCCTGGGAGAGGACCGTGCAGGCCAGTTCCGCATCCCGCCCCGTCGGGGCAAGGATGAGGACACGCTCTTCGTGTTGTTCAGTCTGCGGCTGCCTCATTGCTTTGCCCAAGTAATGGTTCTGCAGCACCCGTGTACTCCGGGTGCCCCGAGAGGATCGCCCGGAATTCTCTGAGCTGTCTGCCGACCTGAAGACCCACCGGCCCGACGCAGAACTCACGGATACTGCGTTCATGGTCGCCGCTCCGCTTCTTGGCCACCGAAATCGCCTGACGGATTTCGCCCTCCGCCTCGAAATAGCGCAACAGAATCACCATGTCTGCCAGATAGCTGACGTCAACCGGCAGAGTCATATTGCTCCCGATCAGCCCATGCTGAGCCATGACGAGCAGTGTCACTACGCCCTGCTGATTGAGAAATGCCAGCATCTCGCGGACATGTGAGGTCAGGAAATGCTCCTCCGGCATGGCCTGGTAATAACCATTCAGGCTGTCAATGATCACGACGCCCACCCCGTCGCGTTCGACGGCATGGCAGACCATGTAAGCGAACTCTCCGGGCGACAGCTCCGCCGGATCCATCTGCCTGATCATGACCCGGCCCGACTTAACGTGGGTTGCAAGATCTACCCCCAGCGCCGCTGTGCGGGCCAGCAGCAGAACGGGACTCTCTTCAAAGCTGTAGATGACCACCGATTTACCCTGCTGCGCCGCGACGTGAGCGTATTGCGCCGCGAGCGTTGACTTGCCCGACCCGGCGGGGCCCATAATCAGAGTGCCGGTGCCGGCGTCAATGCCTCCCCCCGTGAGCTGATCCAGTTCGGGCAGGTTGCTCGAGAGTTTTTCCGGCGTGAACTCCGGTCGGTGATCCGCCGCAATCAGGCGCGGGTAGACGATGATCCCCCCGGTTTCGATATTCAGGTCGTGGTACCCGCCGCGATATTTCACGCCCCGCAATTTGAGGACGCGCAGGCGGCGGCGCGGCCCCCCGTAACCGGGTGAGTTGTGATCGAGCATAATAACGCCGTGCGCGAGGCTCTCAAGCTGGCGGTCGGAAGTCTCTGAGGTGTGATCGTCGAGCAGCAGCACGGTACACTGTCGCCCGGCAAAGAACTGTTTGAGCGCAAGGATCTGCCGCCGGTACCGCAGCGGGTCACGCGCCAGCAGGCGCATCTCCGACAGAGAGTCGAAGACCACGCGCTGCGGCTTCACCCGCTCAACCTCACTGAAGACCGCCCTGGTCGTTTCCGCCAGCTCCACCTCGGAAGGGTGAAAGAGGGTGTATTGTGAATCAACCGTCGCGTCTCCTTCGGGCAGGGAGAGGTCATACAGGGTAATGCCGTCAAGCGACCAGCCGTGAGATTCGGCCACCTCGCGGAGTTCCTCTCTGGTCTCGGACAGCGTGACATAAAGACACTTCTCACCGCAGCGCAGCCCTTCCAGGAGGAATTGCAGGGCCAGCGTCGTTTTGCCAGTGCCGGGGTTGCCTTCGAGCAGATAGATTCGATCCCGCGGCAGACCTCCCTTGAGGATTTCGTCCAGTCCCTCTACGCCGGTAGTGATCCTGTTCTGGTTTGAGTCACTCGTGTTATTCATCACTTTGACCATCCGACAAAAATAGTTGAGAGCGGAAGACAGCCTGCGCCCGCGATTGTAGCTCCGGGGTCGGATTCCTTCTGTATTCCATTGAACAGACCCGCCGATTCAACCACAATATCCAGAGCCTGAACTCTGGCCTGGCTTTTGCTCTTCACATCAGGCAAAACCGGACTGGAGTTATCTGCCGCCGGCTGGTTCCGGGGAAAGACTGCCGACGAGGGGAAGGTCATCAGGGGAATTTGATTCGCGGACATCGTAGGAAAATTCGCAGTCTCATGCAAACCCGTATGAACAATGTAGGCCCCAGTCAGCGCAAACGCGAGGAGCGGTCACACATCCGCATCCTCGCCGACCAGGCTTTTGCCAGAGCTGCCGGAGCGCCGCTCGTGCCGGGCAACAGCGTCCGCCTGCTCAGGGACGCGCGGGAAAATTACCCCGCCTGGATCGAGGCCATCCGCTCGGCCGAGCGGACGGTCCATTTCGAGAGTTACATCATTCACGAAGACGAGCAGGGCCGGCAGTTCGCTGAACTGCTCGCGGCGAAAGCGCGCGAAGGCGTGCGCGTTCGCCTCATTTACGACTGGATGGGCGCGCTCAGGACCACATCGGGCAGGTTCTGGAGGCAGTTGCGGGCCTCGGGCGTCGAGGTCCGCTGCTTCAACCCGCCGCGCGTGGACAGCCCATTCGGCTGGCTCAGTCGTGACCACCGCAAGATGATCGCCGTTGACGGGCGCGTCGGATTTGTGACGGGTTTGTGCGTCGGGCGGATGTGGGTCGGTGATCCGGCGCGCGGCATCGAGCCCTGGCGCGACACCGGAGTTGAAGTGCGCGGCCCGGCGGTGGCCGACATCGAGCAGGCGTTTGCGCAGGTGTGGGCCGCGACGGGCGAGCCGCTGCCTCCGGATGAATTGCCGGCGCGCGAATCAATTGCGCCCGCAGGTGAAGTGTTGTTGCGTGTCGTCGCGAGCATGCCGAACACGGCCGGTCTGTATCGGCTCGATCAGCTGATTGCGGCCGGCGCGCGGCGGACGCTCTGGCTGACTGACGCTTACTACGCCGGGACGACGCCTTACGTGCAGGCGCTCAGGGCCGCCGCGCTGGATGACGTTGACGTGCGGTTGCTCGTGCCGCAGGCGACTGACCTGCCGATGGTGCGGGCGCTGTCGCGCTCGGGTTACCGCCCGCTGCTCGAAGCGGGCGTCAGAGTTTTTGAGTGGAACGGCCCGATGCTGCATGCGAAGACAGCTGTGGCCGACGGGCAGTGGGCCAGAGTCGGTTCGAGCAACCTCAACCTGTCGAGCTGGATCGGCAACTGGGAGCTGGATGTCGTGGTTGAAAACAGGGAGTTCGGGCAGGAGATGGAGGAGCAGTATCTGGCCGACCTCGCCAACTCGACCGAAATCCATCTGAACGCCGAAAGGAAATTGTGGCGCGAGAAGCGGGCGGGGAAGCGCCGGCTGCGCGCAAAGATCGGGGGCGGCAGCTCGGGCCGCGCCGCCGCCGGGGCGATCAGAATCAGCAACGCCGTGGGGGCCGCCATCACCAATCACCGCATCCTCGGCCCGGCGGAAGCGCAGATGATGGCGACCGCGGGCCTGCTGCTGCTGGCCCTTGGCATCGTCGCCGTGATCTGGCCGCGGTGGATCGCCATCCCGCTCGGCACGCTCGGCATCTGGACTGCGATCTCGCTCTTCCTCAGGGCTTATGATCTGCACCGCAAGGGGGAGCAGGAGGAGCGCGAGTTATTACTGGCCCGTACGCAGGAAGCCCGGACCCCGGACGGCAGTGAAAGCGTCGCGCCGGGACCGGAACAGATATCATTACCGAAGCAGTGATGAGTGAAGCAAAGCGGCTGCGGGTAGTCACCTACAACGTCCACAAGTGTCGCGGACTCGACCGGCGCGTCAGCCCGGCGCGGATCGTCGAAGTGCTGCGCGAGGTTGAGGCCGACATCATCGCCCTGCAGGAAGTCCTCTGCATTCGGGGGCAGGGGAGCGAGGACGATCAGGCCCACTTCATCTCACGTGAAATGGGGATGGATTACCGCCTCGGCGAGAACCGCCGGCTGCACGGCGGGGCTTACGGCAACGTGGTGCTGAGCCGGTTCCCGATGACGGCCGCGCACAACCACGACATCAGCATCCGTGGGCGCGAGCAGCGCGGGTGCCTGCGCGTTGACGTTGACCTGGGACGCGACCAGACCCTGCACGTTTATAACGTCCACCTCGGCACTTCATACAGCGAGCGCCGCCACCAGGCGCGCCGGCTGCTCGAAACCGAAATCCTCGCGAACGAACAGATCCCGGGGCCGCGCGTCCTGCTCGGGGATTTCAACGAATGGACGCGCGGCCTGGCCTCGCACCTGCTCGCCGAACATTTCCGGAGCGCCGACATCAGGCTCCACCTCAAACGGAAATACACTTACCCGGGAGTGATGCCGTTCCTGCATCTCGATCACATCTACTACGACGAAGACCTCGAACTGAAAAGCGCGGCGCTGCACCGCAGCCGCACCGCCCTGGTCGCTTCCGACCACCTGCCGCTGCTCGCGGATTTCCGGCTGCGAAATTCCAGCAGGGCATAAATCCGGATTCACCGCGAAGCCACAGTGGGGATGAAAGCGGCATTACTGATGGTCAATCATCAGCCCTCTTGCAAAAGTGAGGATCAGCAGTTGTCAGTAGTGGGCCGTCAGAGCTTGTCATCAGCCGGATTGTTCGCGTTCACGCCGTTCGGCTGAGACCATTTCTCTTCGTCCCTGACGAAGAGAAATGCGAGGGTTTGAGTCATGACAAGGCCCGACGGTCCGGGCTTCTGACACACCTGCAACGAACGGCGACGGCTCAGGCCGAAACAAATAAACCCGCACTGTTGGCGACGGTGTTGTTACAAAGGCGAAAGCCCGGAGTCCGGAAGGCTCCTGTGACCGGCGCTAATGACTGATCAGGCAGATTGACCGGTCAGGAATTGTCAGAATGCAGCAGAAGATGATTGATAAAAATCATGGCTTGATTTTATAATCCGCCTTACCCCGTAAAGAGTCGTCAGCACCCGGAACGTCTCCACTCCCTGCAATTTCAAACCTGAATGATGGGGGCTCAACATGGAAAACACATCTGCCTCCCCGGCGACAGTGCATCACCGGGAAGAATCCGGGATCACCTCAGTTGTCTCGCGGGAAACACGGGCTGAGGTACTGGCCTTTGTCAATCAGAAGGGTGGCACCGGCAAAACGACGATCGCGCAGAATCTGGCCGCCTGCTTCGCCCTCGAACACGGCAAGCGCGTGCTGTGCGTGGATCTGGACCCGCAGGGGAACCTCGGCCAGGGACTGACCTCCCGTCCCATCCAGACGACCAGGATCGCCGACCGCCTGCTGGTCGTCCCGAGCGCGAACATTCAGGAATACGTCGTGCCCGTCCGCCCGGGGATTGACTTGATTCCCAATCACTTTCACCAGGAGCTGCACAAGTCGGTCCAGACGCTGCCGCTTCACTCCAACCCGCTCGGCGAGGCGCTCAATCAGGCGCGGAAGCAGTACGACCTGATCCTGATAGACACACCTGCGGGTCTGTGTCGGTCAACGCAGGCCGGGGTTGATGTGGCCGATCAGGTGGTCATTGTCATGTCGTGCGGGAAATACGCCCTGACTGGCACCGCCGCCGTGATTGACTGGATCGGCGGCAACGCCGCTCACTCCGGGCGGAAGGCGCCGAAGATCAGGGTCGTGCTGAACTGTTATGACGACCGGCGGCGGTTCGACCGTCAGTTCCGGCAGGAAGTCAGCTACATTTTCGGCGACGACCTGTATCAGACCTATATCCGCACCACAGTCAAAATCACCGAGGCCGCGGCGAATTCGAAGACCGTCATCGAATACGACCGGCGGCATGCAGGCGCCGCTGACTTCCGGCAACTCGGCCGGGAAATCCTCGGATTGCCACCAGAGGTGAGTGAACGGCCTGAAGCGGTGGAAGACGAGGAGACCCAGCAGATGGGCGTGGTGATCAGACTCGCCTCGTGACCCGAAGGGGGAAGCCCTTTGGCGAAACTCGAAAATACTGACCGGCCGCGCGCCGCCGAGCTAGGCCGCCGACTGCAATCTTCTCTTCCGGCGGCGCCTCCATCTCGCCAGCAGAATTATCCCGCCCGTCAGGATCAGGATCAGATCCGCCGGCACAGGAAAGCGCGACTCCCTGATTCTGATTTCGGGCGGGGGCAGGACTGATTGCTGCGACCCTGACGGCGCGAAGAAGACTTCATCCGTCCCGGGGCGGGGCGAGGACTTGTCTTCAAACACGGTGAGCCAGGTGTCTTTCGGCCACTCGGTTTTGACCGGGACGAGGTCACTGAGACTTTCGCGGACATCCTCAGAGATGCGATCCGCCCAGACCACCTGCCCCGGCCATTTGCCGGAAGCCTGCTCGCCGAGCTTTCCCTCCACCCGAGAACCGCTCAGAAAAAAGACGCGCAGCAGCCTGGGTTCGGTGCCAGCCTCTTTTGCCTCGCGCTGGCTCGCGGGTTCGCGGTACGGGAAGAACGGGCGATCCGTGGTGAATGACATCCGCACTGCGGAACTCGCGACCCGGCGGTAGTCGGCATCCTTTGCAATTTTGAAGGCAGTGATCTTCCAGTGGGCCGCGACATAAGGCACGAACCAGTCGGCGAGCGCGGGGCTCGACACGTAGCCGTGACGCCCGAGCCAGCGATTCAACTCCGCCGCGTTGTCGGCTTCCAGAACGACGGCGTCATAACCCGCCACCCGCTCCATCTTAACCACCCAGACTCCTCCCGGTGCCTTGGCCGTCACCCCCTCCCGCGCCGATCTCAGGTAGAAAAACCAGGCGAAGGCGGGGGTGAAATCAAATCCGGCGAATTCGGATCGCTCGATCACCTTCGGCCTCATGAGCGCTTCGAGGCGGTAGAATTTATTGTCAGAACCGCTGATTTCACTGAGTTCCGGTCTGGTGGGCGTCGGCACCAGGAAGCCGAAATCCGGGGCCTCTGTCTCGAAGGTGGCGCGGCGGATGAAATGCTGCGTGCGGCTGGCCTCGTCCCAGACGATGATGGCGGACTCGTCCGCGATCCTGACAAATTGCCCCGGCCGGGGCGCGGGGGCGCAGGCCCATATGGCCTGCGGGAATGCCAGCACGCCTGAGAGCAACACAACTGCCAGCGTTCGTGCGACGGAATATGTCTGAGCGGCCATGACCTGCCTCCTTTTCGCGGGAAGTATAAGCCACAAGCGATCACATCACTTACCATCAGAGTCAATTCGGGCTTCCGGTCACGCGCTCGCGAGTGCGTAATCACGGCGCTCCCGGAAGAACGAAGCGGCATGCACCGAAATTGATTTGCCTCGTACGGGCGCATATTCTCTGCCCATCGTTGCCGGCGTCTTCTAACCTTGACATGAAAATCGGCCCGGAGATTACGGTATGGAAACTTCCTCCCACGAAGTAACCAGAATGCTGATGGACTGGAGCAGGGGCGATCAGGCGGCGCTCGACCGGCTGATGCCGCTGCTTTACGACGAGCTGCGTCGGATCGCCGGGCGCTACCTGCGCCGCGAGCGATCACACCCTGCAAACCACCGCGCTCGTGCATGAGGCCTTCCTGCGCCTGATTGATCAGCAGCGGGTGAACTGGCAGAACCGCGCGCACTTTTTCGGGATCGCCGCGCAGACGCTTCCGCCACGAGCGTCAGATCCTCGCCTCGCTCGATCACGCCAGCATCGCCCGGCTGCTCGACGGTGGCTCGACCGCAAGCGGCCTGCCGCACTTTGTCATGGAGTACATCGAGGGCCGGGCGATTGACCGCTACTGTGACGGCCATCACCTTTCGACCGTCGGGCGGTTGAAGCTCTTCCAGCAGGGCTGCGCCGCCGTGCAGTTCGCGCACCAGAACCTGATCGTACGGCCATCGCGGCTGGAAGTGGCCGTGGCCCGGCTCGGTTTCGCACACCATCGCTTCACACGCACATTGTTCAGTCGAGATCGTCCGCTGCGCCGAAGTCACGCGAAAGTGACGAGGCCCACCCTTCCTGCGCGAATCCCCGCATCACTGTGGGGCCGCTGAAACCGTTTCCTGCCTGATGCGCTCAAAAACCGTTCACTCTTGGGCCGCCCTCCTATCGGCACACTCATTGCAAGCCGGAAGGTGATGACTGGCAAATACTGTAAATATTTCCTACAGGGCGCTGATTCGGGAGCTGGTGCCGACGCGGCCATGGGGGAAATTCCGGGGCGGGTTGTGCCAGGGGGCGTGACCACGCATCCGCGAAAGATCAGGCGTCGGGGAGCCATTGATCTTAACGGCGAAACGCCGGATGATGAGCTGACGCCGACAGGCCGGCTGAATGCGCGGACTTACCCGCAGGCCGGCTGCGTATGGAGGCGATACGCGAGCCTCGCAGGCGCATCGTGTGATTGATGTGTAGTTGTGGTGAAGAGACTGAAGTGGCGATGGATGTTTGCCCGGTCACCCGAGCGGTCTCTCAGCAGTCTTCATGACATCCCGATCAAGCCCTGAAAACAATGAGAACCATCTGCGAAGCAACATGCCGTGCGCACGCCGGGGGCCGAGGCCCACTTCGCCGGCGCGGCGCTCTGCGGGTGAGTTCCCTGGGTAGAAAGGAAACTATGCAACTTCCGGTACAAGTCACGTTTCGTAACATGGAATCTTCCACCGCGGTCGAAGCGAAAATTCGCGAGGAGGCCGCGAAGCTTGATGAATTTTATAACCACGTGATGGCCTGTCGTGTGGTCGTCGAAATCCCGCGTTACCACCCGAACAGGGGAAAGCTTTTTCATGTCCGGATTGACCTGACCGTCCCCGGCGGTGAGATCGTGGTCAGGCACGAACCCAGTCTTCACACCGCGGCCAGACAGACTGAGACGGAGCGGGGGAGCAAGAAGCTGGAGATTGATGGCGCCTACAAGGACGTTTATGTCGCGATCCGTGACGCCTTCAAGGCGATGCGCCGGCAGTTGAAGGATTATGCGCGCCGCCAGCGCGCCGACGTGAAAACTCATGAGCTGCCGCCGCACGCGCGGGTGAGCAAAATCTTTCCCGAAGAGGGCTACGGCTTCCTCGAAACTCCCGAGGGGACGGAAGTCTACTTCCACCAGAACAGTGTGCTGAATGGGGGCTTTGAAAAACTGGAACCCGGAACGGTTGTCAGCTTTATCGAAGAGGTGGGCGACAAGGGCCCGCAGGCCAGCACCGTCAGACCGATCAGGCATCAGCGGGAAGCCACCCAGAACTGAAGGGAAGAGTGAAAACAAGCGCGCCCGGGCACGCGAATCAGTGACAATTCGTGCCCCCGGGAGCGCCGGCATCGCGGCCTGCCAATCTTCCGGAAAGTGCCGTTTGCCGAAGACCTGCAGGCCCCGATACCTGCGCTCCCAGGAGAACGCAGAACAGAATCAGTGGATGATTCCTTTCTGATCGCGAGATTCATCTGCCCGCGCGCAGTGCGGCCAGTTCGATCAGGCCGCTGCCCCGGCATTCAGGGCAGTTCTCCTTACCGGTCCCACGACATTTGTGGCATTCCTGATCAAGCAGACTGGCTTCGGGCTCCTGCCCCACGCCGCCGCAGTGTTCGCAGGCGATCTCCCCCGTCCCGGCGCAGTTGATGCACATATCTTTCATCTCTGACCTCCTCTTGTTGTCGCGCCACATTCGCTGCAACTCTCATTCCCGACGCCCGGGCAGCGCCCCTTATGGCACGTCAGGGTATTTGAGGTTCTTCACCGTGACGATCTCAAGCAGATGATCACCGCTGGGCCGGTAACTGACTTCCAGCTTGTCGCCCGGTTGTGTCGCGTCGTGCCACTCCCGGCTTTTGAAAGTGAAGCGCGGGCCGGCGCGGGAGAGGCGTTCGCGCTCGCTCGCGAGCAGGCGGCTGCGGGCGGGCTCGGGGAGCTGATCGAAATTGTCTATCTGAAAAAAGACGCGCCACTGCTCGTCGCCGGGGCTCGTCTCGACACGCTCGTCCAGTGAATTGATGTAATAGTATGTGGCCTCATCGAACCATCTATGAGGCAGATGCCGGAGTCAAATTGAAAAAGTGACAGACTTCCCCTCTTTGCCCCAGGCGGCAGCTCAATCAGGTCATTGGCTGTTTGAGCAGGAGAAAGTCTGAAACATGGTCCAGTGTCTTTCGTTCCTCAGG